>DEFJ01000020.1:44814-80361 GCA_002350725.1 Cyanobacteria bacterium UBA2855 | reverse complement strand
CCGTGCGTTGTTTTAGCACGGCAAAAAGATTTTTTATTTTGCATAATGCAAAATAAAAAACGGTGCGCAGCACAATTGCTTTTCAAGCAATTTTTTCAATGCCAAAGGCATTGATAAATTAAAGCGTGTTTTTCTTTCTTTGCTTCATTTCTTTCTTTTTTCATCGCATAAAAAAGAAAGAAATGAAGTATCTAAGTAAAAAAGTTTTTACTAACTTTTTTTACATAATATACATTATTTGTATATTAAATTAGATATATTAACAAACATTAAGTAAATTTATTATTTACAAATATATAAATTCCAAAAAAAATGATAAAATATGCATATTATAACTTTTAATTTTTATGAAAGAGGGAATTATGAAAGAATTTATGCACAGAAGACTCGATGAAAAGAACTTTACTGACGACGAAATCAAATTATTAATAAAAGAATATAATATTAAATTTATTAAACTCCAATTCGTGGATATAAACGGTCAAGTTAAAAACATGACAATACCTTCCGAACATATTGACAAAGCCCTTGCAAATGAAATTATGCTCGACGGCTCTTCAATAAAAGGGTTTAGAAGTATTGAAACATCAGATATGTTCTTTCATCCGGACAGAAACACCTTCCAATTACTCCCGTGGAGAGGTAAAGACGGCATAAATTCTGCAAGACTGATTTGCGACATATACAATGCGGATGGCACACCTTTTGAGGGATGCCCACGTTGCAATCTTAAAAGAGTAATGAAAGAAGCGGAAAAAATGGGTTTCTCTATGAATGTGGGACCGGAGGCAGAATTTTTCCTCTTTGCTAAAGATGAAAAGGGGAACGTTACGACCTCTACTCAAGACAGCGCCGGATACTACGATGTTGGACCTGAAGACTTGGGCGAGGATGTCCGCTCTGACATAGTTTTGACGTTGCAAGAAATGGGCTTTGATATTGAAGCATCCCACCACGAAGTTGCAGACGGGCAGCACGAAATAGACTTTAGATATGCTGATATCTTAACCGCAGCAGATAATGTAGCAACTTTTAAAATTGCAGTAAAAGCAATCGCCGCTCAACACAACTTACACGCAACATTTATGCCGAAACCAATTTATGGGATTAATGGTTCAGGGATGCACTGCAACGTTTCACTATTCAAAGACGGTAAAAATGCATTCTATGATGCAAAAGCTGAATACGAACTTTCCGATACCGCAAAATATGCAATCGGCGGAATGCTTAAGCACGTTAAAAGCATAACCGCAATACTTAATCCGACGGTTAACAGCTACAAACGTTTGGTTCCGGGATACGAAGCTCCTGTATACTTGGCGTGGTCTTTAGCTAATAGAAGTGCCCTATTAAGAGTTCCTGCAAAACGAGGAATTTCAACAAGAGTAGAGCTGCGTTCTCCTGACCCTGCCTGCAACCCTTACTTGGCATTTGCAGCTATTTTAGAAGCTTGCCTTGATGGTGTCAGAAACAAAATTGATCCGCCTGCACCTGTTGAAAGCAACATCTATAAATTAACAACAAAAGAACGCAAAAAACAAAGAATTGACTCTCTTCCGGGTTCGCTTGCTGAAGCTCTTGAATATCTTGATAAATCTCTTGTAGGACGTGCGGCTCTAGGAGAACATGCCTATAATGAATTTATGGCTACTAAACGAAAAGAATGGGATTCATTCAGAACATATGTTTCTCAATGGGAAATCGATAAATATCTTGAAAGATATTAATTGTTTTTAGTATATATAATACATTTCACGAACTAAAAGGCGGATTATAACAAACTCCGCTTTTTTAGTTACGTTGCAATTCAAATAAATAATCAACAAATTCTTTCATAGAATATATATTATCAACCACAAAGAAATTTTTACCGGTTTTTTCTCTTACATAATCCAAAGTTTTTCCGTCTAAAAAATCTTCACTATACTTCCTTAACATTACAGACGGAATAACAACAAAATCACACTGAACATCTTTTACTGTTCTGATTAAGTCCTCTGTAGTTATAAGACCTGCCACAGTAATATTTTCTCCCCAATATTTGGATTTTACGGCAACCGTGTTTGTCTTTAAATTTTTAATTTTATTTAACCTTGACGAAATTTTTTCTAAAGCAGAATATGCCGCAACAGAAGTCGCAAAAACAACTTTTAGCGGTTTATTCAATTTATCAGGCAGCTCAATCTTTTTAAAATCTTCAAGTAAATATCTGATAGAACCCACCCCATCATCCAGCTGCGAAAAACTACCGTAATATTTTGCAGTGGGGATTTTTTCTCCTGCAAGCAGAAAAAACTCATCAGAACAGCAAACTCTTTTATATTTTGAGGCTATTTTAATTGTTTCTTGCGCACAAATTTTATCTACCTGTTTTATTTTTTCATCCCTAAATTGTGTAATACCAACAGGAACAATTGCAACCGAAAGAACGGTATTTTTTAATTCTGCCAAATCTGACAAGGTACGTTCTAATTCAGCACCGTCATTATATCCCGGACATAAAACTATCTGAGCATGAAAAGGTATTTTGTTTTTTCTGAACCATTTTAGATTTTCCAAAGCTAAACCGGCATTTGGATTTCTCAGCATTTTACATCTTAATTCAGGATTTGTAGTATGAACTGACACATAGAAAGGCCCCAGATGCATACGTTTTATCCGTTCTTTATCAGAATCATTCAAATTCGTCAAAGTAATATATGTCCCTTGAAGATACGATAATCTGTAATCATCATCCTTTATGTATAACGTATTTCGTAAACCTTTAGGCTGCTGATCTACAAAACAAAATATACAGTGATTTAAACAAGGCTTAACTCTGTCAAAAACGGCACTCTCAAATACTATGCCTAAATCCTCATCATAATCTTTTTCAAGCTCTATAACTTCGATTTCACCGTTTTTTTTCTTTACTTCAACTGTTAAGAAATCCGATTTGCACAAGAAATTATAATCAATCATATCTTGCATTTTTGTATCATCAATTGATAATATTTCATCACCGGGTAAAATTTCTAGTTCCTCAGCGATTGAATTAGGAATAACTTTGTTAACTGTTGCGCTCATTATCTTTCTCAAATCCTTCTATTACGGTTACGAGATTTGCATATTGAACGCTCGTATTATCTAATAAAATCCTTTGGTAAAAATTTTTATCCGTATATTCATCACTTAAAATCTTTTCAGCCTCACGTTTGAAAGAAACCGCAAGCGTCTTTAAATGTAAAAACAACGCTTCACGCTCCTCTTTTGATATCAAATCTGCCATTGAAAGCTTTATCTTTGCATGTGGTATAAATTGAATCGGATTATTTGATAACTCTTTCTTTATAAGATTTTTTAATTCTTTTTCACCATCTTTGGTTATGGAATAGTATTTTGAAAGCTTGCCGCCCTCAGACATAGATTTACGATATGTTAAAAAACCGTTTTCTTCAAGATTTTTTAGTGCCGGTTTTATTGCTCCAAAACTTGGTTTTGTATACACTCCAAACAACGTATCAATCTCCTTGGAAATTGCATACATTGTGTATTCTCGTTTTGTAAGAATATATAGTATTAATAGTTCTATCATAGATAGAATTATATCACTATTCGTTATAAAAGTAAACGATTTTATAACAAAACACTAATATATCGAATGTTGAAGAACTCTATTATGTTCCAATAGCGAAAGTTTCAATTGCGGATTTTTTATATATTTTAAAATATTATTTCTATCTATAACTAAGAAAGAAATAGCCGCATTCGGATTAAAGGCAATCATATCTTCAAACATTAATTTTGCCTTAGCATTCTTTATACTCATTGGAATATCCTCCTTAAGCATAAATCTTGCATTACCGCCATAAGCATCAATAAAACCGGTTTTTCTTAACGCTTTTTTCAAATCACTATTTAATGAATTTGGATATTCTCTTAAATTTGCCGCCAGCAATTTATGGATATCATCAGATACATTAAGGGAAACCCAATCTTTGCTATCCGGATTTATGCTGCTTAGAGAAGCAACAGTAGCCTCACATATTTGATTTGCTTCCCTATTATTTTTAATTGGTTTGATATATTCTTGATAATCTTGTTCTATAATTTTACGATCTTCATCTGACCAATTTTCAATCTTTAAAGTATTATGAGCAATATTACAAAAATCAACAGCCATAAGTTTTACCAGTTTAGGATCCGGATTTTTATCATCTAAATGAGCAATAATTCTCGAAAGAATTGCCTGTTCTCCGGCAGCCATATAAATCTTATATTTTTCATCAAATGCTTTATTTATTTCTATAGAAATCTGTCTAACGTCATCGATCGGCATCAACTGCTTTAAGACAAAATCCGGAGCATAATCAATAAGAGAAACAGTTTTTATATAATCATCAGTAGCAAGCGGAGAACGTCTTACGAAGGTATGGAATTTTGAAACTAACGGAGTCGGCATATAGCGATACTCGTACTTTATTTTACTTTCAAACATTTCATCTCGATTACCGACATATTTAAAATGTTCACCCGAGGGAGAGATAAAACTAAATATCTCCGCTCCGTTTTTTATGGCTTGGGCTTCTAAAAGCGCTTCGGTTTCCTCTTTTGTAAGCTTGCGTTTCTCTATAATAGGAGTTTGACTTTGAGCTTCATCGACAGATACATTATTAAGTTCCTCGGCTAAAGTATCATAGTATTCTCTTTGTATTCTGTCATGTTCAGCTAATCTAGCTTCCCTTTCAGGCTTTATTGAATCCGCATATTTTAATAATGATTGGAATTCATCATTATTACCATCGGCTCCGTATGCTTCGAAGAATAGTTTTATTGTATCCGTTATTGCAAGAGATTGTAATTCTCTCATTTGTTGATTAGAAGACCAATAAGCACTCAATTTTTCTCTTTGTTTTTTATTCAAGTTATCATAATTTTGGAAGAAATTTCTCATTTCATCCGAAGCATGAGTTTTTTCTAATGCAACGCTCATTATCTGTCCTAAATATTTACTAACAAAGGAAAGTTCTTCTTTATCAGTAATTCCCTTGCTTCTTAGAGCTTTTTCCGTTTCAGATTTGCTACCATGCCCCTTTAATATGGCATCCCCAAATCTTTCACCTTCATGAGCATCTTTTATCCTAAATTTTGGAGGACGTGCAGGACGAGTATTTTCAATATTCCCCGACATAATATCCGATAAAGTTCTTTCACGTTTTGCACCGCCAAGAGTAGACCCCTCAACTTTTCTTGGTTTATAAACGTATGGGAAATCCTCTCTTGTTGCGGTAAAAGACTTCCAAAAAGCATTATTCGGGAATTTTATACCATAAGCAGATAATGTATCGTATTCGACATTAGACGTTATCAAACCGTCATACGCCGAAGATAAATCCTTTTTAAAATCTTTTTGTATTTCTTTTAACGTTTTACCTTCAAGGTATATTTTCCTGAGTAAATACACACCCAAATTAGAATTACCATCTTTAAATAACGGCAAATCATCCATTTCAGATTTCATAGCCTCAACTTCTGATACTAAACCTTTTTTAGCATTTCTGTTCGGAGAATTTGAAAGATTTGCAAATAGCGGTTCACCGGAAAAGTGTTTTTTTACATAATCAAGATTATCTATATAATTTAAGTCATCAAATACCAATTTTAGCATTTGATTTGGCGGCATTTTTTGTCTGTCTTCGTAATCCCTGTACAAATAATCTTTCATAGTTTTTGGCATACCTTTTTGGTTAAAAGGCTGCTCATAAAAATTCTCCGGAGAGCGGAATAACCTTTCACCAAAACTTATATTAAAATCTCTGTAAGCGAATTGCACAGGTTTAGTTATAAAGCTTTTATCTTTAGTTTTATTATCAGAAAAATTTTTATTTGACGATATATCAAATTTATAAATTGGGGTATAAATATTAATTGGGAGTAATTGCATATTGTATTTTCCTCTTGAATTATTTGTACAAATATAATAATTACCTGAATAAAAAAATTTGCCCACATGATGCAAATATTACAATTTGTAAACAAAATTTTATAAACAGGCAATTATTAAGTCCTATTTTTTTTTATATAGATAAGGTTAGGTTAGTTAAATTTATTGGAGGTTAGTTATGGGTTCTAATGTTCCGGCATTAACAGGTGGAAGCACCCCGATATTTGGGTCGGCAGGTGCGTACTCACCAACACAAGGAGTAGCATCAAATCTTCCCGGGATTGGCAATCAAATGGATTTGTTATCTATACCATTATTCCAAAACTATAAAGCGCAGGTTGACGGATTAGATGATTATAACGGTCTGCTAAATCAAACGTGGCCAATGAATCCTGCAATGGCAACGGGCGGATACGGTGCAATGAATATGCAGCAGTACTACCAACAGATGCAGGAGATGCAGCAAATGTATATGCAAAATGCAAGACAACAGGCTGAAATGACTCGTCAAAATACTGCTCAAATTAACGGTACTATGAACAAAATGAGAGTTGCAGCATCAACGTTGAGAACAAAAATTGCACAAAATGAACAAGATCAAATCAGAGGCGCATTAGAAGCATACATTCAAGCTGCAAGAGAAGCATATGACCCGGATGGGACAATGGATTACGATGCTTTAGTAGCTCAAGCTTTGACGGATTATCAACAAATGACAGGGGTTGATCTGTTAGAAGATATAAGAAGTACCGGCTCTGGCTCATTTATGACAGGTTTTAAAAGAGTATTAACCTTGGGGCAATTCAGTGATAAGACTTCTGCAGAAGAAAACATATCTCTAATTACCAAACAACCCGTTGCAAGAGCAGAAAGGAATTTGAAAGAAGCTGGCGAAGTTTTCGGAGGTATGACAGCTGGTGCAGTAGGCGGGGCAATATTAGGCACTATGCTCGGAGGACCTATTATTGGGACAGGTCTTGGAGCAGTCATTGGTGCAATTGGTGGTTATATATTTTAAATTTTTATAATAATTCCTAAGTAGTGTGTTAATTTAAAGAAAGTGAATGTGTGTAGGGGTAAGGCTGTGGCTTTCCCCTTTTTTCTTTATATTTTTGTTTCAGACAATAAAACTCTGCATCATCAAGGAGTAGAAGATGCAGAGATAACCAGTAAAAGAGACATCACCAACATTATGCATGTTTTTTTGATGCCGTCAAATAATTAGTTTTTATAGCTAAGTATATTAAATATGTATGGCACCTTGTCTGAAAATTTTCACCTCATCGTCAAAAATTCCCACAACAGTCGATTCCAAACCTTCGGCCTTATAGCCATAGTCGGGAATTACGATATCAGCCAAATCTTTCATATTTTCCAATGCCTGTTCATAAGTCTTTGCTGAAGGCTGGTGAGATAAATTGGCACTCGTTGTCGCTAAAACATGTCCTGATATATTTTCGCAAATTTCTTTAAATACTGGGTTATTTGGAACTCTTATACCGACAGTATCCATACCTGAGGTTATATAGTAAGGTGTTTTTTCAGATTTCTTTAACACAAGAGTAAGCGCTCCGGGGAAATATTCCTTTATCAAATTTGAAGATGTCTTTGATAACGGTTGTTCAATATAATCCAGCAAACGATAAGCTTCTGATGACATAAGTATTAAAGGCTTTTGAGCCTCACGATGTTTAATTTCATAAATCTTTTTTACAGCTTTTTCTGATGTGGGTAAACACCCTAACCCCCATACTGTATCCGTTACATAAGCAATTACACCATCATTATCAAGAATGTTTTTAACTTTTTCTATATCTTTAACTATCATTCAAACCTCTACAAATGAAATTTTGACTTTAATCTTTCAGCAAGCTCTCCGGCATATTCCATCTTTAATAAAAGATTTATCGGAACATAAACCAATAAACAAATTGTAAATACAAATATAATTTTGGCAATCTCAAATTTTATGCCGGAAACAGAAATATAATTATCAAAAAATACGGCGCTCACATATGCTGCGATAAAAGCTGCCACACCCGCTAGGCACATTTTTAATAAATTTATAAACAAGGACTTGTAATCTAAATTAATCTTACGACTTATCAACAAGCCTAATACCAATGCATTAAATAGAGTTACAAGAGATGTAGATAAAGTTATACCGCCAATTCCGAAATGTAACTTTGTAATCAACAACCAATTTAAGAAAAATTTTAAAATTATAGAAGAAAATGCCACCACAAAAGGTGTTGAACTGTCGTTGAAAGAATAGTAAACCCTTGTAATTGAATCTCTGAAAACATAAGGGATAATCGAAACGGACAAAAACCACAGAGCTTCTGTCACCATAAAAGTAGCCGTTGCATCAAATGCCCCTCTTTCAAACACGACACGCACCGCATCCAATCCCAAAACAGCAATCCCGATAATTATAGGTATAGCCGCAAAAAACAAAACTCCAACGCCCTTATTAAAATATGCTCTAATTCCATCGTAGTCTTTTTCTGCAACTAATCTCGCAAAAATAGGGAACAACGGAACAAGAAAGGCTGTTACTAAAATCCCGACAGGGAACTGAAAAACTCTGTTTGCATAACCTATTGCAGTCCATGCTCCCTCAGAAATTTGAGAGGTAAAAAACATATCGACATATATATGAATTTGCCCGACAGTTGAACTCAAAACCGCAGGGAAAAGCAACTCACAAATTTCTTTAAAATGAGGATTATTCGTAAATTCTAAGTTTGGTTTTAATCGAAAACCTAATCTTCTTATATTCGGATACTGAATTATCAGCTGCAACACAGCTCCTATTGTTGTTGCCCAAGCAAGCGCCAAGCCTTTTGAATCATCAGGAGCAGCAATTACGCATATAGCAATTATCGCAACACTCATTATTATAGGCGACAGATTTGGCAGCATAAATTGCTTATAAATAATTAAAATCCCGTAATATATTCCGACAATTCCACCTATCACAAGCAACGGAGTCATAATCTGCAAATGAGTAGCCGCAAGGTTTATCATTTCACTTGACCCGCCGGATATAATTATCTTCATTATCTGACGAGGGAATATATACATTAGTATGGACAAAAGCAAAAACAATATAATTGTACCTGTCATAAAGGTAGAATATAATTTATTTACATTTTCTGAGGGTTTTTCTTTTACTGAAGGGATTAATTTTGAAAAAATTGCAACCGTAGCACTATGAAAAGGTCCCCCTACCCCGCCTAACAAAATAAGCGATAATGCAGGAATTTGATATGCATAATAATATGCATCGGAAACCATATTGGCACCATAATAATTTGCAATAACTACATCTCTAATAAAACCAATAAGTTTGCTTACAATTGTGATAACAGCAATTACCCATGCGGCTTTTAATACACTCATTGTGTTATCGTTATTCCCAGATACTGTTTCCGACATCTTTTCCCACCAATTCTATAAACAATCTTACACCTTTATGTCCACGTTCATCCTCAGGATATTTGAACACAACAGTATTTTTACCCTTATCAATATAATTTGAAATATCAATCCTTGCGCAGCGATTCCCGCCTAAAAAACTTGTCGGCAGAGAAAACGAATACAAATTCCCGTTAATTTCAACATTTATCTTACTCATTTGAAATTTATTGTCTACAACAAGATATGCACTTTTTTTAGGCGCATAAAAAACCTGCGTGACAGTTTTCTGTTCTTTATCTCCGGATACAATGACAGGCTTTGTACCAAGGACAATTCCAGAATAATAATGCTGAAGAATTTTTGTATAAGGTAGATGTAATTCGGTAGCCATAAAACCTGCACCAAACTGACTCATACCGACACCATGCCCAAATCCGCCACCAAATGCGGATACAGACAAAAGATTACCTTCATTATCCTGAGCATTTTCAAAAGCCACATTAGCACTCGGCAAAGCTTTTCCGTCTTTTGTAAACAATCTGCGAATAACAAGTTCTTTTAAAACTCTATAGTTTTGAGATTTTGTAACTATTTCCAATTCCATAATTTTTCCGGAATCACCGCGTTTTTTAACTTTAATCTCAACCAAATCATCCAAAGTATCGGAAGCTGAAAAAGCAGGTTTTACAAATCCTGTTGAAGATTGCGCAGCCAAATTTGACTGTAAAACAGTTTTTAATTCCTCGCCATTCCAAACTCTTTGCCATCTGTAGTATGGAGAACGAATATCATACGCATCAGGCCTTGACTTATAGTATTCGGCTGCATCATTTTCATCAATCAATACTTTTTGAGATAAAATATCAGGTTTTGCTTTTAAATAAGGTTTTTCCTCTGCCGGGAACTTCCCGCTTATCGGATCGGAAAAAGCGTTTGAATAACTTTCCGTATAACCGCCGGCGGTTGAAGAATACAAAGCTAAAATCATATCCCAATTATATAAGGCAACAATACCCTCTGTTTCTGTTATCGCTCTGTTTGACAACTCTTTTTCGGTATTTGCGCCAAAATAAACTTGACTTGCAACAGAATCTACAACATCATAATTTGTTGAGGCTTTGACTCTTGGGGTCAATACATAATTTCTTGCCGCAATACTCTGAGCTTTCAATGCTTCCAGTCCAAAATTTATCGGCATTTCATTTGGAACAACTCCACGCAAATACCACTCAACGGGTAATTTATTTACTAGATTAAACTGATTACCGCTTGGGGACTTCATAATTTCAAAATAGCCATGGTACAAAGCAGGTTTCCCTGCCCTTTTTAAATTTTTAACACCTAAACAACCGCCCTGAGTTGTAAATTTTATTATCCCGTTGAGGTTTCCCAACAAATCGCCGCTATCAAGAGTTAAATTATAAGAATTATCCGAAGTGATGGTTACATTTACATTTGTATTAGCCGGCACTTGTTTAAGCATAAGACCATCGTTGTATATATTTAAAGGAGCAGTAGCATAAACACCGATTGTTTTGTATACATAACTACCGAAAGATTGATTACCAATTCCAACTCTTACAATTTCTGATTGAATATTCGCCGTTACAGGTTTACTAACAGGAATATCAGGAAGTCTTGATTCTTCTGCGGCTTTTAAGGTATTAAATGGAATATTTGGCGAAAACGCCATTACAGCACTTTCAAATACAACCATCCCTATAAATATCAGTAATTTCCATATCCTCATAGTATCTTTATTATATGACAAATATTTAAAACATTATTTTTTGTAACAAAATGCAATAATATATAGCAAAAAAGATTTTTTAGGATTTTAATACCAACAAGGGTTAAAATATAAGGAGTATAAAGTTATGGCAATTGACAAAATAGGAAGCAATCAGACATCATTTAGGGGATTTTACGCAGACGGTAAAGCATCCTACAATTTAGCTTGCGAACTGGTTGGGAAACCGTCATTAGAAAAAAAATTTATTGAAAATATCGTAAAACCACTATCTCAAACCAAATTGTATCATGTATTCGTATACGGAGACAATGCCGGAATTATCAACAAAGAAGGGAAAGGGATTATGAGCGTAATATTGCCGGGTTCAGCCGCAGATCGCACTCTTGGAACGGTATACGATCATGAATTGTCTTGCCGAATGGGTTTAAGAAGAACTTCCGATGTTATACCGACAGAAAATTTCAAAAATGACGGTTACTTATTCCACCAAATAGAAACTGCCAAAAATATTGTAATGGACAAAGAAGCCCTTGCCACAAGCAGTGCTGTTGAAGCTTACTCAAAAATTGCAGCAGAAACAGTTGAAGAAAAAGCCAACAGATTTGAGCAAATATTTAAATTTAACGAATAAAACAATAAATAGATGGGACAGAATAGTTATACTTCTGTCCCTTTTTTAATAATTGAATACTTTTATTTTGCCTCAACCGTAGTGCCGTCTTTTGTATCTTTTAATACAATACCGCACTCATCTAAAGTTATTCTGATAGCGTCAGCAACTGCCCAATTTTTATCTGCTCTTGCCGTTTTTCTGTATTCCAACAATTCATCCATAGTAGAGAATTTCTTTTCTAATTTCTCAGAAACTTTTTCTAAAGCTCTGTATATTTCTTCATCAGAAAGTGTCGGCTTATCAAAGGTAAAACCTAATGCTGTTGCAAGCTTATATAATATCGTATAAGCACAATCAACATCTTTATTTGCCTTGTTTGTTAAATCAAACAATACTGCCAAAGCCTTGGATGTATTCAAATCATCATCCATAGCCTCAACAAACTCTTTATACTCCTCAAAAGAGGTTATATCAAGATTTTCATTTATATCAGTTCGCTTTGCATTTAGCATCCTCTTAACCCCAGCCTGAGCAGAAGTCAAAGCTTCATCAGAAAATTCAACAGGCATCCTGTAATGATTTGTCAGAATAAAAAATCTGATAGTATTAGAATCATATTTTTTTAACAAATCATCAATAGTTAAAAAATTACCTAACGATTTAGACATCTTTTCCTTATTAATAGTAACAAAACCATTATGCAACCAATAATTTACAAACTTACAGCCGTTTGCACATTCAGATTGAGCTATTTCATTTTCATGGTGCGGGAATATTAAATCTGCACCGCCCGCGTGAATATCAATCGTTTTACCCAAATATTTTCTGCTCATTGCAGAACACTCAATGTGCCATCCTGGGCGTCCAACACCCCAAGGTGATTTATAACCGAATTTTTCATCTTTTTTCCACAATGCAAAATCAAGGGGATCTTCCTTTTGTTCTCCCACTTCAATCCTTGCACCGCTTTCTAATTGATCAATAGGTTGTTTTGAAAGATATCCGTAATTTGGGAACTTCTTAACTCTAAAATAAACATCGCCGTTTGCTTCGTAGGCATAACCTTTTTCAATAAGAGTTTTTACAATAGAAATCATTTCACCCAAAGTCTTTGTCGCAAAAGGTTCTATATCCGGTTTTAATGTATTTAGAGCCTTCATTGAATTTGCAAACTGTTTATACCAATACTGTGAAACTTCTTCCGGAGTCTTACCCTCTTTTTCCGCTTTTTTGAGAATTTTATCATCAACATCGGTTACATTTCGGCAATATGTAACATCATAACCTTTAAATTTCAAATATCTGTATAAAACATCCCAAGTAATATAGCATCTTGCGTGTCCTAAGTGAGCATAATCATATACCGTAGGACCACAGACATACATTTTAACTTTATTATCTTCAATAGGTTTAAATTCTTCGATTTGATTTGTGTAGGAATTGTGTAATTTCATAATCTTTACCTCGCTTTTAAAAAATATATTATCACAAAAAAAGTTAATAAAAGTTAATATAAATAAAAATTTTAGCAATTATAGAAAAAATATATACTTATTTAATATATAAGTGAGGTATTAAAAGAAAGAGGATTAACTATGCCAGGAACAGAACCAATTAGACCTACGGGAACTCCTACAAAGATTACTATTGGACAAGGAGAAAGTTTATCAGTATTAGCTGCGAAATACAACACAACAATAGACATGATAAAAAAAGCCAACAATCTTACTTCCGACAATGTTCGGGAAGGTCAAGTATTAACAGTTAATGTGGTAACAGACAAAGAATTGAAAGAATACGAAAAGCTTAGAGCTCAATATGATGCCAAAGTCAAAGAAGAAAAAGAAAAAGCAGAAATCGAACAACGAACAGAAAAAGCTCAACAACTAATTGAAAAGGCTAAAAAAGACGGTTATGGTAAGGAATACGACTTTTCAATAAATGACAATGGTCACATTATAATTACTCTTAAAACAGAAAAGCAACTTGGAGAAATCCGTGAAGACTTTGGATTAAAAGAAGGCGCTCTTAGAAAGACGAACCCGAGCATTGAACAAAAATATAAAATAGCTGAAGCCAGAGATCACAACGGCGAAAAATTTGAAACATGGGACAACGTAAAAGCATCTGTCGGTCATACATTTGTCATAGATACAAATGAATTTAGTACAGAAAGAACATGGGCACAAGCTTGGCAAGATGAAGTTGTAACACCTGTTAAGAATTGGTGGCACAAACACAAGCCATGGTAATCAATTAAAACAAATCAAAAATTTCAAATACCGGTTTGATTAACTGTTCGACCGGTATTTCTTCGTCTAACTCCAAAGTTATTGTAGGAATATTTCTTTCTACACCGCAATATGTTCCAAAACTTCCGGGGGTAGGGTAGCCTATGCTTGGTTCAACAGGATAACCGATTATATCGGAGATTTTTTGCGAAATATCTTCTGCCGGACCGTCGAAATTAACGATCTTATACGGGGCATGCAGCGTCAGAACAAGCTTAGGCTTATATTCATCTATAATTTCAACAAGAAATTTTGTCTCGATTTCACTTGCAGGAGAGCTGCCTGCATAGTAATTTTCAGGATTATCTCCAGCAGCACTCGTATCCTCTCCCCAATTTTTTGTAGGGAAATTGCGATTTAAGTCAACGCCGTTTGAGTTTGTTCTGGTATTATTTTGCATTCCGTCAGGATTCAAACAAGGAATAAAAAGAACTGAACTTTTTTTCTCTTTTAATAGATACTTTTCTATCAAAAACTTTCCCTGAGGTTCATCCCCATGGAACACTCCAATTATAAGTACACAATTTTCAGATACTTTACAATCACAACTAACAAGCTCTATCTTATTCCCATTAACGGTTTTTACAGATTTTAAAACATTTTGTACCATTTAATCCTCAACAAACAACGCATTAATAAAATCTTCAGGATTAAAAGCTTTTAAATCTTCCATTTTTTCTCCCACCCCGATAAGCTTTACCGGCAACTTCATTTCTTTAGCAATTGCAAGAACAATTGCCCCTTTAGCAGAGCCATCCAATTTTGTTAAAGCAACAGAAGTTATATTAATTGACTCCAGAAATACTTTAGCCTGCTGCAAACCGTTTTGTCCTGTATTAGCATCAAGGACCAATATACACTCTCTCAATTTATCTGCTGCATTTTTATCAATTACGTTTTTAATTTTTGACAATTCTTCCATCAGATTAAATTTATTCTGTAGTCGTCCAGCAGTATCAACTAAAATCACATCATATTTTTCATTTTTAGCTTTTTGAATAGCCTCATAGACAACAGATGCAGGGTCAGCCTTATCTTTACGAACGATATCAGCACCTGCGCGGGTTGACCAAATATTAAGTTGTTCTTCTGCGGCTGCTCTAAAAGTATCTCCGGCGGCAATTAGAACTTTTTTACCTTCTTGTTTAAATTTATATGCCAGTTTTGCAATCAATGTTGTTTTACCGGCACCGTTAACACCTGATATAAAATAAATATTCAAATCGTTTTCAACAAAATTTAAAGAGGAATTGCCAGCTTGAGCTAACGTATTTGAAAATTCGGATTTTAAATATTCTTTTACTTGTGAAGGCTTTATTTTATCTTGAGTTCTTAATTTATCTACAAGTTCGGACGCATAATTAACACCTAAATCAGCACTAATCAGCAAATCTTCCATGTCTTCAAGAACAAACTCGGAAAATTCTTCCTCACCTTCGACTGAAGCAGCGACATTACCAACAAGATTTTGAGCAGTATTAGACACTGCCTGCTTTAAATTGTTAAAGCTTTCAGAAAAAAATTTGAACATTACTTTAATCCGTATTCAACAATAACCTTCGCTAAAATACCGTTTACAAAAGAATAACTGTCATCTGTAGAATATTTTTTAGCCAATTCAAGAGCTTCGTCAACAACAACCTTCATCGGAGCATCTTTGATGTATAACAACTCGACAATAGCTATTCTCAAGATATCTCTATCCATTTTTACAAGTCTGTCAATATCCCAATTTTTTGCAAATTTTTTGATTATTTCATCTACTTCTTCATAATTTTTTTGGAAATATTCAATAATCTCAATTGCGTAAGTTTTGACATCACTTTGAGAATCTAATGTAGTAAATTCGGCAATTTCAAGAGCTAAAAGAGCTTTTTCTGCGACATCAATCATCTCATCAATTCTGCCTGTCATATCAGAGGTCATAGGCAACGGTACCGGAATATTAGACGCTTCGATTGGTCTGTTAAGGTTAATTTCGTGTTCCGCTTCATAATCACTTATACGATTCTTCATATCAATAAGAGAACCTAAAGCAATTTTCAATTCGTCACCTGCATTATCCGATAAAATTCTGACAGATTTTAATATAATATCTTCTAAATCTTCTTTTTTATATTCTGTTATTTGCTTATCAAATTGTGAAAAAAGTATAAAAGCCAATTCTCTGGCAGCTCTGCGCGCTTGCATAAATTTACCTCATAATAATTATTTACAAAAATATATTAACATAAAAAGCTTAAGTTGCAACAAAGAATGAATGTTTTTGATTGAAGCGTAACAACTTGCCACCAAAAAACCTTTGTGATAGTATATGCTTGTATCTTAGAAAAAATAAGAAAAGGGAGATAGATTATGAAATTAATGGAAGGTAAAAAAGGTATCATTTTTGGTGTATCTAATACCCATGGGATTGCATACGCAATAGCCAAACAATTATATGAGGCAGGAGCTGAAATTGCATTCACTTACGCCGGGGAACCTATGGAAAAGAGAGTAAGACCACTTGCTGAAGAAATGGGTGCAAAAATCATCATGTCTTGCGACGTAACTAAAGAAGACGAAGTTGCTGCTGTATTTAAAGAATGTGAAAGAGTATACGGGAAATTAGACTTTGTTGTTCACGCTGTAGCATTTGCAGCAAAAGAAGATTTACAAGGCAGATTTATTGATACCTCAAGAGCAGGCTGGGATTTAGCAATGGGAGTAAGTGCATATTCTCTTATTACTTTGTGTAAACATGCAGAACCTATTATGAACGAAGGCGGCTCAATCTTTGCATTAACTTATCTTGGTTCTGAATACGTTGTTGCAAACTATAACATTATGGGTGTTGCAAAAGCTGCATTAGAATCTTCAATGAGATACTTAGCTGCAGACCTTGGTAAAAAAGGTGTTCGAGTTAACTGTATTTCTGCCGGTGCTGTTAAGACGCTTGCCGCTAAAGGTATTTCAGGATTTGACAAAATGCTTAAAGCTGCTGTTGCTAAAGCTCCGCTTAACCGCAATGTTGCATTGGAAGACGTTGGCAGAGCCGGTCTATACTTAGCTTCAGACTTGTCAACAGGCACAACAGGACAAATCCTTTATGTTGATTGCGGATGCCACGCAGTATACGCTTCATTAGAAGAAATGGAAATTATCGCAAACGCAATTTCTGCAAGATAATTCAGCATTTAACAATAAAGCAGGCTGTATTTTTACAGCCTGCTTTTTATTATTTTTTAAGATTAATGTACACGTGCTGCGGAACTCAGATGTAAGATATATACCGTAAAACCAAATGCAAACAATAGATTTATAACCAAAGCAACAATTGATTCCCTTACCCTAAATTTCTTAACTAAAGAAATTATATACGGCACAAACACAACACAAAGTACCTTATAACACAACTGGAAATACGCATCAATAGCAGTATCGCCCTTTTTGTTTTCATACAACAATAATGTAGGATACTTTGCATAAAGATAAGTAACACCCAGCATCATAATTAGCCAAAGGCTACTAAAGGCTATTCCAATTCTAAATATCAAAGTTTTAAAATCATAATGTATCTTTTTTAGTCGGGTTGTACAACACGGACAAACCTCTTCAAAAGCAGAGATTGATTGTTTACAATACGGACACTGTATAATTAAATTGTGTCCGCATTTCGAGCAAACTGTTTCTGTACCTCTAATTTCATTATTGCAAAACGGACATTTTAATCCAGACATATAATTCTCCCTCTTATGAACCTTTTGTCGCAACAGATGCCAATAAAATTGCAACAATTAAAAGTACAAACAAAACAATTACAAGCGGAATAAGAGAAATTGCAAATAAAGTTATTCCCAGGCTTTTATTATAATTTAGCAGCGGTCTGCCTTGTCCGTCTTTATACTTTCCAAAACAAATCATTATAAAATCAATATAAGCCCATATTCCGCAGCCACCGGCTGTAAACAATTGGATAAGACCTATTGGGATACTGCCGGTATAAAATCTGTGAATACCAAAACAGCCTAAAAACCACGCGAATAGGGCTGTAGGCAAGAAATCCTGTTGGACATCCTGACTAAACAAATCCTCATCTTTTGGTTCTATTATCTCAACCAACCATTCTTTGCAACTATAACATCTGCTTGCATCTTCGTCTATATCAACTCCGCAATAAGGACATTTTTTCGTAGCCATTTATTATACTCCTGTTCCTGCAAATAATGCTAATACTGATGCGCCTTGAAATAGCATACCCAATACAAATAACGCAACCCACACGAAGAAAAAGATTTTACCTAACTGAAGATTTGGCTTATCTAATTCTTGACCATCACCTGTTTTGAAATTATTAAAGCAAATTCTGATAAAATCAATTAATGACCAGATTCCGCAGCCACCAAAAGTTAATAACTGCAAAACACCAAGCCCGATATGACCTGTATAAAACCTGTGAATACCTAATCCGCCAAGGAAAAATGATAACAGCAATGTTACTGTGTAATCTTTTTTGTTTTCCATAATTCTACCTCTTTCTTCTTTTAGTTATACTAAATCACATTCTTGTGATATTTTCTTCTTTTGACAGCTATAAATAACGTTTGCAACCACGCTATAAATAACAACGGAGCAACTATTATTACCCTCGGATTATAAGAATAAGCTTGTGAAAAATTTAAGTTTATCAAAGAATTTAACGCTCTTGTCATTCCGCAACCAAGACATTCGTGCCCAGTAAAAAATTTAAACAGACAAAGACTATGATGTATATGTTCAACAGAAATTTTTACCGCTAAGATAAAAAATATCGGCAGTATAATCACAAACACTAAATTCCAATCAGTATTTTCAATAACCTTTTTCAACGTAAATCCTTAATTATACAACAAGTAAATTATATCTTATAAGGCTTCTTATGTAAAGATAAATCATATATTTGTATGAATAAACTAATTATTTGCGTTGCGCTCTTCTTCTTTTATAATATTGCACAATCCCTCAAGTCTGCTGTCTTCCATTGCATCAACAAGTTCCTGTACATCTTTAATTTTTCCAAGTGCAAAGCCGGTTTCTGCAAGTAAAACACAATCATTACACAAACGATATCCGCTATATTCAACTGAACCTGCCAAATACTTTTCTTTTCCGCAGCAATCACATTCGAAAGCTTCTATTTCCGAATCCGGATTATCTTCAATGTCATCAAGACGCATCTGCTCAACAACTAATTGCATTTCTTCAATTATTTCTTCTTTTGACTTTGACATTTCAACCTCACTATTTTATCAAATATGCCATTTTACGAACAGCCTCAGGCAATCCGGTAAAGACAGCTCTTGAAATTATACTATGCCCTATATTTAATTCATACAGCCCATCAATTTCGTGCATTCTATGAACATTTTCATAATTTAGTCCATGTCCTGCATTAACCTTTAGCCCCAGAGATTGCGCAAGTTTTGCCGCATTTTTTAAAGCTAAAAATTCCTTTTCTTCATTATCTTTGCCGTAAGCTTCCGAATAGCTTCCGGTGTGCATTTCAATGAATTGCGCACCTGTTTTTGCAGATGCTCTAACCTGATTTTCATCAGGATCTATGAATAAACTTACAATAATTCCCGCATCCAATAGCGGCTTAATGAATGTTGTAACCTTTTCTTTTTGCCCCGCAACATCTAAACCGCCTTCAGTCGTGATCTCCTGCCGTTTTTCCGGAACCAAGCATATTGAATAAGGCTTTATCTCCTGTGCAATTTTTTGAATATCATCTGCCATAGCCATTTCAAGATTTAATTTGGTTTTTATTGTTTTTATTAAAGTATATACATCCTCATCTTTTATATGACGTCTGTCCTCTCGTAAATGGGTAGTAATCGAGGTACCGCCGTTTGCCTCACAAATTTCAGCAGCTTTTATTACATCCGGCTCAACACCCCCTCGAGCATTTCTTAAAGTAGCTACATGATCTATATTCACGCCTAATAACATTATTCAAACTTCTCCTTACTTATATTTAATAACGCGGTATACGATGGCAAAATCGTCACCGGAATAGTTTTATCACTATCCTCAGTCGCAATTTCTATAGCCTTCTTAATTGATGGTACTATTTGAATTTTTTCCTGAGGAACTCCTGCATATTTCAATCTTGTTGCCATATCTTTAGCTCTTATACCTGAAGTTATAACTTTTTTACGAGCATTTTTCAATTGTTCAAAATCACTATCCCAAAGCCAAGATATATCTCTGCCATCTGCAAAATTGTCATTTATTGCAACAATAATATTAGAATTCAAATCTACAGTTTTTAAGACTTCACTTGCTCCTGTCGGATTTTTTATAAGTTGGATTAAGGTATTATGACCGTTTATGACACAAGTTTCTGTTCGTCCGAATATTGATTTATAACTATCCAAAGCCTTTTGAATAGTATCCGGAGAAATGTTTTCCTCTAATGCGGTAACGATAGCAGCAAGTACATTATATGCATTATATAAACCAACTAAATGAGTTGTATAATCCACTCCGGCAACTGAAATAATTGAATAATTATGACTTACTACAACACTTGACTTATATTTACAATCCGGTCTTTTATAACCGCAATCACAAGAATAGTGACCTTGTTGCGCAAAAAATCTTTTTGAATAATTTAAAACCTTACCGCAAACACAATTAAAAACTTCTGTTGGAGCATTGGATTGTTCTATTTCATAATCATATTTGACATCTTCAAAACCGTAAAAAACAACGTCATCTCGACCTGAAGCAAAATTAGATACAAGAGGATCATCTGCATTTAAAATTAACTTTAGGTTTTTATTTTTATCAATAGCTTTTTGAATAAAAGAAGCAGTTGTCGCAAGTTCTCCATATCTATCAAGCTGATCTCTGAATAAATTTGTAACAACCAACGTATCTGCGACCACGTAATCATATAATTTATTTAGATATGCTTCATCTGACTCAATCACCGCATAATCAAAAGTCTTATTTATTCCAAGAGAGAGAGCAAACATATTTGCAACACCCGTAAGCATATTTGCGCCCTTAGTGTTGTGAACGACTGTATTATTACTTTCTTCTATAATATGAGCTATCAGACCTGAAGTAGTGGTTTTCCCGTTAGTGCCTGATGTTGTTATTATATGTTCATTTATGAAACCTGCACAATCAGATAAAAATGTCGGATGAAACTTCAATACCAATTTACCTGCCAACGAAGTCCCTGCTGATTTTGAAAGCAGTTTTATACCGATATACACCGCTCTTGCTAAAACTAATGATAAATAAAATTTTAGATTTTTTACCATAAATAGTCCTTTAGACGTATTCCCTATCTCTGAAATTATACTATAATATCATTATAATAATACAAAATACAGGATTTTTAAAATGTATGTATTTATTGCAACAATTTTTATAGCTGAGTTGATAATTTTAGGATTTATTATATCTGTTATCCGGAAATTGAGAACGGAAATCAACGGTTTCAATAAACAGGTATTGGAAAACCAGATGGCAACAATTTCTGTTGTAAAGGAATTTCGAGAAGTTCTTTGTACTGCACAGAATATTATGGGCAAAACAATAGACTTTTTTGGTCAAAAAAAGCGCGAAATGCGCAAGAAAATGCTTAATTTAGCATTAATATACACTCTGCTTATCATATTTAAATTAAAATTTAAAAAAGCTGCATCTGTATTACAGTATGCACTATTACTAAGAGATTTTTGGTTAACTATTCCTAATAAATAGGCTTGTCAAAACTCTAAATTATGTTATAATTGAAAACACAAAGAAAGGAAGGATTATATGTGCAATAATAATAAATCACTGGCCTTTGGGTTGGGATTAATTGCAGGTGTTGTCGGCGGAATTATTGCCGGAGTATTATATGCACCAAAAGCAGGAGAAGAATCCCGCAAACAGCTTAAAGATGCGGCTTGCGAATTTTATGAAAAAAATGCTCCGTCAATACAAGAGGCAAAAAAACAGGCTCTTGAATCTGTTGATTTAGCAAAATATAAGCTGGAAAGACAATTTAGAAAATTTACTAATATGGTAAAATCTAAAAAACTACAAAAAGCAAAAGAGCTTGAATCTAACAAGAATGATTTTGATTACTAATAAATAAAGGAAAGAATAATGGATTTATCACAAGTTGCATTAAATCACGGACTTACATTTTTGGCTTGCATAACAGCAATACTGCTAATAGTAATTACAGTATTTCTTGTAAAGCTAATTATCGATTTATCAACACTCATCAAAAACTTGAACGAAACATCAATGATGCTTAATACAGAATTAAAGCCGACACTTGATGAGTTGCACGAAACATTACAGTCCGTAAACAGCATAATTAAAAACACTAACAGCAATATGGGCAACATAAAAGATGCCGTAGAAAACACTTTTGGCAAAACAAAAGCTTTTACAGATTCTTTGTTCTCAGGAATAATCAAAGGGTTTGGTACAATGTGGAAAATTTTTGCCAAAAAGTAGTAAGCCCAAAAGATATTGTTAAATATAAAAGATCTAGTTATCATTACTGAAAGAAAAGGAAAAGGAGTCACTATTATGTCAGCATCAAAATTTTTAGCAGGTTTTATCGTAGGCGGAGCATTAGGCGCTATCGCAGGGATTTTACTCGCTCCTAAAGCAGGGAAAGAAACAAGAGAGATCTTGGCAAATTCTGCCCAAGAAGCTATGTCTAAAGCAGACGAAACAGTAAAAGAAATTCAATCAAAAGCAGACAATGTTGTTGAAGAAATGCAAAAGAAAGGGGACGAAATCAGAGAAAAACTTCAGAACCTTCTTGATAAAAGCGGCAAAACAGAAAACGAACCTGCTTAGTTAATATATTTTGAGGGTAACATACCCCTAATAATTCACTGAAAACTAACCTCTATATAAGAGGTTAGTTTTTTATAGCAATTGTAACAAATACCTTAATTGTTTGACATGACAAGTCAAATATTGTCTAATAGTAAAAGGGACGTGTGAAAACAGGAAAAATATGTACATAAAACAGCTTGAAATAGATAACTTTAAGTCATTTGCAAATAAATCGGAAATACCCTTACTAAAAGGATTTACTACGGTTTCCGGTCCAAACGGTTCAGGGAAAAGCAACATTATAGACTCCGTGCTTTTTGCTTTAGGATTAGCAAAAGCAAGTGACTTACGTGCTGAAAACCTTTCTCAGTTCATATCAAACCACACAAAAAGAAATGAAGCTTTTGTTAAAGTTACCTTTGGTGATGTTGACGGAGAAAATGATTTAAGCATATCAAGACGTATCAGAAAAACAAATCAAGGGTATGCAAGTACCTATTATATAAACGATACAACCACAACTCTTACAAATGTTCACGCACTTCTGGAAAAATATAATGTTACCCCTAACAGCTACAATGTTATGATGCAGAATGATGTCTTGTGGATTACAAATTGCAACGCCAGAGAAAGACGCAAAATCATCGATGAAATTGCCGGCATAGCAGACTTTAATCGAAGAATTGAACAAGCCACAAACGAATTAAACGACGTTGAAAGCCGAGTTGAGCGTTCCAACCTGATTTTAACCGAGATTACAGCTATGCTGGAACAGTTAAAAGAAGAACGTGAGGTTGCAATTAAATATCAAAAATTACGAGAAGAAAAACAAGGTCTTGAAAGCCAAGTGGTAAAAGTCAGATTCTTTGATATTAAGCGAAATCTTGAACAAGCACACGAAAATATTCTTGAATTTACCAAAAAGAAAAAAGAAGAAGAACTTAAAAACAAAGATATTGATGAGAAAATAAAACTTATTACACAAAAATATGAGCAAATTAAAGCTGAAGTAAAAGAAAAAGGAGAAGAACAACAGCTTGAATTAAAACGAGAAGAAGAAAGCTTAAAAGGTGAAATTGACCGTAAAAATAACGCAATGAATTTTGCAGACAAACAAATTCTCGATAACAAAAGAACCATAGAAAATGCAACTAACGGAATTGAAAGTTATAAGAAAAAAATAGAAGATATAAGGCTTCAAATTACATTAAAAATAGAAAATGCTCAAAAAATTGAAGCTCAAATTACTGAGAAAAAAGCTGAGTTAAAACAGATTTTGGAAGATATGACGGGCTTAAATTCTACAGCAGAACAGCATATCGAAAACAGAAATAAATTAAGAAAAGAATTAGAAGATTTACAAGACAAGGAAACTCTTATTCTTAAAGATAAACTGCCGATGGAAAACGATTTAAAAAATCTTACGGAAGCTGTCGACTCGTCCAAAAACAAAATAGAAGAGCTTGAAAAAATGAAAGCAAACTTTGAATCTGATTACGATTTGAAGAAAACGCTTGTTGGACAACTGTCACAAGAAATGCAGGATTTAAAAACAATCCAACAAAACACAATGCACGATTTAGACACAACAAGTAACGAAATTTCAGACTTGAACTATAATATTCGTATGGCATACGGAAAATTGTCCAAGTTGGAAGCTCAAAAGCAAATGGCTAGTGCTTCTGCAACGAACATGGCAATTGAAACCGTTATGAATGCGAAATTAAGAGGTGTGCATGCACCTCTTATGCAGCTAGGTACAGTTGACAAAGAATATGCTACAGCACTTGAAATAGCCTTTGGCGGAAGAATGGGACATATAGTTGTTGATGATGAACATGTTGCATCTGTTGCCATAGAGCTTTTAAAATCTTCAAGAGCCGGCAGAACAACCTTCATTCCACTAAATAAAGTAGCTAAAGCGCCAACGAAATTGGCATTACCAAAAGACAAAGGAGTAATTGATTTTGCTATTAATCTTGTCGATTTCGAGGATGAGTATATAAATGCTTTCTTTTACGCTGTAGGCGATACCATAGTTGTTGAAGACATGGAATGCGCGAAACGCCTAATTGGTAAATACAGGATGGTCACTTTAGCAGGTGAATTATTTGAAAAATCAGGCGCAATTACCGGTGGTCAAGTTAAAAAGAGCGGATATTCATTCTCTCAAAATGATGACAATGAACTTGAAGAATTCAAGAAAAAAGTAAAAGATATGGAGGCTCAACTTGCTTCTTTAGAAAAGAAAAAACAAACGTTAGAAAGCAAATTAAGCGAAATCCGCCAGCAATATTCCGATTGCGTTAGTGAACATTCAAAAGCTAAACTTGAGCTTGATAATATGGCAAAAAATCACGAAAATAGCGCTAACATAATGAAAGAGCAAGAAGACTTTATTAAAGACTCCGAACCCAAAATTGCAGATTTAAATAAAAAGTTAGATAAACTGGAAGAAAAAAATCTTGAGCTAAACGACAGAATGCTGACAGTTAAAGCTGAGATTGAAGAAATAGAAAAACTTATTGATGATAAAGATTTAAAAGATTTAAAAGAAAAAACAGCCGGAGTTGAAACTGAGATTAAGCGTTTAGAGTCTAATTTGATGGCGGCAAATAATGACCGCAACGACTTTGAACGACAGATAGTGTTTAATGAAGATTTAATTAAAACAAAAGAAGAAGAAATTAAAGAAAAAGAAAAAGCAAACATTAAACTCAACGAGGATAAAGATAAATTTAAAATCGAAATTGAAGAATTAACGAAAAAAGTTTCTGTTTTATCTGAGCAAATCGAAGTTATTCAGGAAAAGCTGGGAGAATTACTAAAGCAACGTGATGCGATTGCAAACGAAATAAACGAGTTAGAAAAAAATAAACACATAAAATCTTCAGATATAGAAAGAATTGCAGAACAAATTGAATCATTTAAAGCTCGCAGACGAGAACTTGAACCTCAATTAGAATCTGCCAGACAAGCATTAGAAGATACCGGAGCAGACATCTCAAAACTTGAACCCGTAGAAATCTCAATTGATGAAATCAACGCTAAAATTCAACGATTAGAAAAGAAAATGAATGAGCTTGGCGATGTTAATATGAGAGCCCTGACAACTTATGATGAAAAACTTGCAAGACAAAAAGAATTACAAGAAAAAATTGAGATTCTGACAAAAGAACGCAAAGAAATTCTTGAAAGAATGAGTGGCTATGAACAGCAAAAGAAAGAAGCGTTTATGGTATCTTACAACAATATAAATGAAAATTTCAAAGAAGTTTTCCATAACCTTTCTGAAGGAGAGGGCGAATTAATTCTTGAAAATCCTTCCGACCCTCTTGCAGGCGGTTTAGATATGAAAGTAAGCATACGCGACAAGAAACATCAGAGATTAGGCAGTTTGTCAGGAGGCGAAAAGTCAATAACTGCATTATCTTTCGTATTTTCAATACAAAAATATATGCCATCACCATTTTATGCGTTGGATGAAGTTGATGCGAATTTAGATACATTAAATGTTGAGCGTATCGCCCAAATGGTGCAGAAGCAATCAAAAAATACGCAATTTATAGTAGTTAGTCACCGCAAACCTATGATAGAATCAGCTAATAGGACAATAGGTGTAACCCAAAAAGAAAAAGGTATCACAAAAGTAACCGGAGTAAAATTGAGAGATTAGTATGAGTACGGCGGTAGTTAATTACAATTTAGATTTACCTGAAATAGAAAAGAATGCGGAAAACGAAGGCATCGGCATTCTGGTTTCTATGGCAAAAGCAGGGAAAATTGATCCTTGGAATATAGATATAATTGATATTACAGACAAATATCTTGCGCATTGCTGTGAAATGAAATCTGAAAACCTGAGAATTACAGGTAGAACATATCTGTTTGCATCGGTTTTATTGAACATGAAATCAAAAATTCTTGACGGTATCGATGTATTGCAATTCAAAGATCCGCCTGAACCTGAATATGACGAGGACGGCTTTATTGTAGAATACCCTGAAGAAGAAGAATATTTCTCTCAAACATCTAATGTTCAATCAATTGATGACGTTTTACAGAGAAGAACAAGCGTTCGATTAAATCGTAATCGTGTGGTTACGTTGAGAGATTTGATCAGACAATTACAATTCTACGAAAAATTAGATAGAACTCAATCAATCAAAAGCGCACACGAAAGAGCAAAACAACGCGTTACAAATTATAAAAGATTTACGCCTGATGATATTATAAATCTTGCACACGAAGAGTATATTGAAGATTGCGTTTTAAAATTAAAAGATAACTTACAACAAATCTTTGAAACAAACGATAAAGTAGAATTAAATGAGTTGACCTTACTTGGTATGGATAAAATGAGTGCATATATTGCGCTACTGTTTTTGACGGCAGATACAGATTATGAGTTGTACCAAAAAGAGTTTTACTCGGATTTGTACGTAGTAAAGGGAACAGGAACATATGGAACAGTTGAAGGCTAGAATTGAGGCTGTCCTGTTTACAACGGCTCAGGCTCTTTCCATAAAAGAAATTGCAGAAATTTTGGAAGAAGAGGTGGAAAAAACAGAAGAAGCCATGCTAGAATTAATTATGGACTACTCTGCACGTCCCGGGGCTTTGGAAATTGACGATGAAAACGGTTATATCCTTCAAGTCAAAGAAGAACACATGGATATTGTAGAAAAACTTTGTCCTGTTGAGTTGAAGCCTGCTGTGTTGAAAACATTAGCGGTCATTGCTCTCAAAAAAACAATACGACAAACAGAATTAAAAGAATTAAGAGGTTCAACAGCATACGAACACATTCAAGAATTGTTGGACAAAGGCTTAATTAGCCGCACCAAAGATAAAAACGGAAGAAGTTTCAATTTAAAACCGACACCAAAGTTTTATGAATACTTCAAAATAAAAGGGGATACAAGATCTTTGGAAAAATTATTGGAAAACGATAAGGAGTTCAAAGATAATGAGAAAGATAATACCGATTAGAATAATATTACTTTCAATAATTCTTTTTGGATTAGTAGTCAGCTGGATTGCGCTGCCATCAATATTTTTTAAACTTGGAGTTAAAGCCTTTAATAAAAAAGACTATGCCAATGCATACAAGCAATTTTCGTATGCAAGGATGCTAAACAAAACAAATACAGATTACAGATATTACTATGTTCAAACACTTGCTAAATTTATGCCTTCAATGAAAATTCAACAAGAAATGTTTGAATTTTCAAATGACGGGAAAAAAGATAGCGCACATGTATTTGCAGGGATTCAAGTAAATGTATGGCGCAACAATGCGATGCAAACGTACGGAACAAACTATATTGAGCAAGCACCCCTTGGATCAGACATCATCAGATGGAATACAAAAACGTTCCCATTAAAAGTATACGCAGACTTTAGCACAAACCCTAATTATCCTGAATACTATAACGACCAAATAACCAAAGCTTTCGGGCAATGGGCTGGAGCTTCAGGTTTTATTGCTTTTTCATTTATTAATAACCCTGCCAAAGCTGATATAATTATCAATTTCAAACCATCTCCGGAATCAGGATGTACGGAAACCGGATGTAAATACATTGTTGCACACACGGAACCTATTATAAAAAACAGAATATTAAAACAAATGATTATTACAGTATACGATAAAGATGCAACAGGCTCTTTCTTTTCAGATAAAGAGTTATACAACACCGTACTACACGAAATCGGGCATGCGCTTGGCATTATGGGACACAGCTACAGCACTGATGATTTGATGTATATGTCAAACCAAACACATGCTATCCCTACATTTATCCAATACAGAAGTGACTTTCAGTATATTTCACCAAAAGACGTAAGCACCCTTAAGCTTTTATATAACATTATGCCAACAATCACTAATACTCCACTTAGTGACATTAATGAAAAGAAATTATTATATGCTCCGGTTATTCTTGGTAACCTAAAAACGATAGGAGCAAGAAAAGTTAAAGAAGCCAAGGAATATATTGCTCAAGCGCCAAATCTTCCGGGAGGCTATATGGATTTAGGTATAGCCTATGATGATATGGGGAATACAACAAAAGCTCTTGAAGCTTTTCAAAAAGCTTATAACTTAGCTACTTCAGAAAACGACAGATATACAATTCTTTATAATATCGCTGCGATGTATTTAAACAATAACAAACCTGATTCTGCATTAGGATATGCAAATCAAGCTAAACAAATTCGAAAAACTGATGAAATTGAAGAATTAATCGGAAACATCGAACACGCTAAAAACGCAAAAACAAAACCTTTTTGGGTTCCTAGAATTACTCAAAACAATTAGAACTCTACGGTAATAACTTTAACGTGAGTTCCAATTGCTTTAATTATTGAAATAAGACTACTCAATATGAGCAGATTTAAACGAATTAATTTGAGAGTTTAGAACATTGCTTGCCTGGGGTTGAGAAGTCACGGGTTTTTCAACATTCTGAACTTTACCCTTTTTATTCTTTTTAGCAGCTTCTCTTGCTGCCATTTGTTCTTCAAGTTTTTTCATTTCTTCTGCCATTTCAGCTTTAACTTGTTCTACAGTTTTACCTTCAGCCTTTGCGACTTTTGCAATACGTTTTTCCTCATTAGCTGCAGACATACTTGCATTTATTTTCGGTAAGTAGTAACCGAGGAATATACCGGAATATGCATAACCAATAAGCTGAGCAATATCAAGACTTGCTAATTTCTTCCAAATATCTTTTCTTTCTGCCTCCGGTAAATTCTTGATTTCTTTTAGTAATTTACCGTAAGATAAAGCTTTACCGTCTTTTACTACATCAATACCGTTTTTGCCAAGAGCCTCAAGTAAGACTTCATCTCTGGATTTAACAGAAGAAGATTTCATCCAGTTAATAAAGCCCTTACCGGCATCTTTTTGAAGATTAATTAAATCCTTATTTATCAATCTTGTTGCACCCTTAGTAACAAGAGCTCCCAATACAAGCAGATTTAAGAAGCCTAATGAATCTTTTACGGCAGATTCTCTAAGTTCATCCTTATCTCTTGCGCACATAAATCTTGACATAATTGTCATACCATAAACAAATTTAAGCTGGTTAATGGTTGGCATCATACCTTTAAACTGGATTTTTGATAAGAATCTGTTACCAAAGTCTTTCAGCTTTTCTCCTACACTTTGGCTAGCTTTGCTTAGTTCTTTTGCCGCAGACTTTTTATCTCCAATCATAATTGTAGAAATAGCACCTGCCGCAAATACGACAGCCATTATAGATTTTAAAATATTAAATTCTGTAGATTTATCTTTCTTTCTGCCCGGAACGCCAGGGAAACCATCAATACCTGTCTTTTTCTTTGTCAAATACATGTTGATAGGCTGAACAGACATACCAATAGCTGCAGCCATGCCCAGACCGGCAACTGAACGTTTGATATTCAAAGACTTCAAACCTTTTAAGACTTCAACATCTTTTAAATCAGCACTATCGGTAAAGCTTTTCAAAACTTTTTCTTTATTAAATGCCTTTGTAACATTGTGGATATTTTCAATTAAAGTTGTTAAAGTATTATCAGCAACAGCTTTTTCACCATTTAAAACAACACTCTTCTCTCCGCCTGTTGCAGCTGTTATAAGGCGTTTGATATAATCGACATCTTCAGATTTTATAGTTTCTTTTGCTTTATCATCTTTTATTAAATTATAAAGTCTTTCAACAACTTTTTCTTGAGTATCTTTATTTATATCAACCAAACCGCTGACATTATCAGTTGCTGTTGGGTTATAAACTTTAATATTTGATACAACATCATTCAAATAAGATTTAAGAGGGTCAGCTTCCGTAGAATGAACGGCCGTATGCCATTTCTCACCCAAGATATTTAATGTCTCATTATTTGCAAAAATCTTATGAGCCTTAACACCATATGTATTATTTAAGCCTAAAGCAAGAGCCGCACCCAATACGGTACCGTAGACACCGACAGATGCGTGATTAGCAGTACCTGTCGATTCTCTTCGCAAGGTTTCCATACCTGTTGGAATACCTCTGTTTTTCATATCATAAGCTGTTCTTGGAATTACCATAGAACCTAAATCTACAAGGTTTGCGCCCCAAGCCTGATTTGTATCTAGAAATCTTAAAAACACAGCCGGTACTGCATACAGTGCCGTACCTAAATTACCAAAGGATACGTTTTGCACAGAAGAATTTCCTGCTTTTATTTCAGGGTGTTTATTTACTATTTTTAGTTGTTGTTTGTTTTGTTCAATTTTTGGGGTTATTTGTTGTACTGCCATAATTTATCTTTCCTTTACGAATTAAAAAATGCTCCAAAAGCGGTTGATTTCTTGTCAATGAGGTTCATACCAAACCAGTTATCGGACGCTTGCGTCGAAGGCTGTGACGTACCTGCGGCGGCGCCCTTCATTGATGCGCCCTTGCCGCCGGAGGAACTCGGCGTCTGTTTTACTGATTGATTTGAACCTGCCGCTAATGCAGCTTCGTGGGCAAGTCTTGCTTTTCTTGCCTGCTCTTTCTTCTTCGTTTGGATTCGGTTATACAACGGAATGAACGCACCCAAAGCTATCAATGAGAACGTCAAGTTCCCTAATTGACATACTGAACGCAAGTTTGCGGCTTTCTTCGATGTCAATTCGTCCGTTGATTTTAGTGTTGTATGTTTTGTCCAATGCCAGAATTTTTCTAATAAGTTAGCGTTTTCTTTCAATGGAGTCAATTTGTTTGTTAATTTTATATCAGGGTTATATTTTTCTATAGCCGTTGCAATTCCCTTTGCTGCATAATCACCTAAAAAATAGAAACTTGCAAAAGTTGCCAAATCTCTTATTGTAGACTCTCTTAGGTCATTGAAATCCTCAGATGCGCCCATTCTGCTTGCAAAAGTAGCGGTTGATACAATTCTTGCCTGATCCATTGATGGGAAGAATTTTTTAAATTCAAGCATTTGCATCGTCGGCATCTTCATCATAGATAATAAAGATAAACCTAACATTGAACCAATTGATATAAATTTTTGTTTCAAAAGTTTTTGTTTATCTTCTTTTGATAATACGCGTTCTTCTTCATCATTATATATAGGAGCACCCTTTCTGCCGCCTGCAGTTTTATGCGTAATCCATCTGTTTATAGGTTGAGCAGAAATAGCAAGAGGCAATATTACGGCTAATCCTCCAAGGCTCTTCCACTTAACGAGTTTTTTAGCTTTTTCTATATATTTAGCAAAGTCTTCGCTTGATTCAATACCTGCATTCTTTGCATCATGAAGAACCTCAACTGTATTCTTCATCAAAGATTCTAAACTGTTTCCAAAATATGAATTTTTTGGATTGTTTGTTGTAAACTTGATATTTTCAGAAATCTTTGTCTTTTCAATTAAGCTGTTTACAGCGGCCTTCAACGCATCCTTATCAAGTTTTTCAGCTTCTGCAAGTTTTCCTAAATTTTCAAATATTTTATCAAATTCTGCTTTATTTTCAGGAGTAGAATTATAAATTTCTGCAAAAGACTTATCGATAATATCGCCATCTGCACCTTTTAAATCCATAAACATTTTTTTGAGCATTTCAGAATACTTATCTGCACCCTTACCGTTATAGTATTCGTTTATGGTTTTCAAAGTTTCATTATCAGACCAGTTTTTAACAAGATTTGATTTATTCCCCATTATAGGGTTATTTAAAAGCTTAGCGGCACCAATAACAAAAACCCCCGGTAATAAGCAGTTAATAAACAATCCGGAACTTTCACGTCTAAGAGCCTCAAAGCCTGCTAAAAAGTTAAATTTACGTTTTTGCTTACCGTTTTCATCATATACAGGATTACCGTCATCGTCAGTAACTTTTGAAGCAGCAACCGTTTCGACAACCGTTCTTGGTCCGATTGCCGTTAACAAGTCCAATACTGTGACATTCACCATAGGTTCGGCTTCACACCTTTGCATTCCCTTTATAGCGAGATTACCTAACGCTTCCAAGCCCGCAAATCCCTTAAAAGATGGGGTGCTCTTGTTTGCCTTTTTATCCCTAATGACTGTCGGGGTGTATTGTTTTTTGTCTGCTTTTTCTACACTAACTTTTGTAATCATATCTTTGTTTTTGTTTCAACATTGTCTATTATAACAACACTACATGTATATTAAAAGTCCTGAATTTAAAAAATTGACATTTTTACACTAATTGTAAAGGATTTATTAAGACGATTTTTTGAATGTTTTTTAAAAAATACCATTTTTGAACAAAAAATTTTAAAAATTTGGAAATTCTGTACCAATTTTTAATCAATATTTTGCAGAATTTAAAAATTTTACATAAAAAATTTTTGTAAATTTTTGTTAAAAATTTGCTGATTTATATGAAAAATACTCATATACATCAATAATTTTAGAGTTTTAAATTAAAAACCATGCTTTATGATATAATAAAAATATAGGAGAAAGAGATGCCGCATTTTTTCATTAAGTCAGAAAATATCTCAAATAACTCTATCGTTATCAACGACGAGGATAATTTCAGGCACATTGCAAAATCTCTTCGCACAAAAGTTGGCGAAGACATTCTCCTGATTGACGAAAATCAAATTCAATACCTTGCAAAAATTATTGAAATTGATAAAAAAAATATAACTGCAAATATTTTCGAGTCTTGGAAATCTAATCGCAAATTAAATTTTGAACTATACCTTGCGCAATCACCCCTAAGAAGTGATGCTCAAAACACAATTGTCGAAAAGGCTACCGAACTTGGTGTTTACGGGATTTATCCAATATACACCGACAACTGTGCTTTAAATAAAAATCTAATCTCTAACAAAATTGAAAAATGGCAAAGAATAATGTATGAAGCGTCAAAACAATGTGAACGAGCATTCATCCCAAAATGTTTTTCTTTGACTTCTATTGAAGAATTGGTTGAAAATGGAAAGTTTGATTACATCATTACTTTTTGCGAGAGATTAGCAAAAAAAACTTTTAGAAATTTTGTAGAAGAACATAAAAATATATTTGACGACTGTTCAAAAGTTCTTATTATAATAGGACCTGAGGGCGGTTTTTCAAGGAGAGAATTTGAATATTTTGAAAACAAAAATCTACCGATGCTAACTCTTGGTGATTTGATACTAAAAGCAGAAACAGCTGTTATTACAGCAATAGGTAACATCATATATGAATACAACTGTACAAGAAAAAATTAAAACTGATAATATTTTATCAAAAATAGCAAAAGCCTTTCCCAACAATAAAATATACATCGTCGGAGGTACTGTTCGCGATTTTATTATGAATAAAGAGTCCTCTGATAGGGACATTATTGTTGAAGGCATTAACGCAAAGAATTTTGCGGAAGATTTGCTTAACCTGTTTGATGCTACTCTTGTACCCTTAGATGAGATAAACAACATATACCGCCTTGTATTAAAAAACTCCGAAGATATTCATAACCCTTATATGATTGACGTTACAAATCCGATTGAAGGCTCTTTGGAAAGAGATTTGATGCGCAGGGATTTGACAATCAATGCAATTGCCGTAGAAATTCATTCAGGCTTTGTAACTGACATGTTCGGGGGAATTTCAGACATAAAAACCGGCACTCTGAATTATATTGAAGAAATAAACTTCGTAGATGACCCGCTAAGACTCCTTAGAGTGTATCGTTTTCAAGCTGCAACAGACTTCAAACTAAGCGGAGATTTAATTCATATTATATGTAAATATACTGACTTAATCGCTAAACCCGCAAGAGAAAGAATTCTCTACGAATTAATGAAACTGTTTAATGGGGAATACACGGCAACAGCTCTGACAAATATGAATAAAACTTGGTTGCTTGAAGAAATATTTCCTGTCGTAAAAGAATTAAAACAAATTCCGCCAAACACACACCACCACCTTGGACTTTTAGAACACAGCATTGAAACAGTCAATCAGGTACAACTTTTATACAATGAAGCTGATGACAGAGTAAAAGACCACCTTAATAAATGCGATTTTGGAGGATTTTCAAGACTTGCACATCTAAAACTTGCCGCATTTCTTCACGATATAGGTAAATTTTCTACTTGGACTATTGAAAAAGAAACCGGACGACACAGATTTTTAAAGCATGACGATGTCGGCTCGAAAATGAGCAAGAAAATTCTAAAATATTTATCCTGCTCAAACAAACAAATTGAATACGTCTCAACAATGATTAAAAACCATATTTATCCGTCTGCGCTTATGTCTGACCCTGAAGTGAATGAAAAAGCCATGATGAGATATCTTCGAAAAATGGAAGACAATGTAATTGACAACATAATTCTTGCAATGGCAGACAGACTATCTGCCAGAGGCGAAGCTGTATCCGATGAAATGGTCGAGAAAAATATTGCAAACCTTAATAAATTACTGAATTTCTATTTCGACAAAATTAATGAACTTGAACCGTTGCCAAAACTACTTGACGGAAACGAAGTAATGGGAATTCTAAAAATTAAACAATCTCCAAAGCTGGGTAATATTCTCTCGGCCTTGCATGAAGCGCAACTGGATGGGGATGTCAACACAAAAGACGAAGCTATAAAATTTGTAAAAAATTATAAATAAAAAGCAGAAAGTCTATTACCTTCTGCTTTTCTAAATGGTCGGAATGACAGGATTTGAACCTGCGACCCCCGCGACCCGAACACGGTGCGCTACCAAGCTGCGCTACATTCCGATAATTTTATTT
>DEFJ01000020.1:210-44601 GCA_002350725.1 Cyanobacteria bacterium UBA2855 | reverse complement strand
GGCAGAGTGCTACATTCCGATAAGCTACATTATGTCGATATTACTTATCATTGCCATACCCAATTCTATTACATACATTATCAATTTTCAAGCCTGAGATTTTACCAATTCATCAAGCAAGCTTATTATCTTATCATAATTTTCTTCTATAACTATTACCGAGCGAAATTTTGCGGCATTTTTTATACCTGAAATATAAAACGGATAAAATTTTCTGACAAATTTTATTCCAACCAATTCACCTCTTAGCCTAATCTCCTCATCCAAATGCGTTTTCAACATTGAAACTTTTTCCGATAAACTCGGCGGAGCTATAATTTCTCCTGTTTTTAAATAATGAGCGATTCTACCGATAAGTGTCGGATCACCCATAGTGGCTCTACCAACTGCAACACCATCCGCACCGGACAATTCAAGGCATTTTATTGCATCCTCAACCGTGGTTATATCCCCATTAGCAAACACAGGGATATCAACATTATCTTTTAACACCTTTATCTTTGCCCAATCAGCTTGACCTGCGTAAAACTGAGAACGGGTTCTACCGTGAATTGTAATAAAATCAGCACCGGCCTCTTGCATCTGCTGCCCAAATTCCACATAATTCATTTCATCTGCAGTATATCCTAACCTAAATTTGACACTAACCGGTTTATACGTACCATCTTTTACAGCTCTTACCAGCTCAGCTGCCAATTCCGGATTACGCATTAATGCGGCTCCGTCCTGACCTTTTACAACTTTATTTACAGGACATCCCATATTAATATCTATCATATCGGCTTTCTCAGATAGTAATCTCGCTGCAGCATTCATTAAATGCGGCTTATGACCGCTTATTTGAAAACTTACAGGATGCTCCGCCTCCGTTATATTAGTAATTACGGATTCTCTTACTTGAGCCAAATACTCGGAACTTATCATCTCTGTTGTTAGCAAAGCTTCAGGTGCATATTTCCTTACCTGTTCCCTTAAGACAAAATCAGTTATTCCTGCCATAGGGGCTAAAGATACTTTACTTCTTATTAATTGCCTAACTCTATCTTTATTTTTTATCTGAAACGGGTTTTGTTGATTGTTCAACATATTCTTTTAATTCCTTGGCTCTGTCTGTTGCGTATGTTTTATATTCATCATCAGGAACTTCTGAGCTTGTATATTTTACATAATAATCATACGCATCTTTATACTTTTCTAATGCATCGTAATCTACTGCAAGCATATAATTTATTATCTTTAAATCATTCGGATTTATTTTTATTGCAGCTTTATAATCCGCAATTGCCTCTTTATATTTTTTCTGAGCATCATACACCATAGCTCTGTAATACAGGGCATACGAATTTTTGCTATCCTCAGCTATAACTTTATCCAATAACGGTAACGCATTTACGTAATCTTCATGTTCAAATAAGGCAATAGCATTTTCTAATGTTTTTTGTCTGATTGCTGCATATATGCTGTCAAGCAAATCTTTTGACTCTTTATTATCTTTCTTCAAAAGTAAAGATTTTTGAGCATAAGCTTCAGCGCTGGTATAATCTTCTTTATCTGCATATATAGATGCAATATAATATGCTATTTCAGAATCTTGAGGTTTTAATTCAAAAGCTTTCTTATAATATGTAAGCGCATTTTGCATGTCCTCCATATTATGATAAGCAGATGCAACAGCAAGCATAGTTTCTGCAGTAGGCGGAATTATACTCAAATATTCCTTAATTGCATCTTCATAATTTTTTGCATTAAAGGCTTCTGCTGCTTTATCCAATTGTTTACTGCGAATATTTGCATTAATTTCATCAATTGCTTTTGCTACCATTTCATTTTGAGGGAATTTCTCATTTGCTGTTTTTAAAATACTCAAAGCCTCAGGCTCTTTACCTTGCTGATTTTGCGCGATAGCTAAATTCATATATATTTCACCGGTCTTATCCTTATCAAGCAAGTTATTATACACCGTAATAGCATCCTCATACTTGTTATCTTTATGCAATTGTAAAGCATAATCATACAAAATCCTTGTTGCATCTTCAGTAGAAACAGCATTTTTATTTACATAATCAATATATGAAGTTAAACTCATATTGCCTCTTGCTGAATTAAATATTTCAGTTCTCGCAATCTTATTGGTCGGATCAAGAGCAATGACCTTTTTATATAATTCCGTTGCAGCCTTATCTTCACCCAGTGCCGCCTTACACTGAGCCTTATATAAATTTGCATTAACATTATTTGGATCAAGTATCAAAACTGAATCGTATGCTATTATCGCTGTTTTATAATCACCTTTTTGCTGATATAAAGTCCCTGCATTAATCCTTGTTGTAATATTGGAAGGATTAATTTGCTCTGACTTTCTATAATATTGAATAGCCTCATCATATTTCTCTTGTTTTTGAAGTATTGCACCTAAATTAGCACACAAATCAGCATCATTCGGATTATCTTCCAATTTCTTTTTATATATTCTTTCTAAAGAATTTAACAAATCTTTGTTATCAGCACCTTTGGTTAATATATAATTATATTCCTGAACCGCAACATCCTCTGCGCCTAATTTATCCATCAATTTTGCATAAGACAACCTTATACTTATATCGGAGGGATCAACAGTTAATGCTTTTTTATAATAATCAGCCGCACGTTGTACATTGCCTAATATATTGAAAATATCACCTGTTTGACTATAACAATCCTTTATTAAAGAGGCATCGGCTAAAGCCTGATTAAACTCATAAGCGGCTGCCGCAAAATCACCGTCTGCTCTCAGTGCTTTTGCTTTTGCATATCGTGATTTTGGAGATTTGTTAAATTTTAGCATATTTAAACATATATTTAAATTATTTTGAAAAGATGCTATAGAAGAAGGATTTGTTGTTTGTTTTTCGGGATACAATTCCAAATAAAATAATGCACTACGATAAGCATCTGCGGCCTTGCTCCAATTTTTTTCCGCATTTGCGTAATGCATACCGCTTGCGGAATACGCATTTATAATTTGTATACGTGCAGAATTGTCTTTGTAGTTTATTTTTAAGGCGTTTTTAAATTCTGAAATAGCACTTTCGTACTGATAATTTGACAGATATCTTGTACCTAAATCAAAATGTTCCTTGAAATCAGCGAATACCGGCTGTGCCAATATCATTAAACTCAACAACAATACCAAACGTCTTTTCATTATATATTTCCCTCTTCTATAATGACAATATATTAATACAAGAATAATTATTTGTACATAATCTGTTAAGTCTTAACCCTGATATTTTAATATATTTTATAATTTTAAGCACAAAAAAATCCTCGCATAATGCGAGGATTTTTATAGCTTGTTTACTTTGACTATTCAAAGTCGGTTTTTGAAATAAATGACATAAATTCATCAAACATTGTCTGAAGAGGCACATCAATAGGCGCTAAACAGACTTCTTCAATCAAATTTGATGAAATCATTTTCATTTCTTCCTCAGTTAGTACATGTGGGGTAATTGTCTTCATAAAATTCATACTCCTATTTATTTATCCGTCGTACATGCTATATTACGGATAAAATCACTAAAAACTTTAAATGTTTTATACTATGTATATCCTAACTATATACATAATGCGTATATAGTAAGGCAATACAAGTTTTTACATTTCGTTACAATTGCTAAAGGTTACAATATAGCAAAAAAAAATATGTTGTGTTATTATAAGCATGTTACTTTAAAATATAGGAGATAGGACAATAGCAAACGACATAAGACAACAAAAGGACAACAAAGACAAAGTTTTGATGAACGAAAAAATCAGAGCAAAAGAAGTCAGATTAATTGGCAAAGATGGTGAAAACATCGGAATTATAGAAACCCAAAAAGCCTTAAAAATGGCATACGATGAAGATTTAGATTTAGTTGTAATCAGTCCTAACCAAGCTCCTCCGGTAGCAAAGATTTTAAATTACGGTAAGTACAAATACGAATTAGAGAAAAAAGCTAAAGAAGCTAAAAAGAAACAACACACAGTTGATGTTAAAGAAGTTAAAATCAGATATAAAATAGATACTCACGATTATTTAGTCAGAATTAAAAGCATTCGTAAATTTATAGCTCAAGGCAACAAAGTTAAGGTCGTTGTAATGTTAAGAGGTCGTGAAATGCAGCATTCAAGTTTGGCATTCGAGCTTGCAAACAGATTTATTGAGGATTTAAAAGACGACCCTATTACAATAGAGAAAAAGCCGATGCTTGAAGGCAGAAATGTTACAATGTATCTTGCTCCGCAAGCATAAAATTTGCTCACAAAATAATTGGGGGAGAAATGTTAAAAAGAATATTATTAGCATTAGTAATTATTTTTATACATTGTGCTTGTGCTTATTCTGATAACATTATTGACAATATTTATGCAGGAAAACCGATATCTTCCCAAACCCAAACAAACGGAAATAAGAAATCAATAAGAACATGGTACATTATACCTGCAACTACGGATAACATGTGGGCATATAATTATACGCAAGAATTAAATGAGAATATTTATCAGGCGGTTTATCTTACACCAAATTCGGATTTAAACAGTATTTTAATTGAATTTGATATTTCACGGGACGGCAAATTTTCTCCCATCAGAATTATTCAACATGCACTCAATCAAGAGTTTGAACAAAATGCTCTCAAAAATATTAGTGCTGTACTATCAAAACAATACAAACCTTTTCCTGATGGTGTTGCCTATGATAAGATAACAGTCAGAACAAATATATCCATTCATCATGATAAATCAAAGCAAGATATGGAAAAATTTAATGCTGCAAGTATACCTTATATGAAGAATCTAAAACAATCATTGAGAGAGAACTGGACACCTCAAGGTAAAGGTGCAGACAATCTTAAAACAGTAATTTACTTCTTTATTACAAACGAAGGAGAAATTAAGTATCCTGTTATAATTCAGACCTCAGGTAACCATGAATTTGATAATTCAGCATTAAAAGCTGTCATTTTAGCTGGAAAGCAGCCGCCTCTTCCTAAAGAGTGTACTTTCGGACGGGGACTGGATATTGAATTTTTATTTGTTATGAAAATATTTCAGGATAAATTTAAAATTCCGGTAGGGAACACCCCACCGAAAGGAAGAGAAGCGTTATATACAAAAATTGATGAAACTTTATATCTGTCAAATAAAGAAGCAATAATTGACATTGCCGGACTTCGATACCTGAATGGAGTCAGCTACTCTCCTGACCCAATGTATGACAGATACAATATGACCAAAGGTACATATAAAGTTGATTGCGCCAATCAAACGATAGGAGTAAAACCTTTTTATGAAAGGTCTGCAAAATTTATAGACTTTGTTGACGTTATATTTAACCCCAGAGTTGATACGTCCGGAGGTTTTACGAAAATGAAATCAGTAAACAAAAACAAACAATTAAGAAAAATTTACACCTATGCCTGCGAAAGTAAATAATATTATATTAATAAATAAACTTTTTTCGTGATATATCTTTCATCTTCGTCACATGCGATATTTTCGTCTACCCATCCGCCAAAGGCATCCAAATATATATCCTGAGCGGTTGTCAAATCTCCGACAAGCTTAAAACTTCTATACGGCATATCGAATATGTCAAAATCATCCTCCGGCACATCATTAAATGCTTGCCCCAAGCAAACATCAATATACTTATTTCCGGAAACTTCTATTGCAAAATCTGAAGCATACTTTGCAATAGCATTACGAAGCTTTATTCCTGTTACTTTTGACGGTTGAACACTGTTATTAATTTCTATATTATCTATCATGAAAGACGGATTATCATATTTATCTTTTACAAAATAGCAAAGCGCATTACCGATAATCTTACCTGAATTGTTATCAACAAGCTCTATCATATTGAATGCCGTACTTAACAAATATGTAGGCATTGCAAAACCATTTATATTACCCATCCCGATACAACAAGTTGAATAATTGCCTTGGAATAAATCTTTTTGAGGTATTCTATCCCACATTTTTATTGTTAAATTTAATGACTTATTACTTGGAATAGTATTTTCTTCTTTTCGCACCATTTTTTCTAACGAGTTACATCTGTTATTAAAATGGTTTAAAATCGTCAAAGATTGACGAGCGATATCAAGATTTTTACCGGACTTGTTATTTTTTATAGCTCTTGCCCAAACGGAATCTAATAATTCACAAATTTTGTCATTGTAATTCTTTAAAGCTTTTGCATTTCTATATTCGGATTGAGGCACAATAAATTTATCATCATTAATCCACGGTTTAAGCTGCTTATCTATATAATTTTTAGCAGGAGTTTTTCTTAAAAGTTCAACATCTTCTTCAATCTTTTCGGCAAGCGGAATATAAGCATTATCCTTATTATCAGCGGATATAAAAAATTTTTCAAACCTTCTTGGAGGATTTAGCCACATATCGTAATTTAAATTTAATTGCTTAAATCGTTCTTCTGTTTCTCTGTTATCAGCACTCCAATCGTTGTGTCCTCGGGTTATAAACTTTTTAAAATTACCTTTATTTGCCCCATACATAAGCAATCTCAGAGCTTGTTTATCTTGATAAGAAGATGCATTAAATGTTTCAATCACCTTATGAATATAGTCTAAATTCCATTCAAGAAGTTTTTCATTTGAAACATTTTCTATATTCACTCCAACATGCGCCATTACTACAGATAAAATATCTCGTTTTAACTCAGGTATATCGACTTTTTTATTGCCAACCATATCAATCAACTTTTTTGTACTTTTACCCAAATTTGTATACGTATCAATTAATTCTATAAAATCAACTTTTTGAGCAACAGTTAAAGGTTTACCCTCAGGAGTAGAACAATGATTAAGTTTAGTTATTGCATCTAATTCATCAATATTCATAACTGCAACTTTTTCGGTTAAATCGAAGGCGTAGCCAAGTCTTTTTCTAAAAATAAAATCAAGAGTTTCACTATCGGTCACGGCAGCAAACGTCATAAATTCATAATATTTTGGCAGATTTTTATTTGTTAAAAAATGACTTTTTTCTATTTGATTAGGATTAAAATCCCCATTTATATATTTTTCGGGATATTTTTTTATTAAATTCTCCTGATGCAAAAGCTTTGCGTCGAGCGCATCCATATCGGATTCCAATAACAACTTCTTTGCCGCAGCTTTTGTTTGATGATTTACAATAAGCTTACAAAATTCATACTTATCTAGGCCTTCCGTTCTTTGCAAATATTTCTGCATAGGTTCTTGTAATTCGGGATAAAACTTTGCTTTGCTAATTAAATATTCTTTTTCAATAAAACTTAAATCTTCATTATCTAAAAGGAATAAGGCAAACTCAGGATTTTTCTCAATTCCGGAATTTAAAAATTCTATAAACCTGCCATCACCATGCAACTCCGGATATTTACAATAATAAGCCTTTATAACATCTCTTTGTTCATTTTGTGATGTAAAAGACGGATAATAATAAACATTTGAAATCTCATTATATTGTGAAAAAAAAGGATTACTAAATTTGTAATTTTTGATATTTTTTGAATTAATTTTCGGAGCAACAAATTTAGGCTGCCTTATGTTTATTTTATCAGTCTTCATCTTTTAACCTTATGTTCACTTATATTAAATGTAAAAATAAATTTATTTGCTTCACTATAACACACATTTAATATAATTTTACATTAGAACCTACTCAGCACAAATATCTCTTCTGTATTTTTTCCCGTTAAAAGAGATTTCTTCAACATTATCGTATAAAAGCTCTCTCGCTCTTGAAATAGTTGAAGAGGTTTGTGTGACAACCATAGTTCTACCTTTATTGGTTAATTTTTCGAAATAAGAGTTTTGTGTAATTCCAAAGGGGGTAATATCCGTTGTATCGTCCACCAACTCTAATCCGGTTATAACTGAATTAGAATTTCTTGAAAACAACACACATGAAACACTGCTGATATCTTTAAGCGGAATATCCTCATAATCATCAGCAAAAGAACCGTTTGCACAAGCTTCAAAGATTTCATACAAACCGGTATCCAAAGAATTTAAAACCGCCTGAATATGATGTTCCTTAAAAAATGGAGTAAAACCAACGATAACAAAACTGTCATCAGATTTCAGCACTGCATCAACACCTAAAATGCCAACATAAGGGTTTCCTTTACGTTGATGAGCGCTCAAACAAACTTCAACTACACTATTCATCATTTTTTCAACGACATCAAATGAAACCTTGTAATCAGGAACATATGCCCCTGAACCTGGGGTAAATAAGCCTGCATCACCGTCTTCTAAAAACTTATAATCACCAACAACCGTAAGCGGTAAAGCTTGATATCCGTCAGTTATAACATACAAAGTAAACGGATGACCGTATTCATACTCTTCTATAACAGCCTTATCCTCATCCTGTAAAAAAATATCATTTAAACAGGTTTGAGCAAAATTCACGGTTGTAGCAATTGTACGAACAGAATTTTCAGTATCCTCATCAGCAGTAATTAACAACGGATACCTTTCATTTTTTACATAATCCAAAGCCGAGGACAATTTATCAAAAATTCCAAACTTTGGGATTTTAATATGTTGCTTATATAAAAACTTTTTCGCATACGCTCTGGAAATAGCAAAAGATGCGCTTTCTTTATCCGGCGCAAATATCAATTGAGAATTTTCTCTAAAATAAGAAGTAATATCAGATTTTATAGCTTCAGACGAGGATGCAACAGTTAAATCAATTCCATTTTTTATTGCAAATTCTAATAATTCAGATACAGAATTCTCTCGTATATCAACGCATTGCGCAAATTCGCAAACTAAAGGATTTCCGGGAGCAACATATACGGTTTCTATATTTTTATCCTCTGAAAAATATTTTGCAAGAGCATATTCTTTTGCTGATGAACCTACGACTAATATCTTCTTCTTATTCATAAGTCGATTTTATCACAAATTTTTGTACTCTGCAATAAAGACAAAAAGTTAAATTCCTACAGTTTTATTCTTCACTAAAGTCATCTTCAACTTCGTCAGGTTTTGTGCGAAGGATTATAATACCTATAAAAAGCATTAATACAGCAAATATATACCCGAATATATTTGAAATTCCGGTACCCGAAGAATACATAATATTTTTCTCTTTTCCGCTTATAAAGTTTTTTAGAGGGGAATTTGCATTTTTACACATTCCAAGAGTCTTAAAAGAACCCAAATTATACTCAACACCATCCGCCTTTTTTAACGATAAAACGAAGTAAGTCTTTTTGCCCGAACGAGCAGGCTGATAGTTCTTTTTACAATATATTTTATCTACATCCTTTATAGAAAAAGCATCTTCACTTATTGTATAGCCAAAGACTTTTGAACTTATTGCACACATGCCGGAGCCACCGGAACATAATACAACATCTTTTACGGATGCAAGAACAAATAATCCGAGCCCAAGCATCATACAAACAATGAAACCTACTATCTTGCCCATTATTTACCTGAAAGCTCCTTATACATTTTCAGATACTCTTCACTACTCTTTTTCCAAGAGAAATCTTTCTCCATTGCCGTTTTTCGCATTGCATCAAGCGTATATTTATCTTTATAAACATCAATTGCACAATTAACAGCCTGCATCATATCAAAACCGTTATATGTCCAGAATTTAAAGCCTGTACTATCATTAAGCGGATAACCGGTAACAGTATCCTCTAAACCGCCTGTAGCTCTTACTATAGGTAACGCGCCATATCTCATTGCAATAAGTTGACTCAATCCGCATGGTTCAAACTTCGACGGCATCAAATAAAAATCTGAAGCAGCATAAATCTGATTTGCAAGCTCTCCGTTATATCCGATATATGCTCTTATATTTGAGCTGTTATTTGAAAGCCAAATTAAAAGGTTTTCATAATCTTTATTTCCACTGCCCAAGAAAATATAATCCGCATTAGTGTCCATCATTGCGTACTGAGAATCTCTAACTAAATCAATTCCCTTTTGAGGCACAAGACGTGTTATGCAAGAAATAAGAGGTCTTTCAGGATTATATTTAAGTCCGAATTTTTCACATATAGCTTTCTTGTTTTCCTCTTTGTTTTTTAAGGTTTTTAAATCATAATTTTTTACAAGGTTCTTATCTTTCTTTGGATTGAACACATCATAATCTATACCGTTAAGGATACCCCTCAATTTATATTGAGCCCCACGTAAAGTATAATCCATACCCTCGCCGTATTCACCTGTAAGAATTTCTCTTGCATATGTCGGAGAAACTGCAACAATCCTGTCGGAATAATTAATTGCTCCCTTCATCCAATTAACTTTACCATAATGTTCTACACCCCACTCGTTATATACAATATCTTTTCTCATATTTGCAAAATCAAGAACATCCTCGAACCAAACACCTTGATATGCCAAATTATGAATTTCGAATACTGTTTTAGTGTTTTTCCAATACTCATCATACCTGTAATTACTGTGTAAATATACCGGAATCATTGCGGTATGCCAATCATTTGCATGAATTATATCAGCCCTGAAGTTTAACAATTTAGCATATTCCATAACAGCTAAAGAAAATGCAATATATCTTTCATGCTCATACGCAGGATCCAACCACTTTGGATAAACTTCATTAAAACAAGTAAAATACCAATCGTTATGAACAAAAAATACATTTATATTCGTCCCCGGCAATTTACACATAAACAATCTGAATTTATGACCGTTACGTCCGAAAGTCAACCACATCTCAGAGTTTTCAAGCTCTTTAATACCCCATTTATCGACATCAATACAACCATGCAACGGTGTAAAAATCGCAATTTCTGCTTTCTTTTCAAGATATTTTGGTAAACTGCCTACAACATCAGCCAATCCTCCTGCCTTTGAAAAAGGTGCTACTTCTGCTGCTGCAAAAAGAACTTTCATATTATTTCTCCTTATTTATAACGGGTCTTACTTTTCTGAATTGTCTTCCTCTTCTGAATCAGATTGTGACTCTTCTTTATTATTTCCTAAATCATTAACAGATGCATTCTTATATGTTGGGGAATTGTTTTCAAATTCTTCATCCGGATCGACAAGCGGAATATAATGCTCTGCTGCCGTATCAAATTCAAAATTGATACCATGTTTATTAGCTATATAAGCAGCCTGAGCTAAACAAATTTCAGCGTTTTCATTTTCTCCTCTAAATCTCAAAACTTTATACATATTATATTTAAATAGCATTAAAATATATTCGTTGGAATTATCCATTTTCTCAAGCTGAATAAGTGAATTGTTTACTATGCCCTTGGTTACAATATATTTGCCTTCTGCCATATTTAATTCACTCATAACATACCACGCCATATAAAGAAGATTATTTAATCCGTTTTCATTTGCGGTACGTATTATTTGATAAATAATAGCAGAAGCCTTTCTAAAAGAACACAACTTCATATAGGCGTATCCAATCATTAAATCGGTAAATAATTCAATTTGAGATAAATGATATTGCTTAGCTAAAATTTTTGCTTCATATATTTCTTCGGCAAATACTTTATAATCGTGCTTACATCTTGTAAAAGCTTCTATAACATGATAAATAATAGCCGAAAATTTATTATCCTCTGCCAATATAGAATTATCATATTGAGGTTGCTGTCCAAACATTAAACTTTCAAGAGCAACAAACGCATCATACGCATGAGGAACTCTTGTAAAATCAGAACGAACTATATTCAAAAATTCTTTTACGTTACCCTTTAACTGCAATACATTCGCCAACGCAACATAACCTATTGTATCCATTATGATTTTTTCAAACTGCTCAGATGTCATATAATCAGGACGCATTAAATCCATATTCTCCTGATTCATAACATTTAGCACGTTATATCCTAAATCCAAACAATCTTCCCAAGCTCCGATATTAAACAATATCTCAACATGGACAATTGTCATAAGGAAGAAATATTTATTAAAATTAGTCGCCCCAGGATCTATTGAACAATTCGGGAGTAAAGACAATACCTTATGTGTCAATTCCAGCGCATGAGTATAATGTCCTGATTGCATGCAGCTTTGAATTAATTTATTACAAAGATTAATAATCTTTTCACTATCAGTAGTTCGTTCAAGATGCAAAAGTGTTCTCTCAGCAATCTCAAATGTCTTATCAGGAACAAAATCAAACATATTCTGAGCAATATTTTCATATAGCTCTAATCTGTAATTTTCAATATCTTCTTGCGCCTCTTCATCCTTGTTCATATCCAAAATTTCAAGAATTTTATCCGCACAATTCAAATAAGAATTAAAATCGCCTAATGATAAATTAATTTTTGCAAGTTTTTCCCACTCCAAAAACTCCTTTTTATAATCCTGAAGCAATCCGTACAAATATGCTTTTTCAGGACAAGGCATACTATCATCAAATACTTTTGTAAACAATATATCAGCAACTTCTTTTAAAACAGTAGCATCTAATACCTTTAAAATATTTTCTCTCAAGATATTATAATTAGGGAAATACATACAATTGTTGTAATAATATATGTATCCCATCTCGGCTAATTTTTCTAATATATCCCCTAAATCCGGAAAATCCAAACTCTTTATAGTATTATCATCAATCCTTGTACCGAGAAGAACTACGGTAGCTAAGAATTTGATAGCCTCAGGATAATCCTTCAATAAATCTAAACGACGTTTAACCAGTTTATTCAAACTTGAAGGAATAATTAATGTTTTTGGAGTTAACAACTTAATCTCATTTTCGCCGGCCTCAAAAACTCCGCTCTCAATTAAATACTGGATAGCAATATCAAGGAATAAAATACTTCCGAAAGAATATTTTGCAATTCTTTGGAAATAAAAACTGTCCATAATATTTTTGTAATAACTCTTATTTTCTTCAACCATTTTCTCAAACGGAGTCGGTTTTAAGGTTATCTCAGTATAGTATGGTTTTGTTAGCAAGAAGTGCATATCTTTATGCAAACCAAATTCTTTACTGTATACAACAAGATAGCTTATATCAAGCTGCTCGAAAGTCTTGAATAAATACTGAAGGACATCGTAAGAGCTTGCATCAATTTTATCAAAATTTTCTATAAATATTAACGTATTAGGAATAGCCTGCAACAGTGTAAGAAAGATATCAAAATACGTATATCTTGTATCTTGAGGATTATCTCCACGCTGATTGAAAGTAATCAAATCCCTTATCATACCGGTTTTATCAATAGATGCAAACATAGAAAAATCATTGTTTCTAAACAGCTTTTGCGAAACAGTATATTCAAAAATAGCAGAAACCAAACTTCTAAAGAACGAATATGGAGAATATTTCATTTCATCATAACAGGTAACTGTTATAATATTTGAATATATTCCTAAATCATTTATTGAAGATAAAAGTTTTATCGAATACGGAACATATAATGGATCTGTCCTTATTGCAATAATTCCTTTAGGAACAGCTTGTATTTTACTTGCTACATGATAAAATACATCAATATTCTCAGTTCTTATAAATTCACACTGAATTTCACTAAAATCAATTGTTTCGATATCATAAATATCATCAGGGTCATTTGGCTTTTCCATTTTACTGAGAGCTGCGCCATCCAATTTATCTTGCTCCACAAGCATATTTTGAACAAAATTAGGTATCTCAGCCTCACCATCGGCTTCATCTAAATCCGCATAATTTATAACAATTTCTTTTGACACATCAATCTGATAGAAAGTTCTCATTTCCCCATTTATTGATATAGAGCTTAACGCATCAAACGGATAATCTTTACCGATAGCTTCTTCCATAAAATTATCAGCAATAACCTGGAATGTACCCATCAATCTTTCTTGTTTATTTTCGCTGGTTCTGTTAACCATATTTACATGAAATCCCGAATCAAAATTATAAGGATCATCATGTATTGTCCTTTGCATCAAAAACATATTACAACGAACGGTTGTATTCTTTTTGTTGGTAAGCTTGTAATTCATTTTGGTGATATCGGTAAGAATTTTGATTGCAACTTTTATTGCTGTTCTTGCTGAAGCCTTAAATGAATATTCTTTATCAAATCTTATAACAATATTTTTACCGATATATTGACGTCTTACTCCTGCTTCAAGGCATTGATTTACGAAAATTTTATCAAGATTATCTTTAAACTTATTAACAAGTTTTGCACTGCCCAAAATCTGCGTAATTTCACCCATAACAGGAAAAGTTATAAGAATACATGCAAATTGATCGGTATTAGCCTCATTTAAAATAACACTTTGCTCTAAATCAAATCCGCATTTCTTACAATGCTTATCGCCGGTAAGATTTATTTTACCGCACTTATGACACTTAGTTAATATAACATAGCCGCAACGCTTACATGTATTTGTTTTATTTACGGTCTTACACTTAGGGCAAACAATCTTCAGAACTTTCTTACAGTTCGGGCAAACTGTCGCCTTATCGTCTATTTCCATACCACATTTTGGACATTCCATAATGAGATTATACCATAATTTATAATAATTATATACTTTCTTAACAGTTAGTAATAAACAAGGGGCAACACCCCCCTTGTTTTATATTATTCGTACCTTATTCCTGCATCTTTTAATCTTTGCAGTGCTTTTTTAATAGTATCTATATCTTTTGTAAGAGCAATTCGGATATAACCTTCACCGCATTTCCCATAACCGTTTCCGGGCGGAACAACAACATGCGCTTTTTCTAAAAGTTCAGTTGCAAATTCTTCACTTGTTTTACCATTTGGTGTCGGAATCCAAATATAGAAAGTTGCCTTTGTAGGTTTGATATTCCAACCTAATTCTTTTAAGCCTTTCTCCATAACATCTCGGCGTTCCTGATACATTCCGTTCAATTTATCAATATAAGATTGCTCAATAGTAAATGCCGTAGTGGCAGCTTGTTGGATAGCCTTAAAAGTACCGCTGTCGATATTATTTTTGATAGTACCAAGAGCTTTTACAGCATCCTTATTTCCACATACAAAACCAACACGCCATCCGGTCATATTATAGGACTTAGAGTGAGAATAAAATTCTAAAGCTACATCTTTTCCCCCTTCAACTTCGAGAACTGACGGAGCTTTATAGCCATCGTATGTCATTTCCGAATATGCCATATCGGAACATAGCAATATATCATATTTTTTACAAAAAGCAACAGCCCTCTTCCAGAAATCCAAATCAGCAACAGCACCTGTAGGATTGTTTGGATAATTCAAAAACATAATTTTTGATTTCTTCGCAACATCTTCGGGGATTTTATCGAAATCCGGCAAAAATCCGTTTTCTTCTAATAAAGGCATAGCGTATGGAATACCACCTGCAAATATTGTTGCATTATGATATACAGGATATCCCGGGTCAGGAACTAACGTGTAGTCACCTTTATCTACAAAAGCGAAAAACACATGCGCAATAGCCTCTTTGGAACCTATATTTGCAAGCACCTCAGTATCAGCATCAACATCAACGCCAAAACGTTTTTTCATCCATGCTGCGGCTGCATCTCTGAACTGTTTTGTCCCGTTATAAGGAGGATAATCATGGTTTTTAGGATTATCGATAGCCTTATGCATTTCCTCAACCACAGGCGGCAAAGTCGGAGTATCAGGATCTCCGATACCAAGACTTATAATGTCATAACCTTTAGCTTTTGCTTCTGCAATTTTTCTGTCAATTTCCGCAAATAAGTACGGAGGAATTTTTTCTAAACGTTCAGATACTTTCATCTACTACTCCTTATTCAAACTTAATAATTTCCATATCTTTAATTTATATGATACCATAAAATTATGAGTATTATTACAGATGAAGAAAACAATTTTAAAAAAGTTGATATAAACAATAAAAAAAACGAAATAGTAAAACCTGAAACAATTGAAAGCGACAGAAATTTCGAAAACACTATTCGTCCAAAGAGTTTTGAAGCATATATCGGTCAATCCGCATTGAAGGAAACACTTAAAATTACAATTGCTGCCGCAAAAAAAAGGGAGCAACCTCTCGATCATCTTTTGTTTTACGGTCCGCCGGGCTTAGGGAAAACAACACTGGCAGGAGTTATTGCAGAGCAAATGGGTGTTGAGATTAAAATAACATCCGCACCTGCATTGGAAAGACCCCGTGATATTATCGGGATACTAATGTCATTAAAAGGTGGAGAAATATTATTTATAGACGAAATTCACAGACTTAATAAAATTGCGGAAGAAATTCTTTATCCCGCAATGGAAGATTTTTATCTTGACATGACAACGGGAAAAGGGCAATCAGTAAAAACCTTGCGGCTGCCAATACCTAAATTTACGCTTGTTGGCGCTACGACAAAAGCCGGAGCATTATCAGGACCTTTAAGGGATCGTTTTGGAATAATTCACAGGCTTGAATTTTACACGGAAGACGAATTATCCCAAGTCGTTACAAGGACTGCGGGAATATTAAACATAGAAATAGATAACGAAGGCGCTCATGCTATTGCAAGACGCTCAAGAGGCACACCAAGAATTGCAAACAGACTCATTAAGCGTGTATCAGATTTTGCCTTAGTTAAAGCGGATGGTAAAATAACAAAAAAAATTGCAAATGAAGCCCTTGATACTCTCAAAATTGACAACTGCGGGTTAGACACTACCGACAGAAATTTGTTAATGTTAATTATTGAAAAATACAATGGAGGTCCTGTCGGAATTGAGACCTTGGCTGCAGCGTTAGGCGAAGATGTCAGAACGCTGGAAGATGTATGCGAGCCTTATCTTTTGCAAGCTGGATTACTGCAAAGAACACCTCGCGGCAGAATGGTTACACCATACGCAGTTGAACATTTAGGATTAAAAAATTCAAATATAACAATTCAAGGAAATCTTTTTTAAACGATTATTAGTCTATATACAGTATTCAAAAAGCACAATAGTATGTTATACTGTATAAAAAGAGGTTTTGAATTATGTATTTTGACAGAAAATGTAAAATTACTTTTATTAGCCACGGAGCAACTATATTTTCTGAAGAAGGAAGATTTTCTGATTTAGAAAACCACCCTCCACTGAATGAAAACGGCGCTGAAGAAATTGACAAGATCTGCGAATACCTTAAAAAAAGACAGGTAAAGAATGACAAAATATACTCGTCATCTGCTTCTCGTTGCACTCAGTCGGCTAAAAAGATAGCAAAAGTTTATAAAAAAGATTTTGAAGTAATTGATTTAAAGCCAAGAAAATGCGGCTCTTTTAGCGGATTTACATTTGAACAAATAGAAACAAAATTTCCTCAAAAATTAAAAGATTTGATACTAAAACCTGATATCCCGACACCTGATGATGCGGAAGCAGTATCAGATTTTATAAAAAGAGTTTCAGAAAAAATAGAAGAAATTGTAAATGACAATATTGGGAACAGGGTAATTATTGTTACGCATCCTGACATTATTAAGGCAGCAATATGTGATGCGTTGGAAATTCCTGCAACATCTTTCCAACACATTTATATAAAAACAGGTTCCGCAACTCAAATAAGCTTCTTTAAAAATTGGAAGAGCCTGATATACTCTGATTACACTCCGCTTTAGGATTTTATGGAAATTAATCTATCATATTCTTTTTGAAGAAATTCCTTATTGGGATTTAATTCTATAAAATCCCAAGGAAATATTTCATCAAAATCCCTACTTGCAATAGCAAATTTATCGGGATTTATATTATGAACTTTAGCGGCTTTGTTATATGCACCTAACTTCCCGCCTTCTTGATATACAGTCACTAAAAAATCAGCGATTGTATTATCGGCTCTGGATAAAAATGCCTGCCAATAATCCCATTTCGCACTTGAAACAGAAGAATCAATACCAAGTTTATGTAATTCTTTCTTTATATAATTGGATTTCTTTTCAAGAATTTTTGTATCCTCTCTTTTACACCACTGAAACGGAGTATTTGGTTTTGGGACAAAAGTCGAAAAACCAAAAGAAATATCAAAACCTTTGTATAAAGTTTTTATTTCTTTTGCAAGAGCAATAATCTCACTAACATCCTCTTGAGTTTCTGTCGGAAGCCCCAACATACCATAAAATTTAAAGCCTTTTAAGCCTGCATTTTTTGCAATCTCAACAGAATTTAAGATTTGTTCTTTTGTAAGATTTTTATTTATGACCCTTCGCAATCTTTCACTACCGGCTTCTATTGCAAGAGTAACATTTTTCTGTCCACACGCAACAAGAGTTTTTAAAATATTTGGAGTAATTGAATCTACCCTAAGAGAAGAAACGCTCATTTCAATTTTTTGACCTGCTCGTATCTTCTTATATATATAATCACAAATATCCTCAAACCTCGGATGAGCACTCAATTGCGCTCCTAAAAGAGCAATTTTATTTGTATGTTTTAAGCCTAAATCAATTGTTTCAATTATTTTTTCATATTGAACACAACGTAACGGAAGATTTAGATATGATGCAATACAAAAGCCGCAACGATTTGCGCAGCCTCTTGAGGCTTCCATTATAAAAGTATCAGGAAAAAACGCTTTATCACTGATTATGGGAGTATAAACGCAAACATCAAGCTTCTTTGTCAATTTTTTAACTTTTTTACTTAATCCGGGGACATACACGCCCTCAAGACAAGAAATTTTTTGTAAATATTCATTCTTTGACAAATTTTTATTTTCAGAATAAATCCTTACGACTTCATTATTTATATCTTCTCCATCACCAACAATAAAAAAGTCAAAGAAATCTTCATAAGGTGCCGGATTTGCAGTTACAACAGGACCTCCTGAAAAAATCACAGGGAATTTTTCATCTCTGCCACTTTTTTTTAACGGAATATTATGCTTTTCTAATATAGAAAATACCTCCATAAAATCTGTATCAAAAGACATAGAAAAAGCAATCATATCAAGATTATTTGCAGGAATAACCGTCGTTGTGGAATCGGCATAAACTCTTTCAATATTAACAAAAGATTGCTCATCAAGGTTTTTAAACAGCCATAAATATCCTAAAGAGGACATAGCAAAGGATTCCGGCCCCGGAAATGCCATCCACATATTTACACCGGCACTTAAAGATGTTTCTTTATTGTATAAATAAATTTCTTTCGCTTTATCCATTTGAACCTCTTTCAGTATATTTTACCAAAAATAATTCTGTCAGTAAATTGTAAAATATTGTTACATTATGGAAAATTAAAGCAATTTTAAGGAGGAAAAAAACTTTTTATATATGGTTAGTGTTAGGTTAGTAAAATTGAAGGTAGTTTGAAATGGGTATTTCAATTCCATCGTATGTAACGTGGTCAAACGCAAAAAGATTTGGAAAAATGCTTCCTTATTACTGGTGTGACGGTTCAGTAGTTCAACAAGAAGCGTTGGAAAGAATTGTAAGAGGGGTTAAAGATCCCGTAACCGGTAAACATGTAGGAGGTGCAGGATACAAACATTTCGGACGCTCTCTCAGACAATCATTTGTAGAAACCGAATCAGCATATAAAGGGGTTCTTGCAAGAGACGGAAGTTTCTTTAAATATGCAGGAAAGACTCTTAGAAATCTTCCCGGGGAAATATGGAATGCTGCAAAAAGCAGTAGTGCAGCCGCAAAAGCTGCAGGCAAATCAGGGATATGGGCAGGAATTAAATCCGGCGGTGGCGCCTTAATGAAAAGATTTCCACTTGTAGGCTCATTACTATATCTGGCAACAGAAGTTCCGGGAATAGCTAAAGCTACGTGGAACGGGGGTTTAGTCGACGGAGCAGCGGAAGCCTTAAAAGTTGGGATTAAAGTAACCGGATTTACTGCAGGAGCAGCAATTGGTCAAGCGCTAATTCCTATACCGTTTGTAGGAGCGGTAATTGGCGGTATGCTCGGCAATAAATTAGGTGAAATAATCGCCGGCAAAAGCTATGAAGAAAAACAAGAAGAAGCACAAATTGCACAAAATAAAGGAAACGGTAACGGAGAAAAATTTGATACAGGTTCAACGAATCCTTTCAATGGCGGTCAAATGAATCAAGAAGAAGTAATGGCTCAAATACAACAAATTATTGATAGCAACCCTGAATTAAGAACAAATGCATAAATAATCGTACAATAAAATAACTGATATATTTGCAACCTCATATTTTTTTGGTAAAATTTTATTAAAAGAGAACTAATTATATGAGGATTTAACTATGTCAGGACACTCAAAATGGTCAACAATTAAACACAAAAAAGCTAAAGTAGATTCACAACGTGCTGTTGTATTTCAGAAATATTCAAGAGAACTTATTGTTGCAGCGAGATTAGGCGGCGCAGACCCGGCAGGGAATTTCCGTTTGAGAACGGCAATAGAAAAAGCAAAAGCAGCAGGGCTGCCTAATGATAATATTAAACGTGCTATCGAAAAGGGAGCAGGAGCAGGTGCTGCGGATAATTATGAAGAACTGACATACGAAGGATACGCAGCAGGAGGCGTTGCGGTATTTGTTGAAGCAATGACCGACAATCGCAACAGAACTGCAGGAGATGTCAGAAGCTACTTTACAAAATATAACGGGAGCTTAGGTGCAAACGGTTGCGTTGGTTGGATGTTCGATCAAAAAGGTGTTATCACATATAACGAAGATACGGACTTTGATAAACTTTTTGAAGAAGCAATTAACCTTGATGCAGAAGATGTCACCGAGGAAGATGGCAGCTACAAAGTTATTACAAGCGTTGAAAACTTCCAAAACGTAGTGGAAGGGTTGGAAAAAGCAGGATTGCAAAGCGAAACCGCGGAACTAACCAGAATACCTCAAAATACGGTTGAAGTTACAGATGAAAAAACTGCCGATCAAATATTAAAATTACTTGACAAATTAGAAGAACACGATGACGTTCAAAATGTATATGCTAACTTTGATATATCTGATGAAATAATGCAGAAACTAGAGGGATAATATTGAATCCATACACCAATTTACAAACTTTTTTTAAAACTCTTAATTCGTGTAATACTATTGAAGGCATTGAAAGTGCAATTAAAAATCTTGTACATAGAGATATAAGATTGCATATTTTCGACGAATCTTTAGGTGATACTGATAATGAGTTTCTTAATTCTATACATGAAAATTTAGAATTATTTCAAAGCTTCATTGATGGAAATCCTATTTTTATCAACAATAAAACCCTATACCCAATATTACTAAAGGAACAACTTATCGGATGCCTTGAATCTGATAAGTGCGATGATAATGAGATAAATAATCTTGCTATTGCAGTCCTTGTAATTGCTCTAAAAATTGATAACATTAGGCTCAGCGGCACTATAAACAAAAGTTTAGAGTTTCATAATGCGATGAAAAACATTGCAAAAATTATTGAAACACAGTATGAGCTTAATTACATATTACCAATTATTGGAGAAATTTTAGATACATTTATAGAAAATCATTTGATATACATTTTTTTAAAAACAAATGGAAAGATGAAGCTTATGTGGCCTTCAACCTGCTTGGATAAAGCTATTCCAAAGAAGATTTCACAGTTAATCAATACAAAAGAAGTTACATACAACAAAAACAAAAAAGTGGCATTTTTTCCACTCCTAAGTGAGAATACAAACATTGGATTTATCGTTACAAAAAGTACAGATGGTGAAATTTCATCACAAGAAGTATATCACCTTCAGCAATTAGCAAAACAAACAGCGACAACTATTACAAGAGCAAAGGTATATGCTGAAATTCTAAAATATGCTACACTTGATGCACTTACCGGTTTTTATAACAGAAGGCAACTTGATGAACGTGTAAAACAAGAAGTTTCGCACGCAAAGCGTAAAAAATCTGCGCTTTGCGCTATTATGGTTGATATCGACTTTTTCAAGTCCGTAAATGACACCTACGGACACACTGCAGGAGATTTAGTTTTAAAAACCATTGCAAAAATTATGAGAGGTCAACTTCGTGAATATGATATCGCTGCACGCTACGGAGGAGAAGAATTTATGATACTTCTCCCTTACACTTCGATTAAAGAAGCAATCCTTGTTGCAGAGAGGTTAAGAAAATCCGTAAAAAACAAGATTATTGATATTGAAAAAGTCAATACCAAAAATGACACAAAAAATATAAACGTAACAATTAGCGTAGGGTTATGCGAATACAAATGCGAATATTCAGCAGAACAATTTATTATGAATACGGATAAAGCACTTTATACCGCTAAAGAAACCGGCAGAAACCGTATTATTGTTTATAAAGGGGAATAATTTAAGTTACATTTCTTAAATTTTTAATTTAAAATAGCAAAATTTAATAATTATCGCCTTTATAAAACATGAAAATAGGAGAAACAAAATAATGCATAATAAAATCAGACTTAGGGATGTAGCCGCATTTGGAGCTGTAATATTTGCACTAAAAGGTGCTCAGACAATTGGGATTATTCCGACAGTTACAGAGGAGCCAAAAACAGAAGTTCAAAGCGTATCAGATACAACAAAAGAGGCAAAGCGCGCAGCTGACACTATCGCAACAAGACCTGATACGTTATATTTACAAAAAGCAAATATTGCCCCTAGAGTTGAAAAATTGCTTGAATCCGGTGCCGAAAGAGCTTACAAAGCAGTATCAAAAATCAAATAAGAATATGAAATTTTATAAAACTGCCAGTTTCCCTCTCAGCATTTCTGCTGAACCTTCATATCCTGCTCTACCCATAAGAGCATAGGTATAATTTTTTGCTTGCTCAACACCGGGCTGATTAAATGCATTTATATTATATAATTCACCGGCAATTGCCGTTTGTACTTCAAACATATAAAGCAACTGTCCCAAATGATATCCATCTATTTTATCAATTGATATTGTAACATTTGGTCTGTTATAATCCGTCAATGAAACTCTCGTTGAATCAGCTTCAGCATTCAACAACTGATTTATAGTTTTTCCGCCTAAATAACCGATACCTGTATATTCAAAAATACTCGGAATTTCCAGAGTCGAATCAAAATTTTTTACTCTTATAAAATTAATTATTTTATTATTTAAGCCTTCATTATATAACTGTATTTGAGAATGTTGATCTGTTGCACCTATAGCTTTTACAGGTGTTGGCCCGACATTTACATCATTACCGTCTAAATCTTTATTTTTCCCTAATGATTCAGCCCATAATTGAACATACCAATCCGCAACATACCTTAAACGACTTGAATACGGCATCATTACAGAAATATTCTTTCCCTTTTTTACATCTAAAAGATAATGAATTAACGCATTTTGAGCAGCGATATTTTCTCTGATATCTGTATTTTTTAACGCTAAATCCATATCCTTAATGCCATTTACGATTGAATCTATATCTATACCTACTAATGCAAGCGGCAACAAGCCGACAGCTGAAAATACGGAAAATCTTCCCCCAACGTCATCAGGAATTACAAAAGTTTTATACCCTTCCTGCTCAGATATTTGTCTTAAAATACCAATTTTTTTATCAGTTGTTGCAACTATATTGTATCGGTAATTATCACCTAATTCTCTTTCTAGTATATCCTTTACCACCATAAACTGAGACATAGTTTCAGCAGTATCACCTGATTTTGTAATAACATTTACCAATGTTTTACTCAAATCTAACATTTTAAACAGTCCGGTCATAGAATCAGGATCAATATTGTCAAGGAAGAATATTCTCGGATATCCGCCACGTTCTTCATCCGACAAGTAATTCCAATAAGGAGAAAGCAAAGCTTCCGAAAGCGCCATACCCCCAAGCGCAGACCCACCTATTCCTAGGACCAAAAGATTTTCAAATCTTCCTTGCACCATTGATGCATATTCCTTTACATACCAAAGGGTCTCTTCATTATAGCCTAAATTCATCCACTGAAGCCACTGCTCAGGTTTGTCTTTTCTTTGATTCAAACTTGCAATAATATTCTTTATTTGCTCTTTATAATTTTCAAATTCCACATCAATATTTAAGCCGTGTTCATCTCCAATTATTTCTGAGCTTACATTTCTGTAATTTAGTTGAATCATTTATATATAGCCCTCTTAAAAACCTTACTTACATTAAATTTCAGAATTTATTACCTTTATATATTTTATCTGCTGAATTAACTATTACAAGTTAAATTTTAATATATTTATCCTGTGTAAAGTTACCTCTTCCTTAACTCAACTTTTGTTGCCACACGATGCTTCTCTTCTAAACGCTTTTGTCTGTAACCGTATAAGGCATAGATTAAAAATCCGACAATTAACCAAAGAAGGAAATATCTTGAGGAAGTCTTAATTGTATGCAACGTAACAAACATCAAGAAAGAACATATTAAAATACCTGCAATAGGGAACCACGGACAAAACGGGACTTTAAAAGGTCTCGGACGATTTGGTTCTGTCTTTCTTAATATTAATACTGCTATACAAATAATTATAAATGACGTAAACGTTCCAAAATTACACAATTCGGCAGATATTTTTAAATCCATAAACAATCCGCAAACAATAACTATCAAACCGGAAATCCAAGTCATTACGTGCGGAGTTTTATATTTTTTATGAATTAATCTCCAAGATTTTGGTAAAAATCTGTCACGACTAATTGCATACAAAATTCTTGTAGTCCCTAATTGATAAACGAGTAAAACTGTTGTTAGCGCACAAAGAGCACCAACAGAAATCAAACCGGAAAACCAATCTTTTCCGATATAACTCATTGCATGAGCAATCGGAGCCATCGTATTAATCTTTGAAACAGGGACAATCCCTGTCAATACAAGAGCCACACACACATACAATATAGTACATATAACAAGTGTTCCCAATATTGCAACCGGTAAATCTCTTTGAGGATTTTCAGTCTCTTCTGCAGTAGTAGATATTGCATCAAACCCTATATATGCAAAGAATATCAAAAACGCACCCATAACTATTCCCGAAGGATCGGCAGGGAAAAACGGATGCCAGTTATCCGGTTTTACATAAAATGCACCTACTACAATAAAGGACAAAATCATAAACATATTCACACCTACCATAATAGATGCAAATCTTGTTGATTCTTTAATACCCCTTACCAAAAGAATAGTAAGTAACAATACTATCGCTGCCGCAGGTATGCTTACAACAATCGGGATTTGTCCGAACAAATAAGGAATTTTATCATGTATATCCCAACCATTTGTATCGCAAATTGCCTTTACGGTAGTATAATCATATCTCAGCCATAACGGGAAATTAATGATAAAGTCGGGCAAATATTGCTTGAAACCTTTTAATAAATGAATAAAATAACCTGTCCAAGCATTTGCAACCGTAATATTACCGATAGCATACTCTAACATTAATATCCAACCTACCATCCACGCCATAAATTCACCCATCGTAGCGTAAGTATAGGTATAAGCACTACCGGCAACAGGAATCATAGCTGCAATTTCAGAATAACATAATGCAGAAAACACACAAGCTATTGCGGCTAACACCATTGAAATGACAATAGCAGGGCCTGCGCCTGCGCTTTCTGCATTTCCTGTAATTGCAGTTCCTATTATTGTAAATATACCGGTACCTACAACAGCACCGATACCAATTACTATTAAATCAAAAACATTCAATGTTTTCTTCAGTTCGGTTTTCTTACTTGTTGCAATAAGTTCATCCGTACTTCTTAGGGTAAATGCCTTTTGAAATATGTTTTTTATATCCATTATTTTAATAATTCCTGTCTTCTTTGTTCAACTTTTTCGACGTGAACTTCGTTTTCATTTTTTCTGTTGCTTCTGAATCCGTAATTGAAGTATATTATGGCACCCAAGCCTAACCAAACAGGGAATAACAGCGCAGAATTAGATTCTGCCGATTGCATCAATTTATATACCATTAATCCACCGCAACAAATAATACCGATAGACGGAAACCATGGAGAAAACGGCACTTTAAAAGGTCGAGGTCTTTTCGGATCTGTATGTCGCAATATCAATACAGCAACACAAACAACAATAAAAGAAGTGAAAGTTCCGAAGTTACATAACTCTGCAGCAACTTGCAAATCTAAGGTCATAACACCGACAATAGATAAAATCCCGACAAACCAAGTTAAAACATACGGAGTATGATATTTTTTATGCAAAACTTGCAACTTTTTAGGAATAAAATTATCTCTGCTCATTGCATATAATACACGAATAGCCGCCAACTCCATCACAAGCAACACTGAGGTTAAACCTGCAAGAGAACCTATTGATATAAGTCCTGCGACCCAATCTTGATGAGCTATTTCTGACATTACAAATGCCATCGGAGCTTTTATAAATTCAGCAGGAACAAATCCTGATGTCGGGTACATCCCTGTCATAACAAGAGCAACAAGAACATAAACAACTGTAGCTGCAATCAACGAACCGATAATACCAATTGGCAAATCTCTTTGAGGATTCTTACATTCTTCGGCAACTGTTGCAATAGCATCAAAACCTATATATGCAAAGAATATTAAAAACGCACCGTTAAAGATACCTGAAAAACCGTTTGGAGCAAAAGGAACCCAATTAGCAGGTTTTACGTAAAATAACCCAACGAGAACAAACAATGCTATAACTGCAATTTTTATAACAACCATAATAGCAGTCATTTTAGCAGAATCCTTAGTTCCTTTTATCAATATCATAGTAGACAATATTATAACCACTGCCGCCGGAATATTCACACATATCGGCATTTGAGCCATAAAATTCCAAGCTCTAGCAATATGTTCAACCAAAGGTTGACCAAATACATGTAATTTAACTGCGATAAAATGCATTATACCAAAATTTGGCAACAAAGAATGGATTGTAGGAATAACGGTATGCGGATCAATACCTTGAGCCGTCAATGATTTCGTTGCAGAATCAATATCACTTACCAACCAAATATGAGGATTTGCCATCCAATTCGGTAAAACATTTGAAAAGCCTTTCATAAATTGGACAAAATGATTTGACCACGCAGAAGCAACGACAATAAAGCCGATTGCGTACTCCAGCAATAAGACCCATCCAACCATCCAGGCCGCAAACTCACCAAGAGTTGCAAATGTATATGTATAAGCACCACCTGCTACCGGAATCATTGTAGCAAATTCACAGTAACAAAGAGCAGAAAATACACAAGCAAATGCCGCAATAATCATTGATATAGCTAATGCCGGTCCTGCTCCGTTTGCGCCGGCTGCAGCTACACCGACTATAGCAAAAATACCTGCACCAATAATCGCACCTATACCAAGAATAATTAAATCCCAAACTCCAAGGGTCTTTTCTAATCCTTCAGATTTTGCATCTTCAAGCATAGCATCCGGACTTTTGATTTGGGTTATTCTACGTAAAAAATTTTTACTGAATGTAGGGTGATGAAATTTTGTTGCCATTTATATTCCTTATCTTAATTCTACTTAATTTACTTACTTACAAAGAGGAAATCCCATTTCTTCTCTTTGTGCGACATACAATCTCGCAACTGCAGAAGCCATCGTTCTTACTCTGCCGATAAAATTATTTCTTTCATCTTTACTTATTACTCCTCTTGCATCAAGAAGATTAAAAGTATGTGAACATTTCAATACATAATCATATGCAGGCAATACAAGCTTTGCATTTACACAATTATCAACTTCTTTTTGGAATAAATCAAACATCGTAAATAAAGATTTTGCATCTGAAACTTCAAAATTATATTTTGATTGTTCTATTTCATTCTGCAAATATATATCTCCATATTTCAATTCATTATTCCAAAGAATATCATATACGGATTCCTTATTTTGCAAATACATAGCAATACGCTCTAAACCATAGGTTAATTCTAACGCGACCGGCTTAATTTCCAAACCGCCGACTTGCTGAAAATATGTAAACTGAGTAATTTCCATACCATCAAGCCAAACTTCCCAGCCGACACCGGCAGCACCCAAAGTCGGAGATTCCCAGTTGTCTTCAACAAATCTAACATCATGTTTTGACAAATCTATACCCATAGCCTCTAAACTTTTAAGATACAACTCTTGCGCATTGTCCGGTGATGGTTTTAAGATAACTTGAAATTGGAAATAATGTCCCAAACGATTAGGATTTTCGCCATATCTTGCATCCGTCGGACGTCTGCAAGGCTCAATCATAGCAGTATTCCATGGTTCAGGGCCCAATGCTCTTAAAAAAGTAGCCGGATTCATAGTTGAGGCACCTTTTTCTATATCATATGGCTGTTGAATAATACATCCGTAATCAGCCCAAAATTTTTGTAAATTTAAAACAAGTTCTTGAAAATTTAAAGCCATAACTCTTTCCAATATTGTACTATATACACTCGCTTGTCTATTCTATTACCAACATAGTACAATTGCAACTCTATGATAAAAAATGTTAAGTATCCCTTAAAACCCTCTTATACCAAAATTTTTCACCTCGACTTAAAATGTGTATTTTTATGATAAAATCATTGTAAGGAGAAATTTATGGCTGACAAAATTATTATTTTTTCAGGAAAACAATACAGCGGAAAAGATACCGCCGCAAAAATTATTTTAGATAAACTTCCTCAATACAAAAGATGTGCAATCGGTGATATAATCAAGCTTACATATGGTTCTCAACATGGACTCACCTATGAAGAAATAGAAAAAAATAAAGCCCAACATCGTTCCGGATTAATAGAGCTTGGCAATTGGGGGCGAGCACAGAATCCTGATTATTGGCTCAACAAAATAATTGAACAAAAAGGGAATTTAATCGTCACAGATGTCAGAGTTCCACACGAATACGAAGTTTTTAAGCAGGCAAACGCTATAAAAATACGAGTAGAAGCCGATAGAGATTTAAGAGAACAACGAGGAGGAAAACTTGTTGGGGAAGATGATATAACAGAAATAGGTTTGGATAATATCACAGATTGGGATTACGTAATAAATAATAATGGGAGCTATGAAGAACTGGTTAAACAAGTAGAAAAAATAATTCAAAACTTATAAACCGATTATTCTCAAAACAAAAATAATCATTAACTTTGTAAAGTTTTTTCATAAATAGTGGCAAAAATTTTTATCTCATGTTTTTATTATAAAAAGAAAAATTGAATAATAACCAGATTTACATAATAAAAAGCAAAAAGGCGGGAAAATGACGGGAATTACGGTTAGCGATGTAAAAACATCTAAGGTAAAAAATTCAAACAAGTCTTACGGTAAATTTAATATAATGTATATTAAAGACCGCTTACACAAGATTTTTGAAGAGGAGATAAGTTCCCAAAACTCAATATTTATCAAAGTAAACGGCAACGTCATAAATCGTATCGCTTCGTTCATTTCGGGAGACATTAACAGAGCATGCTCAATTGGCATTGCAGGAGAAACAGCAAGCGGAAAATCCACAGTCACGTTTGATATAATAAATAAAATTCAGGATTTTGCAGAAAACAAAAGTCTCTCGGATATAATTACCAGAATTAACATTGATGATTATTACTATGACCGTTCGGAAATGGTAAAAGAAGCCGGCAGTTTCGCAGAGTTTGCCAAACACTATGACCTTGATATTCCTGAAGCTTTAGAACTTGAGCTTATGAAGGAACATATGTCCAGACTTCTCAATGGCGAAGAGGTTTACTTACCAAAATACGACATGTCAGGAACAGCAAAGAGATATGATAATTTTTCTTTGGTAAAACCTTCTAAAATAATTATATCAGAAGGGTTATTTGCATTGACAGATAAAATAGTTGATGCCTTTGATTTTAAGATTTATGTTGATGTATCAACACATGTACAAAAAGAGAGATTTTATGTAAGGGCAGCGGAAAGGGACTTAGGGGACTCTACAGAAGAAGTGTACCAAAATGCTTCAAGAAAAGCTCAAATATACGTACATCCGACAATGGCAAGGGCTGATATCATACTTTCGGGTGAAGCAGACAGAGAAAATTATAAAAACTTTATCAATAAACTTATTGATTTAATTTCCGAAATTCACGAAATATCATAAATTTATATACAAACTTAACATTTGTACTAATCTGACAAGTTATGCTACAATATAAACATAGTTTTAAGGATTAGGTGGTATTATGAAAAAGATTCTCATAGTTGATGATGAACAAGATATAGTTGAGAGCGTTAAATTTATGCTTGAAGCAAATGATTATACCTGTTATTGCGCATATAACGGAGAAGACGGTCTTAGACTCGCAAAGGAAATTGTGCCTGACCTGATGATTCTTGATGTTATGATGCCAAAACTTAACGGGTACAAAATTAGCAGATTACTTAAATTTGACAATAAATATAAAAACATTCCAATTCTTATGGTAACGGCACGTTCTCAAGAAGAAGATAAACTCATTGGAGAAGAAACAGGAGCGGATGAATATATTACCAAACCTTTTGAGATGGATGAGCTTGTAAATAAAGTTAATACATATTTAAAGGAAAAATAATTTTTGATGGATACGGTAACAAACAAAACATTAGAAAAATTAAAATATGATTTGGTACGCACAGGTCTTGTTCCGTTTGAGACAATTGAGCAAGCTGAAGAAATTGCTCAGGCTCAAAATGTTAACATAGGACAAGTATTAATAAATACCGGTGCTATAACTGAGGATGCAATAATTAAATTTTTGGAATCAAAACTCCACATTCCGTCTGTAAATCTTGAGGACTATTCTTTGGATAGGAAATGCCTTAAATATGTAAATTTTTCAGATGCAAGAAAGTATAAAATAATACCGCTATTTAAAATAGAAGACACCTTAACTGTTGCAATGGCCGACCCATTAGATCTTTTCGCAATAGATAAAATAATAGAAACAGCAGAATGCTCAATTGAACCGGTAATAGCGACAGAAACAAGTATTCTAAAAAAAATTGATGAATATTATAAAACTGATATAACCGTTGGAGAAATCTTTACAGAAGAAGAAAAAGACGGTTTTGATTGGAGAAATGAACTGCATAGTGAAGACTTAAGTGACAATCATATGCAAAAGATTATTCGAGCAATTCTAAAACAAGCACTCATCGAAAAAGTTCACGAAATTACTTTTCAAAAAGAGGACGAAGGTCTTGGCGTAAACTTTAAAAAGAATGGGGAAATTCTTGCAAAAGGAGAAATTCCAAATGTCTTAACCGCATCATTTACATCAAGACTAAAAACCTTAGCTGAGCTTGATCCTGCGGTATCTGAAGTCCCGCAGTTGGGGAAATTATGTTTTAAAGTTGATGATATTGCCGTGATTGCAAGCATCTCAACATTCCCTACAATTATGGGGGAAAGAATATTTTTAAAAATATATATGCCTCCAAAAAAACTTTCCGAAATTATTCATTCGGAAAAACAAATGCAGATAATTAACAATGCAATTAACAATTCCGGAATAATTCTGGTATGTGGAGCCCCATTGAGCGGAAAAACACATATAATATATTCATTATTACTTGAAATAGCCCACAGAGATAAGAATAGAAATATTATGACCCTTGAAAGTCTTGCAAAATACAATCTCGACGGAGTTAATCAATGCGAATTAAATGAAAACATAAATTTCAACATGGACAAAGCTTCAAGGTTCATAGAATTCCAATCACCGGATATTATTTATCTTGAAGGGGTTAAAACAAAAGAAATATTTGATTATTTTGCAAGCCTTGTGTACGAAAATAAGATAATTCTAATGGAATTTTTAGCAAATAACATGGAAGAATTAAGAAACAAGATGGCATTCTCAGATTTTGAAACTCTAAAATCTTTGATTAGCTGTATGATATTTATTCACTCGCAAGATAGCATCGAAGTCTTTGATAAAACAACAATTCAGAAATATCTTGCATAAAACAAAATTTAATATATATAAATTTTGTGCTAAGATTGTTTGGGTAAAACAGGGTATAAATAAAATATGATATCATTTTTAGGAAAATGCACTCAAAACTTAATAAAATGTTTTAAATACTTGTTTACAGGGCAGTTAAAAGCATCTTCTGTTGTTGAGCAAGCTGTTTCATTAAGTTTTGATTCCTTGCCAATTTCAATGATAATTGTCTTTATTGCAGCTTCCGTTATTACCATACAGGTTGCAAAACAATTCCTAATGTCCGGAGGGGAAGTTTATATCGGAGGAACAATAGCTATTGTAATGATTAGAGAAATTGCACCCGGTTTTGTAGCTTTAGCTGTCGGAGCAAGAGCCGGAACCGCAGTATCGGCAGAAATAGCGAATATGCAGGTTACAGAACAAGTAGACGCAATAAAAACACTTAAAGTTGACCCCGTTGGATATTATTTTACGCCAAGGGTTGTAGCTTGTGCCATAACAATTCCTATGCTCGTACTTATTGCGGAATTTATCGGCATTGTAGGCGGATTGTTGGTTTCTCATTTAACAATTGACTTGCATCCGCAGAGATACTTATATTCGGTTTGGGCATGGATGAAAACAAAGGATATATATATTAGTCTTCTTAAAGCTTCTGTATTCGGTTCTTTGGTAGCTTTAGTATGTGCTACACAAGGATACGAAACACGCGGAGGTGCAAAAGAAGTTGGAATATCCACAACACAAGCAGCAATACTTTCTACCGTATATATGTTAGTCGCAGATTTCTTAATTAACTTAGTCTTTTATATTGCTAAATAAATTTTTTAATACAGGACCCGATATATCGTACCATCGAGTGCGCTTAGGTTGAATTGGTTTTGAATAAAGAGAAACATACATAGGAAAATCCATCCATCTTATATCTGCGATATAATCAATTACGGCTTTTTGATTTTCGCATTTTGGATTTAACTTTTTAAAACCTAATTTTTCGTAAAAACCTGATGCCATATTTTCGCCAACCAAAAATACGTCCGTAAATGATTTTTTAGCGGACTCAACGGCTTTTTGAATTAAGATATCGCCTATATGATTTTTTCTATATTCAAAATTTACTGCAATATTTTCAATATATAGAGCATTTTTTTTAGCCATTGGCACTTCATCATAGCCGTAGGACATACAGCCTGCACAGATTTCACCGTTCTTGTCTTTTGCAACCGTTATTGTCAAATGCCCATCATCTTCCTTTATCAAATTTTTTATATCAGAATTGAATTGTTTTTTAAATTCTGCAATCAAGTGTTTATTTTTTTTATTTCCTAATGCAAGCCAATTGGGGTCATTTGTATCTTTTGAGAGATTTTCGGTAAAGAAATCGACTAGTTTCGAAATAAAGCCACATGATAATAACTCTTCTTTATTAGGCTCGTAAACCGTCACTTCGCCCTTTGAAGTAAAAATGCGAAAAGGTTTTACAGGATTTAAACGAGAGGAGAAAGATGGTACAAATTCCTTATTATTACATCTTAAATTACTGTTCGTATTTATACTTATCATATGAATAATAAAACTACGCAAAAAAATTTTTGCTACCGGTTATAATTTTAGTTAAAATCTTTACTTTTAGAATAATATACTTAAAATAATAAAGTAGAGGGTAGATTGAACACTACTAAAATCAGAAAATAATAGTGCAATCAAAAGAGGTAATATGAAAAAAATATTAACAGCATTTGCAATTATATTATTCACGTCATACACAGCAAATTCAACTTCACTAACAGGTGGCGTATCAGAACATGGTGCCGGAAACGTCGTTGTTGATGCACAAACTCATGCCCCAATAGTTGATGCTCAAATAAGTTTACCGCAAAAAGGCTACAGAACAAAAACCGACAAAAAAGGAGCCTTTACCCTCAATGCAACAATTAATGATGAAACAATATTATCCGTTCAAAAAGAAGGTTACCGCCCGTATTCTATTACAATAGATAAAGAAATAGCATCTCATCCTATGGTTTTGGGCATTCAAAAAAGTGAATTAATGGATGTCGTTATAGATTCAGAAATGCTGCATTTAGGTGACAATACATTTTCCAGTGACTCTGCAAATGCAAGAGATTTTAAACTTCAAGCAATCGGTCCGACATACACAAAACAATTCAAAATGACTACAAATACATTAAATTATACAAATTATCTTGTAATAGGCTCTATAATAGGAGTTGACACTGAAATGGCAAGGAGAATGAAACAAAACACCATTACGAATTCTTATTCAAGTCCTCCTGAAGTATATTTTAACGGTAAAAAGATTGCTGAAATAAAACTAAACGGAGATAATCAAAAAATAAAATTACCAAAATCACTAATAAGACCTGACGACGTAAATGAAATTACTATTCAAACAGGAGTAAATCAATTTCAAAAAGCACGAGTCGACTATGATGACATAGAATTAATGAATTTATCAATATTATCGGAATAATAACAGATACGCAAAAGCCGCCCATTAACCGGCGGCTTTATTATATATAAAATCACAAATAGCAAATTCCCTAACAGCTTAATGCCATCAGCGCCTTAACTGAGCGGGCATTATCCCTAACTTCCTCTTCAGAATGGTTTTCAACTGTATCCTCTAAAATTTTAATAGCTTCAGTCTTGTCTTCTAATGAAAGAAGCGCATTTATTGTGCTCATTGCAACGACTGTACTTAAGTCATTGATACCCTTGCCTTGATTTGCAATAACAACTTCAAGAGAGTTGTGTATATTCTTCTTTACAAGTGCTTTTGATGTCATTTCTCTAACTTCATCAATTGCAGAATTTGTACCGACTTCATTCAGTACATTTACTGATTCCGGGTCTGTGTGAATAGACAAAGCATCAATAATTTTTCTAACTGTATTCATATTCATAAATCAAATCCCTCCTACGCAGCCGTTGTAAGTATCTCTGTAAGCATGTTTCTCAATTCATCAACAGGCTTTGCTGCATACATCTTAACTTCTTTATTATAATTATTTGTTTCAATTCTTGTTTTAATAGCTTTACCCATTTCGATAATACCCGGAACTCTCGTTTCGTTCAAGAAATTCCAAGTACCGGTAATGCTGTCTTTAATTTTACTAAATGCGTTTGTAATAGATTCAATACTATGTCTGAAAGTATCACCGATATTATTAATAGAACCTACAAATGCAGATGCCATTCTCTTAATCTTTGATACAGAAGCAGTAGTATTACCGGCCCCTGTGAACGACGTTGTGTCAAATACGTCAGCCGTTAAAACATCCACCTTTAAAGATGAATTTTTAAACGGATTGTAAGTGCCTTCTTTTACTATTGGGTTAGAAGTTCTTGAGGTTGTTTCTTCAAATTTACTTCCATTAAAAAGGCGCGGGATAACATTTCCAATCTTAAATGAATTTGCCATTCTAATAATCCTTTCTTTCTGTAATGCAATTTCAATACACATTTTAGAATAGCATACCATTTTATAATTCCATCAACCGTTTGGATGATTATTTTTAAAAATTTTCGTGCTCACAGATTGAAATTTTATGATAATATTTAGATATGGAAATCAAGGAATTAAAAGAATTAATAGAGGTAATAGCTAAACTAAGAGCTCCTGACGGATGTCCGTGGGATAGAGAACAAACACATATGACACTGCGCCCTAACATGCTTGAAGAGGCCTACGAGGCGGTCGATGCAATTGATAGCGGGGACTTATCTAATTTGAGGGAAGAATTGGGAGATGTTTTGTTGCAAGTTTTATTACACTCTCAAATCGCAGATGAGGAGGGTGCATTTAATATTGAAGATGTTGCAAAAGAGTTGAAAGAGAAATTAATTCACCGTCATCCGCACGTATTTGGCAGTACGAAAGTAAATTCGGCAGAAGACGTCATGGTTAATTGGGATAAATTAAAACAAGAAGAAAAGACATACAGAAAATCGATAATGGATGGAATTTCCAAATCTCAAGCAGCCCTGATGAGTGCTCAAAAAATCAGCAAAAAAGCTGTTAAAGTCGGATTTGAGTGGGGAAAAGTTGAAGATTTGTACGATTGTATAAAATCCGAGTACGAAGAATTTAAAGATGCCGTACAAGAAGGGAACTCAGAACACATGGAAGATGAGTTTGGTGATATCCTTTTTGCGACGGTAAATCTCGCACGATGGTACAAAATCGACGCAGAACAAGCATTATTAAGAGCAAACAAGAAATTCATACGCAGATTTAAAAAGATGGAAGAATTAGCAACAAAGCCGCTTGAAGAATATTCTCTTGAAGAATATGATAAATTATGGAAAAGCGCAAAGAAATCTATAGAAAGAGAAAATGCCTCAAAATAAAAATAATAAGAATAATTCCACCTCAAAAATCATGGCTGTAATAATTATCATAATAATATTATTACTTGGCGGAGCTTTTGGAACAATTGTAAGCAATAGAACTTCAAATATAAAAGGGGAAGACTCGCAGAAAGAGAACACCATAACAATCGGGTCAATTCTTATTATGCCATTATATTACGTAGTATGTTATCCGAAAGTCCTCATAAATTTGGCTGCGGGCGAATATACGGAAAGCTGCGGAAGCCCTATAGGAAAAAGACAAAAAGCAAAAAAGCAATTTATACAAAATGATAACAATTAAAAATAATTAAATAAAACCATATTGATATTTATTTTGTTTTTGCTAGAATAAGAATACGGACGAAATTTTATCACATAATATAAGCCGAAGTGATGAAATTGGTAGACGTGCCAGACTCAAAATCTGGTGTGGTTCACCCCACGTGCCGGTTCGACTCCGGCCTTCGGCAAACTAATAAGACTCCCTATCATGGGAGTCTTATTAGTTTTGTTGATTATCAAGAGCTGAGAACCGACAAAGCAAAGCTTTGTACGGTTCGAGCGCAAGCCGAGCAGAGAGTGGAGTATATTTTAATGACCGTTTTGACTTGTACGGGTAGTGTTACTATTCGGGCAAGTTCGCTCGTTGTTTGATTTTTAGTGGTCGGAAGGAGTAAAACTAACCGTACACTAACAGGACTAAATTTCTCATTTTGCGGACTGTACGGTTAGTTGTATTATTCGGGTTTTTTAGTTTCTGTTAATTGATATATCTGCATTTTAGCGTGTTGTTTGAATTGTACGCTTAGTTTGATTATTTCGGGAAGAGTCCACTTTGGAAATTTTGTCAATTTCTGTACAAAATCTTGTCAATTCCTGTACAAAGATTTTAGGATACAAAACAACACAAATATAAAATTTAAGTTTATTATTTTTTACTCCAGATGTAATGGCTTATTATAACGTATATTAATATTAATTATATAAATAATAATATTTAAATTTATGTAACAATAAATCATAAAAACGGAAATATTATTAAGATTTAGAGTAAGATAAGAAAGGAGAAAAAATGACATGCGTTGAACCTATAAGAAAAATTGAAGACATTAGAAAGGTCGAAAGTATTTTAAAAAACCAGAGTTTGAGAAATTTATTATTTTTTACCATAGGTACAAATTGCGGATTAAGAATTTCTGATATCTTGGCATTAAATGTAAGTGATGTAAAGAACAAAAATTTTATCCAAATCACTGAAAAAAAGACGGGAAAATTTAAAAAGTTTCCTATAAATTCGAAATTAAAACCATTATTTGCAAAATATACCAAAGGGAAAAACTTAAATTCTCCACTTTTTGAAACCAAATTTGGAAATCGCTTAGAAAGAGTCGCGGCCTACTATATTATTAGAAATGCCTGTAAAGAAGCCGGTCTAGATGATAAATTTGGAACACATACAATGCGAAAAACCTTTGGTTATCACCATTATAAAAAATTTAAAGATGTTGCCATCTTGCAAAAAATATTTAATCATTCAAGTCCTGATGTAACATTAAGATACATAGGAATAGAAGAAGACCAAATATTTGAAAGTTACACGAGTTTTATAATTTAAAAATAATTATTCTAACATTACATTTTTTTTCATGACTTTATTAGTCTTTTGTAATGAAAACCTTATACCCCAAGGTTAACATAAACAAAAAAATAATTCATACAAATATTAAAATATATGAATTATTAAAATAATGCGATTTTGCGCCCTTTTAGTTAAAAAATTTAAATAAATTAAATGAAAAATAAAGATTCTTTATATAAATTTTCAAATCATTTTCACAAAAAAATGTAATGAAAATATAAAAAAATAGTTGAAAATAATCCTATAAACTACTGATTTCACTCGTTTCTTTACAAAAGACTAAAAATGTAAAGAAAAAAGATAGAAATTATAGTTATAGGGTTGTTTTGTATGACAACAAGTTTACCAATAAAAGATATAAAAGAAATTAAGGCAATAGAGAAGTTATTAACTAGGAAAAAACAAACTTCTCAGCTCCTTATGTTTCTTTTATCGATCAATACAGGTATTGGTTTTACAGAATTATTAAACCTAAAAGTAAAAGATGTTAAAGATAAGACTTGTTTGTTGCTAGGCAAACAAAAAAGTATTCCTTTAAGCCGTAAAATCACAAAACTTATAAATCAAGAAATTAAAAATAAAAAAAGTTCTGATTATTTATTCAAAAATTCAAAAGGTAATAAGTGTGACAGAGGTCTTGTTTTTTACACTTTTAAAGATAATTGCGAAGAATTAGGTTTAAGTGAGAATTATTCGCCTGCCTCTTGGCGAAAAACATTTGCGTATCATCATTACCTGAAATATAAAGATTTATCTTATATTGGCTGGCTTTTTAACCATAATAGCATAAGTCAAACTCTCAAATATATTGATGTAACTGAAAACATCAATTTGAGGTACAGAAAAGGCGTAGTTCTATAGTTTGGATAAGAAAGAATTAATAATGATAAAAGTATCAGTAATCATACCTTGCTATAACGTGGAAAAATATTTGAGGCAATGCTTGGATAGTGTAATTAACCAGACACTAAAAGACATTGAAATTATTTGTGTAAATGATGGTTCGACAGATTCTACATTACAAATATTAGATGAATATGCACAAAAAGACCCCAGAATAAGAGTTATCAATCAAGAAAATCATGGTGTATCAGTTGCAAGAAACTCAGGTTTAGAAATTGCTAATGGGGAATACATAATGTTTCTTGATTCAGATGATTGGTATGATTTAGAACTTTGCAAAATAATATCAGAAAAAATAGATGAAACTAATGCAGATATTATATGCTATGGATACAATGCCATTAAGAATAATGAAATAATATATTCGAATTTAAAAGAAATAAAAAATTTATGTAAAAAGCGTGTCTCACTGGAGAATATAGTTAAAAACCAAGTCTTTGTTTGGGATAAAGCGTTTAGGAGGGAATTTATTGCAAGCTTGGGTGTTAAATTTATAAAAGGTTTAAAATGTGCAGAAGATTTAGTATTTTGTTTGACTACATTTTATAATAATCCACATTATGTCTATATAGATAAACCTCTTTATTACTATCAAAAATACAGAGAAGGTAATGCGACTAGTAATAATTTTAATGCGATAAAAAATGACTTAAATTCATTTAAGTCTTTAGCAGAAAGTGAAATATTTAAAAAGCAGCCAATGAATTTAAAAAAACTAACTATAAATCACTTTATAAGTGGTTCAATAGGTTATTACAGAACATTCCAGGGCAGCCAGTATGAAGATGTAGTATTAAATGACATAACAGATTTTTTAAGATATATCGAATTGCAAATACCTAAATATCAATGCTATCTGCTCAAGAATTATAGGAAATTAAAAAAGATTTTGTGGAAATCGCAAAAGCACTGGTATTTCAACATATTTAATATTGAAACGAATGAACGTACTAAAACAATAACTTTTATGGGTAAGAACATAACTGTTAATAGGACTCATAAAATTAATTCATTTTCAAAGGCTAAGATATAGGTGTCATAAATGAAAAAGATTATTCATTACTTTTATGATGATATAGATATATGGAGAAAAGGGGGAAATTCGGCATTTAGAATGTGCTATGCTTCCTGGAAGATAGCATGTCCTGATTATGAAATAATGTGTTGGCATGATAAAATGCCAGAATTTAAACAAATGCTAAAAAACTCCAAATTTTTAAGAGAATGTTATAAGAGAAAGCTCTGGGCGTTTGTAGCTGATTATGTAAGGCACTATGCATTATATAACTATGGTGGTATCTATCTTGATACTGATGTCCAATTACTAAAAAATTTTGATGATTATATTGATAAGCCATTTTTTTGCAGTATAGAAGGTGATATTTTAGAAGGTGAAAACATCCCAGAATCTGCGGTTATGGGAGGAGAAAAAGGTCATATAATTTTTAAAAAATCGTTAGATTTTTATAATTCTCATGAAATATTCAAAATGGATTATTTTATTGATCCAGTAGTTTTAGCTTTTCACTTAAAAAATATCTCTAATTTTGAAAGGATTTCATATAATAAGGATTATATAGAAAAAGCAAAAACATATTATGATAAATCAATTAAATTAAATAATATAAAAGATAAAGAAGTTTATAAGAATCAAGTAGTTTTTGAAGATAAAAAATATGGTATATATATATATCCAAGTGAATATTTTTGCCCTGCTTGGGAAGCATTAAAAGAAGACGCTTTTACTAAAAACACTGTTGCAATTCACTGGAATCAAAGTTCTTGGTGGGGTAAATCAAATGATAAATATATAAAAGAAATATGCTCTTTTAGATATAAAAATGCTTTTAAAAGATGGGTGTATATAAATATTGATTATATTGCAAAATTCTTAACATTCATTATATGGAATAGCAAATTAAGAAGGAGTTTAAGAGAAAAAATTATATCAAAATTTAGATAAAGGAGAAATAAATGACTAAAACAGCAATGATTACAGGAATTACAGGTCAAGACGGTGGATACTTGGCAAAATTTTTATTAGAAAAAGGTTACAGAGTAATCGGTTTATATCGTAGAGGGGCAACTGATACGTTTGAAAAGTTAAAAGAACATGGAATTTTTGATCAAATTGAGCTTGAAGACTTTGAATTATTGGAATTTTCAAATATTGTAAGATTATTAAGAAAATACCAACCGGATGAGTTTTATAATTTGGCAGCTCAAAGCTTTGTTGCCGCATCTTGGGCCGAACCTATTTATACAGCACAAGCTGATGGAATGGGTGTTGTTTATATTTTGGAAGCAATTAGAGAGTTCTCACCTAAAACAAGATTTTATCAGGCCTCAACTTCGGAAATGTTTGGAAAAGTTCAAGCCATACCTCAGTCCGAAACAACTCCATTTTACCCTCGTTCGCCATATGGTTGTGCAAAACTGATGGCTCACTGGATGACTACAAATTATAGAGAAAGTTTCGGAGTATTCGGATGCTCAGGAATCTTATTTAACCACGAATCTCCTATGAGAGGCAAAGAATTTGTTACAAGAAAAATTACAGACCACTTTGCAAGGTTGTCACTCGGCTTGACAAATGAACCATTAGAACTTGGGAATTTAGATGCTAAGCGAGACTGGGGATTTGCTGGAGATTATGTAGAAGGAATGTGGTTAATGCTTCAGCAGGAAAAACCAGATACATATGTGTTATCTACAGGTGAAACTCATCCAATAAGAGATTTTGCAACTCTTGCAGGTAAATATGCAGGTTATGATATTGAATGGCAAGGTGAAGGTGTAAATGAAATTGGTATAGATAGAAAAACTGGAAAAACTATCGTAAAAGTTAATGCAAAATTCTTTAGACCTGCAGAAGTTGAATTACTAATTGGTGATCCTTCAAAAGCAGAAAAAGTTTTAGGTTGGAAACGAAAAGTTTCTTATGAAGGACTTTGTCAAATGATGGTTGAAGCTGATATCAAAAGATATCAAAAAGATAGACAATTATTATAAGTCGAGGGAAGAATGAAAATTATAACAACAAAATATAGTAGTGATGCAGTTAAAGTTAAATTATTAGGTCTTACTATATTTAAGATAAAAGAACGTGGGAATTTCTTTAAAATATATATATTTGGTATTCAAATTTTTATATTTCAAAAGCCTTCTTATTTAAATTATTTAAATAAATTAAAGAAAAAAATTAGTGAATCAAATAATTTAGTATACATAAATCAAGAATCCAACAGTAAATCTAAAATCCTTCATTATGGAACATGGGATTGTCAATGTGGAATTGCTGTATTTCTTAAAGATTATATATGTGGGCTTACTGATATTGGTTATACAAATAATGCCATTATGCCAGTAATAAATGAGTATAATTTAAATATTAAAATTGCCAAAGCATATATTGATAAAATTATTGATCAAGCAAAAGATTTTGATATTATATCCATTCAACATGAATATTCTTTTTGGGGATCACAAGATTATAAAGGTTGGGAGGATTTATTAAAAGATAGTTTTTCTTGTAAAAATATAAAATTAAAAGATTATGCCTGCACACTACCTTTATTAGATTATTTTGTTTCTAATTTAATAAAACAAAATAAAAAAATATCAATTGTTTGGCATACAGATTTTAATATGGTACTTAATGACTTTTTTAAAACAAATAAAATATCTAACTACAAAGAAATTCCTTTTTTTAGATTTATAGATAATCCGTTATTGAATATAACAATTATGAACGATAAATTTTTAAAAAGTTTGTCTAAATATAATATACCAACAAACAATATATGTTTATTAGAACTTCCTGTAAAAAAAGCTAATTTGATTGCAAATAAATCAAAAGACGAGATTCTAAGATTATTGGACTTTGAAAGGGATAGTATAATTCTTGGATCATTTGGATTTATAAATAAACATAAAGGAATAGAAGAATCAATAGAAAGTTTACGCTATTTACCCCAAAATTACAAATATATTCATATGGGTGGGGTGCATCCTTACGATACTTCTGGCTATATTAATATAATAAATGAAAAAATAAAAAAATATAACTTAGAATCTAGAGTTAAAATAACTGGTTTTCTATCAGACCAAGAGTTAATAAATTATTTTAGTGTATTAGATTTGGGGTTATATATCGGTAATATAACTAACGAATTTGCATCTGCAGCTATAAATCAATTAATTGTAAATAAAATACCTATAATAGCTTCTAGTATTGCTAATTTTAATATATTAGAAAAACATTGGCATTGCATAAAATTGTTACAACCAAATGCCAAATATATAGATATTGCAACTGAAATTATAAACCTTATTGAAAATGAAACTAAAAAAAACAACTTGAAAGAAAACTGTAACAGATTTTGTGAAGAGAACACTTTTGCAAAATTTGCAATGAAAAGTATAGGAATAAAGTAAAATGTTTAATAAAAAAATAAAAATTTTGTATGATGCAACATTTATCGCAGAAAATATAAACCCAAAAAGTAGAACAGGCATTTTCTTTGTAGCATATAATGTACTAAAACAAATGCTAAAAAATAAAAATTTGGAAATAGATTTGTATTGTCAATATAATCTGTATAGCTATTTACAACAAGTAATCAAAGAACTTTTTCCAGACGAAAATTTTAAGATTATTACTAATCTTCATAATAATAATTTAGGATTAAGGTATCACGAACTAGATCAAAAAAAACAAAAATATAAACAAGCAAAAAAACATATAAAAAAGTTTATTACTTCTTTATCGCTTTCTATTATAAAAAGAAGTTTCTGGGTATCTGAATTACTACTAAAATTAAATATTTCAAGATTTTTAAAGTATGATGCATTTTTTTCTCCAATGTATAAAGTGCCTGATTTTTTATACTTGTATAAAAACATTAAAAAATTTGTGGTTTTGTATGATATCGTTCCAATAATTTATCCTCAATATTTTCCTGATTACAATCATCATTGGCACAAGTATTTAATGGATTCAATCAATAATGATACTTGGTATTTTTCTATTTCGGAATATACAAGACAAGATTTTATTAAATATTGTCCCAAAATGGATAAAAATAAAAATATCGTAACATTACTTGCTTGTGATGAAAAATTCAAATTAGTAGATAATCTAAAAATTAAAATGACTAAACAAAAATATGGCATACCACAAGATAAAAAATATGTTTTTAGTCTTTGTACTTTAGAACCAAGAAAAAATTTAATCAGAACGGTTAAAACGTTTATTGAATTTATCAAAAAGAACAATATTCAAGATTTAGTTTTTGTTTTAGGTGGCGGACATTGGCAAATTTTTATAGATGAATTAAACAAAGAGATTAATAATTTAGGGGATTTTCAAGATAAAATATTAAAAATTGGCTATGTTGATGACGAAGACTTACCGGCATTATATAGTGGTGCAGAATGGTTTGTTTATACATCTCAATACGAAGGTTTTGGTTTGCCACCTTTAGAAGCGATGAGCTGTGGTTGTCCTGTAATAACTTCAAATAATTCTTCGCTGCCGGAAGTTGTTGGAGATGCGGGAATAATGATTGATTGGGATAGTGATGAACAGCATGTCGAAGCTTATGAAAAATATTATTACGATAATGA
>DEFJ01000020.1:0-161 GCA_002350725.1 Cyanobacteria bacterium UBA2855 | reverse complement strand
TGTGCTAACCAAATTATTGAGGTGATGACTAAATGAGAAATAATAAGAAAATTAATATAATTTTTGATGCTAGAATATTGGCAGAATTCAAAAATAAAACGACTTCTCGATCTGGTATATTTTTTACTGCAGGCAATTTATTAAAAGAGTTTTCTAGATAT
>DEFJ01000007.1 GCA_002350725.1 Cyanobacteria bacterium UBA2855 | reverse complement strand
GTACAAGTCCATCTGCTCCGTTTTTTTTTAGTTCTTCAATAATTAAACGATTACCTTTATCGTGAATTTTAGATATAAGCGATAAAAAATTTCTCATATAATTATTATAATTAGACATCTAATTATTGTCAAGCAATTTTTGTTTTATAACTAATTTGTACGAAATAAGGATAAATAACTTATGAAAAAATGTAAAATAACTGTTTTGAAATGAAATTTTGATGAAGAACTTGCTAAAGAATATGGCGTTGAAGGTTTAACACCTTGCCCAATGCTAAAAGAAGGACAAGTTTTCTATGCCGATTGGGAATGCCCTGAAGGTTTTTGTAACGAAGCTTGGAAAGCAATTTATCAATATGTTTTTACGCTTGCCCACGGAGGTGCGACAAAAGAATTATTCTATTACGGTGACTGGATAAGAAAACCGGGGGTTGCAATTTGTTCCTGCAATGACGGACTTCGCCCCGTGATATTCAAAATCGAAACAGAACAGTAAATACAAAGTTATAGTTACGGTTACCTTCTTGATAAATTTTGTGTTTTATAAATCTCTCTTAAAATCCGTATAAATTCTTTCAAACTTTCCCTTTTATCGTTCGTATGAACACATAAATAACATTCAAACTTTTCTTCGCAATCAAACGGTATCCAAGCAAATTCTCCTGTATAATCTTGGAAAAATCCGGGGGTTAAACAAATGCCTTTATCCGCCAGAATATTTGTCATTGTTGTTTCATGGGTTTCAGAATTAAAATAGTCTATATCAATTGTATTTATTATTCTTTGCTGCAATGCTCTTAATTGTGGCGGTGAACCTCCGCCTACCATTAGAGTTCTTCCTTTTAAATCAGATATTTTGGCTGTTTTTAGTTTAGCAAGTTCATCATCTTTTTTTGTTATCAAATAAATTCTGCTTGTATAAAGATGAATCAGTTTCGTATCAGGAACATGCTTCATCTCATTATCGAAAGTGAAAAATACATCCTGATTCCCTTTCAAAAATTCTTCGGGTTTATAAAATCCGTTAAATATTGGTGTTATTGAAATATCTGGATATATCTTACCAAATTCTTTCATTGCTTGGGGCAAATAATAAATACAAGAGCGAATAGGCAAGCCGATTGTAATATTATCAGAATATTTTTTACTGAAATTTTGTGCCTGTTCTATTCCGAGACGCAACTCGTCTTTTACGGTTTTTAGTGTGGTAACAAATTGCTTACCGGCAGGAGTTAAAGTCGCACCTTTTCCCGACCTTTCAAAAAGCAAAAAATTGAGTTCTTTTTCAACTTCTTTAATCTGATAAGTTAAAGTCGATTGTGAGATATACAGATTTTCTGCCGAAAATCAAAATAAGGTTGCATCTTTAGCTCCTGTTACAGATTTAGATGTAAGAAATATTCCTGAAGCCTCTCGTTCAATGTGGGTGCTACCATATACCACATTTGAAAAAGTAAATCTTAGAGGCGGAGTTAAAGTAGAGAACATTTCTTATGGCATGACTTATGGCGGTGATTCCGATATGTTTGATATGGGGCATGACTTTAAGGGTGTTTGGTCAGGATTTATCGGTTATAACGGAAATCACATGAACTATGACGGAATTTCTATGACACAAAATGGCGGTTTCTTAGGTGGTACACTTAATGTGTATAAGGGTAACTTCTTTACAGGCTTAACAGTTTCGACCGGAGCAAGCTCTGGAGATGCTGATACAATGTATGGTCACGATAATATAACCTTGCTAACGGCAGGTATCGCAAATAAAACCGGTTATAACTTTGAATTTTTCAACGGCAAAGTAATTCTTCAACCATCAGTATTTTTAGGATATTCTTGGGTAAATACTTTTGATTATACAAATGCTGCAGGAGTAAAAATTAGACAAGATGCCTTGAATGCTTTGCAAATAGTTCCGGGTGTAAAAATTATCGGTAATACTAAAAACGGTTGGCAGCCATACGCCGGAATTGATATGGTCTGGAATGTATTTATGGGAAGAAATCAGGTTAAGGCAAATGATGTAATACTTCCAAAAGTTTCCGAAAAAGCCTATGTTCAGTATGGTGTAGGTGTTCAAAAAACTTGGGCTGACAGATTTCCCGGATTTATACAGGCAATGGTTCGTAACGGAGGCAGAAACGGTATTGTTTTATCTGCCGGATTACGTTGGGCATTAGGAAGAAATAATAAAAATGCAAAAAATGCAGATACCAAATCCAAAAATGTGATAAAAAAATTAAAGAAATAAAAACTTTCTATGGACTCTATTGGGAATTTATGAAATAAATTAAATGAAAAAATATAAATTTTTTCATAAAAATAATTGAATACTAATCCGATTTTGTATATAATTATTCTATCTTTATAAAATGTTATAGGGGGAAATATGATAAAATTATTCAACAACGAAATTCCAATTAATACAATCCTTTTTTGGTTCTTTATTGTTCTTTGTTTATTTTTCATGTTCACAAATGTCGATGTAGCAATGATGCTATTCATTTCGTTAGTATTTGCTTGCTCATTGAATCCTATTGTTGATAAATTAGAAAAGAAAATGCCAAGAGCTGCAGCAGCATGTATTGTATTGTTTGGCGCATTGTCAATATTAGCGTTATTACTGACATTTATATTTATGTTAGGTGCATACCAAATTAGTGAATTAATTAAAGAATATCCTAATTATGTTAAAAATTTAAATGAAGCCGTTAAGGGTAGTGTTATATTCCAAACAATGGGCATAACAAAAATAGATATTGACGGAATTACTGCTTCTATGGCAAATTCTACTGAAGGTGCAATAGATTATGTTGCAGGGTTAATAAAAGGCATGGGCTCAAGTTTTGCATATTGTTTAACGGGTTTAATCTTTTTGTTTTTCTTTATGCAGGATAAAAAGAATATTAAAGAAACTGTTTTGAAATATTTTCCGTTAAATATAAAGGATAGAACTGAGGAAATTATTGACAGTATATCCTCAAAAATGGGTGGATATGTATTTGCTCAAACTATGGCTGTGTTAAGTGTTTTTGTTGTAAATGCAGTCGGTTTATTAATTTTGCAAAACCCTTATGCAATTTCTATTGCGATAATAGCTGCAATTTTGGACATAATCCCGGTTGTGGGACCTGCTATTGCAATTGTAATTTGTTTAATAGGTGTTTATGAATTTGGTGCGAAAGTACTTATTACAACGCTTATTGTTATGGTTTTAGCACAACTTGTAGAAAATAATTTAGTTAGACCTTATGCATTCAGTAAATTAATGAATTTACATCCAACAATTATTTTCTTGTCATTAATTTTAGGCGGAAAATATTTTGGTTTTATCGGTGTCCTTTTCGGGCCTGCAATGGCGGCAACAATTTGTGTTCTGCTTGATGAATTATATGTGAAAAACATAAAAGGTAAAGAAGAAAATGTTGAATTAATAACAAAGGAGAAAAATTAGTATGAAAAAAATGTTAAGAGGTATTTGTGTATTATCATCAATTATAATTTTCTCGGCAACAGCAAATGCCGCTGGCATGATTAAGGACTATCATGCATACAGAATAAAAGACCAAAATATACGATCTGTTGTTCCTGTTGTGGATAATATTTTAAGTAGAGAAATCGAGGTGAAGAAGCTTGCAAAAACTGCATACTACGCTACATACGATAATGAACACTATTACTTAAAATTCTATCCTGCTTTGAATGATACGGATGTATATATTGTTACTGATGCTGAATATGACAAAAATAATAATGGCATTACAGATTTCTTTAAAAGTCAAAATTACAGATATGAAATGCTAGAGGATAAAGAAGCTTATAAAGAATATAAGTTTGATTTTATAGATTATGCAAGATCCGGAGCATTAGATGGTTTATTTACTCTTCCGGATGGTTTAAAGCCTCTTAAAAAGGGTATGAATAAATTAAATGATAAATTGTCAAAAGGTAATGACAAAACATCTGCTATTCCGTATTCTGAGGATAAAGATCCGATTAATTTAACATGTATTGATTCGGAAACCTTTAATAATCCCGAGGCTAATGTTACGGTAACCGTTAATGAATATCGTTTAAAGAACAAGGAAAATAAATATGTTCATGCCTTTGAATATATTGTTAAAAACAATTCAAATTACGATATAAAAGTAGAAAAAGTATACTCAGAAAGACTTGCAGCACTAAAAGATATTACAACATCAACATTTGTAGACTTGGACAGATTAGATGTTGCTGATAATTTGGGTGTTCCTCTTGCTGTTGCAACAGGCGGTTTGTCATTAGGCTTTACGGTTGCAAACAATGTAAGACTTGGAATGGTTATTAAAGAAGCTTCAAGATATGCTCATTCCTTGCCTGAAAACTATGACTTAAAGGCAAATTCTTCAATGAGAATACTTTGTATGAAATTTAAGGAAGATCCAAAGCCGTTGCAATTTACTATTAAAAAGCAAGGACGTACTTATCAGTTTACATATTAATAAATATTTGATTGCTATTATGAATAAATAATCAATATCATATTCATAATAGTAATAATATGTATACGAAGTCACCTACTGTTTATGGCAATCCTCGTGAGCTTGTAAACGATTATTTTTGTGTGCGGAAATTTGTAAATAGAGAATTTTGAAGAAAATTCAATCTTTATCTAAAACAGAAAGAACAGATAAAGCAGTTTTTACTGCAGTAGTCTTTTCTTTATTATGTTAGCTATGAACACTAGTTAAACTATTGGCTTAAAATATTTAATTCTTTTGAATCAACGGGGGTTCTATTTATGTTCAATTGTCCGAGTATTACGGTTTTGTTTTTGCCGTGATAGTCGCTGCCGCCTGTGATGTACAGACCATTTTTATTTGCGCAGTCTTTTAAAAATTCTATTTCCGAATTATTATACCTTGAATAATAGCATTCAAGTCCCTGTATGCCACAGTTAATCATTGTTTTTAATCTTGATAGAAATTCTTCTTTTTCAAGATGTTCTTCTCCCTCACCGCCCAATGGGTGCGCCCAAACAGGAATTCCTCCGGATATTTTAATTGTGTTTATTGCCTCTTCCCCGTCAAAACGAGTATTACCGGTTTGACAATCGTCTAAATATTTTTTCATAGCTTCAATATTATCATTTGCAAGCCCTCTATTAACCAAGACGTTTGCGAGATGGGTTTTTACAACACTTTTTCTTGATTTAAGCCAATCCAATTCTTCTTTAGTCAATTCGATGCCCCAAGCATCTTTTAAATATTTAATTCTTGTTTCAAGTTTTCTTTTACGGAGCTGCTTACCTTTTTCAATCAACTCAAGCAGTGTAGAATTGTTTTCGTCAATGTTGTAACCTAAAATGTGGCATTTGATACCCTTTGCTTTACTCGTAAGCTCAATTCCGGGAATAAATTTTACATCTGGCGGTACGATACTTCTCATTATCGAAATCCCTGCAACGGTGTCGTGGTCTGTTAGTGCATAAATTTCCATGTGAGCACCAAGGACTTTATTCAAAAGCTCTTGCGGAGTATCACTTCCGTCAGAATTATTCGAATGTAGGTGTAAATCAAATTTTGCCATATACATCTGAAATTCTTAAAGTATGCCACTATAGTTCTGATGGATTGATTTTTATTATCAAATCTTCAGAGAATTTTATAGGAACTCCAATTTCTTTTTCCAGATTTGCAAATGATACGTTATAGTTTAGGATGGTATTATAAAAATCAAGTCTTGCGTTAAGATATGTATTTTCACCATCTTTTAATTCTATTGCGTCACCTACACCGGCTTTGTATCTTCCGGTTACTTGTCTGTATTGTTCTTTAGCCTGATCAAGTGCTAATTTTGCAATAATTATAGATTCCCTATCAGTTTGTAAATCTAAATAAGCCTTTTTTACATTAAAATATACAGAATCTTTTATGCTGTCATATTGTGCTATACTCTTTTGATATTCAGCTTTGGCCTCATCAATTTGCTTTTTAGTTTGCAAAATATTAAGCGCACTATAATTTAAGCCAACACCAAATTGTGTTGATCTTATATTATAATCATTTCCGAGTCCATAAGCAAAACTGCCAAATGCACCCAAGTTAGGCGCAAATTCTCTTCTTGCTGCGCGTAAATTCATTTTTGCGGCTTTAGCACTCTTTTCTGCGGAGATTAATTCAGGACGAACATCCATTGCCATTTTTATTGCATTTTCTGCAGTAAGGTCAATTGCGTTCAAGTTTAAGTCATCAGATAATTCGTAATTTGTATAGTCAGGTAATCCCATTACTCTGGATAGTTCTGCTCGAGCTACCTCTAAAATGTTTCTTGCTTTTACAAGATTTAATTTAGCTTTACCCAAATTATAGTCCGCAGTTACAACATCTAATTTTGCTTTTTTCCCCAGTTTGTAAAAACTCCAAGCTTGATTTAATTGTAGTTGATAGTCTTTTACTGTATCTTCATATACTTTAATTTGAGCTTGTGCAAATAAAATATTGAAATATGCATATTTTATACTATAAATTATAGTGTTTATGTTTTCTTTGGTATTTTCTTTGCTTGCCAAATACAAGTTTTTTGCCATGTCGGCATTTGCTTTGGTTTTTCCGAAATCAAAAAGCAGCATGTCAGCAGAAATAGTTGGAACATATCCCATTGACGTGTACATACTTCTGTATCCGTAAGGTAAATTCTTGGCATGAGAATATTTATTTCCGGATCTTGAAAATTGTACGCCACCGTTTAGTGTCGGAAAGTAATTTGCCCAGGCTTGGCCGATTTTTGATTTAAATGCCTGTTCATTGTATATTGATGCTCTAATATCCGGATTATTGGCAATTGCTACTTTTATACAATCTTCCAATGAAAATACGGAGTGTACCTCATTTGTATATTTAATATTTTGTTGTGTATTATTATTATTATCTTGAATGGCAAAAGCCGTTCCTACCGTTAGTGATAATATGCATATCAGAGTTATTAATCGTTTAAATTTCATAATCCTCACTCTCTTGTTTACTATTAAAATATTTATCAATTGTTTCTTGAACTATTACATAAAATGCCGGAGTTAACACGGTACCCAAGGTAGCCGCAACAATCATACCGCCGATTACGGTAGAACCAACCGAAATACGGCTGTTTGCACCGGCTCCTGTTGCAAATAATAATGGCAAAATACCTAAGATAAATGCAGCTTCCGTCATCATAATTGCTCTAAATCTTAAAAGTGATGCTTTGATTGCGGCATCATATATATTTAAGCCATTTGCTTCATGTTCTTCTTTGGCAAATTCTACAATCAAAATAGATTGTTTTGCAGCCAAACCAATCAAAGTGATAAGGCCTACTTGTGAATACAAATCCAAAGCTTGTCCCATCATTAACTGGAAGATTAATGCACCGACTAATGCTACCGGAGAAATTAAAAGTACTGCAACCGGTATCATCCAGCTTTCATATAGTGCTACCAGGAACAGGTAAACAAACAACAAAGCAAAGCCTACAACTAAACCTGTTTGACCGGAAGATTCCTGTTCTTGTAAGGATGTTCCTGACCAAGCAAATGTGTAATCATGCGGTAAGTTTTTCTTTGATAAATTTATCATAGCTTTCATTGCGTCACCTGAAGACTTGCCGCTTGCCGGTGCACCCTGTATTTGTGCCGAACGGAATTGATTAAACCTTGTAATAGAAACCGCACCAACGGTTTGCTTTGGTGTAATCATCGTCATAATAGGTACAGGTTGTCCATTTTTATTCATAACAAATATTTTCTGCAAATCTTCAATTTTGTTTCTGTAGTCGCCTTCTGCCTGCATAAATACTTTAAATACTCTGCCAAGTTTGTTAAAGTCATTAATGTAAGCGTATGATAATGTTGATGCTAATGTATTATGAAGTTCATATATATCAACACCTTGAGCAAGAGCCTTTTCATAATCGATATCCAATTGGTACTGTGGAACATTAGCTTGGAATTGTGTATATACATTTTGTAATGCAGGATCTTGATTTGCTTTTGCGATAAATTCGTTTGCAAATGCGGCAAGATCTTGAACGCTTGCATTACCTGTTGACATAAGCTGATATTCAAAACCTCCGGCCATACCCAAACCGTCTATTGCCGGTGGAGAAAGCGTAAATATTGAGGCTTCAGTGATATCTGCGGTACGTTTATATATCTCAGTTAAAATACCATTGTGAGAAAGGTCTGTCTGTTTGCCCTTCACCGTACGAACTACCCAATCGATAAGTCCGACTTGCCTTTCTCCCCATTCTTTTAATATTATAATAATAGTTGCCTGATTAGAAGGCCCAAAGCCGCCAAATGCGATAACTCTGTCTTTATCAATCCCCTCTATTCCGTCTATGGCTTTAATAAATTTCTTACATACATCTTCGGTTCTGTTTAGTGAAGCGCCATCCGGGAGAGTCACAACAGATATTAACATACCTTGGTCTTCATCGGGTATAAATCCTGTTGGTATAACTTTGAATAGCCCTAACATCAAAAGTACAATGGATACATATACAATAATTGTCAGTTTTTTGTTATGAACAAACTTTTTGACCAGTTCTATATAATAATTAGTTAATTTATCAAACTTGTCATTAAAAATGGCGAGTCCTTTATTTATATATTCTTTAATTATATCAAGATATTCTTCGACCATTTTTAGCAGGGAAGGTTTCTTGTCCTTTTTCTTTTTTGCAGGTTTTAACAATATAGAACACATTGCAGGTGAGAGGGACAATGCACAAATAGCGGAAACCGCAATTGAAACAGCTATACAAACAGCGAATTGTTTATACATTGTACCTGAAAGCCCACTCATAAAGCACATCGGAACAAATACCGCCATAAGAACGGCTGCCATTGCTATTAACGAACCTCCAACTTCACCCATTGTAATTTGAGTAGCTTCAAGAGCAGATTTACCTTCTTCAATGTGGCGTTTTACATTTTCTATTACGACAATCGCATCATCAACAACAACCGCTACCGCAAGTACAAGGGCAAATAACGTTAACAGGTTTAATGACATCCCTAATGCCTTTAATGCGATAAATGTACCTATTAATGATACTGGAATAGTTACACAAGGAATTAATGTCGCTTTAAAGTCACCTAAAAATACAAATATAATTAATATTACGATTAATGATGTTAAAAGAATTGTAAATTCAACCTCTGACATTGATTCATTAATAAACGTTGAGCTATCCATTATAATATCAAGTTTTAAAGAATCCGGAAGTGTTAGCGAAAGCTCCTCTATTGTTTTATAAATATTGTTACAGATTTCAACCGTATTTGCGCCCGGTAAAGGCATTACTTGCAATAAAGCTGCAGGTTTGCCGTCAATTATACCAAACATAGAGTACGATTTTGCACCGAGTTCAACCCTTGAGAGTTCTTTAAGTCTGATTTTTGAACCGTCTGAGTTAGAACGAATTATAATATTTCCAAATTCTTCAGGAGTTTGAAGTCTGCCTTTTGTAAGCAGTGATAGCTTTAAACTCGGATTGGCATCTGTAGGAAGATCACCCAATGCTCCTGCCGAAAGTTGGATATTTTGGTTTTGAATAGCGGTTCTGATTTCAGAAATTGTAACTTTATAACTTGCAAGTTTTGCAGGATCAAGCCAAATACGCATACTATAATCGTCTGCACCGAATACATTAACAGAACCGACTCCATTAATTCTCTTTATTGCATCTTTAACGTAGATGTTTGCATAGTTTGTCAAATCCAATTGGTTCCAAGAATCATTTTCCGAGGCAAGATTTAAGATAATAGCACCGGCTCCGCCTACTTTATTTTCGGCTGTAATACCTTGCTGTACAACCTCTTGAGGCAAAAGGGATTGAACCTGTTGAAGTTTGTTTTGAACATTCATCAGGTTTACATCATTATCTGTTCCTGTTTTAAAATATATAGTCAAATTATAAGCGTTGTCATAACTTGTTGAGGACATATAAATCATATCCTGAACACCGTTAAGTTGAGATTCCAAAAGCGAAGCAATGGAAGATTCTATAACCGCTGCACTTGCGCCCGGATAACTTGCTGTTATTGTAACCTGTGGCGGTGTAATATTAGGATACTTTTCTTGTTGTAGTCCAAACAACGAAAGTAACCCGAGAATTACTATTAAAGTCGATATTACAACCGCAAATCTCGGTTTTTTTATGAAAAAATACAAATCTTTCTTATTTATTGCCATTCTTTTTCCTTTATATTTAACTTTATATATTTAAAAACTGTATTTTTTGGTTAGATTGAAAATTTATAACTTATTTGCCGGTTTTATTTTTCTTTGCAGTTTTATCTTCTTTATAAGGGATTGCTTTAACAGCCTGACCGGATTTATAAATATCCTGAATACCTTTCATAACAACTATATCATCGTATGATAGTCCGCTTTCTACTATCCAGTTGTTTTCATAGTTTTCATTTACAACGATATCTTTTTTAACAGCTTTTCCATCTTTTATTGCCCAAACATAATAACCTGTTCCAACATCTGTTTTGGTTGCAGATTGCGGAATAAGCATAACCTTATAAGGGTGATTAACTCTTATTGTTACTTTAACATAATCTCCCGGAACCAAAAGCTCGTCAGGGTTCTCGAATACGGCTCTCATGGTTACGGTACCGGTGTTTTCATCAACTTTGTTGTCTACAAATTCAATTTTACCTTCTTTTTCATAGGTTGATCCGTCAGAAAGTCCTAACAATACAGATACGGTACTGTCATCTCCAGGGTTTTTGTCCATGTTGTCTTTAAAATATCTTTTAAGCTCAATGAAGTCACTGCTTTTTAACGGGAAAGTTACTTTCATCGGATTGGTTGTATAAATTTGAGCAATAACGCCTGTTGACGGAGTAACGTAATTCCCGACGGAAACATTTGCTTTGCCAATTCTTCCATTCATAGGGGACGTTATATTTGTATAACTTAAGTTTAGGTTTGCTTTATGCATATCAGAAACGGCACCATCTAAAGCTGCTCTGTTTTTATTTCTTTCTGTAAGTGCATTATCATAATATTCGCGGCTGACCAAATCATCTTTCAATAATTGTTGAGCACGTTTTAGGTCTATTTCGGAATTATTATAAACCGCAGAATTTTCGTTAACTCGGGCTCTTGCTGTTTGTGCCGCCAGAGCGTATTCATCAGGTTCGATTAAGAATAATTTTTGCCCTTTTTTAACTGTGTCACCCTCTTGGAAGTATCTTTCCTGCAGCCAACCGCTGACGCGGGCTATTACATCAACTGATTTCTGCGCTTCAATACGCCCTGTTGTGCTATATGTAGGATAAATCTCCTTTGAAACAGGATTTGCAACTTCAACTGTTTTAGGCTGAGACATCATATATGAGGTCATTAATCCTATAATGAGTGTTTTTGCCTGATTAAAAATAATAGGTATTAAAATTACAGCAATTAAAATCGCAATAACTTTGGTTTGTTTTGATTTCCAATCTATTTTCATAACGCACTTCCCTTTTTATAACTAATCTCATGGTAATCTGTTTTATTGTAAAATTATAGACTAAATAAATTTATTTGTCATTAAATATTTAAATTTTATCAAGATAATTTAAACTATTTCGAAAAACGTTGATAGGTTTTAACGAGCGACGTTTTACAGTTGATGACGATTATAATTTAAAAACAAGAGTTAATATGTTTTGATTATTTTCTCTTTTGTATGAAATATTATCGGTCATATTTTTGACCATATAGATACCCAATCCGCCCAAAGGACGTTCTTCCGGAGGCAGATTAATGTCCGGATCCGGTTTTTCCAAAGGATTATATTCGATTCCTTCATCAATAAATTCTATTGTTATATTATCATTTGTTTTTGTGAACACTGCTTCTATTATTCCGTTTTGTTCAGGGTAAGCATAGAATGTGATATTTGCAAATATTTCTTCTGCGCACATATCAAGTTTGTTTTTTAATTCATCATTAATGCTAAATTCATCACAAGTAGAGTGAAGCCATGTATAAAATTGCTTATAATTTTTTATATCTGCGACTTCTTTAAAGGTTTTTGTATTATTTAAGTTTCCGTTATATTTATAAATTAGCATTGTAATGTCGTCGCTTTGTACATTAGACTCTGTATATTCTTTAATAATACCTTTTACTTTCTTCGCAATTTCAATCGGTTCTGTTTCTCTAATATTGTTTAAACACTCGTAAAGCCTTTCTTCTCCAAAAATTTTATTGTTTTTATTTATAGCTTCCGTTACTCCGTCAGTATAGGTATAGATTATATCTCCGGGTTCCAGAACTGTTTCATATGTTTCAAATTCACTATTTTCAAATACCCCTAAAGCGATGTTAGACTCTAATTGCATATATTCGTATTTTCCATTTTTTCTTTTGATTAGCGGAAGATTATGTCCGCAATTTATCATACAGGTTTCTCCTGTATTTGTATCTGTAATTCCGAATAGAACGGTTACAAAAAATCCTTGTTTATTAGTTTGACAAATCTTTTTATTTATAATTTCAATAAGTTGTTTTGGAGAATAATTTTCTTGTGAAACGTTATTAATAAGTGTTTTTACCGTCATCATAAATAATGCTGCCGGTATTCCTTTGCCGGATACATCCGCAATTAAAAACAAGAATTTGGTTTTATCAATGAAAAAGAAATCATAAAAATCTCCGCCAACTTCTTTTGCTGCATCCATTGATGCGTAAATATCAAATTCTTTTGTTTCCGGAAACGGCGGAAACACATTCGGTAAACTTGATGCTTGTATTGATTTAGCAATAGAAAGTTCGGAGCTGATTTTTGCTCTTTCTTGTGTAATAGATTTGATATCCTTTGTCATTTTATCGAAGGTAGATGCTAAATGTGCAAATTCTTCAGGTTTTTCTATTTTTATTTGAATATCTTCCCCTTTACCAATCTTGTGGGCAATATTCGTTAGCTTGTCGATAGGATTAATTATATGATGATTTAAGCTGTAATATAAAAGTGTAGGAATTAATAATGCCGTTCCTACCATTGCCAAAATCAAAAGAAAATAAAAATTATTGATATCTTTGAACATTTCGGATTTTGGAAGGCAAATAATTAACACCATTCCGTTTTCTAATTTGTTTACAAACGGAACATATCTTTTATTGTGGTATGTTATATAAGTTGTAGCATATAAATTATCAGCATTCGTATACCAAGGAATTTCTTTTAAAGAGTGTCCCGTAAGTATTTTTGTATCAAGATAAGGATCATTTGTAGCAATTATATAGTCGTCTTTTATGTTTCCAAATAAAGCAAAGCTGTTTTTTATTTCTTTCCCCAATTTGTACATTGAAAAAGTTCTTTCTAAAGGTTTCATTTTGGATACTTCATCAATTACTGAATCCAATTCCCAATCGACAGTTGCAATTCCAACTAATTCTCCGTCTACATATATGCCTGTACCGGCGGTAATCATCATTGTATAACTTCCCTGATTTTCGTAATACGGTTTTGACCATACAATATTACGTTCCGGAGTAACTTTAGAAATTATTTGTTTATACCATCCTTGATTCGGATAGTCATAATTGGAACTTTCAAAATTTCTATCAATAACAACTTTATTGTTTTTATCCCTAAACGCATAAAAACAGGTGTATTTTTTTGATTTATCAAGAATATAAGGCTTAAACCAAATTCCGCCGCCCAAAGTTTTAGGATAATTTTCAAAAATTCTTGTTACGACTCTGTCAGTAAGCTCGTTGCTTCTATCGGTTCTGTAATACAAACTTCCGATTAATGCTAAACTTTTCAGATTATCTTCAGAGCGTATAATTCGATTTTCAATGTTTTGAAAAAACTGACTTGCAGTTATAGAGAACTTGTAATTTTGCACCATAAGCTGTTTTGTACTCATACGCGCAAAATAAACGTGGCAAATTGATGCAAGTAACAGAAATGCAAGTATTATTATCGCAATTGCGAGAATTTTTGATCTTACTGTTTTAAACATTATTCAAACACTAAAAATTTATTGAAACCTACCATATTGAATGATTTTTTCAATTCTTCGGAAACATTTCTAAGTTTTAATTCACCATTTTGTGCATTTAGATTTTTATACAATTCCAAAATAACTTTCAACCCAAAACTTGAAATAAATGTTATTTCAGAAAAATCAAGAGTTACATTCAATATAGGTTCCGGACAATCCTCAATAAAATCATTAATCTTTGTGCCGTATTCAACCGCATTATCCAAATCTAATCTTCCGCTAGTCATTACATATAAACCATCTAATCCGGTTCTTTTAAATGTTATCTCCATACTCTGTAACCTCATATTCTTTACTTGTCGATTATCTCATAACTTATTGTATTTTATATCATTCATATAAAGTATTTGCTATATAATCTTTTATTTTTTCAAGATTTTCGTTGCAATCTTTTATCCCGATATCGTAAATTGCCTGTAATTTGTTCAAATCTTTTTCGACTCTTCTCATGTTTATTTTTTTACTTGGTCTTAAAGCTATTATTTTACCGTCATTTTCGTATTCATTAATTAAATTTAATGTTTCATTATACTTGAGATAAGCTTCATTTGCCGCTTTTACAAATTTCGGATACTTTTTGTATACCAAACCAAAGGGCAGCCATGGTTTTTCTTTTGAATAATCGGCGGGTCTTGTTTGTACAACTATTATTTTCCGATAACCCATGTCCAGAGCTTTTTTTAAAGGGATAGGGTCGCTAAGTGCGCCATCTAAATATTTATTCCCGTTAATTTCCACCAAGTTTGATACAAACGGCATAGAACCCGATGCTCTCAGATATTCCATATCTTTTTCGGCATTTTTAATTTCTATATATTCTGCCTGACCTGACTCCACATTAGTAACTACTGCGTAAAATTCAACATTAGAATTATCATAAGTTTCAAAATCCAACGGGTCTAATTCATAAACGAGTTTATCAAAGCAAAATTCTCTGTTCATAACATCGCCGGTAGTAATGAGGGAGTACATACCCATATATCTTTTGTCATGTGCATATTTTAAATTATATCTTAAAGCTCTTCCTATTTGTTTGGATTTGTAATTTATTCCGAATAAAGCACCGGCAGAAACACCAATGATAGTATCTACTTTTATACCGTTTTTCATAAAAACATCTAAAACCCCTGCGGTATATAAGCCTCTTAAAGCTCCGCCTTCAAGAATCAATGCGACTTTGCCGCTGTTGTTATTATTGCTGATTTCACTATTCATTTGAAAACTCATTATTACAATCCAAATTAATGTTTTACTTTTGAACAGAATCCATATCTCTTTTTAAATCAGATTATACAACAAATATAAAAAATCCTTGTCCGCATTTTCCGAAGTTGTCATTGCGGCACGGCAATCCACGAGTTATTCAACACATAAATTATCAATTAAATATAAAATCTAAGAATTTTCAAAAAACAAAATTTAGCTTTACAAAGATTAACAATTTACATAATAAATATTGTATATTCTTATTTGTGATATAATCTAAATAAGGGTTAATATTAATATTAAATAAAAAAATACAGATATTATTAGCGCTCGATGCGATATTGGAGTTATTTTTTATAGGAGTTATAAATGAAAAAGGAAACCAAAGCGACAAAAAGAATGTTAATTGCGACTTTAATAGCAGCAACTACATTGGTAACAACAGGTGTTAATGCGGCAGAACATCAAATTGATGTTGCAAATATTACCGGTACAATTGATGGCTATACATCAGGAGTAAGAGGTGGCGCAATTAGCAATTCAATTGCATCAGCTGTAGAGGACGCTACTTTAACAAATAATAAAATCACTTCTGATTATTATGGAGGTGCTATATATAGTACAGGAGAAATTACTATTTCCGGCACAAATATATTTAGCAATAACCAAGCTCAGGGTGGTTACGGTGGCGCTATTGCACAAAGAGGTGCTAATATTTCAACAGATATAGGTGAAACAATTTTTTCAAATAATTCTGTAACTGCAAACGGACAATATGGGGGTTACGGCGGTGCAATTATTATTCAGAACTCATTTGACACTCCATCTGCCAAAGCTATATTTAAAACTGATAATGCAGCGACCGTAAAATTTGAAAATAACCAAGCAGGTATTGCGGCAGGTGCATTGTATTTGGATAATGGTGCCGATGCAACCTTAGGCTCAGGAACTTCATTTACAGGTAATAAAGCTCTTGCTAACAGTGAAGAATGGGGTGGCGGTGGTGCTATTGCCATAAATTCAAATGCAGGTTATGAAAATTCAACACTTACTTTAAATGGTACAAAATTTGAATTAAACGAAGGCTATAATGGCGGAGCAATCCGTAATACAGCTACAGTAGGTGGTTCTCATGGTATAATTATTTCAAACTCAGGAACAAGTTTTATTTCTAACACTGCAAGAAAAAATGGTGGTGCTATTTACGTGGAGTCAGGTTCTGAAGCAACTATTGCGGGTACAACCTTTACAGGTAACCGTGCAATCGGTTCACATGATGAGCCTGATGCAGAAGGCATGGTTAATTATAGCGGTGGCGCCGGTGGTGCTATTTATAACGCAGGTACTATAACTGTTGGAGGAACATTTGGCGGTGAAACTGCTGCATCAGGCAACAGTGCACTCCATGGCGGTGCTATTTATAATAGTAGGGCTTTAACTGTAAGCGAAGGAACAACATTTAGTTATAACAAAGCTGCTATTGAAGGTGGCGCTATTGCTAATTACGGTAATTTAACAATCGGTGATAATGTTACGTTTGATCACAATATTGTTGACCCTGAATCAAATCCTGAACCTCGTACCGGAGATTGGAAAATTGGTGCAGGTATTTATTCAGAAGGTACATCTTCTGCTCAAAGAAGCATTACAATAGGTAGTGGAGTTAAATTTACAAACAACAGTTCTGCAAAAGATGGCGGAGCTTTGTTCTTGTTTGGTAATAACAATGTTACTATTGGTGACAATGCAGAATTCAGCGGAAATAGTGCAGCTCGTTACGGTGGTGCAATAATGATTTCTGATGCTGAGGGTATTTCAGGAATGGCTCCAAACGGAAAGGTTACATTGCGTATTGGTGACAATGCTAAATTTACAAATAATACCACTACCAATTCAGGATATGGGTCGGCAATTGAGATTAACAAAATTGGAAATACCGTTGTAATAGGTAAAAATGCAGTATTTTCAGGCAACACAAATGTTGCAATTCACAATGCAGGTTCTTTAACTTTAGGTGATGGTGCAAAAATTACAGGAAACAATACTCCAAGATGGAATATTTCCGGTGTATGGAATGCAAATGATTCAACTTTCAAAGCTACAAATGTAGAATTTAGTGATAATGAAGGCATTGCTTTGTGGAATCAAGGTAATTCCACGATAAATGGAGGTTCTTTCACTGGTAACACCTCTGCTCATGCAAATGCCGGAGCAGTAAATAATAGTGCACAAGGAACACTTACTTTAAATAATGATGTTATATTCAGCAATAACAAAAGAGATGGAAATGTTGCAAATGATATTCATAACCTTGGTATATTAAATATTAATGGCAATGTTGAGTTTGACGCAGGTATTACGGGTGAAGGTACAGTCAATCTCGGCGGTTCTTCTTATCTAAACTTTATTGATAACGAAGTAACGGGGACAAGTGTACTTACGGCAAAAACATTAAATATTACAAATGGTGCAAAAATTGCACTTGATTGGGGCGATAAAATCTCTGTATCAGATGCGATTTCAGGAGCTGTAAAGATTTCTGATTTGTATGTTGATAGTACAATCCTATCTGCCGCAGATAGCGGAGTTCAAAAAATAGATTTCTTCACTAATAAAACTGCAACAATTGATGTTTCAGAAATATCGTTGTATGGCGCGGAGGGTAAATATTCCATTGCACAAGGAACAAGCGGTGAAGAAGGGAAATTAGTCTTATCAAAAGAATCAACTCAGGGAGGGCTTGCTGCTGCAATTGATGATACCAAAAACGAAACTTTATTCTCATTCTCTGGTGAAACTGATCAGGATATCTCATCAGCGGGTGATGTTGATACCGGCAATTTGAATATTATTGGTGACAGCTCCAGTGCTGATACAAACCAAATTAATCTTTCAGGTGGTAAAGCAATTACTGTAGATTCAGGTCACACTCTGAATGTAAAGGATGCAAAAATAGTTGATGCCAATACAACACCTATTGCTTATACAATAAACAATGCAGGCACAACAAATCTTGTTGACAGTATTATAGACAAAATCAACAATACCGGAACTCTTAATATTGAACACAGCAAAAATGTTACTATTAATACTGTATTGACAGGATCTAGCGGCACTTTGAATTTTGCTACTGATAAAACTGTAACCTGGGATACAACAGACAAGGGTCAAATTGAACAATCTACTTTCAAATTTATAGGAGATGGTCATGTTACACTTAAAGGTGACGGCATCAAGGGTAATATTGTTAATGAAATGACAGGAAATACTCTTGTATTAGAAGAAGCAGTTGATGGGAATTGGACAAATAATTCAGCAGACAGTCATGCACAGTTCAAAGACGGTGCCGCAGTATCTGGAACTGTTACAAATGACGGAACACTTGATATATTAACTGCTGTTGGAACTCCTTATGAAATTAAAAATGGAATTGTAAATACCGATACAACAAAAGGTATTTTGAATATTGGTGATGGTTCTTCAACAACCCTTGAGATGGCTGCGAAATTGACTGGCGGCAATATCGTTCAGAAAGAACTGAATATATTATCAAATGCAAAATTAATTACTAATGCAAGTGCATTACAAATCACTGATGATATACAAAATGCCGGAACATTAGAATTAACAAGCGGAACTTTAACTGATAAAGTACGAGGTGACGGTACAACTGTAATCAAAGCTACAGATTATGTTAAATTAAGTGCAAATGTATTTCAAAATGTAGATGTACAAAGCGGACAACTCAGAACTAAGGCTAATAATCTTAAAGCAGGAGCTACAAATGAAGCTGGCACAAGCATAAGGCTTGAAGGCGGTGTGTTGGCAACTGATATATCAGGAGATGGCAAGACATTCCTTTCGAATAACAGTGCCGGTGGCGTTACAGTCAATAGCGGTGTTACGATTACTCAGGAAACCGGTGGAGTTACGGTTATTAGCGGCGGAGCAGGTAAAACAGTAACTAATAAAGGTACGATAAAAGCTCATACTACTAATAACGCAAATTCAAATTTTGATAATGAAGGAACGATATACAATGGTGTGACAAATAATGGTACCGTAAATAACAAAGCAGACGGAACAATATATGGCGGTTTCACAAACAATGGAACGGCAACAAATGAAGGTACTTCTGACAAACAAGCATATATTGGTACTGTATATAATAAAAGTGGTGCTACTTTTACAAACGGAGCTTATGGTCTTGTTGCAACAAAACTTGATAATGAAGGCGGAGCCATTGTTAATAACAACGAATTAGGCGTCATTTCAGTTTTAAATAACTTTGCAAATGGTTCTGTTAAAAATAATGCGAACGCTATCATTACAAACTTAACCAACAAAGCATCCGGGAATGTAGAAAATGCAGGTCTTCTTACAAATACTTATAACTATGGAACTATTATAAATAAAGTCGGTACTAACAATGGAAGATTTACTGATATCGTTAATAACTACTCAACCGGTGTTATTACAACTATTGCAGACGGTTTTGATTCAACTGCAGTTGTGACAAATGACGGTATTATAAACCTGACGGGTTCAGATGATTCGACTGCTCCGATAACATTATCTTCAAATATTACAAGTGCAACGGCTGCCGCATCAGGCATTGTAAATATTACAGGTAATGTAGCTGTTGCAGAAAGCGGAAATGGCAGTTTGATTGAAAAACAGGGTAAAATTAATGTCGGTACGATTACTCCTGATCCGCTGGATCCTACTCAAGAAATTGTTACTCCGGGTTATTTAGCAAATGCCGGTACTGTTAAGGCAAATAATATTAATATTACAGAAGACAGTACAATTAATAATACCGGTAAGATAGTTTCTGATGGCAAAATTACAAACGATGGTACATTAATAAATGACAATGTTATCGAAGGAGATAGTGATTATCCTGACATCGTAAATGACGGGATATTAAGTAATACTGAAAATGGATTTATGGACGTAACAGATATCACCAACAGCGGAATATTTACCAACGACGGTGATATTGATTCCACAGATATTACTAATAGCGGTGCGTTTGCAAATAATGGCAGAATTGATACCAATGATAGAGATATCACAAATAGCGGAACAATGAACCTTCAGAGTGGTTCTGTTTTGGCAGACGAGATTATAAACGAAACTACTGACCCAAGCAACCCTGCAGTCACTACAATTTCGGGCGGTGATGTAGATGTAAACTCGATTATAAACAACTCCGGAACAACCGATATCACAGGAGGTAATGTTAATGCATCTTCTGATATCACAAATAACGGAGGTGTTACAAATATAAATACCGCTGTTACAACTCCTGAAATTAATGCTGATGTCGCAACTCCGGGAACAACCAGTACAGTTAACATCAATGCTGATGGTGATTCTTCTACCAGTGACAAGATTGGTAATGCTGTCGTAAATGTTTCAAATTCAGCCGAGGTCGCAGCTAATACAAACTCTGATAATTATTCTGTTAATAATGCCGTAAATGGCTCAAATGACGGCGTTTTGGCATTAAATGGTAAAGATAATTCAGGGTATCAAACAGCAGACGATTCAGCAAAAACTAAATTTACAATTGATGCACCTGTAAGCAATGCAACTGTCGCCGTAAATCAAGGTCAGTTGAACTTACCTAATGAAAATAATCTGAATAATGCAACAATTAATGTTGCACCATCAGCTACTCTGAATACAATGGATGGAAGCAATAATACTTATAACAGCGCTGTTGTATTTGATGATAAATCAGAGGTTAAATTTGACGTCGATGCTTTAGCTCAAAACAGTGATGCTTTTGCCTCTCCAACGGAAAATGGTAATGAGGTCTTAACTGATGTTAGTATTGCAAATCTTGATAAAATTGTTCATAGAAACACTGATATCAGTTTAGCTGGAACATCAGGATTGAAGAACTTAACAGTGTCAGAAGAATTGCAAAATAGAAAATTCCAAGCAATGACACCTATCAGAATGATGGAAGCAACAATTGGCGCCAACGGAATGTTAAATATTCATCCTTCTAGCGGAAGAAATGATTACAATTCGTTTAATTCAGCCGCTGTTGTAGCTCCTGTAGCAGCTCAGATTGGCGGATATTTAACCCAATTGAACTCTTATGATGAGGCATTTAAAAATTTGGATATGAAAATGCTTATGACTCGTGAAGAACGTCAAGCATACAAGATGGCAAATCTATATGCTTCTTCTGAAGTTAAGCCAATGGTATTTAGTGAAACATACTTGCCTGAAAAGGATAGCGCTGGATGGTTCAGGCCATATGCGTCATTTGAAAAAGTCGGCTTGAAAAATGGTCCTAAAGTTGAAAATATAATGTATGGTACATACCTTGGCGGCGATTCTCAAATGTATGAAACAAAGAACGGTTGGGATTATCAATATTCTGTATATGCAGGTTATAACGGTTCTCACCAAAACTATGACGGCAATTCTATTTACCAAAATGGCGGCACATTAGGTGTTACATCTATTTGGTATAAAAATGATTTCTTTACTGCGTTAACAGCAAATGTCGGAGCCGGAGTTGCGGATGCATCAACTATGTTTGGCAATGAAGACTTCCCTATGCTAATGACTGGTATAGCTTCAAAAACCGGATATAATTGGGAGCTTGCTCACGGTAAATTCATTATTCAACCAAGTTATTTAATGAGTTATACATTCGTTAATACCTTCAATTATACAAATGCTGCGGGAGTAAGAATTCATACAGATCCGTTGCACGCTATCAATATTGCTCCGGGCTTGAAGTTCATCGGAAACTTCAAAAACGGATGGCAACCATATGCAAGTGTTAGCATGATTTGGAATATAATGAACAAGTCTGACTTCCAGGCAAATGATATCCCATTACCTGAAATGAGTGTAAGACCATACATTCAATATGGTGTAGGTGTTCAAAAACGTTGGGGTGAAAGATTTACAGGATTTGGTCAGGTTATGATGAGAAACGGCGGAAGAAACGGTGTAGCTTTATCTGCCGGTTTCAGATTGGCAATTGGCAAAAATTCTGCTAACAAAAAATCTGAAAAAACTTCAATAAAGAATTCAAAAAATGTGATAAAAAATGTATCTATGGGTAAAAACAAATCAATTAAACGTTCAGGTTCTTTAAGAAGAATAAACGGAGATTTGACCTATGTTGTTACAATAAGCAAAAACGCTTAGTATCTATCAAGTACACATTTAATTTAAATATGTGTTACACACCATTATAAACAATATAATGGTGTGTATTTTTAAAAATATATGTCCCAATTTTCTATAATTTTATCCAAGCTGAATTTTACATTGCAGGACTTGTTGAAGGCTTTTTCAGCAAGAATATTTTCCCTTTAATTTCGAAAACTTTTTTTGAAAGCCGAATATGTTTTATTCACATATAACTTTCAAAACCTGTTTTGAGGAAGTGCATACATTCATTGTTCACCTATGGCTTTATTTTAGGCACGAATCTAAAATTATAAAAGCTTATTTGTTTTTGCAATTTTTGCTATACGCTTTTTATTCTTAGCCTGTTCTACAGTTGTATATTTCTTTATAACTGTTTTTTTATTTGCGATTTCCTGTTCGGTTTTGTTTCTTTGTGTAAATTTAATTCCGTCATCAATTTTAACTTTTTCAACTTTTTTACCGTTCTTTGGCTTTCTTAAATTTACAAGAGCATCAAAATCCGGAGATACGCTCATTTCAATATGAAATCTTCCGCACTTGTTAACTTCTTCGTGATTATTTCTCATTACAGGGAAACCCCAAGCAAGCCTCAATCCAATGTCTTTAGGTAAATTAATTCTAAAACCAAAGCCTAAACTCATTAAAAAGTCGTGTTGGTTATACCCTTGAGAGCCTGGACCTGTACCTTTGTACGGAAATATTCCTGCGTGATCCGCAAATACAAACCCTTTTAAATAATTTCCGGTAAACGGATATATTTTTTCTTTGTTTTTGCGACCTTTTATGTATCTTGGACCAAGCGGGAACAATAATTCAGCATTAATAATGTAGCCGCTTCTTCCGATTAATAAACCTTCAGAGTATCCTCTAACTGTTGCTGCACCACCGGCAATCATTTGGTCTATATACGGAACTACTCTTTTATTCGGTATAACTTGATAGCTGCCTTTCAATGTTCCGACAAAACCATGTCCGAAATCGTGTATTCTTAAAATTCCTCCGTCTAATTTTAAGTAATTAGAGCTTTTATCAAAAATTGGGAATGAATAACTAACATTTTGGTTAACATACCAAATACCGCGTTTTGTATCATATCGGAAATTCAAACCTGTTTGTGCTGTTGTCACTTCGTCTTTATACAAATCAAATCCGTCAAAGCTTGTTACGGCTCTTTTATAAGCGATAGATGTTGTGCTTGATAATTCCGTCCACGGTTTGCGATATAAAGGCTGCGTATAGTATAATGAGTAATTTTGAGAACGGCTCTTTATGTTAAATATTCTGTAAGGTCCGTGCTCGATTTTAGAATTACTTGATGAAAAACTGAAACCTATTCTGCCATCTCTTCTGTTTACCGGAATATTATAATCCGCAAATGGAGTTACAGAACATTTGTTTGCATACGCACCTATTGTTAGCCTGTCCCTCAACCCGAATAAACTGTCATCTTGTAGCATCAAACCTGCACGATATTTGCCTATGGTTGTTCTTCCTGCATTATCCATTAATGCTGTTAAGTGAAACGGGAGTTTTTCTTTTGTGTTAACGTGGATGTCCGTTGTGCCCATTTCGCTTTGTCCGGGTAAAAGTGTTCCGCTTATTTCAACGTTGTCATTGTAGCGGTTAAATACCATAAGATTTTGTTCCAATTCTCTCAGGTTAAAAATTTCACCCTTTTTTAAGTTCAATCTATCTCTTATGTATTTTTTACGAGTCCATTTGTTTCCGTATATTGAAAGATTTCCTACTCTGCCTTCAAGCAATTCAATACGAACCGTGTCATTCTCTACTGTTTGTTCAGGTAAATATGCTCTTGCTGTTACATATCCTTTTTCAAGATAGAGTTTATTTATTCTGTATACAATTTCCTTAAGTGTATCAAAGGTCAAGTTTGTCTGAGTGTATTCTTCAATAATGTCTTTAATTTCTTCCTCTGTCAGTATTTTAGAGGGTGAAACTTCAATATTTTCGATATAAACCCCTTTTGTAGCGTATTCTTCGGTTTTCGCTTTTGTGACTTTGCCTTTTACTTTTTTTTGTCTTTCGCGCTTAATTTTTTCGTCAGTTTTATTCTTTTCATATTTTTGAAAATCTTCTTCAACCTGTTTTTCTATCATTTGTTGTTGCAGATTTTGCAAATCATGTGTATTAATTGTCCCTGTTTGCTGAATAATATTTGGCATAACTTCAGGCGCAGCAAAAGCAGAAACTTGCAATGCCAAACAACACATTAAACTCAATAATAATTTCTTTTTCATAACACCTCAACTATTAAAAATATAACATAAAGGATATTCACAACAAACAAATATTGCAAATCGTAAAATTATATAAAGTATTGTAAATTTTTTGTACAAATACAAATTCGTTTTTTATAAAATGGTAGTGGTTAGAAGTAAGAATAATAGCGAGATTTAGTGTTATGAAAAAGATGAATTTTGGGAAAAGAAAAATTATTGCATCTCTATTATGTGCAAACATGTTTTTGATGAATACTCCTTTAGGGGTTTTGGCATCTACAATAACGGGATTTGATCATACTTCCGGTACATATAATATTGAGGCATTAAAACATTCGGGTAGTACCGGTTTTAGGAACTATACGGACTTTAAACTTTCCCAAGGTGATATCGCAAACCTCATATTTAAAGACGGACAGCAGCATTTCGTAAACCTTGTTGCCAACAAGGTTGATATTAACGGTATTGTTAATACAATGCAAAATTCCAATTTCTATAACGGGCATGCTATTTTTATATCTCCTAATGGTATTGCTATCGGTGCTTCAGGTGTTTTAAATGTCGGTTCTCTTTCGCTTCTGACTCCTTCTTCTGACAAATTTAATGCACTAAAATCCGCTTATGAGGCAGGCACTTTGACAGGATATCAATATGATGCTGAAAATTATAAAGCCTTAATAAAGGATTCTCACGGGAACGTAGTTATAAACGGTAAAATTATTTCTCGCGGGGATGTAAATATATATGGCAGTTCTATAACCGTTAAAGGTACAGCGGCTGACAAAGCGGGGATAATAGCGGGTGTACAGGGACAAGATGTTGTATTTAATGATGAAGCTGCCGCTAAAAGCGTGTTCGATACTCTCGTGTCAAATAATATAACTGATACAACAAATTTCGCTCTTTCCGATGGAAAAATTAAGATTGTTGCAGATTCTGAGAAAACGGCTACTATCGAAATTGAGAATGCTAATATTGCTGCAAAAGAAGTTGATATGCAGGCTATTGCAAAATCTACAAAGAAAGTTGATGCTGATGCTATAGATGCTTACAATAGCAGTCAAAATAGCAATAATAACAATAACAATAATAACAACAATAACAACAATAGTAATGATAACAACAGTAATAGCAGTAGCAACACAGGCAATAACAACAGTAACACAGGAAATAGCGGCAGTAATGCCGGTAGTGGCAGTGGTAGCAACAATGAACAAACCGATACAACAACAGGAAAGAAAATCCCGGATTCATTTAAAGGTGTTGCAGATAAAGCGACCGCGACAATAACTATAAAAGACTCTAATATCAGTGCGGATAAAGTTTCAATTAACGCCAATGCTACCAATGAAACAGAAACTTATATTCAGTTAATATCCCCTATTTGGGAAAATTGGATAAAACTTTTAGGCGGAGATTTATTGTTAAGAATTTTAGCTAAAATGGACGAGGAAATAGTATTACCTGATGGTACTCCATACTCTTCTGTTGAAGCCGTAAAGAATTATTTCAGTGATAAAGCATATCAAAATCTTGATGGTGCTGTTGCCTCAGGTACTATATCAATTGAAAACTCAAATATAATCGCTAAAGACTCTATTGGTATTGAGGCTAATTCCAGTGCTACAACAAAAATTTCTACAGGAGTATTGGACTCTCATCCGTTGTTTTTCTATGGATTAGGAGCAAAGGGAGAATCAAATGTAAGTATAACAGGTTCTACTTTAAAAACTGCGGCAGCCGGAACTGTTGATATCAATGCACATACCGAAACTTCTGACACAATAAAATATGACAGTTCAAAGTTCTTGTCAATTTCTGAAAAACCGCAGGAAACAGGTAGCAGCAATAACAACGATAACAACAACAATAACAGTAACGACAACAATAACAACAATAATAACAATAGCCAACAGCAGAGTACTGTATCTGCTTACAATTTGACACTATTAAACAATTCAATTATCTCTTCCGCTAATGTTGAAATCAGCGGTTCGACGATTGAAACAAATGATTTAAATGTGAGTGCTATCGACTTTAATACAAGTGAAATAGAACTTAAAAATATTTCGCATAATGGTGAAGGTGCTGACAAAACCGGTATTGCGGCAGCATTTCTGATAAATCATACTGATACGAAAGCAAATATCGAAATTAAAGAAAATTCTACGATTAAAGCAAATAATGATGTTAGTCTGATAGCTCAAAATATTAATTGGTTTGATAATTACGTTGAAACGGAAGTAAAAGCAGAAAATCAAACTTATACGGTAAAAAATAAGGTTGATACAACATTTTCTCCGTCATACACCATTAAGGCTTATGAGTGGCTAAATAAGAAATTCTTAGATAAAGCAACAAATAAAGTTGGTGATGTTTTGGATAAATTACACCTGGAAATTTCGGGTTCAGCAATATGGAACAATGAACATAATGCTTCTACTGCAGCGATTGATGGTTCAACCGTTAACGCAAAAAATGTGAGTGTAGAATCAAATATGGTTGATTTGGTTGCTAACGGTGCTGAAGCATATGCAACGGCAGGAAACAAATTTAGTGCGGGCATGGCTCTTGTTGTAAACGATCAAAATAATACAAACAATGCAAAAATAATTAATGGTGCAAACGTAACCGCAGATTCAGGTGTTGATGTGATTGCTACTACTCAACTTCCTATGAATCCGATGGAATTAAAAATCGGTCAAAAATTGACAAATGGGGATGTAGATCCTAATAAAAAGCTTAACTTGTACCTCGGCGCAAGTTTCGATCAAAGCTCTGATTCAATTACAGGTTGGGATGTTGATTTTCTTCATACAAAGCTTAAAGATATTTTCAGTAAAGATGGTATTTCCCTAATCAAGAGCGGTATTGGAAATAATCCTACAAAATTTGTAAGAAATAACAAAATATCTTTAGACGGTTTATTTAATAACTATGCAAAAGCTGAAGGAACGGGTGAAACCGTTGGTATTGCAGGTTCTGTTGTTGCAAACAGCGTAACGACAAATACAAATGCCTTTATTGACGGAGCAAAAGTAATTGTTACGGACGGTGATATAAACGTAAATGCCGCTAATTCCGTTGTAAATTACAATGGCGCAGGTAAAGTTGATTTCTTAATTGAAGAAATTAACGGTTTTATAAAAGGCAATTCCGCAAATGATGAAATTAAATCAAAGTTTGGTATAGGCGGTTCTGTACTTGTTGAAAACTTTACTAATAATGCAAATGCATACATCAATAATTCAACAGCAAAAACAGAAGAGGGTGATATAAATGTAAATTCTGCCTCTGAAGAAGCATACGTAAACTTTATTGTGACAGGTGGAAAAGCCTCAACTCTTGCTGTCGATGGTAGTGTCAACGTTCAAAGAATTAATGGTAAAACACAGGCTTATATAGCAAACTCTAAAGATACCAATGAAATTGTTGCAGATAATGTTAACGTAAATGCAGGTAAGGCTAAAATCAAACCTAAAAAATCAGGAACGGGCGAAGGTGCTGACCCGATAGAGCTTGATGAGGATACAAATCAACTTTCGGTTGCTGATGAAAGAGAAGTAAAAGATAGCGTTCTAAATGTTTCAATATTGGGTACAAATGCTCAAACAGAAGGCTCAGGTGTTTCTGTTGGTGCATCTGTTGATGTTGAAAATTCAAGAAGAGAAACAGTTGCATATATAAGTAATTCTACTGTTACTGCAACAAAAAATGCATCCGTTATTGCTTCAAATAATGCTAAGAAAATAGATGTTTTATTGGCAGGTGCATTCGCAGGCGGTGTTTCTACAAACAGAACAACTCAAGAAAATGCAAATTCAAATCCGACTACTGAGGATGATAATACTCCGCAAAGAATGCAAAATGCAGGCAACTGGATGGATGAAATTGATAATGCACCTGATGATGCCCAAGATGTTATGAATTTGAATAATCTGTTCAATGAAAACGATCCAAATACCGAGGGTGCCGAAAATGCTACACAAAATAGAGATAATATTGCTAATCAGGATAATATTGTAAATAATGATGGTGAAACTCAAAATGGTGCAACCTCAAACAATAGTGCAAATAATCCCGGTAACAATAATGGCTCTATGGCTGATGGAACTTCTAATCCGTCCAATTCTTCAAAGAATTTCTCTCTTGCTTTAGCCGGTGCTGTTAGCGTATTTAATGATAATTCTGTCGTAAAATCAGAAATTATTAATTCTACAATCAATGTCGGTGAAAAGTTAAATACAACGGCAACAAGAGATAATTTCGTGTTGAATATTTCAGGCGGTTTGGCTAAAGCTGGTAATATCGGCGGCGGTGCAGGCGTAAATGTTTATAGAGATAAAGGTACGGCAAGTGCAAAAATAGATGCTGCAACAATAATATTTACATCAAGTCAGGCTAAAGCATTAAATGTATTGGCAAATAACACTCGTAATATCGTAAATGTTGCGGTTGGTGTCGGAATTGCAAAGGGTGAAAATTCTTCATTTAAAACGGCCGTTGGCGGCTCATTTAACACTAATATATTAAAAGATACTACAAGTGCGCTTATAAAAAATAATACAACAGTTGAAAACGGTGAAAATGTATCAGGTGATATAGATACTAAAGTTGAGGCAAAAGCTAACACAAAAGCTTGGGATGTTGGCGGTGATTTGGCTTACACAAGCTCCGGAAATAATGACAAATTCTCAATGGGGGCTGCTATTGCAGGTAATATGGATTTACTGGAACAAACAGTAAAGGCTGAAATTTCTGGCTCAACTTTAGAAAATATTAAAGCTTTAACCATAAATTCGGAATTAGTACAGGATATGAACACAATTGGAGTTGCAGGTGCAATTACTACCGGTTCAAGTTCAAAATTCTCATTTAATATAGACGGTGCTTTAGCTCTTTAAATGCTTAAAAACAATGTAACCTCTTTATTAAAGGATTCTACTGTTACCGCGTCGGGTGATGTTAAAGTAGATGCAAAATCTGATATAAAGGGTCAGGCGTTAACGGGCGGAGTTGAATTTTCAAACACGCAAAACGGCTTAGGTGTCGGTATCGGTTCTGTTATAACCATAGATGACAGCGCAATAAGTGCAAAGGCTGACGGTGCAACAATTAAACAATCTAATTCTATTGAAGTTAAGGCTGATTCTAAAGATGATAGAAAGTTCTTGGCGGTTAACCTTGGTATACAAAATGGTACTGGTACATCCGTTACCATAACCGCTAACGGTATTGTAGAAGTTTTGAAATCAACTGTAGATGCGGCAGTATTAGGCGAGTCTGATTTAAAATCAAACGGCGCTATTAATATAAATTCTATTTATAATAACAGCAATCAAGGTATTGCGGTTGTTGCCAATAAGTCAAAGGACGGTCTTGCCGTTGGCGCAAACGTTATGGCATCATATTACGGCAATAAGATAACCTCTGAAATTGCCAAAGAATCCAAAATTTCTCAAGCGGGCAGTGTTCGAGTTGATGCAAATACCTCCGAATTATTGAATTACATCCCTGTAACCGTAGGTATTGCAACCGGCAATGGAAATGGTGTCGGCGCAAATGTTATAGTTAATCTTATTAAGAATGAAACAAGTGCTAAAGTTTATGGCGATATTACAACTACAGGTAAATTTGTAGTAGAAGCAATGGATGAAACCCAAATTAAAGAAAGAGGCGGAGTTCTTGCTTATTCACAAGGCAATGCAGGTATTGCGGCATCTGTTTATTATGACTATATGAACAAGAAAGTAACGGCTGAGGTCAAAGATAATACAGTATCCTCCGGAGCTATGACAGTTCAGGCAACTGCCGTAAACTCATTGGGTGGTACAAAGAAAGACGATGGTTCTTGGGATGTATCAGAAATGAGCAAAGATGCTTCTGATTACGGGCAAGGCTTTACGCAAAATTCATCATTTGGAAATTGGAATATGGCATATAGTTTAGCTCACGGTGATTCTATCGGCGGTTCAGGTGCTGTAATGGTAAGAGTCCTTGATAATGTCATAAAAGCCAATGTAGAAGGTGTAGATTTAGGTAAAGAAGATGCCAAATCAGGTTCATTAACAATATATGCAAACGATTATACAATAATGAATATGATTGCAGGTGAATTCAGTGCAAGCGGTAAAGTTGCAATCGGTGCTAATTCTATAATTGTTTTAGGCAAAACGGACGTTCAGTCTTTATTAACAGGTGGTAAACAGTATTTAACGGGCAATTTAAGTGTTACCGCTAATGTTGAAAAACTTGCTCATACTGTTATCGTAGGCGGCGGCGGTTCCGGCAAAGTTGCTATAAACGGTTCCGTATACTTAAATAAAGTTAATGACAATATCTTATCAAGTATTATAGCTTCTGAAATTGTAGCAAATAAAGTTGATGTCTATGCTTTACAGAAAAATGACAGCTTGGGCGTTGATGTGTCTGTTGCCGCTTCAGGTACGGCATCAATAGGCGGAATTGTATATTTGAACTTGTTTGAAGATACAACAAAAGCTCTTGTCGGTGATAATTCCAAAAACAGGACAAAGATAGAAACAACCGAAGATGTAACTGTTAAAGCTGATTCTGATTACGAGTCAAGAGAATATTTGCTTTCTGTTGCAGCAAGCGGAACTGCCAGTGTTAGCGGTTTGGGTATTGCAAATGTTATGGATTCGACAATAGAATCAGGTGTTTATAATGCAGACGTAACTTCAACAGCAGGTAAAATTGATGTTGAAGCAGACAGAGGCTTTAACAGAATTGCAGGAGATGGTAAAACTGCGTTCTTTAGAAATTGGTTCAAAAATACAAACGCATATAAAAATCAAGGTGTGAGCGGAAATAAAGATAATGCGCAGCGTTCGGAAATTACAAAAAATGATTTAGACGGTATAGCACCTATTGTTGGAGCAATAAGTGTTGCAGCGAGCGGAACTGCCGGCGTTTCGGGTTCTATTATCGTAAACAAAACCAGAGGCAGCTTGACGGCTAAAATTGATAATTCAACGGTTAATTCCGTAAACGGAACTACGGTTAAAGCAAAACAAGATTTTGTAAATTTTGATGCCATTGCGGCTGTTGCAGCTTCTGCAACTGTAAGCTTAAACGGTGTAGGGGTAATTAACAATTTATCCGAAACAATTACTGCTCAAATCAATAATACAGAATCAAAAGGCGGCTTAATTACAACTGATGCTCAATCTAATATGAATTTGAATCAGCTTGTCATATCAGGGCAAGGTGCCGGAGCAGGGGCTGCTATCGGGGTTGTTGTTGATAAAAATGACATTGACGATAAGGTGTATTCTTATATAACAGGCGGCACAAAAACTTCTTATGGTGCAGTTGCTAACTCTGCTCATAACATAATGATAAATAATATTTTGCTTGCAGGAACAGGAGCCGGTACAGGTGCTGCAATTCAAGCTATACCTATAATAAATAATTTTACGGGTGAAACTATATCAAAAATAGATGGGGCAACAATAAACGGCGGAAATATCAGATTAAGTTCATTTGATAATCTTGATAATTTGAGTGCTGTAGTTGGGGTTGCTGTTTCAGGAACAGGTGCTAACCTTTCAGGTTATGCTATCCGTAACAAATTAGACAATAAGAGTAAAGCATATATTAGTAATTCAACTATATATACAACCGGCGCAATAAATATTAATGCCGATTCTGTTGTTAATTCAACAAATGCATTATTCTCTGCGGGTATTGCCGGTATGGGTCTGAGTGGTATTGCAAACGTTATATCTAATACAATAACCTCCGAGGTTGAAGGATATATTAAAGATTCGACAATAAAAAAAGCCGGAGACATAAAGATTATTGCAAATGTAAATGAAGCGACAAATAAATATCGATATGACCAAATGACAAACACTACGGGAAATGTTTCCTTTGCCGGTCAAGGTGCTGCATTGGCTACGAATGTTATCTATACAAACTATTCAAATAAGGTTAAAACTTATATTGAAAATTCAGCTTCAACGCAAACAGGTGACGTTACTCTTGATGCAAATTCGGAAAGAAGATTGGATAATATCAATGTCGGTATAGGTGCTGCGGCAATTGGTGCAGCGGTCGGCGTAAATGCAATATCTACAAATATTGATACAAGTACCCTTGCATATATCGATGCAAAAGCAAAAACTATGGATAATGTCGGGGATATAAAAATTAATTCAAGAGATGATTCCGATATTAAAAATACAATGGGAACAGTTCAGGCCGCAGGTCTTGGTGCTGCTGCAGGTGTAAGTCTTGATATGACATGGAATAATAATATTACAAAATCAGAAATTTTATCAGGAACTGCAGGTCAAATCAACGCAGCAAGTGCAACATTAAAATCAGACAGCTTGTTGGAATATGATAAGTCTAATGTCGGGGTATCTCTTGGGGCAGGTGCTCTTGCAGGTGATTATGTATTAATCAAATCCGGCAAAAGAGCAAATGATTTTTCTCAATCAGAAAAAGATAGCAAGATTGAAGATGTAGTTAATAATATTAATTCTCAATATGTACCTAAAACCCCGATAGCTTCTGGCGTCAAAACAGGCTCATTTGCAGATATAAACGGTAACCTGACAACTTCAGGTGATATCAGTGTTAAAGCTGAATCAAAAATGAAGGGCAGAGGAAATGAAAATGAACTTAACTTATCAAATGTTACAGTAACAGTCGGTCTAGCAGCTGGCAGCGTAGGAATCAAAGATGTAGATTTAGCCTCTAACACTAATGCAGGTATTATAGGTGGTACTGTAAAAACCACAGGTGGAGATATCTCTGTTGATGCTAAAAATACTTCTAATGTAAAAATAAAGAATGTAGAAGTTCGTGTTGCCGGCGCAAGTTTCTCCGGTGGATCTGCGATGTATCATAATACCTCAAATACAGCCGCTCAAATAGGTTCTGAAGATAATAAAACTGATGTTACCTCCGGTGGTAATATCAGTGTAACTACGGAGTCAACAAGTAATTCAAACATTAATGCAACATTTGTAACAGTTACCGGAGCCGGATTAGTTTCTGTTGACTTAGCGGAAAACGTTGATACTAATAATGCTGCAGCTTTGGTTAGCGGCGATACAAATATAACCGCAACAAACGGTACTTTGTCTCTTCATTCTACCGTAAACACAGATTTACAATCAACAAAGAAAACGTATAGATTCTCCGGTATCGATTTGGTAAATGTTTCTAAAAATGAAGTAACCGTGAACACTATAAATAGAGCTCTCATCCAAAACGTAAACGGCACAATTAATACTAAAAATATTGATATTATAACCGATTACGGTAAAATGAGCGCTTTGACCTATACAAACTTTGTTTCAGCAACAATTGCAGGTGCTGCAACTGTTGCCAGCAGCGGTTCATTTATGAATGCTGCATTTACTTCAGGTATTAATAGTCCAAGTGGTCTTGTTTTAAATAATACGGGTACAACAAATATTATTACTGCTCAGGAAAAGAACAATGGTACTACAGGTTTGGTATCAAAAGGTAAAATTAATAATGTTGATGTTGGCGGAATAAAATTTGCAGCAGTATCTTCCGCAAACGCTCAAAACAGAGCATCATCAAATACTGTTTTGACCTCTAATGACTTTACGACCGGCACATTGAATGTTAATTCAAATCTAAGAACTTCAGCAGTTGCTGATGCTAACGCAAAGAAAATTGATCTCGCTGTTGGGGTAAATGCCGTTAAAGCAACATCAAAAGACGAAAGCACAATGAATCTTACTATTTCAGGAAAGAATAAAGTAATTGGTAATGCCGTAATTAATGGTACACATATTGCAAACACTTCCGCTGATTTGAGCGATTTCGGGTTCAGTTTATTGGCAAGAGGTTCTTCAACAACAATCAGTACAGAATTGATTGCAGCTACAAATGCTAATATTGGCGGTAAATTTGATGCTCGATCAATGAAAATTGATCTTAATACAACAAGAGAATCATACGTAAGTAAATCTTCAGGCGGCGGCGGTATTATTTCTGTCAGCAATCCTGATATAACCAATAAATTGACAGGTAATTCAATATTAAATATTAAAGATTTAATAACAAATAAAGAAAACGGATTGAATGATTGGGATATCAAGAACTCATCAACTAACATTTTTGATGTAGTAGCATCTGATGTCTCCGGAGGTTTCATTTCTGTTAATACTGCCGGTATGCACACTACATTCAATACTTCATCAGAAATAAATATTGATAGTACAAATCCCGGTTCGGAAAATGCTACAAATATAAATTCAGATTCAAACGTAAAATTAGCTGTAAAAAATACCGCAATCGTGAATGAATCAACTACTACTGAAGGCGGCGGTTTCGTTGCGGTTGCAACTAACACTGTAAATAATTCTTACACATCAAATGCAAAATTGACAATAGCAAATTCAAAAATCAACGCCAAAAAGAATATAGAATTGAAAGCTGAATCTGATATGCACACCAAAACTGACGATTATGTGGATTACGTAGGTGGTGCAGGAGGTTTTGTTGCTGTTGATAATTTAAATATTACAAATACGTTAAATCAAACCAATAATATAGATATTAAAAATTCAACTTTAACAGCTGAGCAGGCTATTATTGTCAATGAAATTATCCACTCTAAATTCAGACAACAAATAGCATCAAAAGGAAAAGGATTTGTATCTGTTCCAAGAGGATATAATTATTTATATGCAAATAATACAAATACATTATCTCTTGATAATAAATCTGAATTATTGGGAGGTGATAAAGTTGTAGTAAACCTTGATTCAAATGATACGTTGGAAGTAAGAACAAGATCAGATGCACGTAACTTTGCCGGAAAACCGTCAGCGTATTCTTATCTTTATAATACAATCACTAACACAATAAATAACAGCGGTACTATTGAAGCCGGTAATTTGGTTGATATTAACTATATGAATGCTTCTATATATGATTTGAAACAGCACGCATATTCAGAATGTCACGCATCTGTTGCAGCATCAAATGAAGGCGGTGTATTAAGCAGAGCAATAAATAATAATCTAAATGTAAATTCCGGTGCAAAAATTAAATCAGGTATAGACGTAGAAATAAATTATAAAGGTGGTAGCGGAAGTTCAGAGTCCTATATTGGTTATAAAAATGTAAGTTATTTACTATTAGGTATTCCTATCACAAAATCCGGTGATTCATATAATTATAATATGCCAAGAACCAGCAATCTAAACCTTCAGGGTGATATTATTGCAGGTCAAGGTAACAGCAGATATATGAAGATTGATCGTAACGGTGAAGTTGACATGAATACCTTAACAGGTTTTTATCCTGACGATTATATCGTTACCGCACAAAATGTTGTTTCGGGTGAAACAATTAAAGAAAGGTCTTTGGCCTCTATCAAAATAGAATTAGATAACGTTAATGAATCCATAACGAAAATTTATAATGAGAACATCAGTATTGGTGAGACATTATTGGATTTAACTAACAAAGAAAACGTTCTTACCGCAATAAAGAATGAATTAAAAGCGCTAATTGATAACGGTGCTAAATTAACTGAGTCTACTACGGATTCAGAGGGTAACAGCCCATTTTTCACTATTGTTGATAATGACCTAAAAGAAATGATTATTGGCACTACAGGTGAAAACAAAATAACTCAAGAGCAATATGATAAGATTGGTATGGATTATTCAGCTGCACTAAATGAGATTTTTGTTTATAACTATGGTCATGAAAATGATGTGAAATCTACTCCTACTATTGTTGAATTTATGAGTAAAGATACTTACGGTTTAACAGAGTCTCAAATAAATAATATAGCAACTAACTATGGTACAGTTGATGGTACGGATTATATTGTATCACCTGCAAACAGGATTACAGCGGCTCAATATAATACTATATCTTTAGATTTTGAGAATGCAAAAAGCAAAGACAACACTTTAACGATAAACAGCTTTTTAAATACAAATAAGGCTACTTATGGAATAACTGATGCCCAAATTAGCAATATATCTGCTAATTACGGTACAGAAAATGCGGGTAGAAATATTATATGTGAAGCTAATCAAATTACTCAGGCAAATTATGATACTATTTCTACAGAATATCAGGCAGCAAAAGCCGGCAATCCAAACTTAACAATATCAGAATTTTTAAACAAATATGATTTGTCTGATGCCCAAATAAATAATATTCGTGCAAATTATGGTAAAGATGATGCACTGGCAAGTATCGTCGGAGATGGTAACGGTCAAATAACCCAAGAAAAATATGATACAATCTCAAATGCATACCAAACAAAAGTAAATGAAATAAATATTTGGAATAATGGTCATCCTGAAAGTGAACGCAAAACTAATCCGACAATATCTGAATTTTTACAGTCAAAACAAAATCCGAGCGATGCTGTTTACAATTTGACTGATGCTCAAATTACAACTGTATCAAGCGGATTTAATACCGTATTGGGTGAAAACGGAAACCTTTCGGTAAGTACATTAGGACAGTTTGTTTCATACAAAAAAGGTTCGGATACCTATGTTGCAGTAACTACTCCGTCAGGCACAGGAACAGATCAAACATGTAAAGAACTTACCAATTTACAATCCCAAATTGATGAAATTAAAAATATGGCAAAACCATATGAAGAAAAGCAACAAGCTAATACAGAAAACTTAGCTGTGTTAAATGCAAACAGAATAGTATTACAAAAACAATATGATGATGTATACAATACAGATGCTTCTGAATATGAACAAAGACAAGGTGACTATGCGGTAATATTCAATGATATATATCCGAAAGATGCCCATATTCTTGTTGATGGTACCGATAACCGTAGTATTTCAGGAAACGGTAAATTTAGCGTAGCAACAAACGGCTTGAAAGTAGATAATTATTCAACCCGTACGCTTGTTTTTAACGATTTGATGATAGATAGTGTTACTTCAAAGAGTGGTTTATTTATAAATGGTAAAGACCACGCACAATTTGCCGGTGACGGAACAAATCAAGCTGTTAGTGGTTTAGAAGTGTTCAACTATTTATATGGTGTCGCTGGTCATAAAACTTTTGAGAATTTAACAACATCCGGGGCTCACTTTGTCAACGGAAGTAACAATATTTCCGGAATAACAATTAACAGCTATTATGATATAAATCATCCGTTTGCAAGTACTTTTGCCGAAGGGACTAATCCTATACCAAATCCGACAAAACGACCTGATGTGTATATTACCGGGGATATTTTTACAAAGAATGATTTTAATCTATGGACAGAAAGCGGGCATGTGTTAATTGTAAATTCCAGCACAGATACGAAATCATCATCTATACTAGCTCCAAACGGGATAATTGCATATATACCAAAAGACGATGATGATCATCCGAATAATCCTGCTCCGATAAACATAAAATCGAATGATAATATGTTTGCGGGTTCCGGTATTTCAATTAGTGTTGCAACCGGTGATGACGGTGATATAGAAAGAGATATTAATATTAATGGTAAAATAAAATCAGGATACACAGACAGAAAAGTTACCATTACTTCTACTATGATAGAACCTGAAAATCTAATAATGGATCCGACATCAGGTGAAAAGAATATGATTAATTTAGGTTTAGATAGCGGAAATAAATCTTTCTACCAGAATACAACAAATGGTAACATTAAGGCTATTTATAAAAACGGTCAAATATATTTGTACAACTTGGCGGATAATGTAAATGCAAATACAAGTATGGTTACTATAGAGGGGAAAAATATTTCAGTATCTGATAGCGGAAGTATTACGCTTGCCAACGGATTAAAAAATATTACAATAAACAACGAAACAAATGCTCAATTGAATGTTGCAAATATCGATAATAAGCAAATTTCAGGTTTTGTAAATTGGAAAACAAATTCCGGTCAGCAATCAATATATGCATCTGATACAACAAAGCACATTACGATAAATACAATAGACCATGCTAATACTCAGATTACATCAAACGGTAAACTGTCATTGAATGGTGTTATAAACAATAATATTATAAATAATTATGATGATTACCATCGTGAAAGCGGGATATTGAATATTACCGCAAATAATGGTTTGGATATTAAGCAACAAACAGAATTAGTTGATAGTGTCAGCGCAATTATTGATTCAATAAACTCATATGGTAATACAACAATTACCGTTAATGGTGGTCAAGGCGATATTAACGGTCAAATTAAGACTTATGGAGCATTAAATATTGCAAATAACGGTAGCGATAATTTGAATATTTTAGGTGATATTATCAACGATGCAGTTAAGGTATATAGAGGATCTGAATTAGGTGATGTAACCATACTCAGCGGTTCTGTAAATATATCGAATACCGATAATGGTATATTAAATATTGCAGGTGATATTGAAGAAAGAGAAGGTAATGTTGTCGTTAATAGTAACGCTCAGACAAATATCACAGGCGGTATATATAATGATAATGGCAATATAAGTGTCACATCAAAAGGTTTAAGTTTGAAAAAACTTAACGAAGACTCTTTCGAGGCAGCCTTGCAGACATTTAAAGGTGATATAACAATTACAAATACCGAAAATGTTTTAGACTTAGCAGGTATTATAGCTACTGATGCGGGCAATATTTCAATTACAAATAATAGTACAAGCGGTGCCGAAATCAGCGGAACGGTATCTGA
>DEFJ01000015.1:138164-142769 GCA_002350725.1 Cyanobacteria bacterium UBA2855 | reverse complement strand
ATAATCATATATTCCTAAATTACAAATACTAATCTGATATGATTAGAACATGAAAAATTATATAAATCAAATAGTATCATTTTAAATATAAATAATCATTTCGGATATTAAAAAGTAATCCAATAGTATTTATTATCAAAGAAAGGAATAAAATATGATTAACAAATCAACTATTGGGAAAATTATTCAATCCTTGCGAAAGGAGAAAAATCTAACTCAGGAAGAATTAGCAGAAAAAATTGATATCTCTCCTAATTATTTAAGCAAGGTTGAAAGAGGGTTGTGTACTCTAAATACTGAGTCATTTCTAAAAATGGCCCAAGTTCTTGATTTTACACTTGAAAGTTTTGGTATAAAAGTCAAAAATCATGATGATATAGATAAAACAAAAAAAGAGCTTATTAGTACAATTCTTTCAGCTTCACAAAAACAAACAGAAGTTTATAATAAAACCGTAAAGTTTATTGATGAAATTGTGAAATACTAAATATTACAATATTGGGTATGTTAAGAAGTAGTCCAAAGTATTCATTTATCGATTAAATAACAATAAAAAGACCTTCTAAATGAATTGTTTTATGAAAATCTTTATTCTGTATAGCGGATTGGCGGCAGAGTGTGAAAGCGTGAGCGATACCCGTTTAATGCCACCAACCAAGTGTTTGTAATCTTTTTCAACCATCGTTTAACTTTTCGTTATTGTAATATCAGCATATATCTCGTCCGGCTTGTCGGGGTCGATTAAAAAATTTTTATCAAATACATATTTTTCACCATTTGGTGCAACACACCCAACACTGTTGTGTTCTCCAAAACATAGAACTGTAAACTCTTCGCTATCTTTTTCAAACCAGCCTTTTAGCTTTTTTAATCTGTATTTTTTACCGATTTCAATCATAGTGTACTCCTTTCAAGCTACACCATTCATTGCTCTTTTTTGTGCAAGCATCAAGTGTATGCGTCTAAAAACGTATCATTTGGACATAATAAATTTTGAACGCTATTTAAATGGCTTTTAAACACCTTTTAAACAACATTTAAATTTCTACTTCTTTTTCATGATCAATAAAGAAAGCATTTAATAAATCTGCCTCGTTCCGTAAGTACCTAATAACCGGTGCAAGATTGTAACATTCTTCAATCTCTGGTTGATTAGCTACAAAATAATCAATAACAACCGCGGTATTATAAATATTCTCCGACCATTTGCTCAATTGCTTAAACTCTTTTGGAGTAATATTCAATCCGACTTTTCCCATATGACCTCCATTTATTAAATGCAAGACATACATTACCTAAAAGCGCAGTCATATCAATAAAAAAGACACAATAAGTTACATGTATTTTCTTAATAATATTTCCTTAATCGTGTGTTTGTGCTATAATTAGGGCATGAATAGTCGCTGTGAAGCTTTGGAAGTATATTTTTACGCAACAGATTCCGGAAACGAACCTGTGCGTGAATGGTTAAAAGGACTTCCGAAAGAAGACAAGAAAACTATCGGATATGATATTAAAACCGTTCAGTACGGTTATCCAGCCGGAATGCCTTTAACAAGAGTGTTAAAAGGCACAAACTTGGAAGAAGTTCGCTGCAAAATTTCCAATGGAATCGCGAGAATTATTTTCTGTGTTGAAGATAATACAATTATTTTACTTCATGCATTTATAAAGAAAACACAGAAAACTCCGCAAAAAGAACTGGATGTTGCAATTAAACGCTATAAAGAATTATGCAAAAGATAAAATTATGCGTTTGCCCAAATATTTTGCAACCTTTTCAATAGTATTTAAAGTAATAGAAGTATTTTCAGGATCTAAAATGCGACAAATTGCAGTTCTTGAAGTTGCAAGTTCTTTTGCAAGACGATTAACAGAAATATTATCTGCAAGCATTTTTTGCTCCAAAGCATAAGCAATAACTCTTTTTATTGCAACAGCTTCTGATTCCTGAAGAATATTTTCTTCTTCAAGAAAACTGTCAAAACTAGAACCTATGTGCTTTTTGTCTATCATTTTTACTATCCTTTTTTATTCAAAGTAACTTCTATTTATATTGTACCAAAAATGGTACAATATTTCAAGTGAGAACTTGTACAATACACAATTCTTAATATAAAAAATTCGCAAGATAAATATTTGCTATAATATTAGTATGATTAGTGATGAAGATTTAAGCTTAGATAATTCAATAGAGTTTCAAGGATTAGTACAGCAAATAAAATGTAATAATTATTTAATGCCGTTATATGAAGCGGTCATCAATTCTATACAATCCATACAAATAAATAGAATCAAAAATGGTAAAATCGATATTTATATAGAACGAAATAACGAAGTTCAACAAAAATTAAGTGATGAATTTAAGGGAAAAATAGAACCTATAAAAAACATCTATATTACTGATAATGGTATTGGCTTTAATGATGAAAACTTTAAACATTTTAAACGTGTTTTTACAACGCACAAGAAAAAATATGGTTGCAAAGGTATCGGTCGTGTTTTATGGTTAAAAGCATTTCGAGAAGTCAAAGTTGATAGTTCATATAAGAAAAATCGTCAGTTTTATAATCGAAAATTTACTTATAAATTACCTAGTGGAATAGAAGCTGAAAGTTACATCAATAAAAAATCTAAATCAAAATCTAATAGTACAACTATAAAACTTATAGGACTAAAAAATGAATATCTTAACGAAAGTAATCAAAAAATTGAAACTATTGCACAAAGAATTATAGAGCATTGTTTTGAATATTTTGTAGGGAAATCCACTATTCCCGAAATAACAATCAGTGGATATGATGATCCTAGGACAGAAAAAATCATACAACTTAATTTAAACGATATGTTCCTGAAGATATTCCATGGAAATGTTGAAGAAGAAAATATAAAAATAAAAAATAAAACATTTTCTTTAAAGCATGTAAAAATGTTTGATTCAAGTGAAGCTTCAAATCATAGGATTTTTTATTGTGCTAATTCTAGAGCAGTATTTAGTGAGACATTAAAGAGTATTACTCAATTAGCTAACCTGGAAAATAAAATTATTGATAAGTCAACTGGTGAAAAGTTCTATTATAATGTCTATTTATCTGGGAACTACTTTGATGAGAAAGTTGATTATGTAAGAGATAGTTTTGATATTATTAAACACTTAGATAATCCTCCTAGAAATATATTAACCTTTGATGAGATAAAAAACAAAATAGTTAAAAGTATAAAAAAATATATAGAACCATATCTTGAAATAGTAAAAACAGAAAAAAGGAAATATATTGAAAAAGTGGTTAAAAATAAACTCCCACAATATAATTATATACTACAAGAAAGTGATGATTTTTTTGATGATATATCCCCTTCTATTAAAGAAAATAATTTAGTTGACAAAATAAGATTAAAACACTTTCAAAAGAAAGAAATATTAGATAATGAATATCATGCTATATTAATAGAAAAAAAGAAGCATGGAATAAAAGAAACCCCAGAATACAAGGAAAGATTAAAGAAATTTAAAGAAGAATTATTAGCAATTAATAACGCCGATTTATCTGAATATATATTACACAGGAAAATAATCATAGATTTATTTGAAACATATTTAAGTTGGAAAGAGGATAAATCATATTACAAAGAGGATGCTATACATGATTTAATCTACCCCAAAGGGTTTTCATCTGACGAAGTCTCTTATGAAAATCACAATTTATGGATAATAGATGATAGACTATCTTTTCAAGATTTTATAGCATCTGATATTCCATTAAGTTCAAATAAAGACCTCTCAATACCTGACAACAAAAGACCTGACATATTTTTTGATAATAAATACATATTTTCAAATGATTCTAAAAAAGTAACTTTTGATTCAATTACTTTAATTGAATTTAAAAGACCCCTTAGAGATGATTATACAAGCGAAGAAAATCCTATAGAGCAGACATATTCCTATATAAATAAAATAAAAGATAAGAAACTTCTTACAGAGAAAGGTCGCCCTGTTAATGTAGAAGATAATACTAGATTTTATATATACATTATTTGTGATATTACACCAAGTTTAGAAAAATTATTAAAAACACACGATTTTAATAAAACCGTTGATCCTGGAGGATATTATAAAATTCATGGAACTTATAATGCATATATTGAAATTATTTCTTTAGATAAATTGTTGTCTGATAGCAAGAAAAGAAATGCTATCCTTTTCGAAAAACTTGGATTAAAGTAAAAATAATTAAGAATAATAAATCTCAATCTCACAGATAATTTAATCTTGTTCTGTATGTTAAATTACAATTGGCTTTAGTAGGGCGAGAACCACCCGTTTGTGGTTCGGAGGATTTTGCGGACGTATGAAACGGAGTGAAATTCGGATAGCGAGTAGAATTGAGCCTACTGTGACAGAGCCACAAAAACGAAACTTTACGAGCGTTGAGCAAATTTAAGATGAGCCCACTGCGGCAAGAGTGCAATTTTTTACACCAAAACTATTCTCAATTACTCTGTTAAAAATCCTCAATTCGAGTGTTATTTCGTACTTGATGTTTATGAGTATGCGACTCGTTTTGTCATACCTGACTTTTATAATGAAATTATAGGAGGTAA
>DEFJ01000015.1:133311-138098 GCA_002350725.1 Cyanobacteria bacterium UBA2855 | reverse complement strand
GCTTAAAACAATTGATTATAAATTATCATTCTAATAAAGTTCGTGAGATTATTGCGGATAACACGGATGAATTTTCTCTGTTTCATTATGAAGAAACAAAATTGATTAATGAAATAGGTGGAATAGGTTATTGGAGTGTCAGAGATATAGAAACTTATAAATCCGCAGTAATCAATTCAAACAAAGAATTTATTATCCCGTTTGGCTATTATAATTATATTGAAAAAAGCAGTGATAACCCTGAATATATATGCTGCAGGCAAGGAAATAGCAAATTATTATATGATTTTAAAGGGAATTTGATAGAAGGAAGTCCGGCAGAATATATTTCTGAATACAGGGAAAAATTTATAAAAAATAAATATGCACAACAGTTAGTAGAAGAAATTAAAAAACAACCTTTGGATATAAATAAAGAGCATATATATAGGTTAAAATCACAAATAAAATGGTGTGAAGATAATTTTGAAATTGTAAAACGCAACACAAAAAAAATGGAAATGTCATCAGTAAAACATTCTATTTTTGATTATTCACATTCAATGTTTTCAACAAGCAATAATAAAAGATTTTTCTCATTAAAAGATAAGAATACCGAAAAATACGGTTTGGTAAACGCAAAAGGCGAATTAATTACTCCGTTTATTTATGATGATTGGTTTGGTTTTGTAGCAGGCGAAAATGACTATATGCTTGCTTGCCAGATTACTGATGGTGTTTCAAAATACGGATTACTTGATTGCATGGGACAAGTTGTTGTTGAACCAATATCAGATATTTTAGTAAGTTTTTATGATGGGCTTGCTCTTATTAAACAAAATGGAAAATACGGCTATATCAATACAAGCGGTGATATTGTAATTCCCGTAATTTATGATAAAGCTGAAATTTTTGAATGGGGCAAAGCTGAAGTGGAATTAAACAGTGAAAAATTTTACATAAACAGGAAAGGTGAAAAGATAGAATAATGTTAGAGTTTGATTTTGATTTAAAAAATTATACAAATATAAAAAAACTAACTACCGGATTTAACGATTTTGAGCCTTTTCTTGAAAATATAAATTCTAAAGACAGTATAATAACCATCGGCGGGCGACCGTCTATGGGTAAGACTTCTTTTGCATTGTCAATTTGTAATTATTTGCTAATAGAAAAACATAAAGTTTTGTATGTTAGTTTGGATTATTCCAAAGAAGAAATTGAAAAAAGATTTATAGAAAATAAGATAAAAGCAAAAATTGAAAAGAAAAATTCGCTGTTGGTTAATAATGCTATAAACTTTTATAAAAATTCTAATTTATCAATTCTCGCACAGACAAATTTGGATATAGAAAAATTAGAAGAAACAATAAAAGATGTTAAGCCGGATTTTTTATTCATTGATTATATTCAACTTTTAAAAATACCCAAAGCTCCAAATCTAACCGAAGCTACAAATCTTGTGATATATGAAATTAAACGTATTGCAAGAGAAAACAATTTATGCGTATTTTTGCTATCACAATTATCAAGAAATCCTGAAACCCGTATTAACAAACGCCCCATTTTGTCCGATTTACGCAACGGAAGTTTATTGGAAGAATTATCTGATGTTGTAGTAATGATATACCGAGAAAATTATTATGAAATGAATAACGAAATATTGTTGGCAGAAATTCTTATAAGAAAAAATAATTCAGGTTTACTGGGAAATTTTTGTTTGAAATTTAATAACGGATTTTTTGAAAATATGGATAATTTGGAAAAATTATAACTATGGAATACAAAATTATAAAAACCAAAAAACGAACGATTTATGCACCTGATAAGGAATTAAAAAAGAAACAAAGAGCCGTTTTAAAAATAATTAAACAAGTTTTTAAGCTGAATTTTAGTATAAAAGATTGTGCAAAGATTCATACAAATCAAAAATGGATAGTCAAAACGGATATAAAAAATTTTTATGAGTCTGTTTCTGAAATTCAAATAAAAGATGTTATAAATAAAATTTATGCGAATTTTGAGAATGACTCTATACCCTATAACAAAGAAGAAATGTATGCCATTTGCACCTTAAATGGGAAACTTCCGACAGGTGCAGTTACTTCTTCTTATATCGCAAATATGGTTTTAGAACCTATAGATATAAAAATTAAAAATTACTGCAAAATCAGAAAAATAAATTATTCACGCTATATGGACGATATATTTTTCTCCGGAGCAGAAAAAAATAATCTAAGACTTGCAGAAATTTTTACAGCTAAATTACTGCAAGAAAACGGGTTTAAGCAAAATGACAGCAAAACAAAATACATTACGACAAATCGCAGGCAGGATATACTTGGACTTGTTGTAAATAACAAAACCGCAAAACTTCCGCAAAAAGAAAAGCGAAAGTTTCGTGCGATATTTTATAACTATTTAAGAGCTACTTCTCAGGAACAAAAAGAAAAAGTCATACCATTAAAAAAGCTTGATTTTGATACCATGAACGGATACCTGTCTTATATTCGCAGTGTTGATTTTGAATTTTATAATTCGATGAAAATTTATATAAGATACAATATATCTGTAATGCAAATAAATAAGAACAAAGAAATAAAAAGACTTTTAAAATCCATTTATTGGCATTAAAAAAGGTTACGATATGTAACCTCTTTTAATATAAATCATTTTGATTTTTCGCCAGAAAAATCTGCCTAATATGATTTATGTTGCTTGGCATAAAGCGTATCGCTTGCCTATAATATTATTATAAAACTTGACTACGACAAAAAGGGTCATAAATGAAAATAAAAATATTTTTAATTTTAATATTTGTAGTATGTGGTTTAATTATAATTTATCAAAAGCAGCAACCTAAAAAAATGATATCACAGAGGGTAGTTGAAGAACAGCAAGTAACCCCTGTTGAGCCTTTAGATATAACAGTTCCAAAGTCGTTGAAAATAAATTTTCAAAATGGTACAGATTATTGTAAAACACAAAATATTGCACAAAATGGAGCTTTTGAAAGTTGTGTGCTTGATTATATTTATGAGCGCAATAAAAAAGATCACGAAACTATTTTAAAAATCAACACCTATTGTTCCAGAACTACTACCAACGAATGTGACAGAAGAAATTGCGTAGAAAGAATTATTAATCAATAATTTTTGAATATAAAGCTTCCATCATAATATTTGCCCTATTTTTTATTATACAACTTGCTTTATTAATATAATCAAGAGCAAAAGATTTATATTCATTGCTATGCTCTTTGGGATTTTTATATTTTTTCCACCAATACATCGGATAATATATTTCATTTACTTTATCAAAATCATGATTAAAAATAATTTTTACATGATTATTTTCATAATAATCCATTAGAAAATTTTTACTAAAAAATTCCTCTTTTGTTAAATTATTAAAATAATCAGCATTAACTTTTTTTAAATCATCTAAATGTGAAGTTTCAAATAAATCAAATAAAAATAAGTCAGCATAATCTTTATATTTAAAATTATACGAACCTTTTCTTGTATTTAAAGTTGAACCATTTGATTTTCCTAAAGGTAATAACATAAAATTACCAATAGTTAAGTAATAATCATTAAATTTACATACTTTAGAATAAAAATCTTCATCATCTTCTGAAATATATATTTTTGCTCCTTCCAGTGATTCCTGAAAAAGACTATTAAATGTATTAATTGTTTCCCCTCCATAGTTTTTTCCCATATCACTCCAACTATTTAACATCGGTAAATTATCATGCCATAAAACAAAATATATAGCTTTTGCCAAAATTGTACTGTCTTCATGAACACCTTCAGCTATTCCAATTTTTGCAAAATTGTATGTTTTAAACAATTCCAACTGTTGTCTTAAATTTTTATTTGGATAATTATTATTCAAAAAATCTTTAATATATTTTATACATTCTTGTAAGTTCATTTTTCTTCTCCCTCTGATATTTTAATCAAAAAAAAAATTTTATTTCAAAGCCATGCCTGTAATTTTTATATCGTTCCAAATTCTGTCCTCTTTATAATCCCAAATAATTATTTGAGTATCAGACTCAACATATTCACTTATCAAATCCAACATTTCATGAGTTTTAGCGAATGTAAGACTTCCGTTTTGGCTGATTATTACGATAAAATATTTAGCCTCTTTTAAATCAATCCCTTCGCATAATTCTTTTATTGCAGATATTTCTTTATCGTCATTATATTTTCTGACCGTATTATAATCACATTCATTACTATTTTTTAGTGCATTTTCAATATCTGATTTATCAACCGAAATTATTCCGTCTTTATAAATTACATTGTTAATCTCTGTGATTAGCTTATGTGTAGGATTAGTTGTATTTTCAAGCCAATCGAATATTTCACTGCTTTTCATGATCTTAATCCTTTATATTATCAAACATTTTTTTAATTTCACTATTGTATGCATCTTTTAAACTTTGAGGTGAGAGAATTTTTACACTGCTGCGCCATTTTAAAATTTCTGTTATTATCTCAAATTCTCCGCTTGCTTTTAATGATAAAGTGTAAGTACCATCATCATTTAAGCTCCCTTTTTGAGTTGGGTGAAAAAAGTATTCTTTTACGTCATCCACGCAGTCTTTATCAAATTGCAGAACGACATCAAAACTTTCTCCCTGATAAACTCCAAATGACCTTGCACAATATTCTTCCATATTAAAACTTTCATCTTTATCAAAATAATTATCAGTTAATTTTATTTCTTTAATTTTTGAAATTCTGTATGTCCAAATTGCTTTAACATAATGGTTGTAAGCAATTAAATAAACT
>DEFJ01000015.1:108195-133302 GCA_002350725.1 Cyanobacteria bacterium UBA2855 | reverse complement strand
ATTTGTTTTTGGCAAAGAATTGCGTCGTTTATTATTTGCAGAGTTTCAAGTTTAATATTTTCTCTAAATCCCTGTCTTACTGCATAGGCTTGGGAGGATAAAATTTCCTCAACATCAATATTTGAAACATTTTGAGGATTAAGTGCTTTGATTTTTTCAATAAGTTCATCCATTTCTTTTTGTTTTGCCGAAGATTTCAGAGATTTTTTACAGAGTTCAAGATTGGCAAAATCACTTGATGTGAAATTTATAAGCCAATTCATTGTACCTTTTTTAAATCTCCAGCGTTTTTTCTTGTCTTTTTCATTGTTTACTTCTTCAATTTTATTCCCAAACTTTTCAACCAAAACAGCTTTCATTCTCTCTGCACTGCGACGAGAACATTCAAATTCGTGAGCGATATCATCTAAAGTCAAACCGCAATAACTGTTTTGCATCAAAATTGCAAGTTCTATAATTTCATTTGCTTTATTTAATCTGGACATTTGTTTCTCCTTATATTTTCATAATATAACACAACTACGACAAAATGAGTCGTAGTTGTGCACCGGTAATATATTTTATGTTTGTTTACTTTTTATTTTATTCTCAGCAACACATTTTTATGGCTTCTTTAGGGCATACATGGCTGCATAATGAACAACCTACGCAAGAGTTTTTATCCAAGCATAAACAATCTTTATTAAGACTTAATGCGTGATATTCGGATTCAGAACATATCTTTGCGCACTTTCCGCAAGATACACATTTTTCTTTATCGATGGAAGGATAAAGTTGAATTTTTTTATTCAATTTTTCGTGTGATGTGATTTTTGGAACTGCAATATTTTTTAATTCCGATATGTCATTAAATCCTTTAGATTCCAAATAATTCAACAAACCTGATTTTAAGTTGTTAATAATTCCGTAGCCGTTTATCATAACTTCTGTACAAATTTGAACAGCATCAGAACCGAGTGCAATGTATTGTGTTGCATCTTTCCAATTAGATATTCCACCCATACCAAGTATTGGTAAATCGGAATTTTGTCTTAGTTGAGCAACACATCTAAACCCTATTGGTTTAACGGCTTCACCTGATAATCCGCCGTAGGTTGAATGTCCGTCAATATTGAGAATAGGCTCTAATGTGTCAAGATTAATACCCATAAAACTTTGTACTGTATTAATCGCAGCCAGTCCATCCGCTCCTGCTCTTTCAACTGCACCGGCAATCCATGTAACATCAGTTACATTCGGAGTTAATTTTACAAAAACAGGTTTTGTTGCAACAGCTTTCACCCAGGCTGTTATAAGTGTTGAAATTTCTGCACTTGTGCCTATAGCCATTCCAATATGTTTTTCAGGCATACCGTGCGGACATGAGAAGTTAAGCTCATAAGCATCAATCGGGGTCTCATTCAATGTTATTACAAGATTCTGCCATTTTTCACGTTCAACGGGTGCCATAATACTTGCAATTATGACTTTTGAAGGATGTTTCTTTTTTAAATATTTAATTCCCTCAACCCAGTATTGTATAGTTTCATGGCTTAATAATTCTATATTTTGCAGACAGATTACTTTACCCTTTTCTTTTATTGTAGCATAACGCGGACTGGCTTCTATCATTTCCAAATCATCAGGAGTTATGGTTTTTAATACTGCACCTCCCCAACCCATCTCGAATGCTTTATCAATACTTTCTATTGATGCGGTAGGTGGTGCTGATGCTAATAAAAACGGATTTTCAAATTCTATTCCTAATACTGATGTTTTTAATGTTGCCATATATTTAATCCTTAAATTTGTAAAAGTAATCTGGTTTATATTTTATGATATAAAATTATTTCTTTTGTTTTGGAAACATTATAGCATAGATTAAAATTATATATAAAAAATTTAAATATTAGTTTTTCTCTAATCGGGTTTACGAGTTTGAAGTGACATTGTATTTTAATAAGAGTTTGTTATATAATGGTCGAAAGTTTTTAGATATGTATGAGGATTAAATGGTATGAATAAAGCGGTAAAATTAGTAATAATGTTTTTTGTAATGATATTGTGTACAACGATTTCATCATATTCAGCAGAAAAGGATGTATTATTAAAAACAACTTCTACTTGGGATAATACCGAATATAAAAAATTAAAAATAAAAAAACCGGAAGTTACGGTTTTAAAAATTATTATAAATGTTAATGAAAAATTACCTATGCACAAGCATGATTTAGTAAATATTGCATATGTAAAAAAAGGTACTTTAACAGTTATTACAGATGATAATAAAGAAATAACCCTTCATGAAGGAGAAGTTTTGCCTGAATTAATAGGGAAATATCATTATGGTAAAAATTCCGGAAATGAGCCGGTTGAGCTTGTTGTTTTTTATATAGGCGAAAAAGGAACTCCGCTATCTGTTAATAAATAAAACACATCTAAAAATAGGTAAATAAAAATTGAACTGAAATTTTATAACCGATTAATATTTCGTACGGTTTTATGATTTCAGTTCAATTTTATCTACCTATATATTTTATAATAATCCTAAAATTTACGGATTTATTGCTCTACAATATCCTGTTGAGATGATGTTTCTGTACCATCTCCAATTGTCTTGTACCCCTTTCATAAAATAGGTACCTGTTTCTTTATTAATTTTAACTACACGTGTATGGTGTCTTAGTGACCATTCAAAAAGAGGATCATATATCTGAATGGTATTTCCGTTATCTGTTAATTTTACTTTTCTGACTTTTTTCAACTTATTTTTACGTTCAGGTTGGTATAATTTTCTCATGGTGTCAGAATAGAGTTTACCATCTTTCATATAGAAATAATCATTGTATTCACTAAACGCATCAATGCTGCCATCTAATTTTTTTGCATAACATTCGATTGTTGTTCCTTCCGGAATAGGATATGTTATGGCTTCTCCTTTTGTAAACACTTTTAAATTTCTTTTTAGAGCCATTGTGTCATCACCTTTTGCTATTACGGTCTGAGCAAGTAAAGCAAGACATAGTATAGAACCTGCAAAAACTAAAAATTTCTTTTTCATAATAAAATCCTTTCTTTAATGGGTTTATTGTATCATAAATTATGTAAAAAAATAAACTTAATTTTTGCAGGCTGCTATAAATGCGTAATTATATTGCAAAAACCAAAAAGGGAACAAACTTTTAAAAGTTCGTTCCCTTTTTTAAAATTGAACTCGTTGCATAAATTATTGAACAGAAAGTTTTTTAATTTTATCTTTCTCGGCATTAATTTTTGGAGCTTCAATTCTTAAAATACCATGTTCAAGTTTTGCTGTAGTTTTTTCGGTATCGATATCCTGAGGGAAGTATACGGTTCTTGAAAATTCGCCATAACGAAATTCGGATTTTCTAAATCCTTTGGTATCTTCTTTTTGTTCCTCTTCTTTTTTAGCATTGATAGTAATGTGATTTTTGTCAATATCAATATCTAAATCTTCTTTTTTAACTCCCGGTAATTCAGCCTTTACACAATACTCATTGTCTTTTTCGTGTAACTCTACCGGCATGGCATACTTTTCGCAGTCCATATCTTCGTTATAGATATATTCCGGAAATAAGCTGTCAAAATTCCTGTTTAAAATAGAACTGATTTCATCATTTACGGATTTAATAAAACCGTCAGGTGATTTTTTAATTAAGAATTTCATGATGTTCTCCTTTCGTATTTCATAACTATCACTTTCAACATTTATATTATCGCTCTGTTTTTTAAAAAACCCGATTTAATTAACTAAAATTTAACAATTAGATTAAATTTTTTGAATTGTCTATTCATATATTCTTTTGGGCAATTGAAAATAAAGATAAATATATGCAGAATAGATTTATGTACAATTCAATTTGGTATAACAATTTAATAAAACCGCCAATGGCGCCTCCGAATTGGTTATTTGCACCTGTGTGGGGTATACTGTATGCAATGATTGCGGCTGCACTTATAATTTATATAAATAAGCAAGGGTACGGCAAAAAATCAGGATATATTTTCTTCGTAATTCAATTGGTATTGAATTTTATATGGAGTCCGGTGTTTTTTGGTATGCAAAATATGACATTGGCTTTGGTTATTGTGATTTTAATGGATATTTTTGTATTTTTGACCTTTAAAAAGTTTTATTCAGTTTCTAAAATTTCAGGACTATTGTTAATACCTTATTTTCTGTGGATATTGTTTGCAACCTACTTGAATGCAGGTTATTTATTTTTAAATATATAAATATTTTTTTAATGTATATTAAGACCTGAAAATATCTTATATTTTATGCTAGAATAACAACATGAAAAGAATTTTTATTATTTTTGGGTTAATTGTCATAACTATAGGTGTCTGGTTTTCTTATAGCAATTTTATATCTACAAACGAAAATGAAGTCGTTTTTTGGACTCTTCAAATGAGTGATTTTGCAGATTATATGAATGGAGTAATTTCTGATTTTGAAAAAGAAAATCCTGATATAAAAATTAAATGGATTGACGTTCCGTTCTCGGAAGGCGAAAAAAGAACGCTTGCATCAGTTTTGAGTGACAATCCTCCTGATTTAATAAACTTAAATCCTGATTTTTCGGCAACACTTGCACAAAAAGGAGCGCTATACGAAATACCACAAGAAAATACTGCACAGTATAATCAAGCGATTATAAATTCTTTAAAATATAATGGAAAATTATATTCTCTGCCTTGGTATGCAACAAGTGCCGTTACTATTTATAATAAATATTTAATTCAAAAAGCAGGAGTTAAAGTTCCTGCCACATACGAAGAAATCGCTGAAATTGCGCCACAAATAAAAGCCAAAACCGGTGCGTATGTGTTTTTGCCAAACATTACCGAAAATGACACAATGTTAAAAATTTTGAATAAATATGGTGTCAATTCTTCAGAAAATATATCTTCTGAAAAATCAGAATATGTATTTAATTTGTTCAAAAATCTTTATGCAAAAAATTTAATTCCGAAAGAATCTATAACTCAGACGCATCGCGAGGCTTTAGAAAAATATATGTCAGAAAATATTGTGTTGTTTCAAGCCGGTGCAAATTTCTTAAATATGATAAAAGAAAATGCTCCATCAACGTATACTCATACGGATATTGCTCCTCAAATTAAGGGAGAAATCGGGCAAAATGATTTTTCTTTAATGAATTTTGTCATTCCGCAACGGGCAAAACATAAAGATGAAGCTATAAAATTTGCACTTTATCTGACAAATACTAAAAACCAATTAGAACTTGCAAAACTTACAAATGTAATTGCAGTAAACAAAGAAGCTTTAAATAATGATTTTTATACCCGCTATGCTAAGGATGATTTAATGGCAAAAGCAAGAGTAATAAGCGCAAAGCAGTTGAACAAAGTTGAGCCGGTATTAAAAGCCTCAAGAAATCAAAAAGATGTGAATAATTTGGTAAATTCTGCAGTACAAAATATTTTATTAGACAAAGCAGAGACAAAAAATATTCTTAAAAAACTTTCAAAAGATTGGGAAAATTTACTAAAATAAAGGATAGATTTTAAATCTATCCTTTATCTAATCTGAATGTTGTAAATTACGGTTTAAAGTGTATTAATACAACCATTGCAACAATCATAAATATCGTGAATATTAATACTCCAAGCAACCCTGTACTCTTATCTTCACCTAAATTATTATTTTTATTATTAGAATTATTATCTGTCATTTTATAATTCTCCTATTTCAAAAATCGTAACCAAATATATATAGAACTTATAACAAGTGATACAGTAACTGTTATAATTCCGTATTTCATAAATTTCAAAAAGGCAATAGGATGATTTTCCTTTGCAGCATTTTCAGATACGATAACATTGGCAGCCGCACCTATTATGGTCATATTTCCGCCAAGGCAGGCGCCCAAAGACAATGCCCACCACAAAGGATATGCATAGGTCTGTCCCATAGTCTTTTGAATTTCAACTATCATAGGGGACATTGTCGCCGTGTATGGAATATTATCGATAATTCCGGATATAATACCTGATGCCCATAAAATTAACATGGATGTTGCAGTTTGACTGCCTTGAGTAATTTTTAAAATCCACTCTGCCATTAATTTTATACCACCGGAAGCTTCTAATCCGCCAATTATGATAAATAAACCTATAAAGAAGAATATTGTATTCCACTCTACCTCACGCAAAATGTTGGTTGGTTTTTCAAATAACAGTAGAATACTTGCTCCAAGCATTGCAACCACACATGTTTCTAAATGTATAATATCGTGCAACATAAATCCTAATATTACAAAGGCTAATACTGTTACAGAACGCCACATAAGCGCTTTGTCCGTAATTACCCCAGAATTATCAAGATTTGCAACACTCGCCATTTTATTTTTATCGGCGTGCAATTTTTTCTTAAAAATTATCGTCATGCCTGTTATAACAATCAGCAATATTATTGCAACAACAGGAGTTAATTCTTTTATAAAATCCATAAAAGAAAGTCCGCCGGCACTTCCTATTATTATATTTGGAGGATCTCCAATAAGCGTTGCTGTTCCTCCGATATTTGAAGCAAAAATTTCTGTTATCAAAAATGGTATTGGGTCAATATCTAATTTTTTTGCAATTGCAAAGGTTATAGGCATAATCAGTATTACTGTAGTAACGTTATCTAAAAAAGCACTGGTTACAGCAGTAAATAAACCCAATGCAAACAAAACTTTTATCGGATGTCCTTTTGTAAACCTCAAAAGATTATTTGCAACCCAATTAAATACTCCGCTGCGGGTAGTTATAGATACAATAATCATCATTGATACGAGTAAAAATATAACATTGAAATCAATAAAATTTATAAAATAATGAGGATTTACTATATTTCCTACCATTTTATTTTGGCTTACCAAACCGAGAATAATAGTTATGGCAGCTCCAAATAATGCAATAGTTACTTTAGGAATTTTTTCCAAAGCAATGAATATATATGCAACAATCAATAAACTTGCGGAAATAGCAATATTATGCGAAGAAATAAAACTTTCAAGCATTTTTGCTCCTTTCCCTGATTGCACAAGCAATTGCTGTTGCTATTTCAGCTAAATTATTATCATTTATTTTTTTATTATTACTTGGGGTTTCTATTTCCTCAGGGCAATATTTATTTATAATTTTTAGCACAAATGAATTAAAATACATCATGCCAATCATTATTAACAGGAACAAAAATACTGTTCCCATTCCCATGAGCATAACAAAGACCCCTGTTTTTAACAGTTCTGTGTCCATTATTTTCTCCTTATAAAATTTTTACTACTAAACTTTAACAAGTAGATTAAGGAGCACGGGTGCAAATCTCATTTTTTAAGTTTGGAGATATATTATGAGATTTGTTTAATAAATTTTTATTATTTGAAAATTTCTGATTTTTTGTTGCAAAATTATTATTTAAAAGACTGTTTTCAAAAATACAACAACCGTCATTAGCAGAAGATTTAATAGCATATAATTCATAATTGTTGTGATTTGTTGAAACAACCGCAAATTCGTTGTAATGATTCGTATTGAATATAATATTATTTTCACTTGTTTGTTTTGAAATATACGGAGCAAAATTTTGCTGTAAATTCGTTACGGCATTACAACTGTTAACACCGAGCGAAAAAATCATATACAAGAATATAAAAAGTATTTTAAAAAATCTTTTCATAACTAAATTTTAGCACAAGAATAAAATAGGTTAAAATTCATTATATTATATGATTACATTAGCTGTGTTATTTCTTACTATAATAAAAAGATAAATATAATGAGATACAAATAAGTAATAAACAATATAATAACACTCATAAAAAAATGTTTGCACAATGCGATTAGGGTGCAGCAATTTATCATTTTATTCAAGGAGATTAATTCAATGAATAACACTTGTTTCAAAAACAAAAAACCAAATTTTGCCAAATTATTAAAATTCGGATTTGAGGAAAATAAAGACGGGTATAAGTTTGTGAAAAGTTTTTTGGATAACCAATTTGAATTAACTGTAGAAATCTCAAAATCCGGAAAGATAAAAACAAAAGTTATAGAAGTTGATTTTGGCGAAGAATATACTCTCCACCTTGTACAGAGTGCAGAAGGAACTTTTGTAGGTAAAGTACGTGAAGAATACGACAAAATACTTAATTCTATTGAAGAAGAATGTTTTGACAACGATGTTTTTAAATATGAAATGACTAAGAAATTGATAGACTACGTTACAAAAAAATACGGTGACGAGATAGAATGCTTGTGGGAAAAATTTCCGGATAACGGTATATTTAGGCGCAAAGATACCCAAAAATGGTATGCTGCAATATTAACTGTTAAAAGAAATAAATTTGGCTTTAAAAGCGACGAGAGCGTAGAAGTGGTTGATTTAAGGGTTCCTGCAGAAGATATGGAAATAGTTCTAAGTAATAAAAATGTATATCCGGGGTATCATATGAATAAAAAACATTGGATATCCATAATATTGGATGGTTCAATGCCCCTAAAGGACATCTGCCGTTTCGTAGATAACAGTTATATCTTGGCAGTTAAATAATAAATTTTGTTATAAGTGTTTTTATTTAGACCATTTTACCTTAATGAAGAATTTAATAATATGATATTAGTTATTATTGCTTTATCTAACTTATCAAAATCTTCATCTGGTACAATTATAATTTTATTTTGAATATTAAGTGTTGTTCTTTTGCGCCCTAAATATTGTTGATATTCCTTACATAAAAATTTGTATAAGTCATATGTTTTTACTGCATATTTATAATTTATATTATTGGGTTCATTTTCCAAGTCTTCTACATTTGACATTATATTTTTGCCAATAGTATTTGCATTTTTACCATAAATACAAAAAATCTTACAATCTTCATACAACATAAATTTTTGAATTAAACTTTTATCATTTTCATAGGGTTTTAAAATTTCTAAAGAAAATTTTTCTTCCATTTTTAAATATTTATTATAAGATTTTTCTTTGGCAAAAGAATAATTAAAATTTAATAATAATATACATATTAGTAATAAAATATAATTTTTCATTATATTATCCACCACATACTTTACAAGGTTTTCCACCATGTTTTATTGCTTCTTTTTTATCTACTTTTGTACAATTCATGGTACATTTTTTAGCCCACTGACAGCTTGGCTTGTGAAATTTTAATGTTTTCCAATTAAATACAACTGTTTCAGCAAAGACTGTTGTTGTATTTATAAGTAGCATAAAACTTATTAGTATAATAGTTAATATATTTTTTTTCATATTTATAGTTCCTCTTGTATATTTATATCTGTTAATGTTGTGCCGTTATAATAACAAGTTCCTTTATTTTTTAACTCGAGATTATGAGCGTTTTTAGCTTTAAATGGCACAGTAACGACAGTATTTAAAGATGCTTTTAATACCCGACTTGATATAATATTTGCTTTGTATGTAGAAGGGAAATTTAATCGAGCTTTAATTTCAGCTTCACACATAAGAATATATTGACCGTTGTCTATTGATTTTGCCTGTTCTTTTATGCTTTTTGGAATTGCATTTTCTTTTATTTCCTTTTCATTTACATAAAATCTTTGTATATCTCTAATATTGTCTATATCTCCACAATCAGCAAAAAACGTTATTGAATTTCGAGTACTTTTATCATCCGCGACATCAATAGCTATAACTTTTGTACAATTAGGATTTTGTGCAACTAATTCTGCTGCCTTTGGGGCAAGTTTGTTTATTCTGTTAATAGTTGTAATGCCATATCTTTTTATAGTTTCATCATATCCTTGCCCAAATTTTGTAGGTATTTGATAAATAGCTGTATCAGAAATTTTTGTTTTAATTTCATTTTTACGAAATACTTCTTCTTGTTGTTTTTGTCTTATTGCATTATCTTTTTGCTCTTTGTTTGCAAGAATTTCAAGGCTATCTATTTTTATTTTTAATTCTTTATTATTTGGTTGCAATTCTAAAGCTTTTTTATATCGATATAATGCATCACTGTATAATTTATTTTTTAGTTTATTATTTCCTTTAATTATATAATTCTCATATTGTGCAATTTTTAATTTTTTATCGCTATCTTTATAATTTAATTCAGTAAAATTTTCTATAACACAATGCCAATCTTTATTCTCAAAACACTTTAATCCCGTACTATACGCTAATTTTTGATTTTTTAAATTTGTAATTATACATCCAAATACAAACAAAATAATAATTAATATCGCAGTAATAAAATAATAAAAATGTTTTTTATTAATAAATTTAAATTTTTCAGTTAAAGATTTATAGGCAGTTTTTATATCGTAATATCGGCAAAATTTAGCATTTTTATTTATTTCCTTATTGCTATTTGAACATGAAATTTTTGTATCTTTCTCTTCCACAATATTATTTTCAAATTTTTTATTATTTTTATATTTATATAGATATAATAAAAAAAATATAGAATATGCAATTAAAATAAAGATATTAATATATTTACTATCTATAAAATTAAAAAATATAATGCTAATTATTAACACTAAAAATAATAATAAACATCCTTTCATATTATAACCCCTTAACAGAATTTATTTGTCAAAATTTAATAACTTTGCTTTTTCTTTTTCAAATTCATTCTCTGTAATAGCTCCACTATTTTTCAATTCTGACAATCTCATTAATTGTTCTGTGTAATCTATTTTTATTTGATTTTCTGGCATTAAAACCCAAATTAATAATCCTATCCAACCTACAATTGTCCAACCCGTAAATAAATTTATAATTGTTATGGCAGTTCTATATTTATGTTTTTTATAACCTGCAATTACTCCCGGTAAAAAATAAAGGTAACCCCCTGCAATTGCTCCAATAATAGTCCATACAATTAACCCTTCATACATTTAAAAGTCCTTTCATAATTATCCAATAGTGCTTATATAGCAGTGGTGCTTATATAGTATAGTATATAAAATGTAAATATGTCAAGTATTCAAGAAGAAACTTATAGAACAATCGGAAGAAATGTTAAAAAATATCGTTTAGCATCTAATATTTCGCAAGAAAAATTATCTGAAATTTTGGATACAAATTCGAAATTTATTGGTCACATTGAAAGATTTGAGCGCTTTATAAGTTTAAAAAAACTAATTGAAATAGCTGAATATTTTGACGTCCCAGTTAAAAATTTCTTTGAATAAAGTAGCCATAATCAAAGTCGTGACTAAGTAAGAGTTTTTACCAGATTTTTTATACCTCCATATAATTGCTGTTATTAAATTAATATATTATTATCTGAAATTTACTCAATCCAATTATTTTTTGTTGCGATATAAACAGCCTGTGTTCTGTTGGAACAGTCCATTTTTTTGAGAATTGCCGCAATATGAGCTTTTACCGTATGTCTGCTTATATATAATCTTTTGCCAATTTCATCGTTATCTAAACCGCTGGCAGCAAGTTGAATTATTGAAATTTCAGGCTCTGTCAGTATATTTTTCTTTTTCATATAAAAATCTCCCATAAAACAATTATATCTTGCAAATTTAGATTGTATCGGACAAAAAAGGGCTATAATTGAACAATAAAAAGAAAATAAAATTGAAGCTATCTTACTATTTCACTGTCTGCCTTGCTTTTCGGGAAGAGATATAAAAGATATTTGTCGAAAATTATAGAAACATGGCTATTTACAAAATTTAATAATATGAAAATAAATAAAAATTCCTCTTGAAAAATATACAATGAGCGTTATAATGTAGTATACGAACATTGAAAGTTGAAATATATGGGGATGTTTTGGATTAGACAGGATGTTCCGATTGAGATGGATTGCGAGTCCGAGCGCTGTTCTCGGTTATCAACGAGCAAAACAAATTAAATGCTAACGTTGTAAAAGGCAACTTCGCACCTAGATACGCTCTAGCTGCTTAGTTATTTAGCTACTCATATTGCCCAGCTTGCCGGTGGTATGGGTCAATTATGCAAGACGCAGTGCGCTGATGACAATAGGCGTATCAAGATAATTGTCAAAGGTTTAGAGTTTCCTTTAAATAAAACCTTGGATTAAGTTAAAAGGTAGTGATTTTCCCCGACTTAATCGAGAGAATGAAATCTACACTCGTAGAAGTTTATCAAGATCCATTTTGGACAGGGGTTCGACTCCCCTCATCTCCATTTTAAGTAAAAAATAAAAGATATTGAGGAGAACCCACCAAGCGGAGCTTGGTCAGTGGTTCGAGCGTGAGCGAGCTGAGTGCGAAGGCTTTGGCACGAAATAAACATTGTTTATTGAGTAGCCAAACCGAAGACACGTTAAAAGCGAGCGAACAAGACACTCCCCTCATCTCTAATAAAAACTGTGGCTTTATGCCGCTAAAAAATTTTATGGGTTGAATATTTCTATTCAACCTATCCTATCTGATATTTCCATAATTCGTCAAGTATTTCCTTCGGTATGATTATATCATGGATTGTGAAAGTAAATTTAAGGTCTTTTGATGTAATTCCTTTTTATTTTCAAGTACAAATCTGCTATAAATTCTACAGACATGTAATATTCAATTTTTTCAAAATTTATTACAGAGTTTTTGGTGATGTATCCCCAGAATTTGTATATTAAAAAATAAACAGGTAGAATCCAGAAATAATAATCAGAAAAAGCATCTTTGGGATTAATATGTGCATACCACTCATTATGATACAATCTTACAGATGAAAAATAATAAAATATAAAATTTACTATGATAATTACCAATACAGATGTTTTAAATTTTAGATTTTTTATTTTTTTAAATATCCCAAAAAATATTGCTGTTATATATATATATGTGTGTCGAATGATAAATATTAAAATAAAAAACGAAAATAAATCAGCTTTTGGTTCTCCTATATTTTTATTCAAGTCTGAAAAATATAAGATTATATCAACTACAGGAATAGTAATTGGAACAAAAACCTTTTGATTATTAAAAATTAAAAAGAATAGAACACAAAGGCAATAAATAAATATAGCCTTTGTATTCTTATTAAGATTATTTTTACCTATTTCCATAATTCTTTTAAAGTTTCTTTCGGTATGATTATATCATGGATTGTGAAAAACGGCTTTAATTCGCCCTCTAACATTTTATTTTTTCCTGCCATTACTAAAGGTTTATTTTCTTCCTCCGGATTAAAATCATAAATGTATTAAATTTATGCTACTACTGTAACATACAAAACAAGATCGTCATGAAAAATTAATAAAGAATTAATAATTCCGCATAAAATCTCAATCTCAAAGATAATTTTATCTCTTACCGAGTGTTAAATTACACGAACAAGACACTCCCCTCATCTCCATTTTAAGCAAAAAATAAAAGATATTGAGGAGAACCCACCAAGCGGAACTTGGTCAGTGCTACAATTGTTCGGCGATGGATTTTAATGCTATAATTAATTTTCAAGCATTGCACGGTATCTTGCAATATTTCTTGATTTTTGTTTATCTAATGATTTCATCATCGATTTTTGTTTAGGAGTATTGTTAGTTAAATTATCTTTTGCAGGGGTTGGTTGAGGTGTAGTAACATTGTTTAAATCCTTTTCTACATCTCTTATCCATAACGTTGTTGCCTGACATGTTCCAGTTGAAATCGACATTATTTATGTTTACAACTGCCCCGCCGATAATCTTGTTGTTGTAGTTTACTTTACCCGTATTATCACCAGTAAAGGTCAAGCCATAACCCTCAGCGCCGTTGATGTAGTCAATGACAGGTTATTGTGGATTACCGCGTCGCTTGTGCCGTTTGCAATATAGCTTACCCCACCTTTATCCTTCCCATCCGGAGAGGAAATTTTATCATGCTGTGGCTCAGCTATTTCACCAAGTCCGCCGTCCGCTCTCAAGACTGTTGGTAGCTCTTGCAGTGGCTCAGCTATTTCACCAAGTCCGCCGTTTGCTCTCAAGACTGTTGGTAGCTCTTGCAGTGGCTCAGCCACATAGGTTGCGCTGTTTGATATGTAACTGATATCTTTTGGGTTAATGCTCGCTGCTGTTTGAGATTGTATTTCTTGGGATAAATTTATAACGTGTTCTTGCGCTAAAGTTGATTCCGTGTCTGATGCAGATGCGCTGCCGCCGCCAAACAAAATAAGACCTGCCAAAGCAGCCAAAGACAAGGTCTTTGATGCTAATGAATTCTTTAGGGTAACGGCATACCTTTTTTTAAGATCGTTACAGATCTTCTTCATCAACAAATCCTTGCAGCGCTATACAAATTATATATTATTATAACGTATGTTTGACCTATTTCAATAAATAAACATATATTAATTTTATAGTTTACAAATCTTTACAAACATTAATAAGCGTGTAAATTAAGATATTATATACATAGGCGTATAAACTATTATATTCTATATTTATAAGGAGAAATAAATGAAAGTATTATTGTTTAACGGTTCACCGCACAAAAATGGTTGCACTTATACAGCATTAGAAGAAATTTCAAAAACTTTAAAAGAAGAAGGTATTGAGTCTGAAATTTATCAAATCGGAACAGGTTCTATAACTCCTTGCAGAGGCTGTTACGCCTGCTCAAAAATAGGCAGATGCGTGATTAACGATGATGATGTAAATAATTTTCTTGAATATGCAAAAGATTTTGACGGATTTATTTTCGGTTCTCCGGTACATTACGGTTCGGCTTGCGGCGGAATAACCGCGTTTTTAGATAGGGCATTTTTTACGGCTTTTCAATCGGGACGAGGAGATATATTTTTGCATAAACCCGGTGCTGCCGTAGCTTGCGCAAGAAGATCAGGCACAACCGCAGCTCTTGATCAATTGAATAAATATTTTGCAATAACTCAAATGCCTATGATTTCAGGAAGATACTGGAATATGGTGCACGGAGCAACAGCCGAACAAGCCAAACAAGATTTGGAAGGAATGCAAAATATGAGAATACTCGCGCGCAACATGGCTTGGCATCTGAAATGTCAGGAAGCAGGGCAAAAAGCAGGTATTCCTATGCCAAAAACAGAAGAAATTGTGTTTACTAATTTTATAAGATAAAGGAGAATGTTATGGGAAAATCATTAATAGCTTATTTTTCAAGAACAGGAGAACAATATGGTGTTGGTGTGATTGCCGAAGGTAACACAAAAAAATTGGCAGAAATTATAGCCGAACAAACAAATGGTGATTTGTTTGAAATAAAAGTTGTTGAAGACAATTATCCAAACACTTATACTTCTTTAATCCAGTTTGCAAAAAAAGAAAAACAGGAAAATGCACGTCCTCAATTAACTGATAAGGTTGATAATATTGATGATTACGATAATATTTTTGTCGGTTATCCGAATTGGTGGGGAGATATGCCAATGCCTGTTTATACTTTTTTGGAAAGTTACGATTTGTCTGGTAAAAATATTTATCACTTCTGTACCCATGAAGGTTCAGGCGGAGTAAAAGCAGACGGACTTGCTATGTACGGACATATTGCACAAACAGATAGAGAAGAAACAGTAAAACGCGTTGAGCAGTGGTTAAAAAATATTGAATTATAATTTGAAATTGAGGACATTTAATGAAAATTTTTAAGATATTAATGGCAATATTGCTTTTAGTTATAGGAACAAATGTTATGGCAGAAGAAAATTTAACGCAGAAACAAAAAAATATAGTTTTGATTTCATCATATACAGCAATCGGTGATTTAGGAAATCTTGAAAGTGCAATAAAAAAAGGACTTGATGACGGTATGACTGTCAATGAGGCAAAAGAGATACTTGTACAAATGTACGCTTATTGCGGTTTTCCAAGGAGTTTGAACGGGTTGTCCACGCTTTTAAAAGTTTCAAAATCAGGTAAATATAAAAACGGCATTGCCGGAAAACCTTTAGATAAAACTTCAGATAAAAATAAAATAGGCGAAAAAACTCAAACAGAGCTTGTCGGACAACCCGTAAAAGGTGAACTGTTTCAATTTGCACCCGTAATTGATGATTATTTGAAAGAACATCTATTTGGTGATATCTTTGCTCGTGGTGTTTTAACCCATCAGGAAAGAGAAATCTCTACCATAGCAGCATTATCTTCTATGGAAGGTGTTGAACCTCAATTGAATGCTCATATTCAAATAGGTAAAAATACCGGTTTAACCGATAAACAAATCAGTGAAATATTGATTTTGACATCTATGCCAAAAACAAAAGTTTTTGATATCGGGGATAAAAATGATACGTATGCAAAATATTTTATCGGACAAAGTTATTTGAATATGTTGACAAAAGAACAAGTTGTTACAGCTAACGTTACTTTTGAACCTAAATGCAGAAATAATTGGCATATCCACCATAAAGGCGGACAAATTCTTCTTGTAACCGGTGGAAGAGGGTACTATCAGGAATGGGGGAAAAAAGCAATTGAACTTAAAAAGGGTGATGTAGTAAATATTCCGCCTGAAACAAAGCACTGGCACGGTGCTGCAAAAGATAGCTGGTTTAGTCATGTTGCAATAGAAGTACCGTCAGAAGGAGGTTCAAATGAATGGCTCGAGCCGGTATCTGATGAAGAATACAACAAATTAAAGTAAGGAAATATGTATATTTTAGAGGTGAAAAGATGGAAGAAGTAAGAATTGACGTAAGGACACAAAGTCCTGAGCGAATTGCAGAAGCAAAAAGAAGCTCTGATTTGTGTTTTAGAATAAATCATACAAACCCGACAACGCCTGAATGTAAAGAGTTGGTAGATGAACTTTTTAATCATACGTTGGGCGAAAATACCATTTTGCATCCGCCAATTTTTACTATTCTTGCAGATAAAGTTAAAATCGGAAAGAATGTCACTATACTAAATAATTTTCAATGTATGTCGGCAGGCGGTTTGACAATTGAAGATAACACAATGATTTCTCTAAATTGTACAATTGCCACAAATAATCACGATATGTATGACAGATACGTAATAACCTGCAAGCCTGTTCATATAAAGAAAAATGTTTGGATAGGGGTGAATGTAACAATTCTTCCGGGGGTTACTATTGGAGAAAATGCCGTAGTAGGTGCAGGTGCCGTGGTTACAAAAGACGTACCGGATAATGCGGTAGTTGTTGGAAATCCCGCAAGGGTAATTCGGTACCTCGATGCAGATAAGTTTAAAAAAATGTAGCTTATCTCCAAAACGGGGATGTTTTACTCTGTGTTAAAACTGTCTGCCCCCAGTGGGGGAAGTACCAAAACAGTCAGGGTAGGGGGAATTTTTGTCACACCCCCTAAAGAAACACTAGGCTAACCGCCAAGTGTTTCTATTCCCCCCCTCAAGAGGGGAAATGATTTTTTGCAGTGGCTCAGCCATTTCACCAAGTCCACTGTTCGCACCTAATACTGTTGGTAATGATTGCAGTGACTCAGCCATTTCACCAAGTCCACTGTTCGCACCTAATACTGTTGGTAACGATTGCAGTGGCTCAGCCACTACATTTGTGCTAATTTTTTACCTAATTCAAATGCTGCTTCTAAATCTTTTGGAAATTGGTTTTCTTGTACTTCTTTTTTATGATTTGGGTCAAAAAGGTCGCAATTGTATTTTGAAAAATCGGCAAATTGAGTTGTATCATACGCATAAACGCTTTCAGCATAACCCATAATATGATTTAATCCTTTAACGTTTTCCTCAAGAATTGTAGGATAATTAATATTTTTTGCCATTTCTTCAGGACAATTCATTGTAAAAACAACACCCGTTGGAATAATTTTATCCATACGTCTTTTTAGACCACCGTGTTCTCTGTCAATCATATAAGTATGGTTCGGAAACATAAGACGTTCTATAAAACATCTGAAAACTCCTGTCGGGTATGAAAAATAAACAGGTGTTCCGATAAATATTGCATCGGCACTCATACATTTTTCAAGTATCGGTTTCAAATCATCTCTTATTGCACAAATTCCATCTGTTGTGCTGCCTTTTCTCTGGCATGCAAAGCAACTCATACAGCCTTTAAAATTGTACTCATAGAGATTAATATATTCTACATCTGCACCAACTGATTCTGCGCCTCTTTGTGCCTCTTTAAGCATTTTTGCAGTGTTAAAATTCTTTCTCGGACTACAATTCAAAACCATAACTTTTTTCATAAAAATATACTCCTATATAGTCTGTTTTTAAATAATAATATAAAAAGTATTTGCACGCAATTGCACAAAAACAAAAATAAACACCTTAATTTACGTTTTATATGCGAATTGGGATATTATGGACTTTTTTTTATTTAAATTGGGATTAGCAATTAATAATTGTAAAATTATATATTCATTGCCTTTAAGATTTCATTCATATCTGCAGGTGTCTTTTTAACATCACAATTAGAATGCTTAATAGCGTTGTCAGGATCTTTTAAACCGTTACCTGTCAGTACGCAGACAACTTTTGAACCCGCTTGAACTTTATCTTTTACCTTTATTAATCCTGCAACAGATGCGGCACTTGCAGGTTCGGCTAAAACACCCTCGCTTGAAGCAAGTAATTTATATGCGTATAAAATTTCATCATCTGTTACATAATTAATCATACCGTTACTTTCATCACGTGCGGCAACAGCTTTCTCCCAACTTGCAGGGTTTCCGATACGTATCGCAGTTGCAATAGTTTCAGGATGCAAAATTCTTTCTCCTTTTACGATTGCAGCAGCACCTTCTGCCTCAAATCCCATCATTTTAGGTGTTTTTGTGATTTTACCGCATTGATAAAATTCTTTATAACCTTTCCAGTATGCAGTGATATTTCCTGCGTTTCCAACAGGTATAAAGTGATAATCAGGAGCGTCACCTAACGCTTCACAAACTTCAAATGCACCGGTTTTTTGACCTTCAATTCTATATGGATTTACTGAATTTACAAGAGTTATAGGATAATTATCGGAAATTTTTCTGACAAAATCCAAAGCTTCATCAAAATTACCCTGAATTGCAATAATTTCAGCTCCGTACATCATGGCTTGTGATAATTTACCTAAAGCTATATATCCGTCAGGAATTAATACAAATGTTTTTAAGCCTGCTCTTGCCCCGTATGCTGCAGCAGATGCGGAAGTATTGCCGGTTGAAGCACATATTATTGCGCCCGAACCTGCTTCTTTTGCTTTTGTAACAGCCATTGTCATTCCGCGGTCTTTAAAGCTTCCCGTCGGATTACATCCTTCAAATTTTAAATAAATTTCAGCATCCAATCCGATTTTTTTAGCAAGATTTTCTGCTTTTATTAACGGTGTATTACCTTCATTAAGCGTTACAACAGGAGTATTTTCATTAACCGGTAAATACTCTCTATATTTGTTTATTAATCCTTGATAGTACATTTATACTTCCCTTTTCTCTTTTGTAAAATTATTTTTTCATCGGTAAATATGCTTGAGGGTAGTTATAATCCTCTTTAAATCCAATATTTCGATACATATTTAACGCTTGAAAATTGTTAGTTTCCGTTGTTGTATTAACTTCGGTGATAGGTCTTTCGCCTTTATCTGCCATATCTATCAATTTTCTTACTGATTTTTGTAAAAGATGTTTTGCTAACCCCTTACCCTGATGTTCTCTTTTAATACCAAATAACGGAATATTTGCAATACTGCCTCCTGTTAAATTCATCAAACATAAACCAACAGGTTCTTCTTCATACATTAGTATTGATGATGCTTGAGGAAGAAATTCGGCATATACATTTTCCGTAACTTTTGTAAGAATATCTCTTACTCCCCTATCGGTTTTAAATCTTGGATCAAAAAGAGCATCCGCACTGTTATCAAAGGCTTCCCTAATTATATCGACAGCGTATCCGTAATATTCATCTTTCCACTCAGACAAGCTGTAACCTTCCGGTAAAGATGGGACTTCTTCCGCTTCCAGAATTTCTCTTGACGAAGTTCCAAACATCATAAATCTTAAAACAACAATTCCGATAAATTTAAACCCAAATAGCGCCACCTCATTTATTAAATCTTTTTGGCTGCCCAACATCGGGTAGCATACAACTTTATCATAACGTTCTTCTCTTGTCAGACGAACAAACTCCTTGATTAAATACCTGCTCCTTTCAGGAAAATTTTCCATTCTGTGAGAATGTATGATATTTAGCTCAACAGCCTCTGAAATTGATGTTGTATATATTAAAAATGCTGTTGGTATAGAATTTTCAAATAAAACAATACATTTTATCAAATCTTTTTCAATCGCATTGATAAAATCTCTATAACCTATAGGCGGCAGCTCAAATTTATATTCATCAACTGCGCAATCCTTAAAATCATTATAAATCGGCTCAAAAGCAGTATAATCATCTTTATCTATTAATCTTGCTTCAAAAAATGTTGTCATAAAATTTCCTTCATTTAGGGTTACAAAGTATGGTGCATTTTCTCTCTCTTGGTGTCAAGATAGTGCTTGTTATATTCTGTCACTTCTGACTCCACTTTTATTATATCATTAATTTTTAAACCGTAACCGTTCAAACCGATGATTTTTTTAGGATTATTTGTAATCAGGTTAAAAGTTTCATATCCTAAATCACGAATAATCTGTGCACCAACGCCATAATCCCTTAAATCAGGCTTAAAACCGAGAGAAATATTTGCCTGAATAGTATCCTGTCCTTGTTCTTGCAGTTTGTATGCTTTTATTTTATTAACAATACCTATTCCTCTGCCTTCGTGACCTCTCATATATACGACAGCACCTTTTCCGTATTTTTCAATCATTCTGAGAGCTCCATGTAATTGGGAATTACAATCGCATTTCAAACTATGGAATATATCTCCTGTCAAGCACTCACTGTGTACTCTAACTAATGGAATTTTGTCGCTGCCGTCGTCTTTTACTAAAGCGACATGTTCTTCTTTCGTTAATTTATTGACATAGCCGTATATTTTAAAATGGCCGTATTTTGTAGGTAAATCTGCCTCTGCTTCACGAGAGATTAGTTTTTCAGATTTTAACCTGTATGCAATGAGTTCTGATACTGTTATAAATTTAATCCCGTGTTCATCAGCAAATTTTCTTAAATAATCACGACGCGCCATATGTCCGTCTTTTGTCATAACTTCGCACATAACTCCTGCCGGAACATGCCCGCATAACCTTGCTAAATCTACAACAGCTTCGGTATGACCTGTTCTTTGAAGCACTCCGCCTTTTCTTGCAACACACGGAAACAAATGTCCCGGACGCCTTAAATCGGAAGGGACTGCATCAGGAGCGAGTGCTACTTCTATTGTCTTTGCTCTATCATATGCTGAAATACCTGTTGTAACCCCATATTTTTCAGCGGCATCAATACTAACAGTGAATGCCGTTTTCATAGATTCGCTGTTTTGTTCAACCATTTGCGGCAAATCAAGTTTTTCGGCTATTTCGCCTGATATTGCAAGACAAACAAGTCCGCCGGCTTCTCTTGCAAGAAAATTTATAACATCAGGCGTAACCATCTGCCCTGAACATATAATATCGCCTTCATTTTCTCTATCTTCATCATCTGCGACTATAAGCATTTTCCCTTGTTTATAGTCTTCAATTGCTTCTTCTATGCTGTCAAATTTAAAATCTTCCATATTATATAAACCCGTTTTCTTTTAGAAAATCTTCTGTTAAATTGCTACTGTTATTATCTCTTGAGGATAAAAATTTTTCAACGTATCTTCCTAAAACATCTGTTTCAATATTTACAATATCATTTGGTTTTAATAGATTCATTGTAGTATTTTGATATGTATGTGGAATTACCGCAACCGCAATTTGATTATTATTTATATTTGCAACCGTAAGGCTGATACCGTTTATAGAGATTGAACCTTTTTTCACAATATATCTGTTCAAGTCGTCCGTAATTTCAAAAGTCATATCATAAAATTCAGATTTTTTTTCAGCAGAGATAAATTTTCCTGTACCGTCAACATGTCCTTGAACAATATGTCCGCCCATTCTTGATGTAGGAGTTAAAGCTCTTTCAAGATTTACCGAATCTGCATTTTTTAAATTTTTAAAAGTTGTAATTCTGAGAGTTTCGTCACTTACGTCGACGGCGAATTCATCAGAAAAAATATCCGTAACAGTTTGACAGCAGCCGTTTATCGAAATGCTGTCACCAATATTTATATCTTCAAGGATAGTTTTACATTTTATTTTGAGCTTTGCCCCGTTTGAAAGTTTTTTAAACTCCGAAACAGTACCAACTTCTTCAATTATACCAGTAAACATAGTTTTATGTTACCACAAAAGTAAATCTTGAAAACAAATTTTATATTTTCTATAAACTCCCTAACTGTCTAATATCTTTTTAAAATCGTTTTTTATTTAATTTTTTTGTAATGAATTTTGGAGGTTTTATGATAAAAAATTTTTTGAGTATTGCCAAAAATAAACTTTTACCGACGCTCAAACACGAGAAACAAGAAACGGAAAAGGAATTGATTTATCGTAAAGACGGCAAAACCCTTCATAAAATTATTGAATATAATCAAGCTCATGTTGTTTTAAAAATAATAATATTTGATTATTTTAAACCTAATAAAATTAAATCTGTTGAAGAATATTCAAACGGAGATTTATGTAAGATTACAAATTTTTCAATCATAAAATCTGAAACCGAATACGAACCTAAAACCGGTAAAAAATTAAAAACTTATAATTACAATATAAAAAATTCGTCTATATTGAGTGCTACGTATAATTATGATTTGGAAACACAAAATATAAGCCGCCTTACAATATACAGACCTGACGGATTATCAATTGCTTTAATAAAAGAATTTAACCCTAAAACAAGAGAGCTTGTAAAATGCGTAAATTATAAGAGAAATTCCTCTGTAATTGCTTCAGTATCAACATATGAAATAACCGGAGCTACAAGAATAAAAACAACATATACATATGAGCCAAAAAACAATATATCAAAACCGTATTGTGAAAAGAAATCAACTACTAAGCAATTTATTTCTCCTAAAACATTATACAGTCTACCGAAACAAAATATTGCAAAATTAATCGATAATTTGTATAAAAATAATAACTCATTTTCCGCTATTAAAGTATCTTAACAAAAGGCTTGCGTTCTTGCTACTTATGTAGTATAATAAAGCGTACATTGCAGGAGTGTGTAGAGATGAATGTGAGTTTGTATAGTGTGAACAATAACAGTATAGCAAATTATTTGAGGCAGCAACGTCAAGCGTTGATTGATAAGAATTATAATGAAATTTATGCTCACGAGCTTGCCCATAAGCGTGCCGGAGGCTCGTTTGCAGGAGATATTGTTATAGAAAGAAATGCCGATGGCATTCCTGTTGGCGGGCATGTACCGATTAAGATGCCTACATTGGACCAAAACAATCCTCAACGCACAATTGAACATGCAAATATTGTTATTAATTCGGCAATGGCACCGGCAGATCCGTCAGAACAGGATTATAATGTTGCAAATCAAGCAAGAGCAATCAAACAGCAAGCAATTGAGATTAAAAATAATAACCCTAATCTTGGCAAGAAATTAGATATTCAAGGGTAATTTTAAAATCTGTTTTTTAAAAAAGAAAAAACCGCTTTGAAAGCGGTATAGGGGAAAAGTTACGAAAAATTTTTTAATAAGGAAAATTAAATTATAAGGAATCGGTTAATTCTTTTATGCGCTGAAAGTTTTGTATGAATTATCAATATTTTTATTAATTAAATCTTTCATTACGCTGTATTCTGTTTGCAAAGCATTGTGTTCGGTATCGAGTTTTTTCAACTCTAAGTCATACTTGTTATCTTTTGCTTCAAGTTTTGCAAGTTTATTTTTATAATCTTGTTCTGCCAAAGCGATTTTTCTCTCATCAGTAACATCCTGAATAGATTGGTCTGAATCAATTGAAACTGATTTGAATTTTCTTTCAACTACAGAAAACTGTTCTAATAAAAGATTTCCGGCTCTTAATTCGCCTTCAAACCAAGTATTATCTTTTAAAGTTTCGTTTTCTTGTAATTCTGTATAATATCCCGCAGAAGACATTTTGTGGAATAAATTTTTCAAATAATTTACATATCCGACGTTATCAGGTACTGAAGTATTCTTCAAAACTTTTGCGGAATCAGATTGTCCGTAATAGCTTTCTGTTAATGAAACGGCGTAATCATAAAAATCTCGTTGTTCCTGATTTGCACCCTCATAGTTAAGTGCTTTAGTAACACCCATATAAGTGTATGTCGGATAGCCGTCAAAAGGTCCGTTGCTGAATGATGTATAACCAAAGTCAAGTCCGTGTTCCTCGTCTTCACCGATATGCAAACCAACTGAAGTTAAGTATTGGTCCCAAGCCTCGTGAACTGCTTTGTATGCAAGAGCCTTTTGTGCGTTTGATGCACTCGCATCATCAGCTTTTATCGTGATATTTGATTGTGAATAACCAAGATTTGCAAGGAACATATTAAAATCGCCGTTACCTGCTTCAAAGGCTTTGGCTTGTTCTTTTGTAACAAGAACTTGTCCTTTTTTATCTGTTACCACGTATTGTGCGCCATTTGCTACGGTATTATAGCCTGTAATAAGTCCGTAAGAAATATCTGTATAGATTTCTTCAGAACCGTTAAATCCCGTAAGAACGGTTAACTTTGTTGCCTTTAAAGTATCAAGGTATTCTCTGTTGGCTTGTTCTGTTTGGTCTGCAAGACGAATCTTAGAATATGAAACAGCCTGTCCGGAGTGTTCATTATCACTAAGACGAGCGGTAATGCTCAATAATCTTGCTTGTGATGCAGCCATACCCATAAGTTTGTATCCCGTCCTTTCGTAAAGTCGTAACTTGTACCATGTATTACGGCGTTTGAAAAGGAAACTTTAATTTTATGTAATAAATTATTAAGATTTCTTAACATACATAGAATAAACAATATCATGTATTTTTATCCTAAAAACACAACCAATAATGTATATTATGTAAAAATGGGTACAATCCCCATTATTACATTAAATTTGTCTATTTCTTTTTCTTTTCTTGCGATGAAAAGAAAAAGAAACAGACGAAAGAAAAAGAAAAAACGCAAAGGAACAGTGTCGCTACGCGCCACAAAGGCTACGCCGTTTGCAATAA
>DEFJ01000015.1:14770-108008 GCA_002350725.1 Cyanobacteria bacterium UBA2855 | reverse complement strand
TTAAAGCGTGTTTTTCTTTCTTTGCTTCATTTCTTTCTTTTTTCATCGCAAAAAAAAGAAAGAAATGAAGAATTTAAGTAAAAAAGGTTTTCACAAACTCTTTTTACATAATATACATTATTGGTATAGGTTGATTTAGTATATGGTGATTTAACATATTGTTACAAGTTGCCCGCGGCATGCCCGCCGTGTTACACTGTCGATATAGAGGAGAGTAGTATTTGATGAAAAATATCATTGTTTATACAACGAAAAACAATTCGGCACTTGCTGATGTTTTAGCAGGTATTGAAGATGTTAATGTCAGATTAGAAGATGCTGCTAATCTTAGAGATTATGAAACTCTTAATGCGGGACTTATTGTTGTAGAAGATGTCCCTGATATTAAGGATGTTTTGATGGTTACTAAATTCAAATCACCTGTATTATTTATCGGTGAAACATTTAAAGGTTCAACAGTTCGTGCTGTTACTTATGATTTAATCAAAACACCTGTTGATAACGAAGAGCTTGTAATAAGAGCGAAAGCATTATTAAAAGTAAAAGAGTTGCGCGATAAAATTACTCAGGTTTCTACAACTGATGAACTTACCGGCTTGCATAACAGAAAATATCTTCACGAACGCTTAGAACAGGAAATTTCTCGTTCAAGACGTTACGGAACAAAGCTATCTTGTCTTTTATTTGATTTAGACTTTTTTAAAGTCGTAAACGACATTTACGGTTACGATTGGGGCGATGTACTTCTTCGCTCAATTGCTGACAAATTAAAACAGCTTATCCGTAAAGAAGATATTTTGACCCGTTATGGTGATGAAGAATTTCTTTTGATTCTGCCTAATACTTCGGAAGAAAACGCTTTTCTTTTTGCAGAACGCTTTAGAAGAGATATCGAAAGAATGGAATTCATTCCGGCAGGCGAAGAAGAAAGACATCCGATTACAATTTCCGGTGGTATTTCTACATATCCGTGCTTGGAAAATGTTGATGAGGATGTAAATACCATTATAAGATATGCGGAACACGCATTATACAACGCTAAAAAGCGCGGTAAAAATAAAATTGTTCAATTCTCACAATTGAATTTGGGTGAATAGGACAAAATCAGACTTCCTTTCTGAACACTTATATAGTGTAAAAATCTGGTTATTCAGGCGATTATAATTAATCGCCTTTTTATTTGCCTGCTTATATTTTAATTTTATTAACTTTTGTAAACATATAAAATCATAAAAAAGCAATTTTTATAATATTAGATACTTTATATATATAAGTTATATAAGAGTAAGGAACATATATGGCATACGAGAGCAACCCAATAGCCGCCGTAGGCGGAGTATCACAACACAAAATGATATTTACGGAATCTATTGTAGATACATATTCAAAACCAATAGAGGTAAATGCAGACCCTGACACGGCCGGAATGTCGCAAATCGCAGGATATGCGGGTGCAAAATCCGCAATGGCCGCCGGAATGTTTAATTTGGCGCCCGGATTAAATACGTTGGTATCACCATATACTGATATGTTAAGTGAACCGGCACTATGTTGTCACACTAATTGTTTTAGAGGTGAAGGCTCAACAGTAGAGTATATTGTATAAGATTTAAAGGATATAAAGATGCAACTAAACGGAATTAGCATACAACCCAAAATAGGCTCAGACTTCGCAGCACAATATGGCGAAGTCGGATCTGCGTTGAATGCTAATACTATGGCTCAGGCATCTAATCCATCAGGGCAACAATACAATCAAGTAAGAGTAAATCAAAATTCAAACCCTGAAAAAATTGCGGAACAGATTGCTAAATATGAAACCGCTCAAGGAAATTATGCAAGAGCATTCCATAATATTTAATCAATAAACAATATTTTAATTAAAAAAACCTTTAGTATCTACTAAAGGTTTTTTTAATTGTAAACAAAGTTTTTTCTAATAATTAATTTTTAATTAAGAAAATTAAGATTTTAAAAAAACTGTTATATAAATATATTATGTAAGTTTCAATGAATGTAAAAAATAAGGAGAAAATTATGTTAAGACCAATTGGAGACAGAGTAGTAGTTAGAATTATTGAAGATACCGAACAAACTTCAGGCGGAATTTTCATTCCTGACAGCGCAAAAGAAAAACCTCAAAAGGGTGAAGTTGTTGCTATAGGATTAGGTAAAATGAATGAAAAAGGTGAAAGAGAGCCGCTTGATGTTAAAGTAGGTGAGACTGTTCTATACGCAAAATATGCAGGAACAGATGTAAAAACTGACGGCGTTGAATACAAGATTTTATCTGTAAAAGACGTTTTGGCAGTAATTGAATAATTAATATTTATAGGGAGAAATATAAAATGGCTAAAAAAATTGTATTTAATGAAGAAGCAAGAAAATCACTTCTTGCAGGTATTGATGCCGTTGCCGATGCAGTAAAAGTTACGCTCGGACCAAAAGGCAGAAATGTTATTTTAGAAAAGAAATTTGGCGCACCTCAAATCGTTAACGACGGTGTTACTATTGCAAAAGAAATAGAATTGAAAGACGGTTTGGAAAATGCCGGCGCACAATTGTTGAAAGAAGTTTCTTCAAAAACAAATGATGTGGCAGGTGATGGTACAACTACAGCATCAGTTCTTGCTCAAGCAATTGTAAGAGAAGGCTTGAAGAATTTGACAGCAGGTGCAAACCCTATGTCTATGAAACGCGGCATCGATAAAGCTGTTGATATTGCAGTTAAAAAAGTAAAAGAAATGTCAAAACCTGTTAATACAAAAGAAGAAATTGCTCAAGTTGCAGCAATTTCAGCAGGTAACAACAAGGAAATCGGTGAATTAATTGCTGAAGCAATGGAAAAAGTTGGTGCTGAAGGCGTTATAACCGTTGAAGAAAGCAAATCTTTCGGTACAAACTTAAAGGTTGTTGAAGGTATGCAATTTGATAAAGGTTATTTATCACCATACTTTGTAACCGATCCTGAAAGAATGGAAGCTGTATTGGAAGATGCTTATGTTCTTTGTGTAAACAAGAAAATTAACATCATTTCAGACTTAGTTCCTGTATTAGAACAAGTTGCCCGTGACGGCCGTTCATTGTTATTGATTGCAGAAGATGTTGAAGGTGAAGCTCTTGCAACATTGGTTGTTAATACAATGAGAAAAGTATTGAGAGCAGTTGCAGTTAAGGCTCCGGGATTTGGGGACAGAAGAAAAGCAATGCTTGAAGATATAGCTATCTTAACAGGCGGCGAAATGTTCACCGAAGAACTTGGTATTAAGTTAGAAAACGTAACTACTCAAATGATGGGTAAAGCAAAACGAGTAACAGTTACAAAAGATGAAACAACTATCGTTGTTGGTGATGAAACAAAACAAGCTGTTCAAGAACGTGTAAAACTTATCAAACGTCAAATAGAAGCATCTGATTCAGAATATGATAAAGAAAAACTTCAAGAACGTGTTGCAAAACTCTCAGGCGGTGTGGCTGTTATCGAAGTTGGTGCAGCATCTGAAGTTGAATTAAAAGAAAGAAAATTGAGAATTGAGGATGCTCTGAATGCAACTCGTGCAGCAAACGAAGAAGGTATTGTTCCTGGCGGCGGTGTTGCTCTTATAAGAGTTCAACAAGAGTTAAATAAACAACTTGAAACATTGACTTTCGCATCAGATGATGAAAAAATTGGATTCAAGATTTTGACATCAGCTCTTGATGTACCGTTAAGAGCAATCGCATACAATGCCGGTGCTAAAGCCGATGTTGTTGTTGACGCAGTTCTTTCTAACGAAGGTGCATACGGTTATGATGCATTAGACGACAAATTCGTTGATATGTTCAAATCAGGTATCGTAGACCCTGCAAAGGTTACCCGTTCTGCATTGGTTAACGCAGCATCAGTAGGTTCAATGTTGTTAACAACTGAAGCCGCAGTAGTTGATATTCCGGAAGAAAAACCGGCAGCTCCTGCTATGCCTGGTATGGGTGGCATGGGCGGCATGATGTAGATACCAAAACTCATTTTGAGAAATAAAATACAACATACATATCCAAAAATACGAGGTGTATTAATACACCTCGTATTTGATTTGTTGATATTACAGGTTATATGCAACCATACTAAAACAATCTTTGTAATTTCTTCTTAGTAATGGGATATGCTTATTCTACATAATTAAATGCAGTCTTGTTTTGTTATTCCATGCTTGCATAAATTAATATAATATTTTATTGAGATATCATCTAAATACTTTTTGTTTTTTGTTCCTGTCAAATATAATAAAACTATTTCTTCCAAATTTTCAGCTTTCATTTCATGGATTATTTTTGCACATATATGAATATTAGTATATGGATTTATTAATAATTTTATTATATTATCATTGTTTATTGTTTTATAAACTTTTTTTGCTGTTGATGGTTTTATTTGACATAATCCAATACTAAAATCTGCAACAACAATTACTTTTGGAATTAAATATGCTAATAAAATTTCAACAAATCTATTGTATAGATTCCATCTATTTATTTTTTCTATGACAATAATCGATTTTAATATGTAAAAATTTATATTGTACTTTTCAGATACATTTTTTACAAAATCATCATAAACGTACAAATTCTGCCATTCAATATCAAAAATCTTTCTATAAAATTTGTATTTATTCTTCATCAATTGCATTCGGATTATTTATTTCTTTGTTTAATAAATTAAAAATAGGTTTAATTAAAAAAATAATAATAGCTATTGCTAACGGTAATACAAAAATATCTATTAGATGATTAAATACCTGCTGAGTATTTTCAAATTGTTTAAAATAACCTACAATTAAAGGATATAAAAACTTTCCCAACTTCAATGCAAATTTACACATAAGACAGTTTAAAAGGATAAATACAATGTATATGACGTATAAAAATTTTCGTTTATTATATAATCTTTCGTCACCACATACAGGATTAAGAAATGGTGGGGCTACAATCAATATACTTCCCCAAAAAATACTGCCAAATGTAATTTCAGTTGATTTAGTAATATAATAAACAATACAGGTAAATAAAAATGGAATAATGAGTTTATATATTATTGCTTTTATTGAAATTGAGTGCTTGTAACCATATACAATTTCACTAAATCCGAAATAGGAAGGATTAAATAAAGTTCTGTGTAATGCATATATACCAATATAAATAATAGATAATACGAATATTTTAACTTGTAACATATTAATATTTCCCTTTCCTATATCAAAATATAATAAAGGCTTATTATTATCAATATACAACTCCTCTGAAAAAAATTAAGGTATTTATATACAATAAACAAATAAAATAAAAACCGGTAAATGTTTTACCGGTTTTCTTTACTGTTCGTAAAGAGGTGATGATTATTTATGTTTTGGAATTATAGATTATAATTTACTACCTACGGCCTTATATAGACCGATATAATCTACCATGCACTCAATATTTTGTTGTGCAAGAAGTTTGTCGATAGATAAAAGATTTTCTTGGAATTGTATTAAATCAAGTCTTGATATTACACCTTGATTATATTTTTTTTCTTGAAGTTTGTAATCTGCTTTTTCTAAATTTTCTTGCTCAATTGTATTAGCAAGCTTTTCTTTGTCACGTTTTACGGTAACAAGTGAATCGTTTATTTCTTGTAATGCTGTCAAATTGGTTTTGTAGTAATCTTGCAATATTCTTTCGTATGTTGTTTTTTTCAATTTTAAATTAGCAATACGCCTGCCGCCGGTAAATATAGGAAGCATAGCGCCCGCAGCTAATGATGCAAGCATACCCTTTGTTGACCATGCGCTGCCAAACTCTTTTGCATTAAACAATGCAACACCGGAAAGATTAATTGTCGGTAAAAATTCTTTCCTTGCAACTTTGACATCAATACCCGCTTTTTCCACCATTGTTTCTGCTTTTAAATAATCAGGTCTTTGTACAATAATGTCTGAAGATATTTCAGATGGAATTGTCCCTGAGAAAGATAAACTGTCATATGATGTTACTGCTAATTCCGAAATATTTTCAGGACTTTCGCCAATCATTACGGCAAGTGCATGCATCAATTTTTCTCTCTGTTTTTTGTATTCGATTAATTCAGTTTGTCCGGCAACAAGAGATTTGTTAGCTTTTATAGTGTCGGAAGTTGATACAAGTCCCTCACGATTACTTGATAGCATTAAATTATAAATATCTTGTCTTATGCTTACGATTTTTTGCTGAATATCAATTATTTTATCTAATCTTACAACATTGAGGTATGTCGTACCTACAGCGCCCGCAATTGCTATATATGCACCTCTTTCATCAAATTTTGATGCTTCATATAATTTTTTGGAGGCTTGAGTTTTGTTTCTGTTTTTAAGAAAAATATCCAACTCGTAATTTACGTATGCAGGTGTTGCAAATGCCCAATTAAAGCTTGATTGGTTAGGCATTTTTGTATAATTTGGTGAAAATCCTGCTCCAATCACAGGTAACTCGTTTGACAGTTGAATTCTTGCTGCTTGGTAATATTCTTCAACAGCTAATGATGCCATTTTTAAATCGTAATTATTGGTAATTGCTTTATTAATGTACCCTGTAAGAATTGGGTCATTAAAGTTTTCCCACCATGCCATATTTACATAATCATATTTGTATGCATCAGATTTTTGTTTCTTATTTTTTTTAATCATACTTTTGAAAACTTTTGGCTTAGTAGAATTTTGTTTTGTTGTAGCAGCTAGTGCCGGTACAAAATTTATTCCGATAAAACTTATCAAAAGTGCTGTTGTTATTAACTTTTTCAATTTGTTTTCCTCTGTCTGAATATTCACTATTGCAAATTTTATATCCCTATGCTAACATAATATTGTTGTAAATGCAACATATTTTTTTAACAACATAAATTTGTAATATAATAACATTATGACAGATATTAATAAAAAGACAATTCCACATTATACAGAAAGTATATTTTATGAATTAAAACAAACAGCCAGATTGATGAAGTTTCATGCAACACAGCAGTTTGAAGCTTTAGGGATAGATTTATCGCCCGAAGAGTATTCCACTTTAGATACCGTAATGTGTAACCCGTCTTTGTGTCAAAGAGATTTAGCAAAACTTTTGTTATTAGACAGGGCAAATACAGGTAGAATCCTAAATAAGTTAGAAGAAAAAAAACTTATTATTCGTACAGTTGATACAAAAAAGAACAGGTTAATCAAAAAAGTTGATATAACTGCTGACGGTATAAAAGAACTTGAGGAGATAAACAAAAAAATATACAATAAGTATATGGAAATTGCAGATAAAATTCCATCAGAAGAAATTGAAGCTATCAAAATATCCATAAGAGAATTGAGAGCCAATTTAGAAAAGCATATAGAAAATAAAATATAAGAGGTAAAAAATGGAAGAACAGCAAAATACTGAAGTTAATACTAACAATCCAGAAGAGGGGAAACCTAAAAGAAAAGGAGTAAAAAGAACAATTACGGCAGTTTTACTATTGTTAATTGCAGTAGGTGTTACATATTTTATAATCGATTCTTTGAAATATGAGTCAACTGATGATGCGTACGTTGAAACAACAACTGTTTCCGTTGCGCCAAAAGTAAGCGGTCATATTACAGAGGTTTATATAAAGGATAACCAAGCCGTTAAAGAAGGTGATCCGATTGCAAAAATAGATTCTACTGATTATGAAATAGCACTTGATAAAGCCGATGCAGCTTATCAGAGAATGCTTTTAAATCAAGAAAATGCAAAAGCAAATTTAATTGCATCAAAATCAAATATCGAATTAGCTAAAAAAGATTTGGACAGATATACTGATTTGTACGCGGAAGGTGCAGTATCAAAACAAACATTAGATGCCGCTCAAGCAAAATATGATGCAGCAAAAGCTAATTTAACCAATTCTGAACAGGCAATTTTATCAGATGGGGATAAGAAAGTTGCGGATGCGGATTTAAGAGCTTTAAAAGCGGCAAAAGATCAAGCATCAAAAAATTTAGATTACACAAAAATATATGCTCCTCAATCCGGAACAATCGCAAACAGAAGAGTCGAAAAAGGTATGTACGTAACTGTAGGAAGCCCTCTTTGTGCAATAGTTCCAAATGAAGTTTGGATTGTTGCAAACTTTAAAGAAAACCAATTAAAAGGAATGAAAAAAGATTTGCCTGTTGATATAAAAATTGACGCTTATCCTAATAAAGTATTTAAAGGAAAAATAGACAGTATACAAAGAAGTTCCGGTGCAAAATCGAGCTTATTTCCACCTGAAAATGCTGTAGGGTCATTCGTAAAAATTGTACAACGTATACCCGTAAAAATAGTATTTACGGAAGAGATAGATCCCGAAAAATACAATATCGTTCCGGGAATGTCTGTTGTACCTAAAGTTCATGTAAAATAGGAAAATAGCCTTAAATGTCAACACAAACTACAGAAATTTCAGACGATGAAAAATATTTACCGAAGAATCCTTGGGTATGCAATATTCCGGTATTAATTGCCGTAATAATATTCGTGTTGGACGGTACTATTGCAAATGTCGCCTTACCACATATGGCAGGAAGTTTTTCTGCAACAAGAGATGAATCTATGTGGATTTTGACAAGCTATTTGATTGCAAGCGGTATAGTTATTCCATCTGTTGATTTTTTCAGTAAATTTTTCGGACGAAAAAATTTTTATGTAATAAGTATATTACTATTTACTCTGGCATCGTTATTGTGTGGTATGGCTCAAAATTTGGGACAAATGGTATTCTTTAGAATATTGCAAGGTGCAGGTGGTGGAGGAATTGTTCCGCTATCTCAGGCAATAATGATGGAGAGTTTTCCAAAACAAAGACGCGGTACTGCGATGGCAGTGTTTGGCATGGGAGTAATTATTGCACCTATCGTAGGTCCTGTGCTTGGCGGGTGGATTACCGATAATTGGACTTGGCCTTGGATATTTTTTATTAATGTTCCTTTGGGGTGTTTTGCTGCCGTAATCGCTTCAAAACTCCTTTTTAACCCTCCGTATTCAAGGCGACAAAAAGGTGTTAAACTTGACGGAATGGGATTTTTCTTCCTTATTTTGTGGTTGTGTTGTTTACAGGTGTTCTTTGATAAAGGAAACAATGCCGATTGGTTCAATGCCGCATGGATAAGATGGATTTTTTCAGTATCCATGATTGCAATGGTTTGCTTTTTTGTTTCCCAGTGGAAAAGAAAAAATACTCTTATAGATTTAAGTGTATTTAGAGATAAAAACTTTGTATTAGGAACTTTTATTCAGGTCATTATGCAGGCAGTATTATATGCATCAATAGCAATTTTACCGCAATTCTTACAGAGTATGATGGGTTATACGGCATTCTTGAGCGGACGTTCTATGATGCCAAGAGGCTTGGGTAGTATGACTGCAACTATAATTTGTGCATTTATAGCAGATAAAGTAGATAAACGTATTTTAGTAGCAATAGGTTTATGTTTTTTGGGTGGTGCCGGATTATTTTTTGGATTTTTAAATCTTCAAATTGCAAATATAAATATTATGATTCCAAACTATTTTATGGGTTTTGGACTTGGTTTATCAATGGTACCGATTATAAATCTTTCGCTTGATACAATATCAAACCAACAGATGACTAATGCTTCGGGCATACAGAATTTGTTAAAAAACATTGGCGGAGCAATCGGAACATCTCTTGTTGCAACCATGCTTACTCGTTTTGCACAAGTTCATCAATATATGATGGTCGGACATCTGAACGAGTTTAATCCTGCATATCTTGAAAGAATACAAGCTACAGCAGGTGCGCTATCTCAATATACAACTCATTCTGTTGCAGCGTATATGGCACAGTATTCCTTATACGGCCAATTGATAAAACAATCCACTTTATGGGCATTTATGGATGCTTTTAGAATATTTGGTATTTTATGTCTTGTTATAATTCCGCTTTTACTATTATTGGATAAGCGAAAAAAAGCCTAAAACCCATATGTAGTGCTATATAAATTATTTGTAATATTTTACATGACATATTTATTGACAAACATTTTGTTTTATGTTATAAAAGTTGTGGGGTAAATGTATATTTATAAGTCTTGTTAATCAACAAGACTTTCTTTTTGTCCATATAATGTAAAATTCTGCCTTTTAGCTGCTGGTATGGTATTATAAAAATATGAAAATTTTAGGAATTGACCCCGGCATGGCGATTGTCGGATATTCATTGTTAGATTACGAAAATGACAGCTGTACGCTTCTCTCGTCCGGTTCTATTCAAACTAAAAAAGGTGAACGGGAATCTGCAAGATTACTGGAAATTTATGAAGATATGATTACAATAGTTGAAAATCTGAAGCCGGACGTGGCTGCTATTGAAAAATTATTCTTTGTACATAATCAAACTACTGTTATGCCTGTGGCGCATGCAAGAGGTGTAATTTTAACAGTACTAGAAAAATATAATATACCGATTTTTGAATATACTCCTATGGAAGTTAAAAAGGTATTAACCGGATTTGGCAGGGCGGACAAGCATGAAGTTGAACAAATGGTAAAGATTACTCTGCAAACTGATACTTTACCAAAGCTTGATGATACGGTAGATTCCATTGCAATTGCGATTTGCCATACAAGAAAAATATAATTATATAATTACTAGAGCCTAATACCGTTTTTTACTATAAATGTTTTAAAAGAGCTTTTAGCCTCTTCCAATTGAATGTGAATGTGAGTATTTCTTGTTTGTTTTATTATATTTTCTGCAAGCTCAAACATTTTTCTTGCTCCGTTAAGGTATTCTTTTTGTTCCTCAGAGCTTGCCAAACCCAATTCATAAAAATATTTTCCGTATAAAAGATATAGGCGGGACAAAATATCATTCATTCCATATTTTTTTGCAATATCAAGACCTAATGTAATATGGATTTTGGCTGATTCATAGTCTGATTTTATCATATATGCTTTTGCAATTATTGTTTGTAATAATGCGGCAAAGAAGTGATTTGCAATCTTTGGATTTTGGGCAACGTCCAAGGCTTTTTGTGCGATTTCCGAGGCTTCATAAGTATCCGTATTTAATTTTGCATCTGCAATTAAATACCACGTTAACAGTGCTCCTATTGCCATTTTTTCTTTAGAAAAATATGCTATTTGATCATTATATATATTTAATGCATTTTCAGTTTTGTTACTGTCATATAAAACTTTCCCCAGTAATGTCTTCATGATGTTTTTTGTAAAGTTATCTCCGCAATTATTTGCGTATGTTACAACATGGAATAAATCATCCTGAATATCTTTATATTTGTGGCGCATAATATTATTGAAGATATTAATAAAATTCCATTTTACAATTGTTGTATCACCTGCTTTTTCTTTAGAAAATGCAGAAGTTAAATCTTCTAAAATTTTATCTGAGGAGCGAAAATCCCCCTTCATACTGTTTGCTAAAGCAAGAGTTAATTTACACTTATACTCAAAATCTTTATCTTGAACTTTGGTAACTGCAATATTATCAAATAATATTGTTAATATCTCAAATGCTCTATTATTTCCTTGCATAACCAAAGCTTCCGCTAAAACCAAATATGTTTTCATCCTGCTTTCCATAATAAAATCAATAGGGATATTTGGATATTTGTTATTTTGTGAAAGAATTTCATCGAATACAGGTATTATCTCGTTATCCACCATATTAGCAATCTGACCGCAATTACCGATTGCAAGTAAGGATTTAAGTTTCGAGCATTTTACAAGAATTCTTTCAAGCTTTTTTTCATCCGGCAATGTTTTTAATACATCATCAACACATTCTATATTTCCGAGGTAATTTCCCGTATCATGGCAACATTTTGACATATATCCCAAAAGCTCAATCTGACGAGGTATATCGTTAATTGCCTTAGCATTGGCAATAGCATCCGGTAAGTAATCCATAGCTTCTGTCGGATTGTAATCAGTTAATAATTTTCCTAAGCGTTCTGAAATATTATATCTTATTCTCAAGGTTTCCGCATCGTCAAGCTCATTAATTAATGCAAGACATTGCTTTTGACATAGGGCATATAAATTAATATCCCCTATGTATGCGGCTAATCTTGTACCTCTTGTCCATACATCAAGTCCCAGCTTAGGATTTTTTATATTTTGGGCTATTCTTCCAAATATTGCATTTGAATTAGGTGTAAAGTTTGCAAGAGAATTACATATTTGTGTATTTAGCTCAACATATCGCTCATCATTTTTTGCAATGCTAAGCATAGTTTCCCAAAGTAACAAATCCTTAAATTGACAAAAAATTTCATTTAAAGGTGCTATAAAATTCATATTTTTCAAATATGTTATTATTTCATCAAATGAGGCATCATCATAGTTAAAAATTTGTTTCATAAGATTGAGGTTAATTTTATCTCCTAAAATTGCAGCCGCTGTTATAAATATATATGCTTCCTTATTTAATGCACTCAATAAACATATTCTTTTAGCAACTAAATCCTCATAAGCTTCCGGTAACTCAAACGGAGTATCAGTAATTTGACAATCCAAGTGCAATCCGCATGCTTGCTCTATATAAGAACAATTACCTTTACTGTTTGAAAATATCATTTCTCGTTCGACATCTGTTATATGCGGGAAATCGGTATTTTTTAGTTCTTTATTTGTAATAAATTCGAGCATGCCTTTTCTGTCCAGCGGGACTATGCGCATGTCGAAATAAATATTATCATTTTCCTTACCGGAAATATTGAAATATCCTCTTGATGGTTTGTCTCCTGAGTATATAAGTAAAAATTTTAAATCATTAAATACAGATTCTTTTTTTATGTAGCTGCTTAAAAATTCATAGGAAAACCCATCAACTGCATCAAAATTATCCGCTACAATAATAAATTTAGAATACATTACAATGTTGTCAAAAATTTTGTTTAGCAAATTGTAAGTTTTAATTTTTCTCCGGGAAATATCTTCAAATACCCCAAATTTTGATGGGTAGAGAAAGTTTATAAAATCCTCGATTTCTTCATTACTCAAATACGGGAATTTGCTACGGAATAATTTTGTTGCATCTTTTATAAATTTTGGATTATTTATGCAAAAATTTGGCAGATTATAAAGATTAAAAATAATATCCTGAATAAGTCCGCCGGAGGTCAGTTCAGTAATTGGAGTACATTTGCCGTAAAACCATACGTACTGTTTATCTTGCAACTTTTGTATTACATGAGCAAGTACATGACTTTTCCCAACCCCTCTTAGTCCGCTGAGGGATATTATTTTTTTATCCTCAGATAAAAAAGCTTGTTCTAAAAGCATCTCTGCATCTTCTTGTGACAAAGCTTTTTGGTTAATAGCATGTTTTAAACCCTTTTTAGGGGTAATTCGTCGCATTTTTTGCTCGGATTCAAACTGATAGCCGCATTTACGGCATGCTTTAGTATTAGGGAAATTTACACAGTTACATTCAGGGCAAAGTTTTAAAATCTCTTCTCCGCAATTTTTGCACGCAATATTGTGTATAGTGTTGACTGTATGACAATTCTTACAGATTAACCCTGTTCTGGTTTTGCAGTACGGACATCTAAGAGAATTGTCCGGTATTGTTTTTTTACAAATTGGACATTTCATAATTCGTATCTCGATTTATTAATCATTTAATGATTTTTTTATTTTTTGCATTAATTTGAACAATCTCTTGGAAACTTCAGATTGAGAAAGGTTCAACTCACTTGCTATTTCAGCTTGGGTTCTTCCTTCCTTGTAACGAAGTTTATATATTTCAAGATACTGTTTGTCCGGTTCATTTTTATCGATTTCATTCAGAAAATTGGCTACAAGTTTTACCGCTTCATTTTGTATTGCAATGTCCTCTGGTCCGTTATCAAAATCAATAGGTTCATATTCTACTTTGATATCGGAATATACATTTGAGTATGAAGGTGTATCACTAAGCGGAACTTCTTTTGTAGGAACATAAGCACTTTTGGTTCTTCTTAATCTGCCGGAGTCTTTTAATACATTTAATATACTGGAGGTCGCAACCTTTCTAAGATATACCTCCAATGTCGCATCTGAAGATATTGTACTTATAATCGGCAAAGAACGTTTACACGTTTCATTAAAAAAATCTTCGTACAAATCTTCGTTATTTATAAATTTTCTGTTAGCTTTGATTAATTTCTCAATCAAATCAATTTTGTCTTGTGCTAATTCCACTTATGAAATTCCCCTACTTACAAAAGTATAACACAACTATAGATAAATGATAAGTCCCAAATTAAAGGTTTGTGTCGGAACCTCGCCACGGACAGGCTTTACAACATTTAGTGTATTTTTAACAGTTTGTAACACAATTTTATCAACTTGGTTTGATCCGCTTGAAGAAACAACCGATGCGTTCTGAATAGTACCGTCGTTAGAGAGTTTCAGGTTAACTTTTACCTGATTGGAATATATGTATTCATTTGTCAACAATAAGTCACTTGAAAGTGTCAATTTTATACTCTTTCCTGCTGCTTGTAAATATTTATTCATATTCATGCTGTGAGAAAGATAGTTTGGCAATTGCCATGACAATTTCTTTAATGTTATGTTTTTGTTGGCATTTAGCGGCTTTTTCGATTCAACAACAACTTTTGTGGAACTTTGTTGTTTTATCGATTCTTTTGCTTCTTTAATTGCATTATCCTTTGCTTCTTTAGATAATTCTACATTACCGGTAGCGGCTGTATTATCATTGCCGTTTTGAGCTGTTTCGTCCGTAGGAATTGCCGGTACAATTTCTTGATTTGCAAGTACATTGCTGTTATCGTTTTCAGGAGATTCCAGGATTCCATTTTCCGGAGCGGATTGAATCAAAGTTTCTGAGTCAATACTGTTTTTGTTCTTGACCAAAAATCCGACAACTGTCGCTGCAATTATTGCAACTGTTATAAATGCAAATATTGGCATGATTGAAAATTTTCTTTTTGGTCTAAAGTCATAGGATTCATCAACTAATTCTTCGCCGTTAATATTATTTTCAGAACCGGAATAGAGCATGCCTAAAGAGCTGTCGCTTTCTTCATCTGATGTAATTGGTGTAAAACCTGCAGGCACTGCATCTTCATCATCAAAATCGTCTTCGGATGAGGATATAGTTTGACCCTCAGAAATATCTTCCAATGCAGAAATATCATCCAGCAAAGCCATATCATCGGCAACTTGAGTTTGAGGTTCTTCTGTAATTTCTATATCTTCTGATAAAACTGAAGAGGTGTCGGTTGTATCGTAATCCGTAAAATCGTTTTCTGGTTGTTGTACTTCAACTTCCGGAATTTCACCGATATTTAAACCTGAACTAAAATCAACTCCTTCAGGAAGTTGTTCGTCATCGGCATTTTCATGATTATCATTTTTAATGTCTGTAAAATCATCAACATCTTCAATTGAAGCTTGTGTATTGGTTGCATCATTTATTCCAAAAATATCATCATCAAAATCGTCCGTAATGCTTTCGGTTTCATCAGTTAAATCGGTGACTTCTGCAATTTCTTGTTGTATATCTGAGGCTAAAGATTCAGAAGTTGTATTATCAACATTTGACAAGGTTATATCATCTGATGATAAATTATTAATTTCTTCCGGCATGTCTTCCGTAAAGTCATCAGAAGACAAATCATCTTTCTTTATGTCAGATAAATCGTTGATTTCTTCCGGCATGTCTTCTATAAAGTCATCAGAAGACAAATCATCTTTCTTTATGTTAGATAAATCGTTGATTTCTTCCGGCATGTCTTCTATAAAGTCATCGGAAGATAAGTCGTCTTTATTTGTTGCACCGGGAATAGCAGTATCTTCAATATTATTAAAATCAACTGTTATTGATTCATCCTTAATTTCTGTAGGTACATAATTATCAACAAGACTATGAAATTCATCCATTTCCATGGTTTCCATTTGACTTCCTATATCACTTGGGATATCAGCAGGAGGAAGATTACCAAGTTGAATATTCTCTAAAGAAACCAAATCTGTTGCTTCTGAGATTGGAGTACTTATTGCAGCCGGAATTCCTTGTTTTATTGAAGAAGCAGAGTTACCTGAAGAATGCGATACGGAATTTGATGATGAATTATCATCATAATCATCATAATCATCATTGTTTTCAAAAACTATGTCATCATCATAATTGTCGTTATTTTCAAAAACTATGTCGTTATCTTCATTTGTATTACCAAATTCAATATCATTCGAAGATGAATTTTCATCAAAAGACATATCTTCTGTGGTATCTCCAAATAAATCATCCAAACTTCCCATATCAGAAGAGTATGAATCTTCTTGTGCTACAGCATTTTGTTGATCTGCCGATTCTTGTTCTTCCGTAGTCATTTCATTATCAGAGAAAAGTTCGTCAATTCCGTCAGTTAGTCCGTCCATGGCTTCGGATATTTCAGTATTTTCAGTAATATTCATACTGTTCAACTCATCAAGAGTGTCAGTCATGCCCATAACGTTTTGAGAATCATCATTTGCCTGAGATAATATATCAGCCGAATCAGAAATAGCATCTAAAGTTGTTTCTGCGACATCCGATGCGACTTCTGCGGCGCCAACAATCGCAGAAGCAGAGCCTGCAACTTCTGCAGCGCCTGTTAATGCTGCTGATGCCATTGCTGCACCGGCAATTTCTGCTCCTGCAATAGCCGCTCCTGAAAGCATATCTCCAATTAATCCGCTGCCGGATTTGTCATTTGTTTCATCAGAAATATTTTCTTCCGTACTTAAATCATTTACAGTTAAGTCCTCTGTATTAAGTGCTTCATCAAAAACATTTTCTGTATCCAATAAATCCTCTGTAGATTCAGTATCCGTATTCTCAATATCTTCAATCTGAGAATTTTCAAATATGTCATCAGTTGAAATACCTTCTTCAATGGATACTTTATTCGTTTCATCGCTTTCCGGAAGAGTAATTGCATCAAATGTTTCGTCGTTTGCAGTTTTATAAGACAGCATTTCAAAATTTTCAAATTCAATAAATCTGTCTCTCAATTCAGCACTATTTTTTAGGTAACCAAGTAATTTTTTCTTGTCCGTATCACTTACATTGTGATCAACCATTGAAACAAATAATACTTCCGCATCATCCAAATCTGTTTCACTGTATTTTTCTGAAGTTGAACCTTTAAAATTTTCAATAAAGTTCTTTAAATCAACAGGAGAGGAGAGTTTTTCTTTTTCCATAAAATAATATTCGCTATTAGCATTGTTTTTGTTCAACATTTTAGGTTCAAAAAATCCGAGAAATTCAACTTGAGAATAATCCTTATTGATTTGCAGGACTAAATATAAGTCCGGAACTAAATTATATTCAAAATGCGATTTTGGAATAAATATTTCATTGTCGTTGTACACAATTCTGATATCAAGGTGAATGTTTTTGAGCATAATGTCGGAAATATCAAATTCCTCAAGAATTTTTCTTATATTGTGAATATTGTATACTTCTCCATCTGAGATATTTTCATCCTTCAAATATCTCATAATAACTTCTGCGCCTAAGGCATTTGTGTATGCTCGGCTCTTTACATCTTTTTTTACAAAGCTTTGTGTTAGCGCTCTTGCGTTTTCTTTTTCCTTTTCATCAACCAATAAAATATTATTTTCCATATCCCAATCTCCTCTTCTAAATATATAGACTACACGAGCAAAAAAATTATTCCAAATTTTGTGTAAATTTTTGTAACAAAAATTGAAAATCATTCATATTTTGGGCAAAATATATATGTTAGTCGTTTTTCACATGATATAGAAGTGTGTAATAAAAGGAGGTTTTCCTATGGTGAGTCCTATACAATTCGGCAGTGTTTCTAAAGTAAGTTTTAGAGGAGAAGAAGATTTAATTAATTCTCCCGGAAAATTTAGTGAAACAGTTCAAGAACAAGGTCTTAAAGAAGATACAGTAGAAATTAGTTCAAAACCGGAAGCGGAAGAAAATGGTGGTAGCACATTAAAAACTATAGCTAAAGTTGTAGGTGGTGCAATTGCTGTAGCTGCAGCTTTGTGGGGCTTACATGCTTGGAAAGGTAATGAATGGATTATCAAAGAAGGTGAACAAGCAACCAAAGATATAGGTACTGTAGATAAGATTAAAAATGCATTGGTAAAACCTGGTGAATGGTTAGATAATAAGATTGTTAAGCCGCTTACAAAGAAAATCAGAGGCAACAAAGCTGAAGGAGAAGGAAAACCGGAAGGTGAAGCTGCTACAAAACCTGCTGAAGGTGAAGCAACGCCAAAACCTGAAGGCGAAGCTGCTGCAAAGCCAGCTGAAGGTGAAGCCGCACCAAAACCGGAAAGTGCAACTACAGAAGCTCCAAAAGAATAAAAATATAAGTTATAAACATAAAAAGCTGTCTTGTAAAAAGGCAGCTTTTTTATTCCAAAAAATCGGCTAAAATATAGTTACTAACCATTATGCCTTCCGTACTCAATTTATATCCGTTTTGGGTTTTTATAATATGTCCTGATGCAAGATATTTTTTTAAAGTTGTTTTATATTTTTTATCAAAATTTATTTTATATTTTTCATTGAATAATTTAGTATCTATTCCGGATATTTTACGAAATCCTAAAAAGATTTCTTCCTCTTGTTTTTCATTATCTGTTAATAGTTTTTCTTCTCTGTTTGTAAGCGAATTTTTTATAAAATCATTGATATTTGAGGTATTTGCATATCTTACTCCATCGATATAACCATGTGCGGCAACCCCAAATCCGTAGTATGAATTGTTATTCCAATAGTTTAAATTGTGTTTTGAATAATAATTTTTTTTAGCAAAGTTGCTTATTTCATAGTGTTCAAAACCGTGTTTTTTTGTAATTTCAATTGCTTTTAAATACATATCTGCTTGCGAATCTTCATCAGGCAAATTATCTGGAGTGTTATTATAGAAAGCGCAACCTTCTTCTATTTTTAATCCGTATAAAGAAATATGGTGTACTCCTAAGTTAATTGCTTGAGTTAAATCACTCTCAAATTTTTCAACTGTTTGATTTGGCAGTCCATATATTAAATCAAGACTAATATTTTTAAAACCTGCATCAAAAGCTTGTTTCACCATTAACTTAACCTGATTTGAATTATGAATTCTGCCGATTGTTTCAAGAATTTTATCATCAAAGGTTTGGCATCCTATACTGATTCTGTTCACACCTATATTTTTTAACGCACATAAGTAATTATAGTCAACAGTTTCAGGGTTAATTTCAACTGTTATTTCAGTTTTTTCATCAATCTGAAACATTTTTATTATTTCTTTAATTTCTGTAGTTGTTAAAAGGGATGGAGTACCCCCTCCAAAATATAATGTATTTAATTTTTCTTGTTTATAATAATAAAGAATTTCTTGTCTTAGTGCCGCAAGATATTTATTCTTCATTTCAAGTTTTGGAAATGAAACAAAAGAGCAATATCTACATTTTTGCTTGCAAAACGGTATGTGAATATAAACATTTTGTGCCATATTATAATTATAAATCGGGTTGTAATATTTGCAAATCCTTATCGCTTTTGTTATTATGATAAGAAATTGAGGGGAAAGATATATGTGTATTAAAAAAATTTTAATAATTTGCTCAGCACTTGTATTATCTGGGTTACAAGTACACGCAGACGGTACATGGATAAATCATTTACGTACAGATTTCTTGAATAACAAAAGTGTAATATATGCAGTTAATATGCGTACGTTTAATGCGCAAGATAAAAATAACAATGGCATAATAGATTTTGATGAGGGTGAGACTTCAGGTACATTTATAAACGGTATAAATCGTCTTAAAGAGTTGCAAAGCGAGGGAATAAATGCACTACATTTATTGCCGATAACTCCGATTGGAAAAATGAAAGCCCTTGGAACTGCGGGGTCATTGTATTCAGCCTCCGGTTTCAATTCTTTAAATCCTCAATTAAAAGATTTTTCAAGTCAAAATACACTCGAGCAACAAGCAAGACAATTTATAAATGCAGCGCATGAAAGAGGTATTGCAATAATTGTTGATATTCCGGCATGCGGGTCATATGATTTATTTTTACAAAGGCCGGAGCTCTTTGTAAAAGATTCTTCGGGACAACCGGTTATCCCTGCGGATTGGACTGATGTAAGACTTCTTGATGCGGGTAGTGAGGATAAAATTAATAACGATTTATTAAAGGTACATAAAGAATTTATTGATTATATGATAAATCTTGGTGTTGACGGAATAAGGGCTGATGCTGCCCATACCAAACCGGCTAAATTTTGGCAAGAATTGATTGCATATTCAAGAAAATTTGATCCTCAATTTTTGTGGCTGGCAGAATCTTCAGACTCTTGGAAGGATGCCGTATCCGATAAAGCTGTTTTCACCTCTTATGATAAGCTACTTAGAGCAGGTTTTGACGGATTTTACGGCAGTTGGTTTAATCTGAAAAATTGGAAGACCTCTAAAGAACTTCAAAATCAGGTAAATATGACGATGTCATTAAATAAAACTTTTGGAGAAGCAAAAAGTGTTATAGGAAGTTTTACTACACATGATGAGTTGAGTCCTATTATTGAAAAAGGACCTGCATACAGTAAAATGATAATGTGGCTAAATACGACATTACCTGTAAATTCTTATTTTGTAGATGGCTTTGATAGTGGCGATAAGTATATTTATTTTTGGGCAAATAAAAAAGCTCCAAAAACATATACCGATGATGATATTTACTTTGTTCACAGAGGTAAGCTTGATATATTTAATTTTTCGCGCAAACCGGGCGGAGAAAATATGGATTTAAAGAATGAATTTGCCAGAGCAAATAGTGCAAAATCTGTAGTGAACAATATTTATTATAGTAAAGACAGCTCTTTTAAATTTTTAAAGACGAATGATGAAAGTGTTTTTGCGTACGCAATTTCTAATCAGGATTCTATTATTGCTGTTATTGGGAATATGAATTTTACAGGTGGGATTAATGCAAAAGTAAAATTGCCGAAAATCTCGCCTCAAAATGCTGTTATTCCTATGACTATGATAAACATTCCAAAAATCGAAAAAGGTGAAATTACCACGGATTTAATGCCGGGTGAAATTCAAGTCATGATGTTTAATAAAAATTTAAAATAGTAGCAAAAATAAAAATTTACACGTTTTCTAAATTCTTGATAGGATTAATCCATGGCTAGTTTATTTCAACAAATCAGTAATAACTCACAGCAGCAAAATTTTTATCTGCAAAGTACACAGCAGAGTTCAACTCCTACTGAAAAAAATGTGTCTGCAATAAAACCTGACGTAAAAAAAGCAAAAGATAGTTATTATAACAGTAAAACTATTCTTGGAAGTTTGACCGGACTTGGAATATTAGGTGTTTGTATTTGGCGATTAAAATCAGGTAAGGCGCCGGAAAACATTAAAAAGCCATCATTACCGCAAGTTGTAAAACCTTCTGCTGAAAAAATCCAAGCTGACATAGATGCTTTAACTCCAAAAATTACAAACCTGAAAAATCTTATAAAAGCTGATTATATGGCTAAAAGGCAGCATATTGTTGATAAATTAAATATTTTTGACGAGTATAGCTATAAAATACCGTTTAGCAACAGAAAAGAGCTTACAACAACAATTGATAATCTTGAAAAAGATTACAATGATACATTACCAAAATCTAATAAAATTATAGAGGACAATCGTGCCGCCATCAGAAAAACGCTTTCAGAACTTTCCCAAAATCCTGAATGGAAAGAATTAAAGCTGGCAAGAAAAAATTTGTTAAAAATTTTAGGGAATGAAAATAAAACCGATGATGAGATTATGATTGCAAGAGATAAAATAAGTTTTATAAATGACTTGCTTGTAAATCGTGCTCATCCCGATTTGATGAAGTCATATAAGGAAATTTCGGCTATAGATGATGCTCAAGCTTTAGAACTTGTCAGAAAAAATTTCAAAGTTTATAACAGATTTATCCAGAAACTTGATTCAATGAAAGATAAAGATGTAAAATTAAGGTTTGATAAAGCTGACAAATATTTTGATCACACAGGTAAATTGTCTTTATCTGATATTTTCCGTGATGAGATGCAATCAATAAAGGTTCGTTCAAAATCGCTGAAAACAAAATTATCAAAGTTGAATGCGGCAAAAGATATACTAGATAAATTAGATAAAGAAAACGAACAGCTTGTTAAAGATTACAGAAATACCGAAAGCGTTAAGCAGTTGAAATCCTTGGTAGAAGAAGTAAAGGCTTTGAAAAAATCTTTAGAAGATGCAGCTTAAATTTTGTTGTGCTAAAATAACAACGGGTAATAAGGGAGAACACAAAATGAACATGTCTTTATTAAAAGTAATAAGCATATTAAGCTGTTTCATCGGTGCCGTATGCGGTTTTTTATCCGTTTTACCTTATATAGGCAGTTTAGCATTTCTTATATTGTTATGTTTTTCTGCTGTAATTGTAATTATATTCTTGATGAGGGTAGGTGCATTAAGACTTGAATCAGTTCCCGAAAGTATAACAATCGGCGGAATTGTCGGATTTATTTCTTTTTTGGTATTTTCATTAATCTATATGCCGCTTGTAATTATTTTGGTCAGAGTTTTTCATTATTCAAGCAACTATGGGGTTGCAATATTTTTAGGACATGCAAATATATTTGTAGTAATAGTCTGTGCAATATTTTTGGCAATTTTAAGTGCCACAATAAATGCTTTTTCCGGATTTTTGATATATTACATCACGGAAACAATTAATAATTTAAGTAAAAAATAGTTAAATGGAGAATGACATGGCAGAATTTCAATCAAAAATAAGAACAATACAATGGGCTGATAACTGTTCAAAAATGGTAGATCAGACGAAATTTCCGTATGAATATACATATGTTGATATAAAAAGCGGGGATGAAATGTTTCATGCAATCAGAGATATGATTGTTCGAGGTGCACCGGCTATTGGTATTGCAGGAGCACATGGTATTGCTTTGTATGCTATGGAATTAGGAAAACAAAATCTTTTAAGGGATGAATTTATTTCTAAGTTACTTGAAAAAGCAGATTATATGAAAACATCTCGTCCAACAGCAGTAAATTTAATGTGGGCGGTTGAAAAACAAAAAGAAATTATAAAAAATTCAACGTCTTCCATTGAAGGAATTATAAAAGAGCTAATTGATAATGGTATAAAACTTGAAAATGAAGATATCGAAATTAATAAAAAAATAGGTGACTATGGAGCAGAAGTTGTACCAAAAGGTGCAACAATTTTAACCCATTGTAATGCCGGAGCTTTAGCTACAGTCGGTTACGGAACAGCGCTTGGGGTAGTACGTTCTGCTTATGCAAAAGATAATACAATTCAAGTATTTGCTGACGAAACACGTCCTCGCCAGCAAGGTGCAAGAATTACAACACTTGAGTTAACAATGGATGGCATTCCGACAACCCTTATTACTGACGGTATGTGTTCATACTTTATGAAAAAAGGTATGATTGATATGGTAGTAGTAGGTGCGGATAGAATTGCTGCAAATGGGGATGCCGCAAATAAGATAGGAACATATACGGTTGCAATTGCCGCAAAATATCATAATGTACCGTTTTATGTGGCTGCGCCATTGTCTACAATTGACACATCCATCAAAACAGGGGATGAAATTGTTATAGAAGAACGCTCGAGAGAAGAAGTTACTCATATAAACGGAAAAATTATTTGCGCTCCGGAAGTTAATATAATTAATCCCGGATTTGATGTAACTCCGCATGAGCTTATTGCCGGTATTATTACGGAAGTAGGAATTTTAAGACCGAATTATAACGAGTCTATTGCAAAAGCTTTTACAAAATAGTAACAGTAAATAATTATTGATAGAGTATTTTAAGACTTACAGTTCAAAAGAGTGCAGGTCTGTACCGCCTGTTTTTATCAAATTATATTTATCGGCTAATTTTTCTATAGCATGTACGGTGTGGAATTTTATAATTCCGCGATGGCGTTTGTAAGGATAATATACTTCAAGTCCATCCAGACCGTATGAAATAAGTTTTTTAATAAATTTGTCCATACTAAATGCCCAACAACAAGCAGGATGAGCCAATACAGCTATTCCGCCTGAGTTATGTACAGCTTGAATAAGTTTTTTAATATCTCTGCCGGAAAAAATTCTTATAATATCTAATTCTGTTCCCTTTTTAGTTTTTGCACAGAATTTTTGTAATTCTTCATTATTAACATCTATACCGTATGCTAAAAGATGCATAAATACATATCCGCACCATACATCAAATTCAACTGCAGGGATAATAATATCACTGCCAATTATTTCATTGGAAAAATATGCGTTGAGTGTGTTATGATCGGAAATTGATACATATTTGTATCCTTTTTCTTTTGCCTGTCTTAATATTTCACTTGGGGTTGCCTGACCGTCTGAACATACGGTGTGAATATGCAGATTTACTCTTTTCTCTTCATAATCTTTTTTTGTAAATGATTTTATTAATTCCGTATAATTTGACATTGTTTTTTTAACTTTATTTGTAATAAAATAATAACACAATTGTAACATAAAAATCCAAGTACAACATGGAGTAGTTATGGCAAAGATTAAAGTTGAGAATAATTTCATATGGATTATATTAGCGTCAATAAGGATTTATAGCACAAATTTCTTAAAATTTTGCGGTTATATGTTGTTTCCTGTGTTAGGTCAGCTGTTAGGATTAATGTTGGTCTTTTCGCTATCGGCATTATTTACTGCATATTTACCGGAACTTGCCGAAAAATATGAATTTTTCAGAGATTATTCAACAATGGTAATGAGTATCGTAGTTGTTATTATTCCCGGACTTTTGATTTTTATGAAAGCTTTTTGGGATTATCTTGTTGCATACGGTGCAATTAATTCTATAACGGACGGATTTTTAACTACAGGTAAAATATATGATTTTCCTGCGCATAAGGCAACTATAACAACCCGTTCTTTCTCTTATATCGGGTTATGGATTTTGTATTCTTTATTTATATCTGCCTCTATATTAATTCCGATTCTGTGGCTAATCGGAGCAGTATTTTTTGTGTATTTTGTACTGGTTTTTCAGGTATTTTCATTCGAACCGGATAAATCTCCTGTCGGTTGCTTCAGAAGAAGTTTTGATATTATAAAAGGAAACGGCTTTAGAACTTTGTTGATAATGGTTATAATAGGTATTTTTACTCATATTTTGTTTGTTCAGGGTTTTTCTGTAGTATTTGATTTCACTAAGCTTACACATTTTCTCGGATTAGTATTTGACAAAACTATAGTTGATCTTGTACCTATTGATGTTATAAATGAAAAAATACTTATGTTTAATTCTTCATTTAACCTTATAACACCGGCAAAAGTTTCGGAATTTTTTGTATATCAATCAGTTTCGTTTATTGTAATAGGTTTTACTCTTCCACTAAGGAGTATTACATGGGCATTGTGGTACAAAGCTCTTGTGGGTGATATAGGTTACGATACGGGTCATAAAACCGGCAGAAGAGTTGTGAAAAAAGTCTCTGCTGAAGTTATTAACAGGGCAAAAAAACAGAGGGATTAATTTTGTTTATCTGCAAAAATTGCAAATCAAAAGATAAATTTGAATTGATGTTTTCTCCTGATTACAGAGGGAAACGAGAGTTTGAGCAATCATATAATACTAAAAATGAACTTCAAATATCAGTTGACGGTTATACCTTTGTACCTGATTTAAGATTTATGAATGAGCATGCGGTATGCAGATACTGTGGACAAATATATATGTGGGATTATGATTATAAGGAATAATGTTATGAGGCAAGGTAGAAAAAACAATGAGTTAAGAACAATTAAATTTACCAAAGATTTCACAAAAAATGCTTTGGGTTCAGTGCTTGTAGAGTTCGGTGACACAAGAGTAATAACAACAGCATCAGTTGAAATTGGTAAACCTAAATGGATGGATAAGGATGATTCAAGAGGCTGGTTAACAGCGGAATATTCTCTTCTTCCGTCATCTACAAATACAAGATGTCAAAGAGAAAGAACTAAAATCTCAGGCAGAACTCAAGAAATACAAAGATTAATTGGCAGAAGTTTGCGAGCGTGTCTTGATTTGACTAAAATGTCGGATGTGACAATAACAATTGATGCCGATGTAATTCAAGCCGACGGAGGTACAAGAACCGCAAGTATATGCGGAGGCTATTTAGCGTTAAAAATTGCTGTTGAAAAATTACTTAAAAATGGGACTTTATCGGAAAATCCTATTATTGAACCGGTTGCCGCAATTTCTGCCGGAATAATTGATGGAGAGGTTATGCTGGATTTATGTTACGAAGAGGACTCTCATGCTCAAGTTGACAGCAATATTGTTTTGACACAAAGCGGAAAAATTATAGAATTTCAGACTACTGCTGAGGGTGCACCGTATGAATATATCAAAATGTTAGAAATCTTTACAATTGCAAAAGATGGAATTGACAAAATTCTTGCAATGTATAATTCTATCTAGTATAATATATATGTAAATGCGAAAGGAAAACGTATGAAAAACATAGTTATAGTTTCTGTTTTATGTTCACTACTGGTAGTACCTGCATTTGCGGCACAAGCAGACGGTGATAAAATGTCAGAAAATACACCTCAATTAAGAGGTTCTCAATCATATGAGCAGCCGGGCTCATCATCAGCAAGCAATTTATCAGCTGGATGGCAGGCAAAAGCTGAAGAAAATCGCGGAGTATGGGAACAACAAAGACGCAGATTTGAAATGAGTAATGACACTTCTTTCAAAAATTCATGGGATGAATATACTGCGGCATACCAACGTTCAAAGAAAATTCATTAGTATATTGGGGCTTTAGTAGCCCCAATTTGTTTAGATAAGGAGAAAAGAAATGAAAAAAACATTAGTAGTTTTAATGGCAGCAGCCGTAATTTCAATTGGTTCAGCTCAAGCAGCTACAACAACAGGTGTTACTAATTGGTTAAATAAAACATCTGCAGCTATCACAAATACTGAAAATACTTACAATCAACAAAAAGCTCAAGCAAAAGCTCAAAAAGAAGCTCAAAAGAAAGCTGCTGCTGAAAGAAAAGCCGCTGCAAAACAGGCAAAACAAAATGCAAAAAACAGAATCAATGAAGAAAAAACATTCTGGAAGAAATTATTCACTTGGGATTGGGAATAATAATTTTCCAAGAAAGTTAATGACGGGACATTTATTAAATGTCCCGTTTTTTCATTCGAAAATATTTTACTCGTAAAAAAAACCACTCAACTGGTGAGTGGGTCGTTTTCTGCATCCTAATGGTCTCTTTTAGTGTTTATTATTTAGGAGTTTATATGTTTTTGGGGTTAATGAATCTATTTATATTTAGTGTTTCGGCTACACTTAAATCTTACTCAATTATTATTACATACAATATATTTCTTGTCAACCATTTGGCTAAATAATTTTTTCAAAATCCTTAAAACCTTGATATAGTGTAGGAATTACACTTTACAAAACTTTACATATAGTTTTTTGTCAAGTCAAATTCCTTCTTTACTCTTATTTTTTTCGTGTTATAACATTATTGTAAGCCTATTCTGTTTGTAGGCGGTAATAGTTTAGGGGGTCCACCCTTATAAGAGCCGGCCATTTGTTTGGAATTTGTAATAGATGTTGTATTCAAATTATTTCGACTCTTTGTAAAGGACAGAAAGAGAAAAATATGGAAAAGAACAATGAAACGTTGCGTACGTTGAGACACTCAACTTCACACATTATGGCGCAAGCAGTACAGAGCCTGTTTCCCGCAGCAAAATTAGCTATCGGGCCGGCTACGGACGAAGGATTTTACTATGATTTTGACCTTACTGACGGGCACGCATTTACTACTGAGGATTTAGCAAAAATTGAAGAGAAGATGAAGGAAATTATCAAACAAAATCTTACTTTCGAAAAGTATGTTATACCTGATGTAGATGCGCAAATTAAAGAATTTAAAGAGCAGGGTGAAATTTATAAGGCAGAATTGCTTGAAGAGCACAGAAATGACAACCCTACACTATATTTGACAAAGGATAAGGACGGAAATGTATTGTTTAACGACCTTTGTGCAGGTCCGCATATTCCGAATACATCTTATATAAAAGGTAATGCAATTAAGCTGTTAAAGGTTGCAGGTGCGTATTGGAGAGGTAATGAAAAAAACAAAATGCTTCAAAGAATATATGCTACTGCATACTGGACGAAAGAAGATTTGGCAGCTTATTTAACATTTCTTGAAGAAGCCGAAAAACGTGACCACAGAAAACTCGGGGCAAAGCTTGATTTATTCTCCACAAGAGAAGAGTTGGGCGGAGGATTAGTTTTGTGGCATCCAAATCTTGCAATAGTCAGAGAAGAAATAGAGAACTATTGGAGAAGTGAACACAGAAAACGTGGTTATGTAACAGTGTATTCACCACAAATTGCGAAATCAAAACTGTGGGAAATTTCAGGACATATGGATCACTACAAAGAAAATATGTTTTTTGTTCAAAAGGATGAAGATTCTGACGATCAATACGTTATAAAACCGATGAATTGTCCGTTCCATATTTTGATTTATCAAGCAAACAGACATTCCTACCGTTCATTACCTTTAAGAATGGCCGAGTTGGGTACTGTATACAGAAAAGAAAAATCCGGAGCATTGTCAGGATTAACTCGTGTTCAAGGGTTTACTCAGGATGATGCGCATATCTTCTGTACACCTGAGCAGTTAGTTGACGAAATTAATTCAATTATTGATTTTGTCGCAGACACAATGGCAATTTTCAAGATGGATTTTGAAGTTGAACTTTCAACTCGTCCTGAAAGTTATGTTGGGGAAATCGAAAATTGGAATAAGGCTGAAGCCGGCTTAAAAGAAGCTATGGAACGCCGTGGAATGAAATACGACATCAACGAAGGTGACGGCGCATTTTACGGTCCGAAGATTGACTTTAAAGTAAAAGATGCTATCGGCAGAACTTGGCAGTGCGCAACTATTCAGTTAGACTTTAATTTGCCGGCAAGATTTGATATTAAATATCAGGATAAAGACGGTCAATTGAAAACACCTTTAATGCTGCACCGTGTAATTTTCGGTTCAATGGAAAGATTTCACGGAATTTTGATTGAGCATTATGCGGGTGCATTCCCTACATGGCTTGCTCCGACACAGGTAAATATTGTTCCTATCAGTAACGATAAGCATACAGATTACGCTGAAACTGTTTATAAGAAGATGCGTGATGCCGGTATCAGAGCATCGTTGGATGACAGATCCGAAAGTATGAACTACAAGATTAGAGAAAGCTTGCAGGATAAGAAAATTCCTTATGTTTGCGTAATTGGAGATAAGGAAATTGAATCCGGATCGGTTGCGGTTCGTGCAAGGGGAATCGGTCAGGTAGGTACATTCAAGGTTGAAGAGTTTATTGAAATCTTGGAAAAAGAAATTAAGAGTCGCGCAAACGAATCTTTTGCTAAAAAAGCAGAATAAATTGATTTTTGAAAATGAAAAGGTGTGCTGTAATGGCGCACCTTTTCAGATTAATTGGAGAAATTAACAGTGAATGATTACAAATCTTATCTTGATAAGGGTATAGAAGAAATTAACAGCGGAAAATTTCAGGATGCAATTGAAAGTATTAGTAAATCTATTGAATTAAAAAATGATTGGGCAATTTCGTATTTCTATAGGGCAGTTGCGTATGATACAGTTGAAAACTATAATGAAGCAATGTTAGATTACACAAAAGCTCTTCAACTTGATGATAAAATGTGTGATGCATATTACAATCGTGCAAGGATAATTCTGTCAAGAAAAGATATAGAAAATCCTAATATAGAAAATGCGATAAATGATTTGGAAAAAGCAATAGAATTGGATGAAAAATTTGTGGATGCTCTTTATGCAATGGCTGCCGCAAAAAAACGAATAGGTGACTACCATAGCGCATTGGAATACATAGAAAAATTACTCAAAATTGAACCTGATGCAATATGGGCAAAAGCACTAAAAAAATTAATTCTTCAAAAATATATAGTTTAGGATGATGTACTTGTATTTCCATTGGCGGCTTGACTTTGGGCAAGCTGTTGTTGTTGTAGCTGTTGCATTTGAATTTGCTCTTTAATATGTTTTTTCGCAATCATTTGTTTTAAATATGATAAACCCTGTTTGACTCTTCCCATAGCATTACCTCGCATTCTTGCGGAAAAATTTTCTCTTACCGTGCCATTATTTGATTGTCTGGAAGCAGTTGCAAATGTTCTTTGGTTCCCGTTTTGATTTGTTTGATTTGTTGAATTGTTGTTTCCGTATTGATTCCAGAAATCGTTTGAGGCTTGTTGTTGCGATGTGTAATTACGATTAAACAGTTGACTTTGATTGTTTTGCTGATTATTTGTATCTTCTGTCTTATCTGTATTATTCAAGTTCGCAAGCGTATTGAACGAGCGAATTCCATTCGCCTGAGTTTGCTGGTTAGTTGTTATTTGTCCAAATCTTGATGTTACACCGCCAAATGCGACCATAGTACCTCTCAATGTTACTCTCTCATGTATATAAAAATTATATATCTCCATAAATTGACATTTTGGCACTCTATTGTAAAGAAATGTTAGCGAGTAATATTTCGTTTTTTGATTAGTGTATTAAAATTACAAGTTATGTAACTATGATTTTATCTCTATGTTAAAACTATGTCCCAAAAATTCTTTATCGGAAAAGCTTACATCATACTTGGTAATTCCGTCTTGCGACCCCCTTATATGGATGTTTGTGATTTTACCGATATAATTTTCATCATATAATTTATGGTTGCACCATTCTGCAAGGATTGGATTTTTTCTGTCTGTAATGAAGGCTAAACCTTCAAGAGAATTTCCTTCTTGTTTTAGTATATCAATTACACCCTCATCATTTCTTGTAAAATCTGTAGAATGATGGAGTTCACCGTCTTTGTATACTTTTATCTCATCAAGTTTTTTGCCGTCTTTTGAAAGGTATTCGTATGTAAAATCATTATTTTTAGCTTTGAGTGTAATTTTATATGTGCCGTCAGCAAGAATTTCTTTTTCACCTTTTAACGCTGCAAAGCCTTCTTTCTCCGCCTTTTCAAAAATTCTTGTAAGTCTTGCAACTTCATCTTTCCACTCGATTGTGAGTTGTTTAACCATATCTTCTGCTTCAGGTATAAGTTTTTGCTTAGTTTCTGCAACAAACTTTTCTGCTTCGGCTGCTGCACGTTTTTTAGCTTCAATCGTTGCTTTTTCGACACTGTTTATCTTTTTGGCATCAAGATGTTCAAGTACCCATTTTGCCATTTTCCCTGTTTGTTCTCGTCCGCCGTTACCGCATATAGATTTATAGTCTATATTTCTTTCAGTAAAGAATTTAATTTCTTCGGGTGTCAATTCATTAAAATGATAACTGCCTTTTTTCAGCAATTCTATTGCTCTTGATAAATCTTCATAACCTTTAGCTTTTACACAATCGGATATTCCGTTGAACAGATATTCTTGTTCGCTGGTAAACATTTGATTTTTCATTTTTTCCAATGTTTCTGAGGCAATTTTTATTCCCTCGTCAGGAGTACCTCTAAGAGCATGAAGTTTTGCTATTTCACCAATAACGGATTCATTATGAGGAAATATCTCGTTAGCTTTTGTCATCATTTCTAAAGCTTTGTCATACTCTTTTTCAGCTTTATACGCATGTGACATGACAGCATAAGTATCACATTTTTCCCATTGTATAACCCCTGAATTAGTATCCATCAAAGTATGTTCACGGAAACCTTTTTTAGCATCCAGTTTAACATTGCCCGCTGAGATATCATCAAGGTATTTAATATATTCTTCACCTGCTGATATTTTTTCTTTACCGTTTGATTTATCAAAGATGTTTTTCAAAATGGTTTCATATTCAATTGTATTTTTATCTGTTGATTTTTTAATTTCATTCAGCTCAGACACAGACATTTCTTCAAACTTTTTCACAGTATTAGCGGTTGCTTTTTCTCCGGCACCTGTAGCTGCGCTACCGGCTTTTCTTTCAGCATTGCTTGTGCCGGCAGACGGTAAATTGTCTGCTAAATTTTGAGTGCTTTTTTTAGCCCCGCCCATAAGTTTTTGCATTGTTTCCCCAAGATGTCCTTTATATCCTAATACACCTAAAGCGACAAGTGCTGTTGCTGTACTCAAACCTATTGTCCAATTTCTTGTTGTATGGTTTTCTTCCTGTTTCTCAACCTCAGGTTTGGATTCAGCTTTTGGAGTTTCTTGTTTTTGTTGTTCTGTTTTTATATTGTTTATTAAATCAGCTGTAAAATTAATCTTTTCAATGCCCATGAAAAAATTTCCCCTATAGTTTTGTCTATATATATTTTAAAACATCAAAAATAAAATATTTGACATATTGCTTACTGATGTAAAGTATTTTTAAGTATATAAATATTACTATTCAGCGGTATTGGTATTAAGTTACGATAAAATCTATACTCCTCAAAATTATCCGGAAGAGTATTCCAATATCTTAAAATAATATGTCCTTCTTTTTCTAATTCCTCAACTATGTTGTCATTTTTACTTAAAAGCGGATATACAAAGGGGACATCAGCACTTGTAAGTTTAATATTTAACTCATTGATTTTTTTATATCTTTCGTGAAAAATTTTAAATTTTTCCAGTCGTTTAAGTTTTTCTTGTTCTAAATTAATACAATTAAAATATCTTTCTGTCGTGTGTGAAATCAGTTTTATATCCTGATTGTTTAATCGTATTTCGTTTTCTTTCATATCTTCGTAGGTCAAACCGTCAAATGTTTTATAAAAATAATCGTCGGGGTGAAAATTTTCTTCACATAATTTAGAAGTATATAAGTATGCACCATCTTTTACGTTAAAGAATTTTCTTAAGGAATTGAATGAGGCTAAACCGCAATCAGGCATGTAAAAATTATGCGCATTATCAATTATTAAATTCGGATACCTTGCGGACAATGTATTTACGTGTTTTGCGCATATTCCAAAATAATTAGGGTAAAGAATAAACGCCTCCAGAGGAATATTTTCTAATTTAGGGAAAAAGTCTTTACCTATATGATAAAACTTTATATGACAATTTTCCTTTCTAATCGCAGAAATAACCGTCGGGCAAATATAATAAGGAATATAAATTTCTCTTATGCTATATGCTTTGATGACGTATCTCAAGCAGTTTCTTGCTAAATTTAATTTTACCTGATACCTTTTGGTCATACCCTATTGTATAACAAATTTTTACTGATTTTCATGGTATAATTCATAAAAAACAGGGGGTTATATGAATAAAAATGTTTTAAGAAATTTATCCTATGGTGTTTATGTGGTTTCTACAAAGTGTGATAACCGCCCGACAGGATGTATTGCAAACAGTATAATGCAAGTTACTCACGATACTATCGCTGTCAGTATTAACCATGAGAATTATACTAACAGATGCATAAAAGAAACTAAAAAATTTGGGATTTCAATTCTGGGAGTTGATGTAAATGATAACATTATACCTGTTTTTGGCTTTCAATCAGGGCGTGATGTTGATAAATTTAAAGGGGTTGAAACAACTACCATTGATGGAATTGAAGTTTTAAAAGATTCAACCGGATATATAATATGTGAACTTCAAAATCAGATGGAGACAGAAACACATACTATATTTTTGGGTAAAATTATTGATTGTGACGTTTGCAAAGACGAAATACCTATGACATACAGATATTATCATCAGGTTAAAAAGGGTACAAGCCCTAAAGCTGCCCCTACATTTATTGATAATACTCCGGCTCAAACCGATAACAAACCGAGATATAAATGTACAATATGCGGCTACATTTACGAGGGAGATATAAATAATGAACCTGACGATTACGTATGTCCTATCTGTAAACAGCCAAAATCCGTATTTGCAAAAATTTAGTTTTTGTTGTAATCTGTATTCCGGATTATGAAGAAAAGATTTACCAAATTTTTGTCGATATTATTGCTAATTTCACTTTGTTACCCTGTTAGTGAAATGTCTGCTTATGCAGCTAAAACATCTCACAAAGCAAAACAGGTAAAATCAGGAGTAGCAAAGAGTACAAAATCTCATCATGACCACGAGCATGAAGAATTATTCCGTAAGGCATACATTCAAAAAGGAGATGTATTAAGTGTCACTGATTGCGTATCAATCGCATTCAATAATAGTCCTGTTATCAGAAGATATAAATATCAACTTGATGTTGCAAAAAGTAATGTCGGAATTGCAAAATCCGAATACTTTCCTGTAATCGGTGCAGGGGTCGGATTTACTAATATAAATAATCAAAACCATGTTGATTACGACAGACATTATAGAGAATTTCCTTCTGTTGCGGTTACGATAAATAAACTTGTATGGGATTTTGGTAAGACCACCTCTTTAATTAAAATGGAAGAGTTTTACAAAATAGGAGCTGAATATGAGTTTGTAGACAGCCTTTGCGAAACACTTTTTAATGTAAAAGAAAAATATTACGCATTATTATTTGCTAAATCAAAACTTGCAGTTGAGAAAAAAGATTATGAATTAAATGAAGAATTATTGGATTTAGCAGAAAAAATTGCAGCAAAAGACCCATCAAGACGCGCCGATGTATCAAGCGCAAGACTTAACCTAGGTGTTGCAAGAGTAAGATATCATCAAGCCGTAAATGACTACAAAAACGCTAAAATAGATTTGAATAATGCAATGTGGGTTGAGCAGCCGGAAGAATATACAATAAAAAGTACCGATACATATTCATATAATAATGAATTTATTGATACAACCGCTTTAAAAGAATTTATACCGGAAGAATTGCCGTTTGATATGAAAACAGCACCTGAAATTGCATACAAAAACAGTCCTGATTTAAAAGTTCTGATTGCAACCTTTAAAGCTATGGAGCAATCTTTAAATTACATAAAAAGGACATATTTTCCTGAATTAAAGGCTAATGCAGGTTATGGTTTTAATAATACTAATCGTGAAAAATCTAATAATAGTTGGGTTGTTGGTGTTAGCATGGAATCCAGCGTTAATCTTATGAATTTACGTCACAGTATTAAAGGTGCAGATGCTCAATTGAATATTGCAGATAATGAAATTGTTCTGTTTAAAAAGAATTTGTATTACAAGGTAAACAGAGCTCTTAATAATCTGACAAAAGCAGAATTGGAATTCCCTATTACTCAAGTAAGTGCGGCTAACGCTTATAATCATTTGCAAATAGTTATGGATGATTACGAACATCAAAAAGAGAATTATGTAGCTATGCAAACAGCCAGAACGAATTATCACGCTGCGCTTATTGCTTATATTGAAGCTCTGTATGCTTATAATACTGCTTTGATTAATGTTGAAAGAGCAACACACTCTCACCTTATAGATATTCACCATAAAGGTGAACATGCCGTTCATTACCACAGCAATGAATTGGTTGAACATGTTACCAAATGGTTGAACTGTGACGAAAAAGAAAAACGCAAACGCATCAGAAAAGAATATCAACTATAGTAAAAATTGGTTACTTATTTCTTTTTAACAATGCGGATGCAGTTGCTTCAATTGCCATTTCTTGTCCTACAGCATCCATTTTTTCCTTGGTTTTTGCCTTTATTGATAGTTGGTCATTTTCAACTTCCAAAATCTTACATAAAACTTCTTTCATTTTTGGAATATAAGGCATCATTTTTGGTTGTTGCGCAATGATGTTACTGTCAATATTAACAATAATATATCCCTTTGATTTTATCAATTTATAAACCTTATCCAATAGCAATGTGCTATCTGCATCTTTGTATTTGGAATCAGTATCTGGAAATAGTGTTCCGATATCGGATAGTGCAAGTGCGCCTAACAACGCATCGATTATTGCATGAATTAAAACATCCGCATCAGAATGTCCTAAAAGACCTTTTTCGTGTGTAATTTTCACTCCGCCAATTATCAAATCTCTGCCGGTTGTGAGTTTATGTATATCATATCCGTTACCGATTCTGTACATAATTGTGCCTGCTATCTGATTTGTACCGGCATGATTAGACAAACGAAATCTTCTTCATTATTAGGACGGAATACTGTTGCTGATAAACTTGTATTCAAACCGATTTTTACTTCTTCGCTGTCCATACTCTTTAAAGCTTCGAGTACATACTTGTAATTGAATGCAATTAACAAATCTCCGCCGGAATATTCAACGGTTAAAGCTTCTTCTGATTTACCGGAATCAGGAGTATCCGCATTCAATTTTAGGTTACCATCAGAAAATTCCATTTTTACAATACTTGTTTTATCGTTAACCATAATAGCTACACGTTCTAATGCTGATGTTAACGCTGCAATATTTACTACTGCGGTTTTTGGACTTTCTGCCGGTATTAATTGATTATATTTAGGGAATTGTCCGTCAAGAAGTCTGGAAATCATGGTTGTTCTGTTCGATTTAAATATGATTTTTGTTTTTTCTGTATAAATTTTTATACTGTCCTCTTCAATATAAGAACTTATTTTCCCAAATTCATTCATTGTTCTTGATGGAATAATCAATTGGCGTGCTTTTTCATCACTGTTTTTAATTGCTTCTCTTACTCTTGCGAGTCTGTTCCCGTCAGTTGATGCTATTTCCAATGTTTGACCGTTTATATCACAAACAATACCTGATAAAAGATTGCTTGTTTCATATCCTGCTGCTGCAAAACCCGCTTTTTTAACGGCTTTTGTCAAAGGTTTAATTTCGATTTCAAAACCTTCTTCTTCTTTAAATTCTACATTGTATACTTCGGGCGGAAATTCGTTTGCGGAAATTCCGATAATATCAAATTTAGAATTTTGGCATGTTATATTTACAATTGAAGAATCTGCTTCTTTTTCAAATGTTATAAGTTTATTACCTAATTTTGAAACTATTTCATTTAAGGTTTTTGACGGTAGAGTAATTTTACCTTCTTCTTCTACTTGCGCATCAACCTCTGTCATTATTGTTAAATCTAAATCAGTTGCAACTAATTTTATGGCATTTTTACCAACAGTTTCGATTAAAATATTAAGTAATACAGGTTGTAAAGCTCTTGAACCTGTCGCATTTTCTACAATTTTAATCCCGTTATATAAATCTTCTTTCTTAATAACAAACTTCATACCCTACTCCTTATAATCTTTTGTTTTAATTTTATCACAAAAAGAAATTTTTGTAGAGCATGCCATCTGTAATGTCCTGATTATATCAAGATTATTCTATTGCGCTTGCAAGTTTGAAAAGATAGTCTTCTCTTGCACCGCAATGCAATCCGATTGGAATAAAGTTTTCTTTGTATTTTTCAACAGCATACCTGTCTGTCATTCCGGAAATATAATCAGTTACGACTCGTTCAATTTTATTTTCATCGCATATTGGTTTCAATATTTCGCAGTAATGGTAAAATAATTCTTTAATAACTCGACTTGCTTTCTTTTCCTCCAGTTTTGCAGGTGAATCCACATATACATTTGCAAACATCCATTCTCTCAATTTCGTTGTATAATGCCATCCTTCTTCGCTCATTGAAATTTTATCTTTACCTAAAGAATTACTTACTATTTCCATAATCATTTTGTTTAATCTTTTACTTTGATTTGAAGAAAAATATTCTATGCAATCTTTTGGCAAATCGTCTTCTGATATAATTCCAGCACGAATTGAATCTTCAATGTCGTGATTAATATATGCAATCTTATCAGCAAGTTGGACTGCCTGCGCCTCAGGGGTTTTAGGAGTATAGCCCCAAGTATGAGTTAAAATACCATCAATGGTTTCTTTGCATAAATTTAAATTCTCAAGAACTTCAACAACACGAACGCTTTGAATATTATGGTGAAAGCCTCCTTTCACCAACTTGTTTAACACACTTTCTCCGCAATGACCAAATGGTGTATGCCCTAAATCATGTCCAAGAGAAATCGCCTCAGTTAAATCTTCATTCAAACAAAGTGAACGGGATATTGTTCTTGCTATTTGAGAAACTTCTAACGTATGAGTTAATCTCGTTCTAAAATGGTCATCAAACGGAGATAAAAATACTTGCGTTTTGTGTTTCAAACGACGGAAGGCTTTTGAATGTAATATTCTATCTCTGTCACGCTGAAAACACGTTCTGATTTCACTTTCTTTTTCAGGTCTTTTTCTTCCTTGTGAATTTCGAGCTTTTGTTGCGATATCGCTAAGTATCTCACATTCTCTTTCTTCTAATCCTTCTCTAATTGAGTTCACATCTTTAAATTGAGGCATTTTATAAATCCTTTATGTTTAGAACTTCCATTTTACCTTATATCCAAGGCAACATAATTCTAACACACAAATAAGATTAGGCAACTTGACCATTTGTAGGATTTTTTTGTGCTAACGCTAATGTACGTTTATTATCTAACGCATTTCCCACTTTAGCAAATCCTATACCTGTAATTGCACCAAGAGCAAGAGATATACCGCCTGAAATAAGTTTTGTAGTACAAATAATAGTTGTGCCGATTGAACCTAAGATTGGTATTCCGGCGGTAAGCATTACGGATATTCTTTCATCTTTGTCATGAGCATCTCCTAAACCGTATGCAATCATACCGCCTGATGCTAATAATGACAGAACATCTGTAGGGGCAGAGCCTAACACTAAATCTCTGACTTTATCAAAAAAGTCTACCGTTTCCGTTTTTAAAGCTTTGTCAAATGAACCTACCGCATTTTCGACATATTTTTCCGCATTTGAATGACTTAATGCATAGGCATCCAATACTTTATATATTTCCATCAAGTCTTGAAGTTGTCCTTCATCGCTGTCTTTTACCAAATTATTAATTGATTTGATATATGAGTCGCGCATTTTAGCTTGTGTTTCAATTATACTTTCTTCCAAGCCTTTTTCAAAAGGTCTGTCGTTAAGTTTTGATAATTCTTTTAAGAAGTTTTCACTGTTTGCAGCCAGACCTTCAGGATTTTCCGTAAACCATTCCAGCTTTTTGATTATTGATAAGCCTTCAGTATCATTTGGCGGAATAATTTTTCTCAGGTTCTTTATGTACTGTGAAATAACACCCATTTTATCTTTTTCGGTATATGCAATTTTATTCCTTACAGCAATAACTTCATCGGTCAGTGTCTTTTTATTTCCTTGAATTTTTGCATCGGGTATATAACTTGTCCACATTTCTTTACGCAGGAACGGATTATTTTTAGTCCAATATTCCTTTGTGAAAAACCCTTTGAATGAATTATCCCAAAAATATGTGTATAATTCATCGGTAGAGTCTTTTATATATTGGTATCTGTTGTCCATTGCCTCTTGTGACATAAATTCAGTAACGGAATCTTTAATATCTGCTCTGTATTTTTTTGCAATTTCCAAAAGTTCTTTTTTTGTATATTGCTTACCTTTGTATGTAACAATGTCCTCTGCACCGTTTTTAAGTATCGTTTCGTCCAGTTTATCAAATTCGGCAAACATCTTATCAAATTTTTTACCCGCTTTTTTGTAGCCTTTAGAAACAGTTTTCCTTGCAAGTTTTTCGAAATAATTTGTTATTGATTTATGAATTTTAGCAGTAGGTTCTGTTTTATCCATAAGGTGTTTGAACTGAATATCCTTTAAAGACGTGAAATTGTTTATACTTTGGGTGGCATCTTTAAAACTGTCAATCTTTCTTATAGAGTATTCCCAAAATCTCTGCATTTTCTCTGAGCCTTTTGAGTTTTCGGATTTTTTCTCAAAATACTTTCTTAATTTGTCTAAATATTTTTCGGTATTTTTAGGCAGCCCTCTCATCAAAACAAGCACGCCGCCACCTACAACAAGAGCTGATGACCCGACAGCATAGGCAAGATTTCGTTTCCTGTGAGATTTTTTCTTAACCTGTTCTTCCTGATTTTCGCTAATTGTAACAGTGTCTTTTGCGGGTTCAATTTGTTGTACTGCATTACTGTCTTTGGGAAGATAATACTGAGCCATATTTTTTTCCGCTAGAGTAAATGTATTAAAAATTTGTGTATTTCCGCTTTTTACTTGTTCTACCATGGTTTTTCCCTACAATAATATAAAAACACGGATAAAAGAATTTTTGCATAACAAAATAAAAAATTTTAAGTTATATGAATTTCATATTCAATTTTAATTGGATTTGTCCCTAATTTGTTCTAATAATTCTTTAATTGCGTCGGAAATTTTAGGATTTTCATTATATTTGCTTTTTAGTACAGAGTTGTATACAAATTTCACTTTTTTATCACCTTGTGCGTATGTTTTAATCATATTAACAGCACGTAATACGGAGTCATCACTGATATTATTCGGGTTATCTTTTCTTATAAAGCTTGTTAAAGTAACTGCAACAGAATGCGCATCATCATATACTCCTTTTTCTCCAATTTTTTCTGTGACATCCAAGTATTTTGAAAGTAATTTTTCTGTTTTATGAGATTTTGGTAATCTTGCTAAATCAAGTGCCAAACTGAACATTGTAGTTCCTATTCGTCCTTTGTCATTTTTTTCTCCGAATTTTTCGTATAAATCTAATACATCCAAAGCAGAGGCTTCATTAGTAGAGGTTTTCGGATAAACAAATTGGTGCATATAGTTGCGAATTTGAGCTTTTCTAAAACTTTCGTCTGTCGAAAATTCCGAGATGTCTTTTTTAGTGACGGTAGAAATGTTTCTACGTTGAATTTGTTTTTCAACAGAAACCAATATATTGGTAACTTCTCTATATTTATCTTTATCTTCCTTTGTCCATTGATTTTCCAGCCTTACAGCATATGTTCCCTGTTGTTCTTGCAGATTTTCATAATGTTTTAAAAGCTGTTCTTTTGTCGGTTCAGGAAAATAAAATGTGGTATGACCGTTATTTTTGTTTTTACCGGTTGTTACAATTTGCATTTCAGAATTTAAGTTTGTTTCGATTTTTGAATTTTTGAAGAGTTTTATTATTGATTTACCCTTAATTATTCCGGCGATGAGCACGATTACGCCTGCTCCGGCAATTAGTTTCTCCCCGGTACTATAGTTGTTTGAATTGTGTTTTAATTGCTCTTTTATTGTCTTTTGGTGCAGCATATTTTTTGACGATTTGTTTTGAGTCGTCATTGTTGCAGGTAAATAAAATTTTGTATTATCTATACTTTTTATTTCCATATCAATTTTTTCTGCTTTTCATCATTTTTAGTAATTCTTGTAGTGAATATTTTATGTCTGCATCATTACCATGTTTGCTTGTTGATAATGCATTATAAACAAATCGAACTTTTTTGGAACCTTGAGAATAATCTTTTATCATATCTATTGCACGTAAAATAGATTCTTTACTAATTTCATTCGGGTTCTCCATTTTAGTGAAATCTGTTAAAACTACAGCCACAGAATGGGCATCCTCATAATTTCCTCTTTCTCCGAATTGTTCAATTACATCAAGATATTTTGAAAAAACTTTTTCGGTTTTATGTTGTTGTGGCAATCTCGCTAAATCAAGTGCCATACTAAATATTGTGCTGCCAATTCTTCCATCTTCTTTTTTCCCGAATATCTCAAACATTTCCATTCCGTCAATTGCGGAAGCTTCATTTTTAGTCATATTAGGAAAAACTTTATTATGCATATAATAATGTATTTCTCTTTCTTTAAGAGGAGAGCTTTTTGAAAAATCTGTTACATTTTTTTTAGGTATCAGGGATATATTTTCATTTACAATTGTATCCTCAATTTCAACCAATTTATCCGTAATTTCACGGTAACTATCTTTATCAGACTGTGTCCAATTTTTGGCTAAACGGTCAGAATATACAGCTTGCTCCGCACTTAATTTTTCGTATGCTGATACTAACCTTAAATTCTTGATCTCCTCCGGAGTCATTTCTGATATTGTTTTTCTTTTTATAAAGTTTTCCTGTTTTATCGGCGACTGAGCTTTTGGTATAATATTCTCATTAGATATAATATTTTTAGTTAAAGAAATTTTGTCAAAATATATTCCGTTTCCATTTATGTAATCATCTGCGATAAGCCCTAATCTGTCGAGCATTTCTTTTACAAGAGGGGATTTAGCGGCAGCAATTCTACCGTTATGAAAATCTTCTTTTGCTTTCATTCTGCGCAAACGATTTGCGTTATTTGTTTTTACTGTCAGTTTTGTAAAAATCGGATATCCCAAATATTTATCTATATATTCCCCGAGTCCGCCGCTTAAATTGTTTCCTTTTTTAGAATTTTTAATGTACTCTTTTCTTTCAACTTCTATGCGTCTGATATTTTCTGCAGTTTCTCTGTTAAAAGAGCCTTTTATGTATTGTTCATATAAATCTAACAGTTTTTGGTAAATAAATCTTTTATAACTGACTCTTCCCTTTTCAAAAGGAGTTTTAGCCGGAGTTTTCTTTAGTGAATACAATTCTTTCCGCATAATCGGTGCAAGTTCGGTTATTGTTCTATCCGAATAAATGCCGGAAAAAGATACAGCATCCTCTTTTATTCCAAAATCGTTTTTTTTAGAGAGGTTTGGAAATAAGTTCACATAATTAAAATTAAAATTAGTGATAGCTGTCGTTTTCATGAAAGCTATTAACCCTCATCACCAATCAATTCAAAAATTTGCTGCAATTGCATGTATTCATCAGCTTCATCGTCGCTGTCAAGCAACCCTCTGTTATATTTGTCTTCAAGTGCAATTAAACGCGGGCGTTTGACCTCTACAAAATTATCAATCAAAGCTTGTTCCTCAGGGCTTATATTTTTACCTGAAATTAGTATATGTAACAATTCTTCGTAACTGTCGGCATCATTTCCGTCAGGACGGTGTGCAATTAAGTTTACGGATTTTTCAATTTGATTGTAATGTTTTAGCATATCAGGACTAATCGCACGTTTTGAATGTATCATTTCATCCATAAAATACTTCAAGTAATCAACTTTTGGATTTTCTGTATATTTTCTCAATGCACGTCTTGATATGTGTGCAATTTGATCGTTAGTGTATGCTCCGCGTCTAATGTTTGGATTAAATACTTTTGCCATCTTCATAAAATCAGGGGATTCACAATCTATGTATAATACTTTATCTGCAACATGATTTCTGAATAAATCCAAAAGGACGGCTCTGCCTCTTGGGGAAAGCTCATCAATATGATTTAAACTTTCACGCTGAATTTCTTCTGATTGCGTTCCCAACAATTTTATAAAACCTAAAGTATCATTACCCTGATTAAAGTAATACTTAATAACATCCGCTAAATCTCTGTTTTCCGCAGGACCTACGTGAAAAGCGTGAACTTTACCTTCTCTATACATCAAATCATCATTTATCAAATGCGGATAATTTGTTGTTATAAATATAGTTGTTGCTGATTTATGTCTGTCATTCCCGTTAGGTTCTTGGGATAATACGTCAAAAATATGCTTAAACTGAGAAACATTTTCATTTGTTCCCCTGTCATTTATGGCTTTAAGTCTTGCAAGTTCATCAGGAGTATAATTGTCTTTATGCTCCATTGCAGAATCAAGCGTTTTTGCAAAATATTCTTCCGCATCATCCATTAATAGCACTGTTCTTTTTCCTTCGTTTTTATATCTTGTTTTTGCCTCTTCAAGATAACTGTCAAATGCCGTAATAAAGTCTACATCTCCGTTTGGATTATAATAAAATCTTACGGTTTCGATATTACCTTTAGCACTGTCTTCTACGCATTTCAGGAACGTAGATTTGCCTGTCCCTATCGCACCATATAATAATACACAAGATGGGATATGCCCTTTATCATGATTTAATTTTCCGATAAACTCATTGATTTCTTGTTTAACATCATCGTATCCGGCAATTTTGGTATTAATACCGTATTCCCCGTTCATGTATTCTTCAATTAAGTTTGTTACGGCAGTATAGTCTGCATATTTAGATTTTGCGGCAATTAAATCTTCAAGAGTTTTTATTCTTAACGCTTTTTCTTCTTTGCTTTTTTCCGCATTTTCTATTATGTTGTGATTTAACTCTTTTCTGTCTTTATATACAAGGTATTTATCCCTACATCTTATGTACTCACTGTTTTCAAATACTTTGTTACCGGCACGCATTGCTTCCATTGAGAACATTTTGTTCCACCAATTTTGCCTATCCCGAACGCTGTCATATTCGCGTTCACGTTCGCTTTCGGCAGCAGTATAAAGTTTGTATCTGTTTTTTTCAAAATATTCGCACAGCTCTAACTCTGCTTTTGCCTGCTTAACTCTTTCCTCTTCATTGACAATCATCAGGGCTTCTTTTTCTGCTTTCAACCTGTTAATTTCTTGTATTAAGGCTTTTGTAGCTTCCGATTTATCCTTTTCACTATCAAAATTACCTGTAAATTTGATATTTGGTCGGACTAAAAGATTCCTCAACAAATCATATCCTGCCGGTTGATAATTTATTGCCACATTATTGGTAGTATATGAATTTTGAGGATTGTGTTTTCTTTGAATTTCTAAATCATTTTTTGAAAAAAGTAAATTAGTTACAGATTGAATTTTCATGCAAAATACCCCTTTGTTTTAGTTATGAAAACACCTAAATAAAAATTTTGCCATGTAAATTAATAATTTGTTACATATATTTAAACAAATTTCTTATTGTTTGTTTACAATTATTGCAATTTAAAAATTTTTGTAATAGCATGATTTCATAAGCCGATTATTTGAAGAATGTGTTGTCCCACATTCTCTCTTAAAAAGCAAATAAAAATTAAATAAAACGGCGAAACGGCTTATAAGGACAAGTCATACCAATACAAAGCAAAAAGGAAGAATACAATGGGTATCAAAGGTAAAAACGACAGAATGGTAGTTCTTGCATGCGAAGATTGCAAAGAAAGAAACTATACAACAGTAAAAAATAAAAAGAATATCAAAGACAGACTTGAATTGAGCAAATATTGCCCAACTTGCAAGAAACATACTACACACAAGGAAACTAAGTAGTTAAAGTAATAGGGAAATAAGGAAATAAGGAAATAGGTTTTATAAATAAATCATTGTAGAAACAACATAAAAACTTATTCACTTATTACCTTATTAACTTATTTCACTTTAAGAACAGGCGTCCTTAGTTCAGTTGGTAGAACGTCGGTCTCCAAAACCGGATGTCGAGGGTTCGAGTCCTTCAGGGCGCGATTTATAAAATCAAAGGATAAAAAATGGATAATACATTTAATGCATTTTTAGAATCAATGAAAAAATACTTCCGCGGCGTACGCGCAGAGTGGGGCAAGATAACTTGGCCTGAAAAAAATCAGGTTGTAATGGAAACAATTTTCGTAATCGTTATCGTTACATGTTTCACTATTGCGGTGTATTTAATGGACATTATTTTTAAGTATGGTACAAGATGGATTGTAGATGTACTTAAAAACATGTTTTAAAACAGATTTTTATAATAAAAGAATAAAGGTGGCTTATGACTAAGAAACAAAAATCAATGGAAGAAGAATTGAACGAAGACAAATTGGCTGAGCAAGAAGCTGCAGAAGCAGAAGCAAAAGCCGAAGAAGAAGCTAAAAAAGCTAAAAGCAACGAAAAACGTTGGTACATCGTTCACACATATTCAGGACACGAAAACAAGGTAAAAGTGAACCTTGAAAAACGTATAGAATATATGAATATGGGAGAAAAAATATTCCGTATAGAAGTTCCGCAAAAAACTGTTACTCAAATCAAGGGTGGCAAAAAGCAAGAACGCGAAGAAAAAATCTTCCCGGGCTATGTTCTTGTTGAAATGATTATGGACGAAGACAGCTGGTATGTTGTAAGACACACTGCAGGGGTTACAAAATTTGTTGGTTCTGCAAAAAGACCTATCCCTGCTAAAGAAAGTGAAATTAAAAAAATTCTTCACCGCTCATCATCTCAAACTCAGAAAATTGAGCTTGATGTTAAAGCAGGTGATAAAGTTAGAATTGTTTCAGGTCCGTTTGCAGACTTTATTGCAGACATTATCGAAGTTTATCCTGATAAGTCTAAACTTCGTGCAAATGTTTCAATCTTCGGTCGTGAAACTCCGGTAGAGTTGGAATACAAGCAAATTAATAAACTATAATCAATAGTAAAATAAAGTAGGGTGCGTATTTGCACCACAAGTACAAAAACGTGGAAGGGACTTAACTGCCCCGCTATTACCACAAAAGGAGAAAAAAATGGCAAAAAAAGTAGTAGGAAAAATTAAGCTTCAAATCGAAGCCGGAAAAGCAAATCCGTCACCTCCGGTTGGTCCTGCATTAGGTCAGCACGGTGTAAACATTATGGATTTCTGTAAGCAATTCAATGCAAAAACAGAATCTCAAGCAGGATACATTATCCCTGTTATTATTGATGTTTATGAAGACAGAAGTTTTTCATTCGTAATCAAATCTCCACCGGCACCGGTGTTGATTAAGAAAGCGTTGAATATCCCTAAAGGATCAGCGGTTCCGAATAAAGACAAAGTTGCTGAAATTACTCGCGCTCAGTTAGAAGAAATTGCTAAAATCAAGATGAATGACTTGAATGCAACTACAATGGATGCAGCAGTTAAGATGATTGCAGGTTCTTGCAGAGCAATGGGTGTTACAGTAAAAGATTAATTAATGGAAGTGCAATAATAAGCACGTTATGACCATGAAAGGAAAAGAAAAATGGCAAAATTAACTAAAAAACAAAAGAAAATGCAGGAAATGTTGGCTGATTTCACTCAACCGGCAACTGCAGTTGATTCTATTAAAAAATTAAAAGAAATATCTAAAGAATTGTCTAAATTCAATGAAACTGTTGAATGCCACATGAGATTAGGTATTGACGTAAGACAAGCTGACCAGCAAATTCGTTCAACAGTCGTATTACCTGCAGGATTAGGTAAGACTGTTAGAGTTTGTGTTATCGCAAAAGGTGCTAAAGCAACGGAAGCAAAAGATGCGGGAGCTGATTTTGCAGGTGCTGAAGAAATTATCGATAAAATCTCAGATGGTTGGTTTGAATTTGATACATTGATTGCAACTCCTGATTGTATGGGTATGTTAGGTAAACTCGGTAGAGTTCTCGGACCTAAAGGCTTAATGCCTAACCCTAAAACAGGTACTGTTACAATGGATGTAGCAAGAGCAGTAAAAGATGCTAAAGCAGGTAAAGTTGAATTCCGTGCCGATAAACAAGGTATGATTCACTGCCCTATAGGTAAAGCTGAATTTAGCGAAGAAGATTTAATCAAGAACTATGCAACATTGGCTGATGCTATTTTAAGAGCTAAACCTTCTGCTGCAAAAGGTACTTTTGTTAAATCTGTTTATCTTGCAACAACTATGGGACCCGGTATTAAATTAGATCCTAAGGTATTTGCTGCTGAGGTAAAAGAATTGATAGCCGGTTAATAACCAAATATCGAATTACAAAATACCGACTTTTAAAGTCGGTATTTTGTTTTTTTATTAACTTGCATTCTTTTTTCAAATATGATATATAAAAAACAAAGGATGGAGTGATAGTTAATATGTTAAAACCAAACAGTGCAAAAGATAGGATTATATTGGCACTTGACGTTGACACTTTAGAAGAAGTTGAAACTCTTGTAACAGAATTAAAAGACTATGTCGGTTATTTCAAAATAGGCTTGCCGTTAATTGTAAGTTACGGCTTTGAAGCAGTAAGATTAATAGAAAAATTAGGAGGAAAATGCTACTATGACAGCAAATTCCATGATATCCCAAACACTGTACAAAAAGCGTGTATTAGTCTTGTAAATAATAATATACACTTTTTTAATATACACTTGCAGGGTGGCTCAAAAATGATATCCGGCAGTGTAAAGGCGGTAAAAGCTGCAGCAAAAAGGCTAGAAAAAGAACCGCCCGTAATTTTAGGGGTTACTCTGCTTTCAAGTTTCGGACAAAGGACATTAACTACTGAGTTGTGTGTGGATAGAAGTTTAGAGGATTATGCTCTACAACTGGCAAAAGTTGCTTATGAATCCGGACTGGATGGGGTAGTAGCAAGTGCAGAGGAAGCAAAACGTATAAGAAAAGAAATTAATGATGAAAATTTTATAATAGTTTGTCCTGCAACTCGCCCTACATGGTCATCAGTAAATGATCAAGTAAGAGTTGATACTCCAAGAGATGCAATTTTATCAGGTGTTGATTATATGGTTATAGGGCGACCTATTACAACAGCGGAAAATCGTATTACTGCTGCACAATTGATTATTGATGAAATTGATACGGCATTAAAGGATTTAGAGAACCAAAAAGCTTTATTATAGTATGGTGATATAGCTGTCCATTTCACTTTTGATATTTTCTATTTGAGAAGGTTTACCGTTTGAAAATTCGGTTATTCTATACGGATTAGCCTGAGCTTCTGATGCATATTCACAAACTTTTTCTATTTGAGGATTTTCTCCTGCTGAAATTTGGTATTTGCGGATAGTTTTATCTTTATATTTTATAACAATTTCAGTACCATCCTCGTTGACTTTACCTTGTTTTTTTAATTTTGAAATATCTGTTTCAAGGTTTTGCGGAAGTTTGCCAAAATCAATAGCTTTGACCGGTGATTCAAATTTCACGTTCGGATCCGGTTTTAAAGTTATTGCTTTAGATTCACTATTAATTTTGCCTTTTTTATATATCATATATACAGTAGTTCCGACAACTGCCAATGCTGCTAATCCGGTGATTAAGTATTTTTTTACCAGTGATTTACGTTCTTTTTTTGCATCACTGTTTTGAATTTGGACGGAATCATTTTGAGGGGAACGTTCTAATTCTACCCCTGTGTCAGACTTGGTTTCCCCAAAAGATAAAACTTTATTACTCGTTATATTGCGTATTTTAAAGTCACTTATTGCATTTATCGAATTCACTATACTACCTTCAAATCTTTTACACTAACATTAAAACTCAAAAATAATATTTGTTGCTTAAATATCAAAAATTTTTAATAAGTCTTAATAAACTACTACTTCAAGCAAATGAAGTACGGGTTAATAACTTGACCCTATTTATGAAATTTGTTACAATTTTGTTGAGATTGGAGAAATTTATGGGATTTTTTAAAATATTTTTGGATATACCTATTGACGTAGTGCTAATGCTGTTTATTTCATCACTGATTTACACAACGCAAAAATACTCTTTTGCAAGCAAAAATTTGAAATTATTATTTGGTTTTTTGTCTAATTTTAAAAAGACAGACTTGAATTTCAGATTTAAAGAAATTGATGAATGGATGTCTCACAATCCATATGTACTGGGACCTTGGATGGAATTTAAGAATACGTTAGTATTTTCTGAGTCAATTGCATTAAAGGGTCAAAATAATAACCTTACATATAAAGAAGTATCTTCAACAATACAATATATTCAAACTACTGTTGATCCGTTATATTTCTTTGAAGAAGACAGTTTAGTTACATCAAAATTCAATTATAAATTTATCCAATCAGTATCAACAATTTTAACAGGTTGCGGTCCGTTGTTTACATTCTTGAACATTGCTTTAGCATTCGGAAAAGTTACTTTTGAATCTCAAGAAAAAACTTTGGCTTCCTTGTCAGGGTTTATCGGTTCCATGCAGACAGCTGCGTTAGTATCAGTTGTTGCGGTATCTTGTTCGTTGATATTTATTGTTTTTGAGAAACTTGCTTACAATAATTTGTGTAAAAAACCGTTATATGCCGTTCAAAGTGCAGTGTCAAAATTGTTTGACAATATTTCATCGGAAAAATTCTTGTTAGAATTATTGAAAGAAACAAAAATTCAGAACAACGCATTACAAAATATGGTTGCAGACTTGCCGGAGAATTTTAAAGTTGCGCTTAATTCAGGTATAGCAAGTAATCTTGTTCCATATTTGGAAAATCTTATTTACGGTATGAACTTGCTTAATAAGAATATAAAAGAAGCGATTGCCGCAAATAAAAAAGATGATGTTGATGATTTGTTCTAATTGGCAGGTGATAGAAAATGGCAATACATAAAAAAGGCGGAGTAAAAGAAGAAGGTGCTGATAATATATTCTGGACAACAATGTCAGACTTGATGTTGGGTCTTTGTATTGTATTTATGACGCTGTTTATTTTGGCTATGACAGGATTTACTCAAGCAACCGTAAAGCAGCAGCAACAACAACAAGAAACCGCTAAAGAACTTGCCGAAAAACTTAAAGTTGAAAAAATTGATGCTGAAGTTGATATGTTTGGTAGCGTTAAAATTTCCGATGTAGAGTTGTTTGATGTAGGAAGTTATCGGCTATCTGAAAAAGGTAAAAAATTCCTTGATAAATTTACTCCGATATATTTTGATACGGTATTTCAAAATGAGGCAACAGCTAGAAGTATTGATAATATTATCGTCCAAGGTCATACAGATACACAGACTTTTAGAGATGCAAAAACGGTAAATGAACAATTTCAGAGAAACATGTTTTTAAGTTTACAACGTGCTTACGCCGTTCAAGATTACATGTTATTAAAAACCAGATATAACAGAAAGTACGATAAAGATTTAAGGAAAATGCTTATCGTAGAAGGTCGTTCCTTCTCCGCTCCTGTGTATGACGGAACCGGTGCTGAGGATTTTTCAAAAAGCAGAAGAGTTGAATTAAAATTAAAAGTGAAAGGATCGAGCTTGGCTACTATGCTCGGAATGAATTTTGGCGGAAATTAACGAGAATTTTATATTAGAAACAATTAATATGGTAAAGCTTCACAATCTTGATATCAGGACTGTTACTTTAGCTATCAGTTTGCGTGATTGTATACACAACGATGTAGATGTTCTTTGCCAAAATATACGTAATAAGATTAAAAAATATGCATCAAATCTTGTTGAATATGCTCAAGATTTGGAAAATGATTATTCAATTCCAATTATTAATAAAAGAATATCAGTTACTCCAATTTCATTAATAGGAGAGGCTTGCGAAAATCCTGATTATGTAAAAATAGCTAAAACTCTTGATGATGTTGCCGCTGAAGTAGGGGTGAATTTTATAGGCGGATTTTCCGCACTGGTAGAAAAGGGATTTACAAAGGGGGACAAGTTACTTATCGAAAGTATTCCTGAGGCATTAGCTAAGACTGAAAGATTATGCTCTTCAATAAATCTTGCAAGTTCAAAAGCCGGTATAAATATGGATGCGGTTTTACTGATGGCAGAAACTATTAAAAAAGCTGCTGAAATGACTGCAGATAAAAACAGTATTGGAGCTGCAAAATTAGTATGTTTTTGTAATTCTGCAAGTGATAATCCGTTTATGGCAGGCGCATACTGCGGTTATGGAGAACCCGAATGCGCTTTAAATGTCGGAGTATCAGGACCCGGAGTTGTTAGAGCTGCAATAGAAAGTTTACCGCAAGATGCTGATTTTAGTGCAATTGCAAATTGTATAAAGCAAACAGCCTATAAAATAACATCCACGGGAGAATTAGTAGGTAAAAAATTAGCAAAAAGATTAGGAGTACCATTTGGCGTTGTAGATTTATCTTTGGCTCCGACACCTGCTGTCGGTGATAGTGTTGCGGGGATTTTTCAGGCAATGGGATTAGAGCATGCAGGAGCACATGGGACTACTGCTGCTTTAGCAATGCTAAATGATGCTGTTAAAAAAGGTGGAGTTATGGCATCATCTCATGTTGGAGGTTTGTCAGGCGCATTTATTCCTGTTTCGGAAGATGCGGGAATGATTGAGGCTGCGGAAAATGAATTTTTATCAATTGATAAACTTGAAGCTATGACTTGTGTATGTTCAGTTGGTATAGACATGGTTGCAATCTCAGGAGATACCCCTGTTTCTACCATTGCGGGATTGATTGCGGATGAAATGGCAATCGGTATGATTAATAAAAAAACTACTGCGGTTAGAATAATTCCTGCTATCGGAAAAAATGTCGGTGATAAAATATATTTTGGCGGACTTTTGGGTGAAGCACCTATAATGAAGGTAAAAGAATTGTCGTCAGAAAATTTTGTAAAACATGGCGGACGGATTCCTGCACCAATACACAGTTTAAATAATTAGTAGTAAAAGAGGGAGATGATAAAATGGGTAAATCATTTAATGAGCTTGGTCGAGCATTAAAAGACTTAATTAAAGATATGAATAGCGATGCGAGTAATTCCAGAAGTTTCAGAGAAGAAAGATATAATAATATGAAAATCTCTATGGATCCGGCGTCTGATCCTCAACCGCATGTCATAATTCAGATTGCTGTATCTGAGGCAAAATACAGTTTAACTACTCAGCAACGTTTAACAGGTTCTTTAGGTCCTGATGAGAGATATATTTCTCGCTGGTTTGCGCGTGTAGGGGTTATGGATAGCCTTAAAGAAGCGTGGAAAGATATGGCAAATAAGGATAAAGCTTCTATTGATTCTCAAGACTTAGAGGATATCGACGAACTCAAAAAGAAAAAGAAACCGGATGACAAGGATAATTATAATAGATAAATTCAAATGATTGTCTTTGCTTAACGCAAAGACAATTTTTTATAAATACAACAAAAAGACCGGACTTGCCGGTCAGAACCACATAAGTAAATTTAGGTTAGTTAGTATTTATCTCTTTCTCATATCCTAATCGAACAGCTAAAACCTATTGTCCAATGGCTTTTTCTGTTTCTTCAATCTGTTTTATAAGGTCATTTAATTTATCTTTGAAAAATTCAAGAAATAGACCTATTTCGTTTTTAAAACTGTAGGCACCCGGCCATATTGCATATTTATACATTTTCTTCTCCTTGGTAATCTAACCTTGTAATATTTGGTACGGATTTTTAAATTAGAACTTTAGGTTTTTTTCTTTTATGTAAACAAATTGTTACAAAATAAAAAAATCCGAATTTTTTTAATTCGGAATAAGTGGACATAATATGATTGGAAATTATCCCCAAATCGGAGGATTTTTAAGGTTAATTAGTTATCATTGTAGAGAGTTTTGGGGTAATTTAAAACTGTTTGAGCAAGAACAAAAAGAGTTAATAAATTTAAAAAATTTGTATAGCCCTCGTACCCTATCCAAAGCATTACTCCGATTATAAATAGCAAAAATATGTTATGGCGACGCTGAATTTTTATTTCTTGCTGTTTTATAATTTTGTTCAGGTTTGATTTGAATATTTTATTTTCAGGGTTTAGTTTAAGGGCAAGATTTAAGTATTTTAATGATGATTCCAAGTCTTTTCTGTATTTACTTAAAAATACAGCGTAGTCGTTATATAAAGATGAATTTGTAGGATTAACTTTTATTGCTTTTTTATATTCTTTTTCAACTCTTTCTATTTTGTTCATAATGTTTACCTCGTTTGTTTCTTTCAAATAACAATTTTATAATAAAATAGCGATACGTCATTTTCGGGTGTATTAAATTCAAATAATGTATATTCTGAAAAAAGTTTGTAAAAACTATTTTTACAGAAACAATTCAATCTTTTGATGGATTTCATATTATAAATTGATGGCTAAAATAGTGCTATACATTATTTTAAAAATTGTGTGATATTTGACAACTAAATTTTATAAAGTAGTATAGAAAATAGAAGTGTAAAAAAGACAATTGTTCAATAGTGGAGGAGTCCCCATGTGTGTAAGAATAACGGCAGCATGTAATATACCTATCAGAAGAAGAAATAGCGTAATGCTATGTAAAAATGCTTTGGTAACAACTCCGCTTGTCTCTGATCACGCACAATATATAACTAAGGATGTAAACTTGAATTCATTATCTATATTCTTATTGAATATGGCAGATAGATTAGCTCCAATATTGAATAAAAACAATAAAATCTGTAAACCTGTGATGACAATGTTTGAACGAGCTATTAGTTCTTTTCAGCACTTTGCATAATTTTTATTATTTAAAGTTAACGTGGAAAGTAATTAATGCCTTATATTTAAAACAACCCCAAATATAGTGAGTTTAATGTGTTTATGTCCGCCGGATTGTTCTTTTTTGCGTATATTAAATATTCTTGATAAAAGAAATCTCAAGCTAATTTCAGGAGGTTCGTCCGCTAATCTTGTACATAAAGGTTTTTCCCCATTATCTTCAAGCTTTTGTAAATAATATGCGGTTAATCGTTCGGCTATCATTCCTATTGTTCGATTTGTTGTATCAAATGTTTTTTCCATTTCAAATAATAGCGGAAAAATCCATTCGCAATATTTAAAGAAATCTTCCTTTTTCATTATGAATAAATTCATCAAACCGCCATGGTTTTCGCTGTTTATATAGTTGTTAAATTTTTCAAAATCATATGGATAAATATTCTTATATAAGTCGCAAAATCTTTCAAAATCATATGGGTCAAGATTATTTAATTTTGCACAATTATCCCACTCCGCTCTAATTCCCTCTTTAAAAGCAGGTGATGATAATTTGATAAAGTCATAATCTTTAAAATATTTTGTTAAATTTGAATAATTGATTTTAAAAAAACGGCGGTAGTGATTTAATCCGATATAATCAGGATTCCCAAGCTCGTTATAATTTTTCCAAGCCCAATAAATACCCGTCATTTCATTTAAAAATCTGTTTTTATCGGAAATATTTTCACCTGTATTATCTCCTGCCATATTGTTTATGAGCCAGTCATAATCTTGTTCTGAAAGTTTACCGTCCTTCGTTTTTTCAAAAGATATTTCTCTTCCTAAATGGATAGGAAACAATACTTCGTTTTTAAAAAGTTTATCCTTTTTATGGTATGCAACAAGAACCTTTGTTTTACTGCTCATTGATAACTCTATCCTTTTTAAATTTAAATTTTATGCCCAAAATGGTTAATAACTTGTGTTTTCTATCGGGAGAATTTGTCAGAGAAAAAATCCATCTGACAATTTTACGGGTAATTCCGTACGGATAAAATATTCTAAGCGGCAATATGCACAAAGCTTTTTTCATGTATTCTTTTATAAAATCATCCCACGGAGTATCCTTTAATGCATCAAAATATACGTATGACCAATGAGTTGAATTAAGCGGTTTCCAATAAATCCATGGTTTTTTAGGTGATATAAAATGTAATATTGCAGGGTCTTTTATACCACTGAAAATTGTATCGTGTAATTTTTTAACCTGAGCATTATATATGTTTTCCACGTAATCTACCTTGCCGGCAAATACCGCATTAATTACATCCTGATCGTGGCATTCGATTTTATCCTGATTGTTATTTATCCAATCAATAATTTTTTCAACAGAATTTTCTTCCCGCATTTTTTTGCAGTTTAATAGTAACACTCCACTGTTTATGTATTTTTCAACATTTAGCCTTTTGGAATGCTCTTTTAATGATACATCCACGACCCCTAGTACCAAATTGTTTTCAAAATGCTTATAGAATAAGTCAGATAGCGGTTTCCTCACAATAATATCGCAATCTAAATACAATACCCTGTCCTCATTCGGAATTAACTCAGGAATTAAAAGCCTGTAATATGCAGCAATAGAAATGTAGTCACCTTTAAAGGTATTGCAATTTTTTAGTTTCTCTAAATCAGGTTTTACATATGTAATATTACATGTATATTTTTTTTCAAAATAAGCTAATTTTCTTTTGTTTGCAGCAGAGATTCCACCGTCTATAACATAAAATTTAATATACTCTTCTTCGTGTTTATTTTTTAGGATAGAAGACATTGTGGCAGCCATATGTTGAACATATTTGTTGTCACAACCAAAGCATATTGCAATTTCTTTTCTGTCTTTATCCAAAGTCCCTTTTATGAGTTTTTGTGTTTTATCAAAAATATTTTCTGCAGTTTGATTTTCTCTAATCAGAACAGTATTATATACATTCGGATTTGGTGCCCATTGAGGTAGAGTAATCTTTTCATAGAAAACTGCTGTAGTAGGCACTCCAAGGGCATAACCGTAGTGCATTGTCCCTGTATCAACACTGATTAATGCTTCACATTTTTTTAATACACTACCTAATTCCGGTATTGATGTCTTATTTACCAGATTTATAAATTTACAACCGACATTCTCAAGCTCTTGTGCGTATTGAACTGTATTATCCCCTGTTCCGACAATTACGGCTTTATACCCAAAGTAATTAATTTTATTAATCAATTCAACCGCAGTCATAAACGGCATATCTTTTGGAGGGTTTTTTGTCAGTACGCACAATGCAATATATCTGTTCCATCTTGGCATTAATTCCTTTAAATGTTCGGGAAGATTTTCGTCAGCATAGCATTTGATTGGAAAATTTTGCAAATTTTTATTTGTAAATTGTTTAAATAGAGCTGTATGCGCCTCCTGCATTGTAATATTTCTTCCACGGACACGTTTTCCGATGATCGGATATTGTGCACCTATTAATTTTGCAATTACATTATTTCTGGCATTACCGTATGTGTTAAAAGTAGCAAACGGTTTTTTGTAAGGAAAATCTTTTGCAAATTTAATAATCCCGCCTAATCCTTTGTGAATACCTTTTTTATCGTATACAATTACGTCATCTACATCCTTTTGACATTTTGCAACATCATAAAACGGTTTATCAACAACAAAAACTACTTTTGAATCAGGATATGCCATTTTAATATTTTGGCATAATGTATTGCAAACTAATACATCCCCAAAACATGAAGTATTAAATATTACAAAGGTTTTTGTATTATTAAATTCTTCATATTTTGTATAAACTTTTATACCGAATAAATAAAATTCTTTTCTGTTAGCATAATATTTTGTTGTGTATAACAAATGCCTGTCTTTATATATGGTTATCTCTTTTAAATTTATATTGTGTTCTTTTGCAAAATTTATAGTATTCCACATAGAATTAACTTGATCCATGCTTTTTGCAAGAGAACCTTTTGATTTTAATATTGAATTAGGATTAGAAAAATAGTGATATTTAATATTAGGTACAACTGTAATATTTTGAAGTTTGTCTACAATTTTTGCGGTATACCCGGCATCTTCAAAAAATACTCCTTCTTCAAACCATATATCATTTAAAATTTCTCTTTTATAAAGTCTGCCCCAAACAAACCAGTAAGGTGGCATTTTTAATGCTTTTATAATCTCATCTTTATCGGTATAGGTTTTTTCTTCATCATATTTAAGACAGTATGTATAATGTCCGGAGGCTTTTTCTCTTATTGAAGATGATACAGCTATTTCTGAATTGTTTTTAGTTATTGCATTATATAAAAATTCATAATAATCTGTATCAACCCAATCGTCACTATCAACAAAAGATATAAACTCTCCTGTTGCTGCTTTTATACCTGTATTTCTTGCCGCACCAAGTTTTGCATTAGCTTGTGTAATTACTTTTATGCGATTATCTTTTTGAGCGTATTCTTCTAAAACTTTTGGTGTATCATCTGTTGAACCATCGTCTACAACAATAATTTCTAAATCTCTATATGTTTGGTTAATTAATGAGTCCAAACAACGTTTTATGTATACACAATCATTATAAACAGGAACAATTACAGATATTTTCGCCATATTCTCTCCACGTATTATCCATCTACTTATACTATCATAAAAAATCAAATGAGGCATAAAATTATAGAAAAAAATACATAACAAAAAACCCTCCGAGAGTTTTCTCCGAGAGCCTTTGTAGAACACATCAAAACGCCGATAGGTTAAGCGTTTTGACCTTTAATAACATTGTGGATAAGTCCGCCAAAGAAACCTGCAACTGCACCCATAGTAACAAATGCAATGGTCGGACGTTTCATAGCTTTTGTAGCAGAGTCATAACTTTTTAAGAAGTGTTCAGTATTTACTCTGGCTTTTTCATTGACTTGAGCTATAATATTTTTCAATTCTTTCAAGCCGTCTGCATCAAGATTTGCCTCTTTAATAATTTTATTCATTTTCAAAGATCTTTTTATTGATGCAATATTGTCTTTAAGTGTTTTTCCTTTTGCAGCACCTTCAATACCGTTTAATGCTGCTTTTTCATCAGCTAAAGAAGCATCTAAACCTGCATCAACCATCTTTAAAAATACGTCTTGAGCCGGAGTTTTTGTTTCAAGATTTCTTATAGCTTCAATCGGAATCCCTTTTGATCTGCCGGCTTGTCTTTTAATTTCTTCGGTTACAATTTTGTACTCATTATCCTTTTCAGCTTCGCTGAGCGGTAACATATACTTTGCTGCATAACCTGCAACGCCGCCAATAACTACGCCTTTACCCATTGAATTAAATACTGAATAAGGACTGTAAACATTTGTGTTTAATGATTCTACTCTTGCCATAGTTAATAAACCTTTACTTAACTAATCTCTATCACTCTTATGTACATATACACCGTGTGTGTTGAAGTTTCACACTAAAAAACTTCAATTAACTGTATATGTGGTGAATTTGCACTTAAATATTTTAGATAATTAAAACACTAAACCTTAATTACATAAAACTGAGTAATCAAATCCATGGGTGATTATATCACAAGTTTATTTTTTTGTCAATACTTTTATGAAATTTAGTAACAACATTATCAAAACTATTATTGCTATTGCAACAAAGTATACCTTGATTGTATTTTCACCCATAAATAATGTTGCAAATGCTCCGGCAATTATTGCGCATGACGTTAAAATTACGACAGTTTTTTTCTGCGAAAATCCGGCATGGAGTAATTTGTGGTGAATGTGCTCTGCATCCGCTACAAAAGGAGATTGCCCTTTAAATATTCTGCGCAAACTAGAATAGGTTATATCCATAATCGGAACAGCAAGCACCACAAATGGTAGCAGAATTGCAACAGTTGCAGCTTTCATAACTCCTGTTATAGATATAGTTGCGAGCAAAAATCCGGAGAATAATGCACCGCTATCTCCCATAAATATTTTTGCAGGATTAAAGTTATAAGTCAAAAATGCAAGCATGGAACCTGCTAATATAAATCCAATAAGTGCAATAATCGGATTTGGCGGAGTCATTGCCAGTGCAATTATTGCTAAGGTTATAGAATTTATGGTTGTAACAGAACCTGCCAAACCGTCAACTCCATCTATAAAATTAAGAGCATTACTTATACCGACAATCCACAATATAGTTATAGGGTACGACCAAAATTCCAATTCCACCTCGCCGCCAAAAAACGGTATGGAATTAATCTGTACCCCCAATAAATATACCATTGTCGCAATGGATAATTGTATTATTAGTTTAAATTTTGCAGGAAGATTATAAATATCGTCAATAAGTCCCAGCAAAAACATCATAGAACTACCCAACAGTATCCCTGATAATAAACTGCCGGTAGGATAATAACTCATAAATACCAAGCATAAAAATGTGAGCATGGTGCTTAACCATATCGCAACACCACCAATTCTGGAGATTGGCTTTTTGTGAATTTTTCTCTCATTTGGTAAATCAACTAAGCCTTCTTTTTTAGAAAAACTTATAACTAAAGGAACCAAAAATACCCCGAATATATAGGCCATTATTGTTCCGATAACATGCGCATGTGTCAATTTTATAATCATGATACTTATTTACCTTAATTTTTCTACACCCAAATTATACATGCTGAAATATTTTTGTGAAGTAATTCATTATTCCCCATAAGGTGAATGAAAGATTTATATATTCCGCTTAGTATTTTACGGAAGGAGGAAATAATGAAAAATTTAAAATATATTCTTTTTATCGGTTTATTATTAGTTGTTGCAAACAGTTTTGTGCTTGCTGATGAAACAGGAGAGGCAATAAAATTTTTCAAAAAATACGTGAATGCGGCAAATTCTTACGACGAATCAATTTTGAAAATGTATTCACCCGATGCAAGAATTATAAGGCAAGTAGTAAAACCAGACGGTACATTAGAAGATATTGAAACAGATGTGGATACTTATTTATCCCAATTAAAACTCGGACAAAAGGTTGCTCGTTTACGCCGCTATAAAAATTATTATACAAATATAAATGCAGAAAAAGTTTCAAACGGTATTAAAATTTCCTGTCTACGTCAACCAACAGGTGAAAAATATCGTCTGAGAAGCTATTTTATAGTAAAAAAACAACCAAACGGTAAATGGTTAATTGTTGAAGAAATGATGCAAACAAAAGTTCAAACGTTTTTAAAATATGCAAATCGTTAATTTTTACTTACGTTTTTGGGAAAAATAGTCCTACTCTCTTAATTAAATTTAACATGCCACTTGATTTTTCTGATTTTTTCGATATTATTGAATTACAAAACTAGCTAGAAAAGGAAAAAATATCATGGCAAAACATTGTGAAATATGCGGTAAAGCACCGATTAAAGCAGCGAAATTAACATTCTCTCATAAACAGATTGTTCATACACAAGAACCTAACTTACAATCAGTTAAGGCTATTGTTAACGGTCAAACCAAGAGAATTAGAGTTTGTACTTCTTGCTTAAAAGCAGGAAAAGTTCAAAAAGCTATATAGTGCTTGAAACAAAAATTTTTGAAAGCGGCATTTTTAAATGCCGCTTTTTTAATGTTTTTTACATAAAATATTTATTATATGTCATCTTTTGTTATTTATGTAAAAATTCCATGATATAATGCAGATATGGCAGACTTGTTTACGGAGTTAGAAAATCAGAATAAACAAATTCCTTTGGCAGAAGCAATAAGACCAAAAACTTTAGAAGAGTTTTTAGGTCAGAGTAATGTTATTGCACCAAACAGTCCTTTGTTAAATCTTTTACAGACAAATCGACTGTTTTCAATGATTTTTTGGGGTACTCCGGGGTGTGGTAAAACTACACTGGCACGACTAATTGCAACAAAAACAAATGCTAATTTTATAGAAATTTCTGCTGTCACCTCCGGAGTAAAAGATATTAAAGAAGCGGTTGAGAATGCTAAAATGGCATTGCGCAGCGGAACTAAAACCATTTTGTTTATTGATGAAATTCACCGATATTCAAAAACTCAGCAGGATGCTTTATTACCTCATCTAGAAAACGGAACGTTATTTTTAATCGGTTCTACTACCGAAAATCCTTCGTTTCAGGTTGTCCCGGCACTTTTATCAAGAGCTCAGGTTATTCGCCTTAATCCGATTGATGATGAAAGTATGTTCAAAATTATTAAGAGGGGGTTGGCGTACCTTGTACAGCAATATGTCCCGATGGATTGTGATAAAGGTGTTTTTGATTTTATCATAAATCTTGCAAGAGGCGATGCTCGCTCAGCGTTAAATATTGCGGAAAATGCTTATTTTGCCGCAGACTTGGTTGACGGCAGAAGAAATTTAACCGTAAAAATTATCGAAGAAATTTGTCAGAAGCGTAATACAATGTATTCTCAACAAGAGCATTATGATTGTGCTTCAGCTTTTCAAAAAAGTTTAAGAGGAAGTGATCCGGATGCTGCTATTTATTACCTTGCAAAAATGATAGCTGCAGGAGAAGACCCAAGATTTATTGCTCGCAGGCTAATTACCTGTGCTGCAGAAGATGTCGGCAACGCTGATCCAATGGCATTCAATCTAGCGGTGAATGCATATAGGGCTGTTGAATTGTTAGGATTACCTGAAGGCAGAATACCACTTGCTCAAGCGGTAATTTATGTCGCACGAGCAAAAAAATCAAACGAAACTGTTTGCGCAATTGATGCGGCGTTATCGGATATTGCACATGGGAAAGACTATCCTCCTCCGATGCATTTGAGAGATTCTCATTATAAAGATGCTGAAAAATACGGTTTTGGGGTCGGATATGTTTATTCTCACTCCAATCCGGAATATGAACAGCAATTTTTACCGGATGAATTGGTCGGCAGAAAATACACAAGATAATTTTTAAGATAATAAAACGTTCAGCAGATCATGAATATGAGTTTTGTAGTTTTTTTGTAGGCGGGTTGAACAATTTCTTTCAACCTACAAAAAATAATGTTATTCTACATCAACGATTTAAAATACTTTGTAATTTTAAAAGCCGGTAGGTTGGGTGGAGCCAAAATTACCATTGAATAATAAGAGTTTTGTTGAAAAGCGAAACCCAACAATATATTTTTGTTGGGTTACACCTGTATCAATTGGCGTTTTATCTTTTCTACCCTTTTTGTTCCACCCAACCTACCAACTTTATTTACATATGAATATGGTCTGGTAACACACAAATTGCATATAGTTTATACTTATAATTATCAATTGATTTCTTTATTGATATTTTTAATTAATCTATATTATTTATTAATATTTTTCGTCTCTTGCTTGTTACAATTGTTATAAAAATGTATGAATTTTGTATAAATAATCGTCGATATTCCATATGTTTATTATATCATATTGATGGGTTGAATGAAAATGTTCAACCCATCCTACATTCTACTTCAAAAAATAATACAATAAAACAAGCATAAAATATAAAACTGTTATTGTAATTTCAAAAATAGAAATAGTAATAATGCCTTTTTTAAGTATATACATAATTCTTTTTTGGGCATTTTTAGTTTCTCTAAATTTAAACCAAATTAACAAACCTATGTAACAAATAAATAAGTTACCTGTATATATGGACCAAAAATAGATATAATTACTTATCTCAGTTTTAAATAATTTGTGAGTATAAATATCTGTAAGTATTGCCATGACTAGTACTAAAAACTTTAAAATTTTACGTTTTCTTATTTCATCTAACAAATCAAAAACAATATTTGATTTGTTTGCAAACTCAAATATTAATGGCAACACAAATATTTTTGCTAGCATATACACCAGATATATCCATATCGCAAATGGGATGCCAAATACTAAAGCCCCTACACCATCATCATGAATAAACAAATCAGCAATACATGCAGGTATAAATAGAAAAACCGAAATTAAATATTGAATTATTATATCAATACCTAATATCAAATTTAATATGATAAATAATAAAATGTAGCAAAAGGCTTTAATAAATCGCATAATTTATAAGTATCATAAATAGCATAACTATTCAATTTTTTCTACAACTTCATTTAAAGGAATTTCTATTTCTATAATAAAATAATAATTCTTAATAATTCCTGCATCTTGTAAAGCTTTTGGCGCAAAAACTTTCCAATCATTGTAGTCAACTGTATCAAGCAATGTCATTTTAACATATTTATTTTTAATTTTTAAATTATAAATATCACATAAGTGCATTGATGCAAAATTATTTATACCTTGTCGTAATTTAAAATCGAAAGAAATTTTGTCAATTTTTTCATTATTTAACACAAGATTACTTATATTATTTGTTATTATTTGTTTAAGTTTTTGTTTTAAATCAATACTAGCCGGTAGGTTGGGTGGAGCCAAAATTACCATTGAATAATAAGAGTTTTGGTGAAAAGCGGAACCCAACAATATATTTTTGTTGGGTTACACCTGCATCAATTGGCGTTTTATCTTTTCTACCCTTTTTGTTCCACCCAACCTACCAACTAATTTATGTTTTGCACTTATTTTTTTGTTGCTATATATAATCAATATAAACCATGTTAAATATATTAGGTTTAATATCATTGTTAAGTAAGAAAATTTCATCATTAAAACCTCATACCAATCAATAATCAACCAAATTGCAAATAGAACGTACATAAAATTGTAAAATATCCTTTTAATGCCTGTATTATATGTTACAAATAATAAAAAATTAACAACAGGATAATAAATTAGTGCAAAAAATATAAGCGAAAATAACATTCCGAAAAAAGGGATTCCCATACTATCTGCGGACATATTGTACACAAATTTATCTAAATCTTGCATATACACAGGCATTAGACAGGCTGCATAGATAATATAATTCAAATTTGCAAATAAAAATATAATACTTTTGTGTTCAAAAAATTTTATATTAAAAAGAGTCTTAAATTCTTTGATTTTAAATATTAATGCAAATAGAGTAAAAACTCCTAATAAACCCCATAATTGAAATATTGGATTAAAAATTTTGTACTTTGCATTTTCATAAACTGCGGTTGCACTGGCAACTTCACTCACAGCAACACTATTAGCTGCTTCCCATGCGGCATTTTTATCAATATAGTAATTAGGCAAGCAAAAATGAGTGCAAAAAATTATAATTAAAGATAATAATAAAAATAGAGTACTAAATATTATTAATGGATTTTTTAAATAAAATTTAATTTTTGACATCTTTTAATTTATCTCCACTTTCATTTTTATTGAGGTGTTTTGTAATAATTTCACAACCAGCTATAAATAAAATTATGTTATAAACTATTGTATTTATAATAGTGAAACTTGTCATTATATTATCCATTCTACCGGATAACACATATAAGTTCATTGCGTCATATAAATTAAATTGAATAATATACATTACCGCAAAAGTAGCAACTCGTACCCCAATAAAGGCTATAACCAATGATATTACAAATCCAAATGTAAAGCATAAAATTGCATATAAAATGTACCATATTATATTTTTAACTAAATAATTTCTCATATTATATATATTATTAAAAAATTAATATTATGTCAATAAATATTTTTTATAACAGTAATGTTATAATAAATTTTAGGGGCAACATAAATGTTACCCCTGTATTAATTTAGTAATTTATCCATTCATCTTTTGGTATTTTTATTTCGACCATTAAATAGTATGTGTCTATTTTATTTTTTTCTTGAAATTCTCTTGCAGTTTTTACGAGAAAATTTGTCTCTTTTGGATTAAAATCATATGTATCAAATACAGTTAAATTTAGATTATCAGAATTATCTAAATATATATTTATTATTTTTACAAAATGAAATGCGTGCTTTAAGTTCCATTTTGGAAATTCTAAATCAATATTATCTATTTTTCTATCCTTTAATAGTTTTTCTTTATAATCTTTTATTTTATTTTTTAATTCTTTAGAGTTTTTGATGGCATTGGCTATTTTACTGCTGTCTTTGAATATAATACCTTTAGAATCTTCTTTATTAATTTGTTCTTTAACATTCTTGTATACATATTGCTTCAAGTTATCATTATCAAGATTTTCGATAGAAGCATAATAAGTTCCGTTTTTAGTAATATATTTAGATTTTCTTGGGACACGAAATAGTGCAAGATTCCACAAGGCAGCTGCCTCATGTTCGGCTAGACCAAACACATTTATGCAAAATGAGAAAACTGCTAATTTTAGATTTGTAAGTATATTATTTACAAAATGAGAATAATCTGTAATTTTGGCATTTACTTCATATACGTTATTTACTGCCTGAGCAATAGTATTCTCTTTTTCTAAATTTTTTAATTTCTCTTTTTCAATATTTAATTTATCTTTAATTTTTCCTATTTCTTTTTTACCATCTAATAAATCCGACTTTAGTGCATCATATTTATTAATATTTTCAAAAGCAGTATATTCTTCAGATTCTGTTTTTTCTATATATCCTTTTAGATTTTGTAAATCTTGTTCTATGCGTTCTAATCCTATATCGCATTCATCTTCAAGACATTTAATATCCCCCTCAAGTTTTAGCAATTCAAGTTTGACAGATTCTTCTTCACGTTTTTCTGCTCTTATCTGTTCTATTGGGTCTGTTATTACATCCGGATTTTCTATCAAGTCTATCCAACATTTACAATTTGGATGTGGTTTATCCGGTATTTCATCCGCTGTATTATAAATTTTTCCGTCAAGAGCTTGACATTTTTCGCAAGCTCCCGCTTCTGATACCCACATATACCGGATTTGTTCTTTTTTTAATTTGCCATATGCTTTTATTGGTACTCTATATCCCATTTTAATTTCTCCTTTCTGATAATGTATTATTAACTTCTTCTACATATTCATCGGTATCAAAGCTTTCATCCTGCTTTGTTTCCCAAATACCGTTATTGGCTGCTCCAAGTTTAATATACTTTTTTATCACTTCTAACGGATAATATTCCAGTGCTGACTGTAACATTGCATAAGTCTTTTCACCGAAATCGGCATCTTCTTCAAGCCGAATTTGTTCTTCTAGTACAGTTTCTTTTTTGTATCCCGTTAACAAATTCAATCCGCATTGAAAATCTTTTACTGCCTGCTCTTGTCCGACGGTTTTTATGTGTTCCCGAATAAATTCCGCAAGTTCTGTATAAATCTTGTGTTCGTTTGCTATTTCTGCCAATTCCGGTGCAAATTTTGATTTTTTTATCATATCGTTGTATGCAAATTCGTTGCGCAATTTGTCACTGAACCACATACTTTTCGGGCGGTTCAGAGTTTCTTCATCAGGGAATAAGATTTCTTTTGTTTCTTCTGTATTAAAGTAATTAATTTTTTGGTGCGTTGACACGCACCCTACTTCCTGTTTTGGTGCGTTAACATACACCATTACTTCCTATTTTGGTGCGTTAACACGGCACCCTGCGGACTATGGCTATAAAAGCCATAGTTAGTCTATCAATTTTAAAGAAAAGGAATTTTTTGATAAAATTCCTATAAATTCAAAAAGCTTTTCTTATTTATATTCTTATTATTTATGTTGTTTCCGCATTTGTAAACCCAAAAATCTATAATCTTAACAAATCATAGTGTAAAGATTTATTGTATCATGGCAAACGCTTTCTACATAAGGATTAACAGGGTTTTTTGTTTCTAAAAAATTCAATTTTTTTTGATGAAAATTTTTAAAAACCTGTACTTGTAAGGTTTTCGGGGGATTGTTTTATATGATATTTTTTTACATACAAACTTTACAATTGAAAATTTTACCTTTTTCAATATTTTGTAGCAGTAACGTAAATTATTATGGGCATATAAAAAGTCCCGCAGATTATCTGCGGGACTTTGCTTATATATAAATTAACTATTCATCGTCATCTAAACGACCATCTTTTGAAACAACCTTTATGCTTGAATTTCTCCATGTTGCATCATACGGATTTGTCAAAAGAACCGTTCTGTCTACATCACCTTTTCTGATTGACCAATCAAAAATTCTGTCTGTAGAGTTGCTTAATTCGTGAGATCTGTCAACTTTACCTTCTGAATTTTTATTATCAAAAATGATTGTTTCGGAACCATACATATAGTCGTTCAACCCTCTAGGATTTGTTACACCAAGTTTTGGAACGCATTTTAAAGCCATTACTTTGCCGCCATCTGTTAACGAACATAAGTAAATTGGTTTTTCATCCAACGGAGTACCTACTACAAATCTACCTTCATCATCACTCCACGGTGAAACGGTGCTTCTGTACATTACTTGGTCTTCACTTGAATAACGACCGTCAAATACGTGTTGTTTGAACTTTGTATCCATTTCATCAACGTATGATATTTTCCAAGGAATATATTTATCACCGTGGTCAATACCTACATTATCTAAAATAGAGTTTATTGAATCAATTACGGGTGATTTGTAATCAGGTTTAATAAACACTGAATCTGTTGTATGAATTATTTGAGGAATTGAATCGTGAATATATATCGTATCATTTCCTTTGTGGATACCGCAGCATCCGCAGTTTTTAATGAAATTAATAATTGTTGTATCGTTATCTTCTGCATATGCCCATGCTTCTGCTTTTGCGTCACATCCTGTCAATGCTGTAGGTACAGCTATTAATAATAATCCGCCTAATGCATAATTTCTCATAGCTTTACCGCTGTCACCAAAAGATACTGAGTTGTGACTTGCTTGGATGCTTGGGGTATTTTGTTTTAATTTGGATTCACAAACATTGTTTGTGTTTTGATTTACGCTACTGATTGCGTTTACTGACAATGACATGTATTTACCTCCTACATAGTAATTCTGTTTGTGTGTTGTTTATTATAAAAAGAAACATGTTTTTTGTTGCTAGTTTTATGTAAAAACATGAAGTTTGTTTTTATTTTTTCTTATTATCATTGAGTTTTAGTCATAAATTTTTGCTTTATAAAACTTAATAAATGCCAAAATTTTATCTTTTGTACGATTCTTCAAGTTTTGTTTTTATAAGTTTTAATTCATCACGTGTAAGATACGGAGCAAAACGTGAAAACTCATACATTGCATCATCATAGCCGTATTGTCTGCGTTCTACTTTTTGTATCCATTCTCTGACTTCACGTGTAATCATTTAATAATCCTTATAAAAAATAAAGCAGCTCATAAGCCGTGTTCTGTTTCAAGATAATCATCTGTCTGGTATTAGGATTACTCCTAATCTCTAGCGATTTTTCGGAAGTGGGCGGACACCTTTATAACCTTCCATTTAATCTTGCATCCGATTGGGGGTTGCCTGAGCGATACCTCTCGATATCGTCGGTGAGCTCTTACCTCGCCATTGCACCTTTGCCGTTTACTGGTAGTAACTTAGGCTGTATCTTTCTGTGGTCCTTTTCCACCGGTTCACACCGTCCGGAGTTTCTCCGGCAATCTGTCCTTGGATGCACGGACTTTCCTCACCTTATAGGGCGCGATTATCCGGCTGCTTTATTTAATTTATAGTCTAATAAAAACACAAAATTTTTACAATAATATGTAAGATTATTTATTAACTTGTTTTTTTATTTTTTCAATGTCTTTTATTGTCTGCAAAAAATCATTTCTAAATTCCTTTTGAATAGCGGGATATTCACTCATCGGTTTAATTTCTACTTCACCCAGGAAAGATTTTATACCATGGTAACAAGCCCACTTAGGATTAGGTCTTGTAGAATGTTCTTCATCCCATTTGACGACAACCTTTGCAATTTTCATTAACTTCTTGCTGTCCAAATTAATCATGTATTCTGCTGTTTTCGGAGCCAACATAGGATACATTTGAATTTGTCCTCTTGCAGTATAATCCACACACATTGCAGTGTCCTGCATCCCACGCAGACTACCTAACATATATGAAATTAATCCATGTTCTTTCATATCATTTGCATAATAGTAATCGGCAACGGCAATATAATATATTGGTAGTAAAGTATCAGAACTTTTAAGTAACTTCAATTTTTCTTCCGGAGACAATTCGTAAAAGTCTTGAGCAAGTTTTATTGGATCCTTAGAGTTAGTATGATACGTTACATTTCCTTGCTTTTTAGTAATTATTTCAGGATTTGAAAACGCAGGTAATAATACCCCTAATATTACTATAGCAATTATACAAGATATAGTTTTTACTTTCAACAAATTCTCCTTTATATTTTCTTATACCTGTCACCTGCGGTTTGTTTAATTATGCCTTTAAGTTCTAATGTTGTCAGAAGAATTAGCAAGTCATTTGTATTTATTCCTGTTTGGTTTAGGATTTCATCAAATCCTTTTTCTTCTATTTCTAAAAATTCAACTATTTTTTGTTCGTCTGTATTCAAGCCTGATAAATCTATTTTTAACTGTTCAGCAGGTTTAATTTCCCAATTCAAAGCTTCCAAAATGTCCTGTGCACAAGTTATTAAAGTAGCACCGTTTTTGAGTAACTTATATATTCCTTCGGTGTTTGGATTTGTAATAACCCCCGGAATACACATCAATTCTCTGCCTTGCTCAAGTGTCAAGTTTGCGGTAATTAATGCTCCGCTTTTTAGTGATGCTTCTGCAACCAGCGTGCCGTATGACATACCTGAAACTATTCTGTTTCTTTCCGGAAATCTGAACTTCAATGGTTCAAATGTTGGGTAATATTCCGTAACTACAGCACCTCCACCCTCTTCAATTTCTTTGTACAAATCCTTGTTTGCGGCGGGATATGTATAATCAAAACCGCTTGCAATAACTCCGATTGTTTTTAGGTTATGTTTAAGTGCGCACCGATGAGCGGTAGTGTCGATGCCGGATGCAAGACCTGACACTATACACAAATCAGTACCCTCCAAACCTGATAAAATTTTTTCAACGGATTCTTTTGCATTAAAACTCGCTTTTCTTGAACCAACAACTGCAAGTGTCCTATCAAGATTGCAATTCTCAAGATTTCCCTTATAGTACAAAACTGTCGGTGGGTTTGAAATTTCCTTCAATAATTTAGGATATGAAGAATTTTCAAATGTGTAAAATTTAATTCCTTTATTTAATACTGTTTCTAAAGCATTATCGGGATTTATTTTATTTCTTTGATTTAAAAAGTTTTCAGCCTTTTTAACGCTCAATCCTTCGATTTGAGCAAGTTCGCTTTTTGTTGCATTATAAGCCTGCTCAATATCTCCAAAATAATTGTATAATCTTTGGACAAATGAACTATCTACTTGTTCTATTGCAGAAAATGCTATCCAGTATTTATCCATTTATTTTTTCTTCTTAATTCTTTCAATCAATGTTTTAACGTTGTTAATTTCTTCTTCCGGTAATTCCATTTCAATATATTCTTCCAAATACTCAATAGCATCGTCATAATCACCGCGAGCAAGGAAAAGGATTGCCACTTTTTTGTATGCCTGTTTGAATCCCGAATCATGCGCAATCGTTTTTAAATAGTTTGAAATTGCTTTATCAATCTCATTATTCATTTCATACGACTGTGCAAGATAAAAATAAATATAAGGATTATCTTCTTTAAATTCTAATATATTTTCAAAATTTTCTATTGCGCAATCATAATTTCCGAGTTCAAAATGTACTCTGCCTAAGTCGTAATACGCATCATAGTTTTCAGGTTGAGCGTCTAGAACTTTTTCCAATTCGTCTATTGCCAAATCCAATCTGCAATCTTCCATATAAAATCTTGCAAGAAAATGTGCCATTACCATATTATCAGGCATAGCGTTCGCACCTGTCGTAAGTAATCCGATACCTTTACCATATTCTTTATTTCTGTAATAAATATCAGCAAGGTTTATATATGCGTGTGCCAATTGAGGATTTAGTTCAATAGCTTTTAAGAAATTGTCCTCCGCTTTTTCATCATTTGCTAAACTTGCATAGCATTGTCCAATGTTGTTATAAATCTCTGCAGACGGTTCTTCAGTTTCTACAACTGCACTAAAAGCATCAATAGCTTTATCATATTCACCACTTTTATAGTAATTAATTGCTTCTTCTACTTTCGTATTCATTTTAAATCCTTATAAATGTATATTACAGACCTAATGTCATGCCTGAATTTCCGGAATCTCCCTCGTGAGTTCCTATGTTTTTAATAACTGTTCTGGTATTTCCTTCAGCCTGAAAATCTTTTGGTTTTAATTTCATTTTTATTTTGTCGGCATAAATTGTTCTGACACCCTGAGTAATGCTTGAGCGGCCTACGAAATATACATCATTTGGTTTGCCGTCTGCTCCGGGGTAAACATTAATTTTTGGTCCGATTGCATAATAATCGTCGTACCATACTCTTACATTTCCGCTTGCAGTGAAGGTATTTTTATCTTGCATAAATTCTTGAATATGAGATTTTAATACAAGTTTTTTACCGTCATTTTCTGTCATATTGGAAGTTGTATTACCGGTTGCTGTGATAATTTTAGTCGTAGAGTTATAGAAAAATCTGTCAGCATAAGAGTCGTTAGCTTTTTGTTTAACTCTGCCGTTTCCGATAAGTTCAAGAGTTTGTAAATCTCCGTTTTTATCCATTTTAATGATAGCTTTATCCGAGAATGTTTCAATATCTTTGTATTTCATTGTTACATTACCTGTAGCTGTCATAATGCTTGTTTGGGTATTATATTCCTGAACATCGGAGTTGATTACAACTATAGGATTTTTTCCTTCAAATACAACGGATTGAGTATCTCCTTCCGCTCTTACAATCTTATTTATTAAAGATACTTTCAAAATATTTGCTTTAACTTCACGTTTTTTGTTTTTCTTAACTTCGTAAGCATAAGGTTTATCATAGAAAGTTGCCGTATCAAGTTTTTGCTGTTCGTCCATATTTACATCGGCAGAATCACCAACAACTTTTAGCTCATCGACAGTAACTTTAACATCCCCATTGAACTTAATTTTATTTTCGCCTTCAGAATAGGATTGAGTTTTGGACTCAATTACCAAATCTGAGGCTTGAGTTACTATGCCTAATGAAAGTGCTGCTATTGTAAGAATCAGTATAAGTTTTTTCATTATTTCTCCTTAGATTTGTAAATTTTGGAAATAGCCTTACCTATAATTTTAAAATCATCGTAGTTAGGACTTATTTCAACTTCATTTGCAGTAGCAAAGAATTCATCATTTCTTGTAATTCTTATATTGCCTTTTGCTCTGATGGGTTCGTCATTTCCGGACCATATTACTCTGTCCGCTTCTAAAGACGTTCCGTCTTTTATAACAATGTGAGTATTTTGGTAAAGAATAATTTGCTTTTTATTGGCATTATATGTACCTTTTGTAGATTCAAAGCTCATGGAAACTTCGTTATTGTTATCATAGAAATTCCCAATACAGTTATCTAACATTGCAATACTGTTATCACTTGTATACGAACCTGTTTCACCATATATTTCCCAATATTTGTGGTCATCTTTCGTTTCGGTAAGAATAATGCCGTGAATAAGAGCCTCTTGTTTATCTTGTTGGCCGTTTACTTGACTGCGGTTAAAATTCCTTGTGATTATACCTGCAGAAATAAATGCCCAAAGCATGACTGCTGCCAACGTTCCTGCAGCAAGAATATAAGTCTTTCTTTTTTTGCTCAAATCCTTCCACTTCATAACAGAAATTCTATCACAAATAAGCCAATATGGGCAAATATATTTAGGTGTGAAATTGTGTATATTTACTCTTCTTTTATATAAATAGTTTCATATCTGTATGCTTCAAATGTATTTGAAAAATGAGTTTCTGGAAGTCCGGCTTTAACTTTAAGAGAGTTTAAAAACATTTTTTTGTCCGGTATTTGTTCCCAAACTGACGGTAAATATACCGCTTGATAATTTCCGTCTTTTATAATTATACCGTCTTTATTCGGTACAATTTTATTTAATAAATCTTCTTCATTATCAAATACAATTTTTGTCGGGGCTGTCAAAATTGATACCGCAATCTTCAATTCATTAAGCTCCTCAAATTGTAACGGATTAAATCTCGGATCAGAAAATGCCGCATTTCTTGTATTTTGAACTAAATCATTAATGAGCGGCTGATGCGCAATAATTGAACCTATACAACCTCTTAACATACCGTTTTTTTCTAATGTCACAAAGCTTGCTCCAAATTCATCCATTATTTGCGGATAATCTATAGTTCGTTGTTCTTTGTCAAATGCTGATTGTAATACGACTTTGGCTAGGTCAATGATAAAATCCGAATAATATTCTTTTATAAAATTATTCTTGTCATCTTCAAGTAAAAACCACGAGCCGTAACCTACTACTCGGGATTTATCACCGGTTGCCCAAGACGAATTTGTCATATCAATTCTTACCAGTGACCATTTATGATTATTTGCAAAATTGACCAAACCGGCAATCCCAATTGCTCCGCAGGCCATTTCATATTTAAATCCTGATAAATTACCGCTTTCAATCATCAACGCTGTTTGATGGTCCAATTTATAAGCCTCTTCATTTGTCAAAAAGTGGCTTAAATCCGATGAAATTATAAATCCGTTTTCCGGATTAGGGTAATATTCTTCCAAAATTTTTGTTACATCCTGAAATTCTGCCTGTCCTAATAATACCGGAATAATTTTTACATCATCAAAGATGTATTGAATTATAGGAACTTGAATTTCTACGGAATGTTCAGGGGCAAGCGCATCATCATTATAATTTGCACCAAATTTTTCTATTAATTCACTCGTAATATCCTGATTTACATCGATTGTTCCAAGAGGTGTTTTCCAACGATCATAACTTGTCAATCCTAATCCCTGAAATCCGACTCTGTGTGCAGGTGCAAAAATAAAAATATTCTTCACGCTGCGGTCTAATTGGCTAATTCCTTCATAAGCTAATCGTCCGGAATAAATCAATCCCGCATGCGGTACAATAACTGCTCTTGTTGATATCGGGTATTGATTTTTGCTCTCTCTTATAAATGATTCTATTTGCGTTTTTAATTCTGATGGGTTGCCGCTATAAAATGTATTTGCAACCGAAGGTTCTTTCACTTTATCCATACATGTATTATAATACATTTTATGGAATATCAAAAATTATTAACAAACGGTAAATTTCAATGTAATATATGCCCTCGTAATTGCATATTGAGTGATGGGATGAACGGTTTTTGCTATATTAGAGGCTGTGAAAACGGTGAAATAAAACTAAAATCATACGGTTATAATACCGGACTTGCAATTGACCCTATCGAGAAAAAGCCTCTCTACCAGTTTTATCCCACAAGTTCAATTCTTTCGTTTGGGACTTTAGGTTGTATTATGGGTTGTCAATTTTGTCAAAACTGGCAGACAACCAAAGTTAAAGCTCCTATTGAAAATTGCAATCAAACATCACCTGAAGAAATTGTAAAAATTGCAAAATATTATAATTGCAAAAGTGTTGCTTTTACATACAATGACCCGATTGCATATTTTGAATATGCCGTTGATACGGCAAAACTCTGTCGAGAAAACGGGTTAAAAACAGTTGCAGTAACATCAGGTTATATTAATCCGGAACCCGCAAAAGAATTTTTTAGATATATAGATGCAGCAAATATTGACCTTAAAGGATTTAGTGAAGAATTTTATAAAAAACATTGCTTAGCTCATCTTAATCCGGTTCTTGAAACTATCAAATATGCGGTTAATGAAACTGACTGTCACGTCGAAATTACTACAATGTTAATTCAAGGTGAAAATGATAGTGAAGCCATGATTAAAGCAGAATGTGAGTGGATTTTAAAAAATTTAGGAGATAGTGTCCCGTTACACTTTAGCGCATTTTTTCCAAGATACAAGTATACAGATAGACTTGCTACAGATTTTTCAACCTTGGTGAAAGCCTATAACATAGCCAAAAACACAGGTTTAGAATATGTATACACAGGTAATATCTCTAATGTAGAAACTTCAAGTACATACTGTAAAAATTGTAGAAATACAATTATAAAACGTAACGGGTACCAATTACTTGAATATAATTTAATAGGTAATAAATGCCGTTTTTGCGGTGCGCAAAACGATGGCAAGTATGAAAATGTTGCGCAGTAGCAATAAAAAAGACTACTCTGTATGGTAGTCTTTTTGTTCCTTATCCTAATTTCCTTAACGTGTGTTCTGTTCCCTGTCCTGTTTCCTTTTTCCTATTATCCAACGTTTCTGGATACAAAGTTTGCAATATCAAAGAATGTATCTTTTACAAATTCTTTTGCCAATGTTGTTACAGGTCTGCTTTCAATGCAATCAAAAATGTAATAGATTGGGTCTTTTGCAGAATTAAAACGCATTCTTCTGTCTTGTTTACCAATATATTTATGAGTTGAAATATCAAACTCAGCGTTGTTTTTTTGGTTTCTTTTTGCTATTAAAGTTCCGAATTTTTGTTGATTTGCTATCATAATTTTGCTCTCTCTCGTTTCTTACATATATATAAAGTATATAGTCTTTAAATAATTGCCTTTTTCGTGTAATATTTGTAAAGAAATGTAACAAGCGGCGCAAAAAGCCCACAATAGAGCTCTTGTCAATCTTATGATGAATTGTGAAAAATATCTTTTCGTGGTAATATTTACACAAAACAGGAGATAAGGAGAACTTAAATGGTAATGAATTTTGAGGAGGGTGTACCGTTCGATCCGGGATTTATTCAACATATATCGGCGATTATACCCAATATTCAATATATGTACGAAAATTTAGATAAATACAGAAATTTTGGACAAAAAAGAAATCAGTTTAAAATGCTGTTTCCAAAATTAGAAGATTTAATACAAAATTATATGGGGTTTTATGCCGGTTGTATTTTGTGGGCAGAAGCTATAAAAACTCTTGATAATAAGCCGATTACAGGAAATTATTGTGTTGACGGAACTTATGATGAAGATGAAACCTTGCAGGAAGTAAAATTTTTAAGACGTTATTTAGAAGCTTTTCCAAAGGAAGTAAAATATTATATCGGAAAAGAATATACAGTACCCGAAAACTTTTTTAAAGTTTTAGATTTATACGAAGATTTTTTGAGAAAAAATGAAGGGTTTATTAAAGTTATACACACGAACGACATCAAACTCCCAAGCAATTGCAAGGAAGTTAAGGATATAAATAGTGCGTTTAATAAAATTGAAGAAGTTACCCAAAACGGAAAGTTAAGAGAACTTGTTGAATGGGTAGTATAGATATTCGCACAAAGCTTTATCAGATGTTTATTCTTGGATTAGAGGGCGAGAAATATGATTATGCTCTAAAATCAGGATTAGGCGGTATAATTCTTTTTTCAAATGATATTAAAAGTGCAAAGCAGTTAATATCTTTGACTCAAGAATTGAAGTCCCAAGCTCTGATTGCCCCTTTTATTTCTATTGATCAAGAAGGCGGGAGGGTTGAAAGAACGGAGAATATACATGGCGGTAAAAAATATTTGTCTGCTAAATATGCTTATGAAAGAGGGGAAGATTTTTTAAAAATACAAACCGCAAGTATTGCAAAAGAATTGGTTTCTTACGGCATAAATCTGAACTTTGCACCATGTGTTGATGTAAATACAAATCCAAACAATCCAATAATAGGGGAGCGCGCATTTTCTAATAACACAGAGGATGTTATAAAGGGCGAACAAATTGTTTCTCAGACATATAGGGATAACGGAATAATTCCTTGCGTAAAACATTTTCCGGGACATGGAGATGCAAATGCGGATAGCCATTTGACACTCCCAAAGATAGATATGCCGTTTGAAGATTTGGAAAAATATCATATTGCGCCTTTTAGAGCAGCAATTAAAAACGGTATAGAAATGATTATGGTTGCACATCTTAATGTACCTTGTTTTTGTGAGGAAGGTATACCGACATCCTTATCTGAAAATGCAATCAAATATTTACGTGATAATCTTGGTTTTAAAGGCGTTATAATTTCCGATGATATGGTCATGAAAGGGGTTGCCGATTTTGGAGAAGTTGAAGCTTGTGTAATGGGAATTAAAGCCGGCTTGAATATGTTTATTTACAGGTATTCTGATGAAAAAACTGTTAATATTATTGAAACTGTTGCCAAAATTGCTGAAAGTGATGTAAAATTAAAAGAGAATATTGAAAAATCATACCAACTTATATTAAAATTAAAACAGGAGAAAAAGATTTTATGATTACGGCAGAAGACAAAAAAACTGTATTAAAGATAGAAAGATTACCGCATAACAAGTTTATTCCGGAATATAAAACCTCAGGTGCTGCCGGCATGGATTTGTGTGCTGCAATTTCCGAACCTGTTACATTAAAACCGTTGGAAAGAACTTTAATTCCTACAGGTTTAAAAATAGAATTAGAGCATGGTTATGAAGCTCAAATCAGACCTCGTTCAGGCATGTCTATTAAACACGGTATTACTCTTATTAATTGTGTTGGAACGATTGATGAGGATTACAGAGGGGAAGTTTGTATTCCTGTAGTAAATATTTCGAATGAAACATACACAATTCAACCTGATGAAAGAGTTGCACAAATGGTAATCACTCGTGTTGATCAAGCACATATTGAAGTCGTAACAGAGTTGAGTGAAACCTCAAGAGGCGAGGGTGGATTTGGCTCTACCGGTAAATAAATTTTAAGGAGTATAAAATGCTGAAAGTTGAAAAAAGAACTACACCACATTATCCGAAAAATCATGTAATTGCTTTGTTATTGTGTTGGTTTTTAGGTGTTTTTGGTATTCATAGATTTTATACCGGTTATAAGCGTATCGGATTTGTGCAGTTGTTTACTTTGTGCGGATTTGGCATTTGGTGGTTGATAGATTTAGTTTCTTTATGTTTTAACTCATACAAGGATAAGTATGGTATTGAGTTGGATGAATACAACGGATTATTGGCATCATTTGTATTAACAGGTACATTTATTATTTTGATAGTGGTTCTTATTACATCATTACCATCGCTATTTAATATAGTATAATTACAGTATTTAATAATTTATAATTTATGTTAAAATCCAAATATGGTTATGAATAGAAAAATCAAGATAGGTATGATTGGTCTTGGAACGGTTGGTACCGGCGTATACAAGACTTTGTCCGAGTACAGCAATATTGAGATTACAAAAATCGGAGTGAAAAATATAAATAAACCGCGTAATATAGACGGTTTAGATAAGTCTATATTAACTGATAACCCGTATGATGTAGTAAATTCGGATGTTGATATTGTTGTTGAGCTTATTGGCGGTACAGAACCTGCTTTTGATTTAATTAAAACCGCAATAAAAAACGGAAAACACATAGTTACTGCAAATAAAGAGTTGCTTGCAAAATATGGTGAGGAATTATTTAATTTTGCAGAAGAACATAACAAAGTCGTTTTGTATGAAGCAGCTATAGCCGGCGGTATTCCTATTATAATGCCTATAAAAACCATATTGGCAGGCAACAGAATACATCATATAGAAGCAATTCTGAACGGTACAACAAATTATATTTTGACAAAGATGGATGTAGATGGTGCAAGTTACGAACAAGTTTTAAAAGAGGCACAAGATTTAGGATACGCAGAAACAGATCCGACAGGTGACGTTGAGGGATTTGATGCGGCATATAAAATTACAACACTTGCGACCCTTGCATTTAGAAAACGTATTAAATTTGAGAATGTTTATAGAGAAGGCATTACCAAAGTTAGAGCGGAGGATATGAAAACCGCTAATGAGCTTGGGTATAAAATTAAACTGATAGCATCGGCTGAAATAGATTCTGAAGGCAGAGCGGATGTAAGAGTTCATCCTATGCTTGTGTCTAAAGAGTCTACATTATCACATATTGACTATGTAAAAAATGCAGTTAGTTTAAAGGGGCATCCCGTCGGACATATTACGTTATCAGGACCGGGAGCGGGTGAATTTCCTACAGCAAGTTCTGTTTTAGGTGACATTTTATCAATAGTTGCAGAGCTTGGCAGAACGGATTACCTGTTACCGATGATGAGATGCAATCATAATGAAAATGCTGAGATGGTTAATATTTTAGATACTAAGAATAAATATTATCTCTCATTAAATGCAAAAAATAAAATGGGTGTAATCGGAAGTTTGGGTAAAATTTGCGAGGAAAACAATATAAGTGTTGCTTGCATGCTTCAAAGAGGTTTGAAAAATAACAATACGGCAGACATCATTCTGGTTACGGAATTGTGCTATGAGCGTGATATTCGCCGCGCAGTCAAACAATTTGAGCAAAGCGAAACTATCAGCCAAGTTAATAGTCTGATTAGAGTTCAATATAGTGATTAATATATTTAGTCAGGTACATACCTGAATAAGTCGTTAGTGGTACATTCCAGAGCAAAACACAATTTATTCAGCGTTTCAAAATCTATACCTTTTGTCTTGTCATAATATAGGTTTGAAACTGTAGTATGTTTTAATTTTGCAATTTTGGCTACATCCGCAATCTGCAACCTTCTATGTCCCATAACGGTTGATAGATTATTTATTATCATAAAAAAATTGTATAAAATATATTGCTACATGTTGACATATACCTATACATAGGATAATATACCAATATAAAGGAATATAATTGTAATATTACTTATTAATGAGGATAATATAGTGACGGAAAAAATTATAAAAGAGGCAAAATTAGATAATGCGATTGAAGAAATTATAAGTTATGCAGAAATTCTTTCAGATTATATGTCATACCATGATTCAATTCCTGAAATGCTTCATGCCTCTTTGTTGATTGATAAAATCCAAGAACAACTGGATGTAATAAAAAATTCAATACGAGAATATGAAAAATTATGATGTATCCTTAATTCAATATTTCATTGAATAAAAAGACAGGTTGTGTAACCTGTCTTTTCTCTATTTTAATTGTTTAGAATTATTTTGTTTCTGATTCTGTTAAGGATTTTAGTAATTCATATGAAACATTCCAGCTTGCTAAACCTCCGGAAGTCTTATATTTAGCCAATTGTTTAGCTCTTTTGGTTTTAATTTTTGCTTGATTTTTGTTGAATTTTTTTAATTTTTTAGCATTTGCATTTCTTTCTTCAACAATAGGATTAGCGTATGTAAGGAATGTTCTGTACTCTTGACAATTGTATCCTACTTTTACTTTTGAAGGGAAATTATATGTCAAGTAATCATACAAATACATAGCTCTTTCGCTGTTGGCAGGTTTACCGGCAAGAGCTTCAAATGTGCTGCCCGGCATTTTTGTTAACGTAACAATACCTGCAAGAGGATTGTAACCTGCGTTAATCATCAAATCAATACCCATAACATCAGAGGCTTTGGCATCATTAATATTTTCTCTGCCCGTAACGGTTGAGCTGTTCATTGCTGTTGTAATAATGTTATCAGAGCTTAAATTACTTGCAATCGCTGATTTAACATAATTTCGGACTTTCTTTTTACCGATGTTGTCATTAATAATGTTACCAAGCTCATATGCAACAACGTAAGCTACTTCATTATCATTTCCTGTATAAGATAAATCTGTTGAACTTATTTGAATAGTGTTTGTAACAGTTGCACTTGAATTATCGGCAGCACCATTTACAACTTTAAATTGAATATTTGAAGGTAAACTATTCTTTTTAACTATTTGCTCTCCGACAGGTGAAACTCTGTCTGCAGCAACCCATGTTGCAGCACTTGATGGTAACACCATTATTGCAGCAACAAATAATGATAAGATAACTTTTTTCATCTCTTCTCCTTTCGTTACTTATATTTTAATCCACAAATCTAAATTTTATCAGTGCCCATATTGCATGAAAACCGTCTTTCCACGTGATTTTTTTGCCCTCGGAAAATTCTCTTCCGTAATATGATACCGGTAGTTCGTACAATCTTGCTCCTCGCTTGAGTATCTTTGCAGTTATTTCAGGTTCAAAATCAAATCTGTTTGACTTTATTTGAATACCTTTTATAAAATCTGCTTTAAATGCCTTATAACATGTTTCCATATCGGTTAAAGTTGAGCCATACAAAATATTTGTAAGTAAAGACAAAAATTTATTACCCAAAAAATGCGTAAACATAAATGAGCGGGAAGGCTTACCTCCGGCAAGTCTTGTACCGTAACATACATCTGCTTTTCCATCTAAAATAAGTTGTATTAAAGGTGCATAATCCACAGGGTCATATTCTAAATCTGCATCTTGTATAACTATTATATCTCCAGTCGCTTCTTTAAATCCGTCACGAAGAGCAGCCCCTTTACCCTGATTGTATTCATGATACAAAACTTTATATGAAAATTTTTTGTATAAATCTCTCGTTCCGTCAGTTGAATAATCGTCTATTAGTATAATTTCTTTTTCTAATCCGCAAAAATCCGTTGTTTCAACCTTTTTCAATATTTCTTCCAAGGTTGCAACTTCATTGTACACAGGAATTAAAATGCTAATTTTATTCATTGTCTAAACTCCGTTTTACTTTCGACAAAATATTTTGATTATTGTCAATAAATATTGTATAATAAAAAAAGACAGATGTAAAAGGATTAGTATGACAAATATAGTTTGTGACGATATAGAAACCGGTAAAAAGATTTTAAAGAGTGCAATTGAAAATTTGCTTGCACAAAATTATAAAGCTGCAATAGAAAAAATTGAAAAAGCCGATAAAATTTTCAAATCAAATAATTCTATAGAAAATGTTTCTGTATGTATGAGTTTGTTAGCACTTTTAAATGTAATTACCAACCAAGAGTCTACGCATGATGCTTTAGCGACATTAAGAGATTCTGCGGCTCTTGCAAAGTATTCAAAGAGCAGTACGGCAGAAATATTTAAAGAATATGCTCTTGCTGAAATTTATTATAAGAATAATGATAAATCTGTTGCTCTATGTCATTACAACAATATAAAAAATATTGAATTAGACAAAAAAGATGAATATGGAATAATAGGTTATATAATTGCAAGAATTAAACAAATACGTGCCGATCAGGCATACCTTTTTCCTCCGACAAGTGACCCTCTTGTATCTCTGGTAAAAATAGGTCGTTCTATTACGGCACAAACTGATATTGATGTTTTATTAAAGGTAATAGCGGAAGAAACTAAAATTGCATTGCAGGCAGACAGGTGTACAGTATTTTTACTTGATAAAGAAAAAGACGAATTATGGTCAAAAGTTGCACTGGGTCTGGATAGCCAAGAATTAAGGTTTTCCGCAAATAAAGGTCTTGCAGGTTATACAGTAAAAACAGGAGAATCTATCAACATAAAAGATGCATATAACGATTCAAGGTTTAATCCGGAAGTGGATAAATCTACCGGTTATACAACTAAAACAATCCTTTGTATGCCTATAAAAAATAATAATCAGGAAATTATTGGCGCATTCCAAGTGTTGAATAAATTGAACGGCGTATTTACAAAAAATGATGAAGATTTGCTTGTCGCAATAGGTGGAAGTGCAAGTATTGCATTAGAAAATGCACAACTTTTTGAGCAACAAAAAGAACTTTATAAAGAGCAAAAACTACTATTTGAAAGCTTTATCAATACTCTTGCATCTTCAATAGATGCTCGCGATAAAATTACAGCCGGTCATTCGACAAGAGTCAAATTATATTCTATGCTGATTGCTGATGAATTAAATATGGATACAAAATCTAAAGAAATTCTTGAAAAAGCTGCTACTTTGCATGATATCGGTAAAATCGGTATAAGAGATTCTGTTCTCCAAAAAGAGGGTAAGTTGACTGATGAAGAATACAAACACATACAAGAACATGTTGTTATCACGCATAATATTCTTGAAAATATTGGGTTGAATGATGATTACAAGCAGATTAATGAAATAGCCTGCTCCCATCATGAAAAATATGACGGCAGCGGCTATTACAGGCACTTAAAAGGGGAGGAAATTCCTTATGGCGGAAGAATTCTTGCCGTGTCGGATGTGTTTGATGCTATTACCTCAAAACGTCACTATCGTGATAAAATGCCTATCGTTAATGTTATAGATATACTTTTAAAGGGGGAAAATGTTCATTTTGATAAAAATCTTGTAGAAGTATTTTTGAACATTTCTGTTAATAAAATCGTTAAAGTATTCTTAACAGAGAATCATCACAAGTTTAAGGTAAAAGACGATAAATTATTATCAAAATATACCTTGAAAGATATCTATGATATATCAATAAATGAAAATTCTTCAGCGAAAGAAAAAGAAATTGTAAATTTATTTAATTATTACTACGCAGGAAAGCAAGATAAGGAATGAAAACAAAAAATTTTATAATTAGCATATTAACAACATTTTTAATATCTTCAGCATGTGCGCAGGCTGCGGTATTAGACTATTTAAGTCCTGTTGATCCTACAAATCCAAAACAGATGAAAAATAACAATCCGCAAGAAAATATGTATTCTGCTACGGCTCAAAAAGTTCGTATTACTCAAAATGATATTAAAAATCAATATGAAATTGGTATGCAAAGATTTATGCAGACTAATGTAAAATCAGCTTATGCCGACTTTAAGATGTTGATAAAACACGTAGTCCCAAATGATTATGCATATTTAAGGCTTGCCGATAAAATGGCAGAAATCGGCTTATTTAATCTAAGTAATGATGCGTTGAATAAAGCTTCTGATAAGGATATTGCATATATTCAATCTGAGGATATAAAAAGATTTTATTTCCCTAAAAATATGGTAAATGAACATGACGAAATATATCTTGCAGAGATTTATTCTAATATTATGTACAATGCTCAAGGCAAAGAAGCCACTGCAGAATTGTTGAAGAATGCTGTTTTGTTGGATAAATCCGATTATGCGAATTATATTGCTGCTTTAGGACTGTTTAAAACAGGAGAAAGCGCACAGGCTGAAACTTATATTAATAATGCAATAAAAATAAATCCTGATAATATAAATTATCAAAAACTAAAAATTGAAATCTCATTAATGAATGATAAAAATTCAGATGCAGTTAAAATTCTTTCAAACATAAAAAAAGTAAAATTTTATACAAATGATTATAAAGATAAAATCTCTATTCTTGAGGAATACATTGCGTATAAAACAGAAAAAGATGATACTTTAAGAAAATATCATCTTGGATACTATTACCATAATTTAGGGGAAGATGTTAAAGCTACAAGAACACTTCAAGGTGCAATTTCTAACAAGAAAAAATACAATAAGCTTGTGTATGGTTTGTTATCGGATGTTTACTATTCTCAGAAAGAATATGAAAAAGCATATAATTTTGCCGATAAATCTATTCAGTTGGGCGGTAATAATCCTATTGCAAGGATGGTTTTAGGTAAAATTGCTTATAGAAAGCAAGATTATAAGACTGCTCTAAAACAATTTAAGTCAGTAAATTCTTCAACAGACGCTTCGGCAAACCTTTGGACTGCGATGACCTATTCTGCTATGGGTGATGAAAAACAAGCTCGAGAAATATATTATAAGATTTTAAAAGACAGATCCGATTGTTCTGAGGCTTATTATAGTGTTGCAAATAATGAAAAAGAGAGAGAACAAGAATATTACAAAAAAGCTGTAACAGCAAATCTTAATTATAAGGATGGCTGGGTTGGTCTTGCAAAGTATGCAATAGAGCATAATAATCTCGCATCAGCCGGAAAGTATTTAGAAATTGTTAAATATATTGACGAAAATGATTTTAGATATTATTATTATCAAGGATTGTTATTAAAAGCAAAAGGCTATCATCAAGATGCAAAATATTATTTTAGGCGAAGTTTGGTGATAAATCCTGATAATAATCCGGCTAAAAAGGAACTGGGAATATGACAAAAAACATTCTGATAGTTGAAGACTATGAGCTTACGCGTTTTGGTTTGAAAACGGCGTTTGAAGGAGTGGATTTTGTCGGAACTATTTATGAGGCTGAGTCTGCAGAAAAGGCTATTGAAGTTTTTAACAATAATAGGATTGATGTTGTAATTATGGATTTAGGCTTGCCGCAGATGAACGGGATAGATGCAACAAAAGCTATCCGACAACTTAACAAGGATGTTAAAATTGTTATTCTTACTTCTCATAACGATGAGAAAGAAGTTCTTAACAGTTTGAAAGCCGGTGCTAATGCCTATTGCTCAAAGGAAATTAATCCGCAAAGACTCATTCAGGTTGTGCAATCTGTTGCTGACGGTGCTGCTTGGTTTGACCCGAGTATTGCCCATATTGTTTTAAAAGCTACGACTAACTCTCCTGCTGAAGATACGGAAAATAACAGTAAAAAATATGACTTAACCGCAAGAGAGGCACAAATTTTAAAACTTATGACAGAAGGTTATAATAACATGGAAATAGCTCAGATGCTTGTCATAAGTATTAATACGACAAAGGCACATGTAGCAAACATATTACAAAAATTGGAAGTAGATGACAGATTGCAAGCCGCACTTAAGGCTTTAAAATACAAAATAGTATAAACACCCCGAGATATATTTAACAAGGAGATAATTAATAAATGATAGATTATACAAAAGAAGAATTAGTAGAATTATTGAGCAAACATCCTGAAAAGTTTATGCAATGGAAAGCTGAACAGGATGAGGTCGATTTGAGTGAAGTTGACTTTTCCTCAATGACTTTTAACGAAATAGATTTTTCAAATGTGGATTTAAATTCAAGCTCGTTTGCTGATTGCAGTATATCGCTTACTAATTTTACTAATGCTGATTTAACTTCCGTAGATTTCACAAGAGCAAAAGTTGTGGAATGTGATTTTACTGAAAGTATTTTGAACGGCGCAGATTGCAGTTATGCAGAAATGACTTATTGCAATTTTAGTGATACTGATTTGGCAGGATGTATTTTTGCGGAATCAAATTTGAGCAATTCGGATTTTACAAGTTCGTATAATCTTCATGCATGCCGTTTTGATGATGAAACAGTTTGGCCTGATCCCGAATTGATGCCGGATGATTTTGATGCAGTTTATAAAGATGATTTGTCTGCAATGAAAGATGAAGAAGAACATTATACTTCTTCAGATGGCGAATATTAATATATTATTGAATGAACCAATCTATTAACGGTTGAATTTTACCGCATTCAAGCTGATATTTTTCAGCAGTTTTGCTATGGAAAATTTTATCAATATGAAGATTTTCTTTTATCGGATTTTTTAATGTTACCTCGCTTTTATCCGAATTATATACATTATAGTAATTTAATCCGGATTTTACACATTCCGGAAGTATGACTTTGTTGTTATCTAAATATGCTAGCCCGAATGTTCGGCATACTATCCCTCGATATTCATATAATGCACATTCCTTATCAATTAAAAACGGGCAACAATATTCAAATCTTGTTGCAACTGATTTTGACTTTTCTTCTAATAAATTTTGGATATTATTTTTTATGATTTTTTGTGTTTGAGCAGGTAAATTTATAAAACCACTCATTATATATTCTGCTTCAAGCCTTGAAAACGGATATTCCCCTATTTGGCAACACTCAGTGCAACCTTTTTTACATTTTATGTATGCTTTTTGGCTTTCATAGTATTGTTCTAATTTATTATCAAGCTCTTTTAAAAATTCTTTGTAGCGTTTAAGCATATTAATACCACTCACATTTTATCAGACACAAATCATCTCCTGTTTCAGAATTTTTAAGATAATGTAGAGTCGTTTTGTTATCAATAAATTGAACCTGAGATAAAAGTTTTTCTCCATATTTAATTTCTTTTTTGTATACCATATCTATAATTTTGGGCTTATGTTCCGATTTAAACTCAAAGCTTAGCGGCTCAAATGCCCATACTATATAATTCCCATTATTTGCATGTCTATTTACGTCTAAGTCGTTGTATCTTACTTCAAATTCTTTTTCAATATCAATTTTTTCAAGTTGTGGAATTTTAACAAAAGACAAATCATCTTCTCTGGCTACAAATTTTGAAAAATTCGGATTTTGCAAGGATTTTTCAACATTAGCAATAGCAAGTGTATCAATATCGACAAGCGACCAAGTGCTGGCTGCTCTGCCTAAAAGCTTTTCGCCTTCATATATTTCAAAATCACGGTAAGCAAACAACCTGTTGTATCCGCGAGGTTCGGTTTTTACAGTGACATATGGAATATCAACCGGATATTTATCAAATTCAATTCGGTATTTTAATAGCACCCACATAAGATTTTTAGGTGTTATATATGAGTATCCGAATCCCAATTCTTCGGCATTATCGCTTGCAATATCCTGAAAATAATTCAATAAAGAATACGGTTTTAAACTTTTATCATAATCAATTTCCGAATATTTAAGTTCTATTTCTCTCTTGTAGCCGTTCTTAATCATTGTCGCCTTCTTTTTTTAGAAAAATTATAGCACAAATCTTTATATTAAAGCATAAACTTAACATGCAGATTTAGTGTTAATATTAAGGAATACGAGATTATTTCAAAGACAACGCTTTTTTACGAGATTCTTTCAGCCGTTGTTTTAATAAAACCGTTTGGAACAGGCGATACATTTTGTCACTATCGACTACCGTAATTTGAGACCTGCCGTCTTTCATAAAATCTATGTTAACGGCAGGTTTCTTTTCAAATATATTATCCGTTGTTTGAATATTCACAATCTGAAATAAGCCCTCTTTCAAAATACTCAAGGGCTCTCTCCAGAATATTTCAAATGATTTGCGAATATCAAATTTTTTTGTCATTTTATTTGTTTACTATACTTTCTGGTTATATCTTGCAAGGATACCACGAATGTATTCGGCATCAGATGCATTAGGACTCATTTCTAAGTATTTGCTATAGTATTTTATAGCACCTTGGTAATTGAGTTCTTTTTCAAATGACATAGCCTTTAACTTCATGATATCAGGGCTATTGTGATAAAAGTCAATTGCTTTGTTACAATATTCAATTGCAGATGCATAATTTCCTTCTTTGTATTCTCTTTGAGCAATATCAAAGAATTCATTTGACTTAGTTTCACACAAGTCAATATATGCAATACCGTTTTTAGCAATTACATTTTCAGGATCTTGCATAAGTGCTTTCTTCAAAGCTGTACGAGCGGTTCTGAATTGTTTATTATGAACAAGAATTTCACCTAAATACAATTCATCTTGGACGTTATCTGCAAAGTTTACGGCATTTTCAAATGCGTAAACAGCATCGTTTTCACGACCCAATGCTAAGTATGCTTCACCTTTAATTACGTTATCCATAACAGAGTTGCCTGATGACTGAATAATATAATTAATACTTTCTTTTGTCATTGGCAATTGGTGAGTCAATTTTGCAAGCTTAATTTTTGCAATGTGGAAATCCAATCTGTCAGGAACACGTTTGATAGCTTCATTTACATAGTCATAAGCCATATACAACTCTTTATTTGTTGCAACACGACCGTTATGACCTCTATCTTTTGACATTTCATAATATGTATTAGCCAAACCGATTATAGCATCATTGCCATAAACGCTGTCGTTTACAAGTTTTGAATAATAATCAAGTGCTTGGTAATATTTTCTTTCTTCCAATGATAAATCCGCAACCCTCATAATCGCATCGGAATAACCCGGATTGATAGCAATTGCTGTTTTCAAAGCATCAATTGCTAATTCTGCATCGGAACGTTTTTCATAAACATTTGCAAGGTTGATATAAGGACGGGTATTTTCAGGTTTTACGGTAATAGCTTTTTTGAAAGAATTGATTGCCGCAGCCTGATTGCCTTGTACCAAATAACATTCACCCTGTAATGTCAATGCCGGTGATGAATTCGGATTGATATGTAAAGAGTGATTTAACCATGTTAATGCTTTATTGTAATCTTTTTGACGAACAGCAACCTGACCTAAGTGATACATTGCTGTCGGATTATGTGAATTACATTTTAGTGATTGCATCAAATATTTTTCAGCCTCAGTTAAATTTCCGTTAATTAGTTCTAAGTTTCCAAGGTTATCGTATGCGTTTGCAAAATTAGGGTTAATGCTTAAAGCTGTCTTGAATAATTCTCTTGCATCATCTTTGTTTCCTAGCTGCAATGTTGCGATACCCATTGCATTATATGCTTGGTAGAAGTTGCTGTTTATATTTACAGCTTTTACAAATTCTTTAATTGCATCATTTAATAAATCTTTTGAATCACGAATGTATGTAACATCAGAAGATGTACGACGTTTCAAATAGACCATACCTTGTGCATAATGCAATGGCGCATAGTTAGGATACTTAGCAAGCAACAAATCCAACTCAGCCTGAGCCGGTGCTAATTTTTGCTGATATGCCATCCATAAAATGTTCAAACTTTGCGCTTCAATGTCATTAGGATGAACTTTTAAAGCATATTTCAAGGCGTTGTCTGCTTCTTTATACTGATGATATTCAATCATCTTATTAATATTTGCATACTTGTGATATACATTAGGAGCAACATTCTTTGCTACTTGAGCTTGTAATTCTGCTGTATAACCTGCAGTTCCACCCAAAATACTTGCAAATATACATGATGCTATGAGCAGTTTTTTGTAATTCATGGTATTTTATTCCCTTTACTAAATTATTTCTTTTGAGTATATTGTATAATAGTTGTTCCAAAAAATCAACAAGGTGAACTTATGGCAATAAATAAAAACTCTAAAATTGATCTTGAAGGATTTAAAACGTATATACTCATTGAACGTAACTTTTCGGAACATACTGCAAAAGCATATTGTACTGATGTTTTAGACTTTTTATTATGGCTGGATGAAGAATCTTGTGAGGATGTTACATTCTTAAAAATTCGTGAATATTTACATTTTATTCAAAAATTTCAATACAAAAAAACAACTGTTTCAAGAAAAATTTCTTCGCTTAGAACCTTTTATAAATACCTATTTAGGGAGAAAAAAGTTGATACAAATCCCGCCGATAATTTAAATTCCCCCAAACGACCCAGAAATTTGCCAAAATTCCTCTCAACGTATGAGGTGGAACAAATATTAAATAACACAAATATTGATACTCCGGCAGGTTTTCGTAATAAAGCAATTTTAGAATTGCTTTGGGCTACAGGTATGCGTATTTCTGAGCTTAGCGGTTTAAATTTTGAAGATTTGAACCTTGAAGAAAATGAAATAAGAGTATTTGGTAAAGGTGCAAAGGAACGTATTATATTAGTTTCAGACAGGGCAAAATCCTATTTGGAAAGGTACATTGAATCGGCACGACCGCTTGTTGCCAAAGGTTATGAAGTTGATACCGATGAGTCGTCCCCTGTATTTATTAATAATACCGGATATCGTTTACAGCCAAGAACTGTTCGTAATGTGATTAATGATATCGTTGAAAAAATAGATTTGCCGAAACATGTCACTCCTCACGTATTTAGGCATAGTTTTGCAACACATTTGATAGAAAACGGTGCGGATTTAAGGGTAGTACAAGAACTTTTAGGGCATGCGAGTATTTCTAATACCCAGATATACACACATATTTCATCTCAACATTTAAAAGAGGTTTATAACGAAACGCATCCAAGGGCATAGCATTACGGTGTGCGGTTTTTGAATAAATCTACAACAGAAAAGTTCTTTTTGTTTTCTTGATGAAATTTTAGTAATTTTTGTACAATAGGATTAGTCTGATGTTTGGGCTCAGACGTGGTTTCTGCGGGTGTTTCCGCTGCTTTTCGCTCAATTACTCTTAAATTTCTCTCTGTTGTGTCCGACATAAGTAGATTATACCTCTCTTATATTATTAAAAACAATATGTTAAAAAATATTGCTAAGTTTCTTATATAAGCATTATATAATTTACAATTGTTTACAATTTATAAAAACTCATAAAATTTAAAAAACATGATTATAATTATATATGTCGGATATCAAAAATTTCAGTATTTGAGTAAAGGTTTTAAATTAAAAAAATAGTACATTTAAATTATTAAAATAAAAGCGTAATAGTTATATAATCTTGGTATGAGTGTTCAAACGTTAGCAGAATATATAGAATATCTTGAAGTGGAGAAGGGACTTTCTCAAAATACTCTTGATGCATACAGAAGAGATTTGAGTGAGTTTTGGGATGAATGCGGTAATAATGGAGTTAGTGATTTGGAGAATGTCACAAGAAACAATATTTCCTCGTATATTATGAAGTTGCATGAACAAAAATATTCGCCTACAAGTATAATGCGTAAAATTGCTTCGTTAAGGGGGTTATTTAAATGGCTTTGTGCCAATGAGTATTGTAAAGTAAATCCTACACTTACAATAGAATTACCAAAATTACCGAAAAGATTGCCGAAAGTTGTTTCAATAAAAGAAATAGAAGACATATTGAAACAAGATTTGAATATAACACAAAGAGTTATAATAGAACTTTTATACGGTTGCGGTTTGAGGGTATCGGAACTGACTGATTTAAGAATTTCTGATATAAATATAAAATCAAAATATTTGCAATGCCGCGGCAAAGGTTCAAAAGAACGGATTGTACCATTAGGCAGTAAGGCAATCGCTGCTTTAAAAAAGTATATCCCTCATAGAGAATTTATTACAAAAAAATTGCAAATTGTTGACAATCATCTTCTTGTGGCGGATGATGGGAGAGAAGTAAATCGTCAGGATATATATAATTTTGTACATGAACAGGGGAAAAAAATTCATAAAGCAATTTCTCCCCACACATTGAGGCATAGTTTTGCAACACATTTAATAGAAAACGGTGCGGATTTGCGAGTTGTACAAGAGCTCCTAGGTCACAGTGATGTTTCTACTACTCAACTGTATACTCATATAAGTAAGAAACGATTAAAAGATGTATATTTTGCGATAAACAAGTAGGTCAAAACGGTAAGGTCGATGCTGGAAATATATCTAACAGGAATAAAATCTCAATCGGGTGTAACATTTATATCAGGTGGTATTGCTGCAACCATGCAGGGATTAGGGTATTCTACCGCAGTTTATTTACCTGTACAAACTGGGGCAGGCATAAAGGGTGGCTTAATTCAAGCGCCGGATATGATGTTTTCAAAATTTATGGATAAAAATATTACAACCTATTGCTCATATTTGTACAGAGGGAAACCTTTATCCCCTGCCGTTTGTGAAAGAGAAAAATTATACATTGATAAAAATATTATCTTTCAAGATTACATGAATGTTGTAAATAACTACGAGTGTGTTATTGTTTTAGGTCAATCAAATTTTGCAACTATGTTTGAACCTGATTTTACCGAAGAGGAGCTGCTCAGAACAATAAATAGTCCTATTGTACTTGTTGCATCAATGAAGAATTCTACTCCTGAAGAAATTTTTGATTATTTGAATTTTGCAAAAAGAAAAAATTTGAATTTAAGAGGAATTATTCTCAACGAATATCCTATGGATAAGCTTTCCGGAGAGGCAAAAGATTTGCAAAGAGAAATTTATAACAGAACAGGTGTTGGAGTTTTGGGAATAATCCCTCATATCGACGATTTACATACCCTAAGACCGGAAGATTGGATTGAATATGTAATTTGCAGAACTGATATAGAAGCTATTTTTAATGTTTCTATATCAAAATTACATGCTACAGCTTAGTATTCAAATTACAATATATAATAATGTTGTCGTATACAATACAACATATATAAATAATTAATTTTTTATTAATTAAATCATGTATATCAGAATTGTATGCCAGAGTGATAATATAAATTTAATACATAGCAGAAAATTACAAATGGGGAATAAATGTATCTAATGATATACAGTTATTTAATACCCGATTAAACATGACAAGATTGCCGATTTTAAAAGGAGGTATATTAAGATTAGAACATTCAAAACAGGATGGAGTACCAACCGGCGGAGCTGCAACTGTTTTAGAAGGAAGTATCTCAAAAAGTGATGCAGATATTAAAAAAGAAGAATTTGAAAGAGAAGTCAAAATTTGGGAAAATAGAATTAAATCAAATATGACTCCTTTTTTGGGAAAGATTGGTGGAACAGTTTATAATATCATAAATAAACACCCAAGTCCTGATGCCGTTGGAATGATAAATATAGCCTCAGGTAAATATTTACCACTATATACAAAAGATGCAATAAAACTAAGAAATATTAATGACGAAAAGTTAGATAGATTTAGTAAAAATAATTTATTGACTTGGAGACCATATATGGCTGATAAAATAAGTTACCAGTTTGAGGATTTTGATTATGATTTAGACGATATAAAAGGTTATATATTCAAAAATAATTCTGCGGTTGTAAAAAGGATAAAAAATAGTGAAGAATTTAAAAATATACTATT
>DEFJ01000015.1:0-14657 GCA_002350725.1 Cyanobacteria bacterium UBA2855 | reverse complement strand
TTTGATACATATGATTTTAATAAGAATGAAACTAATCCTGCGGTCGAAGCCGGCAGACGACAAATGATGAAAGGCAATTTAAAAGGATTTTTCTCTATTAACGAAATTGTCATTAAAAAGAAAGACTTAGAACAATATGGATTATAAATTATTAAGTAAAAACATTGCGGAATATTTGTTAAGAGTATTTTGTTTTATACTTGTTATAAAATGTTTCTTATTTCATTTAGCAGGCGTATTTGGACTTATTGTATTACCAATTATTATTGTTGAAATGATATGTAAATCGGATTTGACCCCACTAGATGTAGAAACTACTATACCAGTTGCTGAATTTTCAACATTTGATATATATCTTATTGTTTTTACTACATTATATATTCTTGCAAAAATTTTTGGAATATTCAAAAAACTGGATAACATAAACATAATTATATCATTTATAATTGTAGCAATTATAAGTTATCTGCTTGTGTTTATATGTAGAATGGATATTTTAATTTTAAATAAAGGTTTCTATGAAATTATTTTTGAATATAATTGGATAATGTATTCATTAATACCAGCATTTTTGTTGTATAAATTTTTCGGATTTTTAACAAAAAAATATCCGTTTCCGTTTAAAAAAATCGGATATTATACATCAATAGAGTTCCCAAAAGATTTGTACTCAAAAATAAAAGGTAAAATAAAAAATAATTCATAGCGTGTGATTTTTCGTAACAAAAATACTTTTTAGGGTACAGATCTCTTATTCGCTATAAAATTTTTATTGCATAATCCCAGTGATATGATAAAATATAGCGGAATCTGTAAATATTTGGAGAATGTATGAGAAAGTTTTTGAATTTACTTATACTTATGTTTGTCTGTGTAATGCTTAGCGGATGCGGAACACACAGAGATTATATATGGTCCGGAATGAATCAGTCATTTGCAAAGAAATTAGAAAAATGCAAACGATATACAACTCCGGTATATTATCGGACTACGATATTGCCTATTCCTGTAGACAAATCTCAGCTTAAAATCTTGGGGATAAAAAACAATGCTTGTATTATAAGAGCTAATGAAAATGAAGACCCTTTTAAACCTTTTGGCAGAGGCTATGGTTTTAGCCTGCATCCTGATGTCGCAAAAGAACTTTCCGAAATGTTACAAGTTGCTTATAAAGAATCTTATTATGAAGAACAAGAAGCAAGTGAGTTAGCAAGGCAATTTAGCCAAAAATACGATATTTGGTGCGCTAGTAATGATTTTAGAGAAAGAACCAGATGTATCAGAGCAGCTTTAGACACGCCTATGTTTAGTTCCAAAAATTACGATAAAGTAAAAATGTTAACTCATATTCGAGATAAAAGAAAAGCTCAATGTGATGCCAGAATACAAACTATACTCAAACGAATTGAGAGTACTCCAAATTATTCCGCTCTAAGCAGTGTGCAAAAATACAAACTTGTTTGTAATGGAATGAATACCGATGGTTATAAATGCAGTATACATTACAATTATGGTAAAACTGAAAAAATCGGTTCTTTACATAAGCGTACAGACGAGTTTCAGTGCCTTCTGGAGTTTGATGAATATGGTTATGTAAGGACAAATCACTTTTATCACAAATCTATAAATGATATATTAAAAGAAACAAAATAATATTCTATTTAGAATATTTTTTATATTTTTATTTATGCATTATAATGTATGCTGCAGATTTCGTACTAATATAAATAACTAAAAACGGTAAACAATTAATCACATTAAAGCTTAGCAGTATATTTACTATAATATAAATGTTGAATATTAGCACATTATATCTTGCTAAAAAGTTTTGCTCATGTTACGATTTTTTTGGTTATGAGGTTAATAAGGAGAAACGGTCTAAATGGTTTGTATATTAGAGAGAAACGCATCAAAAACTATAGAAAAAGCGTTAAAAGTTTTGGGTAAAAAGAATTTTGCATTTATTATGCATAATGGTAGTTTCCCTGCTGCTGAAAATGAAAATACCGGTTTTGGTACGGTTAATTCAAACGGCGGAAAAGAAATTATTGATTGGGCAAGTGAAATATTTACTTCTATTCAATTAGGACCTGCCGGCAAAACTAAAAGTTGTGATTCCTCACCATATACAGGTACTATTTTTTCCGGAAATCCTCTGTTTATAGATTTGAAACAACTTACGGAAGACAAATGGCATAATATTTTATCCGTAGATACTTTTAATGATATTGTAGCAAATAATCCAAACAAAGATACAAACAGAACCGCATACTCATATATTTATAAAAAACAAGGTGAAGCTCTCAGAGAAGCGTGGAACAATTTTAAATCTTTAAATGATAAAAAATTGATGAAAGAATTTTCTATATACAAAAGAGAAAATAATTTTTGGTTAGAAAAAGACAGTTTGTATGAAGCTCTTTCAATTGAACATGGTAACGATTATTGGCCTATGTGGAATTCTGAAAAAGATAAGAGCTTATTTAATCCAAAATCAATTGAAGAACAATTAGAGTTTGGAAAAAGGATTGACGAAATCTCTAACAAATACGCAGAAGATATTGATTTTTACAAGTTTGTTCAATTTGTATTAAGCAAACAAACAGAAGAAACTCTTAAATATGCCAAGAAAAAAGGTATAAAAATGATTGCTGACAGACAAGTCGCATTTTCTGACAGAGATTGTTGGGCATATCAGGCATACTTTTTAGACGGATGGATGTTGGGATGTCCTCCTGATTACTTCTCAAAAGATGGTCAGGCATGGGGGTTCCCGGTAATGAATCCTGAAAAATTGTTCAAAAAGGACGGTTCTTTGGATGATGGCGGAATTTTAATGAAAAACTTGTTCAAGAAAATGTTTAAAGAAAATCCCGGTGGTGTGAGAATTGACCACATTGTAGGATTGATTGATCCTTGGGTTTACAAAGCAGGTAAAAAACCAAAAATTGAAGAGGGTGCCGGCAGATTATATTCTTCTCCCGAACACGAATTTTTGAAGAAATTTGCAATTCCGACAATGGAAGATTTAGATACGGAAATTCCTGCAGATAAAGAAAAACGTGTAAAAAATCTGTCTGATAAACAAATTAAATTGTATGGCAGATTGATAGAAAAAATTGTTATAGCAGCAGCAAAAGAAGAGGGGTTGGATAAAGATGCAATTGTTTGTGAAGACCTTGGCACATTAACTAATCCTGTTGCTGCAGTTATGAAAGCGTATGATTTACAGGGTATGAAGTTGACTCAATTTACCGAGCCTGAAAAACCTGAAGATCCATATCGTTATAAAAATATTAACAAAAGATGTTGGGCAATGGTTGGTACACATGATAATGAACCGATAAAAATGTGGGCAGATTCTATGATTAATACTCACGAGGGTTATTTGCATGTAAAGAACCTTGTTGAGGATATGGCATTTGAAGGTTGGGATAATAAGGATGAACTTATTGTTGAATTGACTAAGAATGCAGAATTTTTAGCTCAAACAAAATTAGTGGAGATATTCGCATCTCAAGCAGAAAATATTCAAATATTCTTTACGGATTATTTCAATATTTATGATGTGTATAACAGACCTGGAACATCAGGTGACACAAATTGGAGTTTGAGATTGCCTGATAATTATAAATCTTTAAATTCAATAAATCTTGCAAAAATTTTAAAACTTGCTATTATTGCTAGAGGAGAAAAATTTGCAAATAAAAATAAAAAATTGTTGGAAGAATTAAGTGAGATATAGAGTATGATTAAAAGAATTTTAACCGCAGCCATCATTGCTGCAATGTCAATTGGAGTAGCAACAGCTGTTCCAAGTAATGAAGCGAAGCTATATTATAATCAGGGCGTAGATTATTATCGTGACGGTCAATTTAATGAATCTATAAACGCTTTCAAGCAAGCAATCGGAATTGATTCAAATTATATTGATGCGTATTATAATCTTGGTGTAGTTTTACAAAAAATGAACAGAAATGCAGAAGCTTTAAGTGTATTTAAGCAAATAATTGTAAGACAACCTGCGGATTATGATTCAATATATAATGCGGCAGCCTTGAGCGTACAATTGGGTCAGATAGATAATGCAAAAAAATATTTGGCATTAATTCCTGAAACAAGCAACGCAGCCGTTAAGGCTCAGGCGCTTGCTACATCGATGAATACTGATTTAAAAACTATTGCAAGCGATTTGGCTGCAGCAGCAGAAGCCAGTGCACCTAAAATTCCTCAAACAAACGGTACGTATTCGAATATACCAAGTCCTACAGGCGTAACTACTGATAATGCCGGCAATTTGTATATTGCAAGTTTCAGCAATAATTCTATTACAAAGATTACTCCTGCCGGAGCAAAATCGGATTTTGTAAAGAGCAATCAACTTAACGGACCAATTGATATAGCATCAGATGCCTCAGGTAATATATATGTTGCTAATTATAATCTGGACAATGTCGTGAAAATCACACCGTCAGGGACTATTACCCAGCTTTTGAATAACATTAAAAAGCCGTATTGCTTACATATTAACGGAGATGTATTGTTCATATCTTCTCAAGGGGCTAATACCGTAATAAGACATCATTTGTAGGATAAGAGGTATATAGTGATAAACGAATTTAAGTTTGACCGATTGAACTTTGTAACAGCCGGAATGCCGTTGAGAACCGGAAAAGGGAGCTATCCTGAAGCTTTTGGCGTTATAGAGGATATGGGATTGGACGGAATGGAGTTGGAGTTTGTTCATGGTGTCAGAATGAGTCCGGAGTCCCGCCAAAATGTAAAAAGTATAGTTAAAGAAAAAGGCTATGTAATATCGGCACATGCACCTTTTTATATAAACTTAAATTCTAAAGAAGAAGAAAAAGTAGAGGCAAGCGTTCAAAGGATTATAGAAACAGCATCCGTTGCGTATGAAGTTGGAGCGTTCAGTATAACTTTTCATGCCGCATTTTATATGGGTAAGGATAAAGAAACCGTATATAATCAGGTTAAAACTCAGATAGAAAAAATTAATGAAGTAATAAAACGTGATAATATAAATGTTTGGATAAGACCTGAAACTACAGGTAAGGGAACGCAGTGGGGAGATATTGATGAAATTGTCAGATTATCAAAAGAATTTGATAATGTATTGCCTTGTATAGATTTTTCGCACATACACGCAAGAAGTGCCGGAGAGCATAACAGCTACGACGAATTTTCTGTAATATTGGAAAAACTAGGTTCAATTGGAGATTATGCGATAGAGAATTTTCATGGGCATCTTGCAGGGATTGATTACGGAGCAAAGGGTGAGAAAAAACACCTGAATTTGGAAGAATCCGATATGAATTATAAGGACTTACTCAGGGCAATGAAAGCTTTTGGGGTAAAGGGTTCCTTGGTAAGTGAAAGTCCTAATATAGAGGATGATGCGCTAATAATGAAACAATATTATATGTCGTTATAGTAAATCAATAATAAATGCAGAAATTTTCGTGTTCGAGCAAGGGATATTGACAAACGATATTGATAATGTAGAATAGAATTACATCCAGACAATCGTATGGAGGAGTGCCAGAGCGGTTGATTGGAGCAGTCTTGAAAACTGTCGAACGTTCACGCGTTCCGTGGGTTCGAATCCCACCTCCTCCTTTTTTAAGTCCCGAAAGGGACTTTTTTAGTATGAAGAAGAGAGTCAACAAGTCTGTGTAGTTAGACGAGTAGTACGGTTTTGTCAGTTTGACTATTTTGTTTTCTAAAACTCGCTCGTTATAGGGGTTTTTGCGCTCGGAAGTGCAACTTTACCCCAAAAACCGATTTACTCATTATTTACTCTCACTGGTTTCGTAATTTCTAATAATAGACTAATGTTGGGCAAGTATGCCCAACCTACAGCCTACAGCCTTTTTATTTTGCAGTGTGTATGAGAATTCATGTTGTATCAAATGGTGCAGTTTGCAAAATCTTTGCAAAAAGCAAACCGTCTGTTTCTTTACAGCAGGTTACAAATTCATGACAAAATAATTATCCGTGATTTTTAATATATTGCATATATATAAAATATATGTTATAATATATTACAAGTAAACGATTGTAAAATTTTATTTGTAACCCCTAAAGTTTATATATGTCTATGCCGTTTATAATAACGGTGTAGTAAGCACATACATGAGGATAAAGATGTCAAAAATATGGTTCGTACTGCGATTATTTTCATACAAATAATGGATAAAAGATGTTTTTTATTCCGTTAGAATGAATATGGCGTCTTTTCGCGAAAGGATTATAATATGAGCAATTTAAAAAAGAAAAACAAACCCCTGAGTGCATCACAATATTTAAGCATTGCGTTACTTGCTGGGTGTGCGATGTTTGCAAATGCCCAAGAAGGTTATGCTGATGAAGTTGCTGATTATAATAATTCTTACACGTCAAATCTTAGCGACAACGAAATTGTCGTGAGCAAATCAAAAATAAAAGGGGTTCCGACAGGGTTTGCAGCAGCAGCTCCCGGAACTCCAACACGAGGAAGCGATGCCGTATATTCCATAGGTTCAAGCGGTATTATACCAGTTATACAATATTCGATTGATACAGCCACGGGTGTCGCTACATCATCTTCAAAATATGTAAATATTAATAAAACAACATATAGCGGGGGAACCCTTTCTTATACATGGGATAGTGCAAATAATCAGGTTAACGTCACTGTTAACGGAAGTCCAGTAAGAACATCAACTGAGGTTGTTAATAACGGTGACTCTGTTTTTTATCCGGATACTGGAGAATCTTTAATTAATATTTTTTCTGCCGCTAATAATGGTCATGACGGCGGAGGTATGGATACTGAAGGTGCTGATACTTTGGGTAACATTTCAGGTGCCTTTATTGGTAATAAAGCCGATTTCTATGGAGCTATATGTATATCTTCTCATACTTCTACTGTTGGCGACATATTGGTTGACATAATTGGTAACAGCGGAAGTGAAGGCGGTGGCGTTCGTGTCGGAAGCGGCTCGGTCAATTCAATTAAAGGTGATTTTATAGGCAATCATTCCGACAATGATGGTGGTGCCCTGATTAGCAAAGGTTACATAGGAAGTGTTCAAGGTAATTTCGTCGGCAATAAAGCCCAAAAGGGTGGTGGTGCTATATACAACAGTTTTGATTCTGTTGGCGGAATAGGCGCTATTAGCGGTTCATTCACAGATAACGTGGCTGTTATTGACGGTGGTGGTGCTATATATAACGGATCTACCGCACATATAGATAGTATCAGTGGTGTATTTATAAATAATAGAACTGATTCGTCCGGAAGTACAAGTTTTGGTCACGTTGCAGGTGGTGCAATTAAGAATTGTACTGATTCGACAATAAATGTTATTGATGGTGTATTTAGCGGTAATAAAGTTGTTTCTTCTCAGGATGAAGCTCACGGCGGTGCTGTAGCTAACTTTGGAAGAATATATAGTTTAACCGGTGTTTTTTATGGCAATAGCGCAAGTGGCCCATCATCTAAGGGTGGTGCTATCTTAAACATGATTTATGAATCAACTGCAACAAACTCCGGGAAAATTGATGCGTTATATGGTTCTTTTAATAGTAACTCAGCACAATATGGTGGTGCTATCTATAATGCTTCAAACAGTTCAATAACGTCGTATGCTACGTCTTACATAAATAATACAGCATCCTCTCAGGGTGGTGCAATTTATAATGCCGGAACTTTCACTGTCGCAACTAATAACAGTAACGTGTCATTTTCAGGTAATACCGCAAGTGGTTCAGCAAATGATATTTATAATATCGGTTCATTGTATTTAAGTCCGCAAAGCGGCAGAAGTATTACATTTAGCGATTCTGTCAACGGAACGGGAAATACAACTGTCAATGGTGCAGGTTCTGTTTATTTTAATTCCGGTGTAAGTCAGAATAACTTAACAATATCAAACGGTACGGTGTATGCAACTTTAGGAAATTTATCAGGGGTCACAACACTAACAAATAACAGTGCGTTGTATACATCAGGAACTTTGAACAGAAATATAGGAGGCTCCGGTACAACTGTCTTAAATGGCGGTATGACTTGGTCAAGCGGCTCTATAGGCGGTACATTTAATCCTAACGGATATGGTATTGGCGGCATACAAAACAGTTCTATAGGTACATATAATGTCGGTAAGTGGGCAGGCAATTCTTCTGTTGCAATTGATGTCAACAGCTCTAATCGTACGGCGGATAAGTTTTATGCTTCTACAAGAAGCGGTAATTCCGGTACTTTAAGTATAACTTCCATAAACGACATAGGTACAAAACCAACAACAACAGGTACTTATGTGTATACCGTATTGGATGCTCCCGGAGCTTCCATATATGTTCCTGACAGCATAAAAAATGCTTGGACATATAATAATTCACATACAACTCCAAAAGTTGCGGATACTATAAACGCTACTACTGCATGGACAGATACATATTACAACAGATGGTCGGTAATAGTTGATGAGGGAGCTCTTTCAACTTCAGGCGGAAATCTTGTTTATACTATTGCCAGTTCGACAACCCCAAAAACGGAAAAACTTGGTGATACACTGTATCTTGTAAATACAGCTACAAATAATGCAACCAAAAACTTTAATGCGCCTGCAGCAAATTCAACATATACTGTTGGTACAAATATCGGTTCCACATACGGTACGGTAAATGTAAACGGTGTTGGCAATGTAGGCAATCAATCAACAATTAATTTCGGTTCATATTCAGGTTTTAGTATAGGAAACGGAAGAACAGTCAACCTAAACAATGTTAAGACAACAAACGGGTCTTCTTTCCTTGCTGATGTGGCTTCCGGCGGTAAAATTAATATCAGTAACAGCGAAATTGCAGGTCAAGGTATCAAAACTGTTTCCGGTGCTAATATAGGTTTAACCGGAACAAACACAATCAGCGGAGCTATTTCGGGTGCAGGTACAACTTCTGTTACATCCGGTACTACAACTCTTAATGCAGCTTTGGCTCAAGCTACGTTGTCAGTTTCATCCGGTGCTGCATTAAATATAAATTCAGGAAAAACTGCAACAGTAAGTTCTACACTGTCAAATGCGGGAACTATAGGTAACTCCGGAACATTGAATATTACAGGTGCTACTGAAAATGCCGGAACAATCAACGGTAGCGGCAAGTTGGATTTGGATAACAATTTTACCAATAAAGGTACTATTTCTCAAGGTACTATTGATATTGCAAACGGAAAAACCCTGACAAATAATTCAGGAAAATCCGTAACAGCAACAACGACTTTAACAAATAGCGGTGAAATTGTAAACAACGGAAGTTTAACTATTCAAGGAACAAATAATACCGGAAAAATAAGCGGTTCCGGTACAACATATGTAAGAGGACAGATTACCAATAATTCAACAATTACACAAGGAACCGTAGATATCAATAGCGGAAACAAGTTAACATCAAATGGTGCAATAACGGCAGCAGTATCAAATGCAGGCACATTTGATAATAATGCGGCATTAACAGGTAAATTAACTAACAGCGGTACTGCATATTCTGCTGCTAATAATTTGCAAAATGTTACCAATACGGGTACATTGCATCTTGAGGGAAATACCTACGGATACACCATAGACGGCGCAGGTACATTAATCCTTGATGCAAACACAACAAATAACGGAACTATTACTCAAGGAACATTAAATACCAACGGCAAAACCCTGACAAACAATTCAGGAAAATCCGTAACTGTAACAAGTACATTAACAAATAGCGGCGTAATTGCAAATGCAGGCACATTAAATATAAACGGTGCAACTTCTAATGCTGGTACTATAAATGGTACCGGTACGTTGAATGTAAATCAAAATTTTGAAAACGCAGGAACAATAACACAGAATACAGTTTCTATAGCTTCAGGTAAAATATTAACTAATGATGCCAACAAAACAATAACCGTAAATACAGCATTGTCAAATGCGGGAACGATAACGAACAATGGTACATTAAAGTTAACCGGTTCTAATATGACAAATGCAGGTACAATTAATGATGCCTCTACAAGAACCGGTACAACAGAAATATCTGGTAATCTTAACAACACCGGTACAATTACACAAAAAGAAATAAAAGTAACAGGTAAATTAACCTCAAATGCTAGTAATTTATCTGCATCATCTGGTTTAACGAATACCGGAACATTAAATTTAACAGGTGGAACAAATTCAAATACAATAACAGGTTCAACAGGTACTACAAACTTCAGCGGGACAACAACAAATAACGGTGAAATAACTCAAGCAAGTGTTACTAATAGCGGAACATTGACAAATAATGCGAAGATTACTGCTGCGATTTCTAACAGCGGTACCTTGAGTACAAATGCTTCTTATATAAATGGAGATATTGCGAATACAAATAATTTGACTTTAACGGGCGGAACTTTAAATAAAAAAGTCAGCGGTACCGGCGGAACAACACATATTACAGGTGAAGTAACCGGTAACGCACTTATTTCTCAAGCTATTGATATCACAACAGCGGGTAATTTTATTACAAATGCCAATAACGTTGGCGGTAATGTAACTAATAACGGTACTTTGACACTAAATGGCGGAACATTATCCTATGCTGTAAGCGGTAATGGCGGTATTTCCGTTACCGGTACAGTTACAAATGAAGCTGTTGTTTCTCAGAAAGTTACAATCACAGATACAGGTAACCTAACGAATAACAATAAGATAGGAAATGTTATAAACAACGGTATATTAACCTCTACCGGTGAAAATTTAACAGGTACTATCCAAAATAACAAAACATTGAACTTATCGGGGACATTAGCAAAGGCTGTTTCAGGAAACGGCACTACATATGTTGCAAATGCTCTTACGTTTAAAAACGGTGCGGATGTAGAAAATATTCTAAATCTTTCTACAGGTGCAACCTTAACCGCAGATGGCGGTACGGGTAGTAATTATGCAATTGGAACTCTGACAGGTAACGGAATTGTAGATGTTAAAAACGGAACATTAACTATTGACAATGATGCGACCCTAAATTCTATTGATAATAAGGGTACAACAAATATTGGCGGTAAATTAACCGCAGTAAACGGAGTTGTAAACTCAGGAACATTGACAACTACAGGCAAAACTTCAGCAAAAAGTCTTACCAATTCAGGTTCAGCTACGGTAGGCGGAGATTTAACCATCACTGACAATGTATCAAATACAAATTCTTTGACGGTAAACGGTCACTTAAAGGCTACCGGCGTCACAAACAGCGGCTCATTGACAGTAAAACAAGGTGCTGAAGTTAGAGATTTGACGAATAATGGCACAACTACAATCACCGGTCGTCTGGATGCAAGAGATGTAACTAACAACGAAAATAAGGTATTTAAAGTTAACGGCAGTGCTTTTGTGACAAATGTTACTAACCATGGAGATATGGATATTACCGGTAATCTTGTTGTCGCAAATACGATTAGAAATACAGGCGATTTAGATGTATTTGGTACTGCAACAGCAATTAATGTCGATAATATAGGTAATTTTAATGTTCACCATTCTGCTGATGTAACATTGGTAGGGGATTTGACATCAACTGATAATATTACAACCTCTGGTATTTTGGATGTAATTGGTACTGTTACAGGGAAAGATTTATTAAATCGCGGTCAATTATCAATAGGTAACGGTGCTAATTTGAACGGCTTAACAAATACTGCCGATGCAACCATTAATATGACTAAAGATTTGGTTGTAACAGGTGTAATTGCCGGTGATACAAATTCAAACGGTGTTGTAAACAACGGTATTATTGATGTTAATGGAAACGTTAATATTACAAATAATTTGGCAAATAACAACAAGTTAGTTGTTTCCAAAAATTTAACCGCAAAAAATATAAATACCTCAAATATTATGGAGGTTACCGGTGATGTAAGTACAACAAATCTGACAAATACCGGTAATGCGGAGATAGACGGAAAACTTACCACGACAGAAAATGTTTCAAATACAAATCAACTCACCGTAGATGGAAAAGTTACAGCTCAAGACGTAACAAACAGCGGCACAATGACGTTAAACGGCGGAGCGCAAGTCAGAGATTTGACAAATACCAAAACCGCAAATATTACAGGAAACGTAACTGCTGATGATGTATTGAATACAGATGATATGGATATTGCGGGTAACTTAACCGCAACGGGTAATATCACAAACCAAGGTGCAGCATCCGACTTGAATATAACAGGTCATGTAAAGGCAAAAGATACTACAAACAGTGGTACTTTAACTATATCAAACGGTGCTGAGTTAGAGGATATAGAAAATGACGGTACAGCTACTATTATCGGAGATGTTTCTGCAAGCACAATCACCAATACAGATACAATATCAGTTACCGGAAATGTAAATTCAGATAAAGTTACAAACAGCGGTTCAATAAGTGTAACGAAGAACTTAATATCTACAAATGATATAATCAATCAAGGAGCTGCATCTTCATTAACGGTAAACGGTAATGTGTCGGGTGTTAATTTATCAAATGCGGGAACAGTTGATATAGACGGAACCTTAACGACAAGCGAAAATGTTTCAAATACTAAGACTATGACCGTAGACGGAAAAGTTACAGCTCAAGATGTAACAAACAGCGGCACAATGACGTTAAACGGCGGGGCGCAAGTCAGAGATTTGACAAATACCAAAACCGCAAATATTACAGGAAACGTAACTGCTGATGATGTATTAAATACAGATGATATGGATATTACTGGTAACTTAACCGCAACAGGTAATATCACAAATCAGGGTGTTACATCCGACTTGAACGTAACAGGCAGCGTTTCCGGTGTTAATGTAACAAACCAAGGAACAACTAAAATCGGCGGTGATTTAACAGCAAGTGAGGATATAAACAATTCAAAATCTTTCACAGTTGAAGGACATACAACTGCTCGTAATGTTATGAACACCGATACTTTAACTTTGAAAGATGGTGCAAATCTTCATGATTTAACAAACAGTAAGTCAGCTACCATTATCAATGGATTGAGTGCAAATAAAATTACTAATACAAATACGGTAAATATTGAAAAAGGTGTTTCGTCTGTCGCTACTATTGACAACACCGCAACTATTAATATCAAAGAAGCTGATAATTTTACTTTGACAACAGGCATCAATGGGAATACCAAAGGTACTGTAAATATTGATAAATCTAATTTTGAAACAAACGGAAATATACGTAATCAGGATGTAAAAGCAACTGATTCAGCCTTGACATTTGGTGATAACGGAGATGTCTTAAAGAATTCGACGTTATCAGTTAATAATACAACAGTAAATCTGAATGATGGCGTATACACAAATTACACAATGGATAAATTAGATTCCTCACTTAATTCAAGATATGTAATAGACATATTCATGGATAAAGACGAGCAGAAGTCTGATACCTTTACTCTAACTCAAGGTGGAAGCGGATATATTTATATCAAAAATATAAATGTTGGCGGAAATATAATAAATAACTGTGATGATAATGAACGCCACATATTACAAATAATTAAATCTTCAGTGCCTGATGCGCCACAGTTAACCTATGATGAATCAAAGGTACTAAATCAAGCCACTGCAAATATGACAAGTGATATTATATTTGCTAAAGATTTTGGTCTGCGTACAACAAACACCGTAAATGATACATTAGAAATTCGCGGATGGATGGATACCTTCAGAGAATGGGCAATTAATGACAGAGGGGAATTTAATCGTGATGAAATGAAATATGAATTCCCTAGCGATAAAACATTTACCTTTGTCGATGATACAACCGTAAAATTGACTAAAGATATTGATGAATTTGTCGGTAATAATTTTGTAATCAATGGTGCGGATAATATTTATGATGTTGACGGTCATGAATTCTTAAAAACGATTAATGATAATCAAACAATAACATTCAAAGATATCAATATTATCAATAATAACAGCAATCCTACAGAAAATAACGGAATTTTGAGTTTTAAAGATGTGTCTTATGATAAAGATATCAAAAATAATAACGAATTGCACTTAACCGGAAAAGTTACTTTGGCTGACATTGAAAATAATGGCACAATGGATTTCAACGGAACGGTATTAACGTATGATAATATCACCAATAACGATGATGTCGATATAACAGGTGATATGACCGTTAATAATGATTTGAATAATAACAAGAATTTTGATGTTACCGGTGATGTTGAAATTGGACACGACTTAAACAACAGCGATGACGGCGAATTGAATATTGACGGAACCCTTGATGTTGCAAACGATATTGAAAACTCAGGTGCAATATCAGTAACCGGTGATACCACAGTTGATAATGAAATTAAAAATACCGGAGAAATTGAAATTGGTGGTGATTTAGAAGTTCAAAAAGGTATCACCAATACAGGAAACGATAGTGAATTAGATGTTGACGGTGACGTAAATATTACAAACGGTAGTTTTTCAAATGATGGCGATACAACTATCGGTGGTAACCTTGACGTCAGCAACAATATTACAAATTCAGGTAATATTGATGTAGATAAAAATGTAACAGTAACAAATGACTTTACCTCAAACGGAACAGAAACCGACCCTGGTAGTACAAAAATCGGC
>DEFJ01000027.1 GCA_002350725.1 Cyanobacteria bacterium UBA2855 | reverse complement strand
TCTTTCCCATACTGATCGCCAAGTGTAAACAAACAGTTAGTATGACAGAATGAAACAGACAGTTTGACGGTTTACGGTCAGATGAAATTTTAATTATCGATTTTAATTCAAATTATTTTTATTAATAAATCATCGTGGGTGATGTCATAAATCCTTGTTTATTTGGAACGTTTTTATTAGTAAACTAATACAATTATCAATATTATTCAATTTCAACTCCTTTTTATCCTTTATTTTTAGCATAAACAAAAAGTTCTATCAATTTGTTAAAGTTTTTCTTACAAGGTTTAAAATTTTTACATCTATATACGAATACTCAAAGTATATGTGATAATCAAACTATTTGTTAGATGTAGTAATATCAACTTTCTTGGGAATGTCGTTTTAAGATACAAATTCTGCATTTTAAAATGGTATGAATATTGAAAACATTGAGTTTGGGGGATTTATAATCAAAATATCTGTTCAGTTCAAAATATCTGGGAAAATATATCCGTATTTACAAAAGCCGGCTTAACACCGGCTTATAAATGGTTGCGGGAGCTGGATTTGAACCAACGACCTNNCTACCAGACTGCTCCATCCCGCGTTATTTAATTGTTTTTGTAGAGTGTCCCGTGCTACTTTGTTACATTCTGCAATTCCATCCTTTTACAGATTTTACGCACACAAAGATTTCTCTCAACACTTATATTATTGTACGCTAAAAATATAAAATCAACCCCTATATTAATTTTGTTAATTAGAAAGCAATACAGACAATTTACTTTTTTATTGCACCCCAGGCTTTTATCGTGCCTCGCTCATATTTTATCAAATAATAATCTCCATTTGGATTATATTCTATCGTTGCGTCCATATATACCTTCGGTTCATCAGGCGGCATACCGACTTTTGCTCTCTTTTTATTTGTATCTTCACGTTCTTTTGCCTCTTTTTTTAGCTGTTTTTTATATTTTTTATCATTTAACCTTTGAGGCTCAGTTGCATCTTCTTCAACTTTAAACACAGGAATTACCGCAACAGCTTCCTTACTTTGTATCAAAATCAAAAAGTCATGCTCATCTGACAGCGCCAATTCATAATATCCGGGCTTAATCACATCTCTATCACCATCATATATCGGATCAACTATAATTAATGTCGGATAATCGGATTCTCTCAAGGCATATCGAATATACGTTTTTGAAGGCAAATATACTCCTGACGTCTCCTGCGGCATTTGAGGATACGGTCGAATGTTAGGGTGAGTCATTATCGTTTCAACAAAAGCACCTTCAAGCATTATTTCAGCCTCATTATTAAATCTTTAATGCTATTTTGGATTTCGTCAAAATTTTTACCCACAGCTTTTTCATATCCGACAAAAATTAACGACATATAATTTTGTGCATTACCTGTTTCGTTGTTTTTAAGCATTAAACGATAACTCTCTCTCATAAGCCTTTTTAATCTGTTACGTCTGACAGCGCGTTTATGAGTTTTTTTGCTCACAACAAAACCTACACGTGTCGGATTTTCATTATCCGCTTTAAGCTTTCCGGCATAAAGAACTATTCCGTCCTTATAAAAAGAATTTTTTATACGATAAGTTGCACTAAAGGCAGCTTTATTTTTTAGTCTGTATTCTTTTGGTAACATAGCAAAATTATATCAAACAAACTTTTTTCTTGCAATTTTTACGCAAAAAGAAACTTTTTACATTTAGTAAAAAGCTTCTTTTTAATACTATTTATTTAACAATTAAGCACGTTTCTTTGCAACGATACCGAGCGTATGACGACCTTTAGCACGACGTCTGTTGATAACTTCTCTGCCGCCAGGAGTAGCCATTCTGGCACGGAAACCGCTTACGTGTTGTCTTTTAATTTTTGTTCCTTCTAGTGTACGTCTCATTTTTCAATTTCCTTTTATCTTTATTTGTCGTATAATTAGAATGTAAATGAAACAAAGAAAATAGTCAACCAAAAATTAAGGAGTGCTTAACATAATGAAGAAAAGATTGGGTTTTATTGGTTGCGGAAAAATGGCAAGCGCAATTATACAAGGGATAAAAGGGAATTATAACGGCAGTCTGACAGGAGCCGAAATTGATACGGAATTTGCTCAAGCAGCACAAAAAAGACTTGAAATTCCAGTAAGTGTTGATAATAAAGCTTTAGCAAACAGAAGCGACATCGTTTTTATTGCAGTTAAACCTAATCAAGTTAACGACATAATTGAAGAAATTAAACCGGAAATAACCGAAGATAAACTTATAGTTTCGATTGCCGCAGGCGTAAGCACAACAAAAATAGAAAAAATTATTGGCAGACGTCGTGTTGTAAGAATTATGCCGAATACTCCTGCCTTAATTAAGGAAGGAATGTTTGGGATATGCAAAGGTTCATACGCTTATGACGAAGATATTGAATTTGTATCTTCAATTCTGAGAAGTGTCGGCAAAGTTATCAATGTACAAGAAGATCAAATGGATATTGTAACAGCTATATCAGGCTCAGGTCCGGCATTTTTCTACAAAGTAATTGAAGATATGGCAAGAGCAGGAGAAAAATTAGGTTTAGATTATGAAAAATCGCTTATGTTAGCAACTCAAACCGCTATTGGTTCTGCTAAAATGATTTTCAACAGAGGTGAAACTCCTGTACAAACATTGATTGACAATGTTGCGACTAAAGGCGGTTGTACTTTTGTCGGAATATCCGTTATGAACGAGGAAAACTCAAAAAAACTATTCAATGACGTAATTGAGCAAACAACCATAAAAGCTAATCAACTCGGAAAATAGTTCCTGATAACAAAAAATAACAAACTATACAAAATTATGCGTGTTTATGCTAAGATAACAAAGGGTATATGTATTAGAATTACGGAGAATATTTGTATGACAAAAAATTTAGTAGTTGGAGCAGGGTTTTCGGGTGCGGTAATGGCAAATCTTCTTGCCGAAGAATTAGGAGAAGAAGTTCTTGTGATTGACAAAAAAGATCATATTGCAGGAAATTGCTATGATTATCGCGATGAAAACGGTATTATGATTCACAAATACGGCTCTCACATTTTCCACACAAAATCTGAAAAAGTTTGGAATTACATAAGAAAATTCACTGATTTTAATACATATATGCATAAAGTTATCGGAATTTTAGATGGTATAGAAACACATATTCCGTTTAATTTGAACACTCTTTATGATGTTTTCCCTAACAGCTTTGCAACAAAACTTGAAGAAAAATTACTTGATGTATTTGCAATAAACACAAAAGTTCCTATTTTAGAATTTCAAAAGCAGGATGATGATGATTTAAAATTCCTTGCAAATTACGTATATGAAAAAATCTTTTTATACTATACGACAAAACAATGGGGTGTGTCACCAAAAGAAGTTGATGGTGCGGTTACAGCAAGAGTTCCTGTTTATTTAAGTAAAGATAACAGATATTTTCAAGACAGATTTCAAGGCATTCCGTTGGAAGGATATACAAAAGTCGTTGAACGAATTTTAGACAACAAAAACATCAAGATTAAATTAAATACCGAATATAAAGATATAAACCCTGATGATTTTGATAGAATTTTTTACACAGGTCCTATTGATGAGTTTTTTGAATACAAATATGGGGCTTTACCATACAGAAGTGTAAACTTTAAGTTTGAAACATACAATAAACCATACTATCAAAGTGCAGCTTGCGTAAATTATCCTTGCAATTACGATTTTACAAGAATTCATGAGTATAAGTATTACTTGGATGATCAAACCGACAAAACTGTAATCGCTAAGGAGTACTCAGAATTTTTCGAATTAGGTAAAAACGAAAGATATTATCCTATTCCAACAGAAGAAAATGATGCCCTGTATCGTAAATATTTTGAAGATGGCAAGAGATTGGAAAAAGTATACTTCTTAGGAAGATTGGGTGACTATAAATATTATGATATGGATAAAGCAATACTAAGAGCTATAGAGTTATTTGAACACATAAAGGAAAAAGCAAATGGGTAACAAAATATTAGTAACAGGCGGAGCCGGATATATCGGCAGTCACTGCGTTATTGCACTTATAAATTCAGGTTATGACGTTGTAATCTTTGACAGTTTAGAAATAGGTCACAGAGAAACGGTCAAAATACTACAGAGTATTCAAGCTAAAGGATCAGTAATAGATTTTATACATGGGAATTTACAAAATTTATCCGACATATCATCTGTATTTAAGAAACATAATATTGACTCTGTTGTGCATTTTGCAGCATATTCTCAAGTTGCGGAATCCGTAAAAGATCCGCAAAAATACTATTACAATAACGTATACGGAACATTAAATTTATTAAATGCAATGATTGAAAATAATGTTAAAAATATAGTATTTTCAAGCACTGCAGCAACATACGGCAACCCGGTTTATGCACCTATTGATGAAAAACACCCTCAAATACCGGTAAATCCATACGGGAAAACCAAACTTATGATTGAAAATATTATGGATGATTATGATAAAGCATATGGGTTAAAATCAGTTCGTTTAAGATATTTTAATGTCGCAGGAGCAGATTCTCAAACAAGAGTCGGAGAATGGCATGACCCTGAAACACATTTAATTCCTAATATTTTAAAATCAACTTTTAACGGCGGAAAAACTTTTACTCTTTTCGGCGATGATTATGATACTAAAGACGGAACTTGCGTAAGGGACTACATAAATGTTGAAGATTTAGCGGCAGCACATGTTTTAGCGATTAAATATCTGAATAACGGAGGAGAAACAAACTTCTTCAACCTTGGAACAACCGAAGGCAACAGCGTGAAGGAAGTTTTTAAAACTTGCGAAGAAGTTGTCGGCAAATCTGTACCGCTAGAGGTTCACCCAAGAAGAGCAGGAGACCCTGCATTATTAATCGCAGCAAATAACAAGGCTAAATCAGTTTTAGGCTGGACTCCTGAAAAATCGCTTGAAGATAGCGTTACCAGTGCATACAATTGGGAAAAAGTTTTACAGGAAAGACTTAACTCAAAATCTACCGCAGGAGTATAATTGTGAGTTGGTTATATCTTGTAATAGCCGCTATTTTTGAAGTAGGATGGCCTTTTGGCTTAAAAATAGCAACAGTAAGTCCGCATAAAATTTTTTGGATACTGTTTGCGATTATAGCTATGGCGTTAAGCGGAATATTCTTATATTTTGCGCAAAAAGGTATTCCTATAGGAACAGCTTATGCGATATGGACAGGAATTGGTGCATCTTGCACTTTCTTAATAGGAGTAATATTATTTAAAGATGCTCTTACACTAATGAGGATACTGGGAGTTTTACTAATTATATTCGGAGTTATTTGCTTAAAAATAGAAAGTTAGTTTCTAATAGCATTTTCAAAAGCGTGATATACTTCCTGTGTATACTGTCTTGCCTCGTCAGAAGTATTAAAAACGCCCGCCCAATGTCTTTCGCAATCCGTCCACGCATCTGAGCCACACATTTTCTTAGGCTGCATCATAATTTCGTGAGTATTTGTATATGGCGATAACGGGAAAATATCGTGCAATTGCATAAAAGAAGGTAATTTATCTTCTTGGTTTTCGTATCCCCATAAACACGAATTTATACGATTTAATCTATCATCAAAACTTACTTCACCGTAATCATTATCGTTTGATACCTCAGGCCCTGCTGCATATTCTCTATTATAAGCCTGCTTTTTTGACTCATGTTTTACACTATAAATATTATCAGCTTTTCCCCAATCCGTACCAGCAGTTAAACCTAATTCTTTATAGTTATAATCGTCATTACACTTTTCGCCGATAAAAGCTAAATCGGTTCTTCCTGTTTGAAGTCTTATTTGGTTCATCATATATGCAAACTGCTTGTGATTAGGCAAATCCCCTATACCAGCATAACCTTCTAAATCTAAAATATGCTTTCCGCTATCAAAATATATTGAATCAAATCCAAGCTCTATACCCCATATACAAGCATCTATAAAGGCTTTTTCATGTTCACCCCAATTAAATTCTCTACCCTGAACCCTCAATTGTCCCGCAGATAATGGCATTCTAAAACCGGTTTTAAACCCTAACAAATGTGCTAAATCATTGAACGCTTTAACTTGTTCGTCCGCACCCATTTTTCCGAACAAGCCTCCTGAGGTCAGGTTATTACTAATTCCGGAGTGAAGATTTACACAATACAATGAATCACCATAAAGCTTTCCATCACCATACAATGACGGATATAACTGAGAAAGTATAATACAATTTGCGCACTTACCTGCTGAAGGCGGAATAGCCGGCAAAAGTTTCATTGCCCCCAATAATCCTTCTGTTACATTGTCCCCATCATATTTAGCGACGATTCTGGGATTTAATTCAATGTAATTAGCATACCTGCCCCATTTATCACCATAGTCAGGAGAAGGGATATAAGACGGTATTTCGGGATAATGCATATCGGGTTTTGTTATTGTACAAGTTGATTGAATAACTTGCTCAGGAGTTCTTAGCATTAGCTCTGACGGCATTGCATTTACCCACTTATAATATCCTGTATCGTAAATTCTTTCTTTAGTCCAATTATCTTCGTATACATCGTTTCGATTAGTACATATCCAAAACAGTTTTTTTAGAGGCTGACTATCACCATAATATCCTGTGAATGGTAATTCTTTTGAAAAATTCACTTTCATTTTTGAATTAATTACAGGTACGCAATAATTACCGGACGAATTATAAATTGAAGAAAAATCAGTTTCCGATTTATCCAAAATCAATTCATTCGTTTTGTTCTTTACACTATTAATATGTATGGATGCCGAACTGTTTGGTAATATCGGGCATGTAACATTTAGCCTCATATCATATTATAAAACGCTGAAAATAAATTTTTTCTACCTATTTATGTAAAATATTGTAACAATAACCGTATCAAATTTCATTTTAAGTAATCATTAAACGACTTTTTATGAACAGTATAACCACAGCCTTCATGAAGTTTTGCGGGATAAAATACACGTTTCGCAGGATAATTTTTGCACATACGTAATCTGTGTTTATAATCAGAGCACAATCCATCCTCTGTAACTAACTTACACGCAAATATCAAATTACCATCCTCATCCCTTCCTTTTATATAAAATCTCTTGTAGGCAGGGAATAAAAATTGCATTATTTTAAATTCTTTTTCCGTATAAGTATCAACACTATACATATAGTTACAACATTTGCCACATTTTTTACACTCGCCGGTTATTTCGTATGAAACTCTTTCCGGTACAAAATATGATAAAAATTCATTCCACATAGAGTATAAAAAATCAAACATATTAAAATTATATCATGAATTTGCCAATATTCTGCTTTTATAATAAAATACCTATGTTAATATGAGGTATAGTGATGGCAAGAATTCGCAGAGAAGATTTGTATGCAGCAGAGAGAGCTCGCACAGCAGCTAATAGAACTGAACATCGCACAACAGATGGAAACAGACAACAAATAGGTAATAAAAAGAAAAAAAATCCTTTTTGGAGTAACGTTCGCTCATTTACAATATTTATAATTGCCTGCGCTCTTGCCGGAATTGCCGCCTTTGAATTATACCTGTCCTCTCTTTCTCCTATCAAAAATCTAGAAGGATTTAAGCCAAATATTGTAACCCAATTCTATTCTCATGATGGAGAAATTATTAAAACATTTACCGCATATTCATCCAAAAAAGTTGATATAGATACAGTACCGGATGAGTTTAAAAAAGCATTGATTGCAACCGAAGATAAGAATTTTTATTCACATCACGGTTATGATTTATCAGGTTTAGCTCGTTCCACGGTTCAAAATATTATGGCAGGACACGTAGTACAGGGTGCAAGTACAATTACTCAGCAATTGGCAAGAATTTTATTCCTCTCTAATGAAAAGACTTTTGACAGAAAAATAAAAGAAATTATTATAGCATCAAGAATAGAAAAATCTATTCCTAAAGACAAAATTCTTGAGATGTATATGAATAACGTCTATCTGGGTTCCGGTGCATATGGAGTTGAAAGTGCTGCAGAAACATATTTTAATAAGAGATTAAATCAATGTACATTATCTGAAATGGCTCTCATTGCAGGATTGCCTCAAGCACCATCAGTGTATTCACCGTTCAACAACAAAAAACTCGCCGAGCAAAGAAGAAATCAAGTTCTTCTGAGAATGTATAAAATGAAATATATCACAAAAGACGAGTATGAAAAAGCAAAAGAAGAAACCATCAGACTTTCCAAAGTTCCAAGATTTTATACAACAAACAAAGCTCCATATTTTACGGATTACGTAATGAAAGAGCTTGAAAGAATGGGGTTTGATGAAACTGATATTTCTCAAGGCGGTTACAAAATTATTACAACCATAGATTATAAGACACAAGAAAAGTTAAATGAAGCCATCTTGACAAACATGCGTAACTACGGACTGACCGGTAAAAATCAGCAGGCAGCAGTATTCTCATTCTCCCCTATAGACGGAAGAATTATTGCTTATGCAGGAGGGAAAAATTATACGGAATCACAATATGATCGTGTACAAGCAATTCGACCTGCAGGCTCAGCTTTCAAGCCATTTGTATACGCAACCGCACTTGAACACGGTATGACACCTAATGACCTTATTGAAGACAGACCAATAAAAATAGGCAGTTGGGCACCGAAGAATTACGGTTCCAACTACAGAGGATACATACCATTGTATTCAGCCTTAACTATATCCTCAAATGTTTGTGCGGTAAGGTTAATTAAGGAAGTAGGCATCAGAGCCGTAATTCAAACAGCAAGGACTCTTGGAATAACTACACCTTTAGAATACGATTACACTATTGCCCTTGGATCAAACGGCAGTAAATTATTTGAGTTAACAAGAGCATACGGAGCATTTGCTAACGGAGGATACGTAGTACAGCCTTTTGCTATTGAAAGGATTGAAACCTCAAGAGGCAAAATAGTATATAGAGCACCGAAAGCAAAAGCCTCAAGACAAATCAGTTTTATAACGGCAGCAGAAATGACTGCAATGTTAAAAACAGTAATCACCCACGGTACCGGCAGAGGCGCCAATATCGGGGTACCATGCGCCGGTAAAACAGGTACAACGGATGATTATAAAGATGCAAGCTTTGTCGGATATACTCCAACGGTTGTTACGGGGGTATGGGTAGGTAATGATGACAATACAACTACCCGTTCAATTCAAGGTGGTTCGGTTCCTGCGCGTATATGGCATGATGTAATGCTTGTAGCAATAGAAAAGTTTGGAAAGAATGATTTTAATTATCCTGAAATCGAACTTAAACCATCTTGGGTTATTAACCAAGGTGATGCACATAAAATCGGTGATGATGAAACTGACGATACCGCTAAATCCGGCGGAAGCATAGAAAGTTCGGCATTATCACCTGAAGCTGTTGACCCAACAGTAGTCAAAGGTTCTCCTGTATCAATCAGCGAACCGCAAATCAAGAAAACAGCACCTGCAGCATCAGCGCCGACTCATTCGCCTGTTAGCGCACCAATTCCTGCACCTGCGCCTATTCCTATGGCAATTCCGGAAAGTGTAAGGTAAGATGACAGAATATATTACGCATATCGGAACAGATGAATCAGGCAAAGGAGATTTTTTTGGACCGCTTGTTATAGCAGGGGTTATGGTTAATGAGCAGGCTGCTAAAATTTTTATGGATGCAGGAATAAAAGATAGCAAAAAAGTAACAGATAAAAAAATATTGACCCTTGAACCGTTAATAAAAGCAAATTCTGCATATTCCGTAATTGCGATTTCTAACGGAAGATACAACGAGTTATATAATAAAATTAAAAACTTGAATAAGCTTCTTGCTTGGGGACATGCCAGAGCTATTGAAAACATCTTGGAAAAAGAAACATGTGAATATGCCTTATCTGATAAATTCGGGGATGAAAGCCTTATACAATCTGCATTGATGAAAAATGGTAGAAGTATAAGATTAGAACAAATGGTAAGAGCAGAAAGTGATATTGCTGTTGCTGCTGCATCAATACTTGCAAGAGCCGCATTTGTTCACAAGATACAAGAAATGGGAAACACCTACGGTTTAGAGTTTCCAAAAGGTTGCGCACCTCAAGTTAAAGATGTTGCAAGAGTTTTTGTAAATAAATACGGAAAAGAAAAACTCTCAGAAGTTTGCAAAACCCATTTTAAGACATTCAAGGAAATTTAGATTATTTTTGTGATAGAATACTTTTGTTACAAAGATTGGGGATTTTATAAATGTTGGGATTGATAATAATTACCGTTTTAGGTATTGTATACCGTCTGGTGGGGATAATAAAACCCGAAGGATTATGGAACGATGAATACGTTTCGTGGTATATTGCAGCACAACCGTTAAATGATTGGCTAATTGACGTTATCAAAACACAATGTCATATGCCTTTTTACTATATGTATTTAAAAATGTGTATGGCATTTGGCGGACAAAGCGATTTACTTTTAAGGATTTCATCAGTAATCCCAGGAATATTATCAATAATTGTGATGTATTTCGTAGGTTTACAAAAAGATAAGCAAACCGGACTTGCAGCCGCCGGCATTACCGCACTTAGTTCTTTTTTGATTTATTATTCACAAGAAGTCAGAATATATTCTGTTTTGTTCCTGTTTTCAGCATTAGCTTTACTATATTTTATTAAATTTATCAAAAACAAAACTTTTACAAATCTTGGCGGACTTATATTATTTGATTTTTTGATAATGTTTACTCACACTATCGGATTTGTATTTTTATTCTTCCAACTTGTAGGATTAAGTATCCTGCTATTTAAAGAATATAAAAAGCAAATTCTGTATATATGGGGCAGTATAATTATTCTTCTTGCACTACTTGTCCCACACATATATTTGATTTTGACGACAAAATCTTTTTCACAGTGGTGGGGACATTTTTCAATATCAAACATAGTGTTTTTATTCACGGACTATTTTTCGCCCGTATTAACTAATTTGGTCAATGCACCAAATAAAATTCTATATGTTCATAGCGTAAGTTTCATTATTTTCACATTTATACCGGCTCTAATTGCCATATTTTTTATCGGACGCTCATTATATAAAAATAAATATAATATAACCTTAGCGGCAATTTCAATTGGAGTAATAATTACTCTTGCAGTTGCCGCAATATCAGGAAAACTTGTTTTCATTACAAAATATTCTATAGAAATATATCCGATATTGATATTATTATTCGCCGCAGGATTTACGGCATACGAAAATAAGTACGTAGGCAGAACTTTATTTACAATATTTTGCGTAATAAATTTATGGTATCTGAATTTGAGTCCGGTATCAGCGCAAAGGATGCCACGTCCTCAAGGACATAAACTACCTGCAATACTTTTAGAGAACGGTCAAATAAAAGACAATGATATAATTCTTTTTGAATACTATCCGGCTGAACGATTTGGGAAATATTTAGATTTATCTAAATATAAAACATACGCTATTCATAAAGGGAATTTTAACTCCTATCTGACACCAAACACCGAATATGAAACAATCTACAAAGACGGAAAAAACGCATATAAAGATTTGTTTACAGGAAAATCATCAGGATATCTTGAATATAATTTGCAAAAAGAAATTATAAACAACATGAAACAGGGGCAAAGTCTGTTTTTAATTACAAGCGACAGCGTTGCTATATATCCTCAAGAAATAGTTTCAGGGATAGCAAAGGATGATTTTTACTATAAAAAAACACCTTTAATGTTTATGATATTTTCTTATTTAAAAAATCAAAGTTATTCATATTTATCAGGGAAATTAAGTGTTGCAAGAGTTGAAAAGCTGGGGGATTGGAGTGCTGTCAAATTCACAAAACTTAATAAATAGCTATAAAAGAGCAAAATTTATTTTTCTGAATTTATATAATAGCAGAAGGTATTTAGTGTAAGCATGATTAAGGTAACCGAATCGGGATATACAGGGAAATATAATTATAACGGGGTTAAGAACCAAACTGTAAGGAACAATAATCAACATTTTACGGGAAAAGTTCCTACTGTTGCAATACCGACATCATCTATGAAATCTGCGGTAGAATACATTTTACCTAATTCGGCTAAAGTTTTACGTAAATTAGGTTCCAACGGCGGAGAAATTCAAAACATAATAATTAATGCAATCGGAACAGGTATGGTTGCGCCGGTATTCATTAAATACAACTTTTTATCGGATGCTGATGATGATACAAGAACATATTCAGCGTGGAGGCAACCTGTATCTGCAGTTCTTGCGGTACTCACTCAAGCCGGTTTGACAGCTCCTTTCTATAAAATATTTGACAACTGGGCAAATAACGGAACTTTTGGAGAAGTATTAAACAAAACACCATTTCAGGATGAATATTATTTGAAAAAAATCATTAAATCCCAACACCCAAATGCCACCAAAAAACAAATTGCAATAATGGTAGCTAAAGAAAAAGCCAATCAAAGAAATAATTTACTCAGAATGCTGAGAGATGAAAATACCGTAGAATTTACTCGAAAAGACAAAAGCAAAATAAGAATAAGCAACACTGCATACCAAAATCTTATAACCGAAACAATCGATATTTTAGCAAAAGGAGATAAAGAGCTTTTAGATAATATTAATGAAACAATTAATAAACGTACAGCACGCAGCAAATATTACCGAGCTAAATACCAAGAGGCATCCTCAACATTAACAGAGCTGGAAACTAAAATATCTGCATCCAAAAACATAAAAGAAATCAGCAGCTACCTTGATGCCAAAATTAAGAATTTCAGCAAAAACAAAGACTCAGCGGAAATGGTTTCAATCCTGAACGAAGTTCGCAGCCGCGCAAAAGTTGCCGCAGGAAGTGTAGGAGCAATTCCATACAGCGCAATACAAGAAGCCCTATTAGAAAAAGTTCAAAAAATGCAAGAACACGCAAAAGTATATAAAGACGTGCAAACAGAAACTGAAGTTGAAAAAATGGTAGAAAAACTCGTTGCGGAAGAAAAAGCCAAATTCCAATCAGCACTTAATTTTTACGAATCCCTGAAACAAACCCTTGATGCAAATACAACAGTAAAAAATTTAAGCCACCAAATTGCAAATAAAGGAAAAGAGTTAAAAATTGAAGACAGCGGATTAAACAAAGACTTTATAAAAGAAGTTGCAAATCAATTGATAAACAGAAACAGCAAACATATGAAATGGTACAAACAATTTGTAGGAGTATTTGTATCACTTTCAATATTACCGTTTACTTGTACCTTACTTAACTGGATTTATCCTCGATTTATGGATGTATTTTTCCCGAACTTATCAAGCAAAAAACATAACAACGAATCCGCAAAATTAGTTGAAATGGCACCAAAGAAAACGGTAACAGATAACAAAAAGAAAGCTGAGGTGGCATAATGGTTGGGATTTCGCCTATTACTTCAGCATTATCTAAAATATACGAAAAAGGCTTTGTAAATCCTATGGTAAAGCTGTCCGAAAGCAATTTTATGCAACACGGATATGGAGCTTACCGTTCTAATTCACGTAAATTTATAGACGGTGTCGGTATTGCTTCTATTGTACTAAAAGACGGTGTAGGATGTTATATGTACGTAACGCAAAGTTTGAACAACAAGAGTATACCTGATGATAAAAGAAAATTTGTAGCGGCACTTGACTTAACCAACGGCGGATTAATGATTGCAGCACAAATTATTATGCATTTAACCATTTCCAGTAAAATAGTTCAAGCAAAAATGTTCAATAAATTGTTTGGCAAACAATTTGACAGAAACACATCCAAAATGGTTCACTCAATACTTCAAAAAACCGACAAATACAAAGGTGTTTCTCAACAAGCGGTAAACGAAACCATAAACAGATACAAAGGAGAAGTTTGTGATGCATTTGGCTCTTTGACATCATTAATTGCTGCGACAACAATCGGAAAACGTGTTATTGTTCCGTTTATTGCAACCCCTCTTGCAAGTAAAGCTGAAGAGATGATGAACAGAGGCAAAAAAGACTCTACCCTCCATCCTGAAACGCAAAATAACTACGACCCAAATAAAAGTCTGAAACCGAAATCAACAGAAAAATAATATTTTCTTTTATAAGTTTACACATTGAATATGACTTTTTTCAAACTTATATATAAAAATACGAGTCTAATTCCGGCAATTTTTCGCCTGAAACAATCTGTGCAGGAGTATAATAGGATACACAATAACTCTTTCCTGAATCATCGGAAGAAATACAACCTATTTCTTTAATTTTTTCAGGTTGATAGTAACTCATTACTGGTTTATTTTCTTTATCTAAATCATATTTTATATTTTCGTTGCCAAAGTTTCTAGTAATTTCAATACTCTTTGTTTCTTTATTTTTATTAATAAGCAAATCTACATTGTATTCAACGCCATTGTCGTTTACAAACAAACTACTTGAAGCATTACCTTCAGGCTTTGAGAAGACTACAGTGGTGCCGTTTTGTTTATTTTGTAATTTTATTTGAGTTTCGGTTTGAGATATAACATTATACTTGCTATCGTGAGATAATGCACTGAAACCGGAACGTTTGAAAAATTTCGTAAATTTATTTCCGCCGCCTTCGTACAAACTAAACAATCTTGCATATTCAACGGCATCATTATAATATTTACTGTTTGCATCTTTTAGCATTTTTTCCGCCTGAATTGATATTTTCGGTTCAACAATTGTCTTTGCATGCTGTATAGCTTTATCGTAGTTTGCATTTACAGAGTCAACGTAAATCGTTTTTTCAGGAATATAACGGTACTTCTCAGTATAAAAACTTTCTGACAGTAAATTATTGTTATTATCAAACATTTCTTTCTTTATGGTAATATTACTGCCATCTTTATCTTTTATACAATATTTTATTTCTTTTACATAACCAAGAGCATCGAATTCTGTAGTCCTTTCGGCTTGAGTTTTGGCATCAGTTTCAATAAGTCGTGTCAGAGTTCGTTCTGCTCCGTCATATTCATATTTTTTATTCCCAACTTTTATACTTATATCATTTAATATACCGTTATAATAGTTATCAAACCTTTGACCAGATAATGCATAGCAAATTTCGCCATTATCATAGTAACTAATAGCTCCAAGAGATTCGTCGCCTTTAGTTTTACTAATATATGTAAATTGGGTATGTTCCTTATTCATATTATACCTAAGAACACTGCCATCCTTTAGAGTGTGCTCATAAATATCATTATCAATTTTTGCAGGGTCAATATCTTTAGGTTTCAAATTCTTTGCTTCACCTAATATCATTTCAGGTAAATCACCGTCAACTTTTTGCATTGTTTTATCAATTTTCGGAATAGTTCTGTCAAAAGCCGCATTAATTTTTTCAACATCTATTTCCTCAGCAGTTTTAGGCAAAGCAACTTCGGTTTTTTGAATTGTTACAGGCTGTAAGTCAGCTTCTGGAGGTTTTATATTCACACCGTCAACATGAGGGACAACAGGTTCTTTTGCCGCCCCCGGTTTTAATTTTGAACCACCTGTTACAGTTTCTGCTGCATCATCAGCTAAATTTTTAGAGTCTTTTTTTACTCCGCCAAGAAGTTTTTGAAATCCATCACCGAGTTTCCCTTTTCTTCCTGCAACACCCAAACCGATTAGAACCGCAGCCGCTCCCAGACCAACAGACCAATTTCTTACCGTATTATCAGTTTTTTTATAAACTGACGTGTCAGGAATTGTTGATACGTCTTGAGGAATAACCTGAACAGCTTCTTCATGCGTCACCGCCTCCTGAACATTATTTGTTTGATTTTCTTTATTTTTTTCTTCACCTGATTTTTCATTATTTTGAATTTTTGCACTATCCAACAACGATGAGGTAAAATTTATTTTCTGAATACTCATGTACTAACCTTTAATTTTTACACATATATATAAAAACACAATAAAGGCTTGTTTTGCGCTTTTTCGAACAAATATAAAGTTTTATGAAAAATTTTTTATAAGAAAATAAGGTTTTTTATGTTACAATCATAACAGATAACAAAAGAAGATAGGAGCCCCTATTATGCCGAACAGCACAAATCAGTTTATAAGACCACTTACAACTAAAATTAATGAAAAGGGTAATTTAGATATAGGGGGGTGTGATTTAACCGAATTAGCGGACAAATACGGGACACCGCTTTATGTTATTGATGAACATACATTAAGAAGCATTTGCAAGGATTACAAAAAAGCTTTTTCAAAATATGAAAAAATCAATATGTTATACGCATCAAAAGCCCTGTGTACTATAGCAACTTCCAAAATAATTTCTGATGAAGGCTTTGGCTTTGATGTTGTATCCGGCGGAGAAATTTATACCGTATACAAAGCCGGTGTTGATATGAGAAACGTCCTTTTTAACGGAAACAACAAATCAGTTGATGAAATAAACCTTGCGCTTGATTTAGAGGTTGGCAGAATTTCCGTGGACAACTTCTTTGAGCTTTCATTACTAAATGTTCTTGCACAAAGTAAAAACAAAACCGTAGATATTCTTCTTAGAGTTACCCCCGGCATTGAATGTCATACTCACGAATATATTCAAACAGGAAATCTTGATTCAAAATTCGGATTTGATTTAACTCAAACCGATAGAGCTGTTGATTTAATTGTTAATGCGTACAAAAATCTTAATTTAAAAGGAATACACGCACACATAGGCTCTCAAATATTTGAAACAAAAGTATACGAAGATGAAGCAGATATCCTTATTTGTGAATTGGTAAGATTAAACAATAAATACGGATTAAATTTAAATGAAATTAACCTTGGCGGAGGTTTAGGCGTCAAATATACAGAAAACGATACCCCTCCATCAACATTTGAAATTGCAGAAGTTATCATAAATGCAATTAATAAATCAATAGAAAAATACAAAATAAAACCTCCAATCATATATATAGAACCCGGAAGAAGCATTATTTCCACGGCAGGAGTAACTTTATACACTCTAGGAACATCCAAACAAGTTCCTAACGGTAAAAAATATTTTGCAGTTGACGGAGGGATGGCGGATAACGCTCGTCCTGCAATGTATCAGGCAGAATATACCGCAGTTATAGCAAATAAACCTGATGCTAAAGCTTCACAAAACGTAACAATAGCAGGCAGATTTTGCGAAAGCGGAGACATTTTAATAAAATCAATTTTATTGCCTGAAATTGATGAAGGCGACATTTTATGCGTATTTAATACCGGCGCATACAATTATTCTATGGCATCAAATTATAATAGAGTAGAAAAATCTGCAATGGTACTTGTAAATAATTCACAATCTGATATTATAGTATATAGAGAGTCTTTGGATGATTTGATTTCTCACGATGCGGTACCTGACAGGCTAAGAGACAATGTTGAATAATATTTTATCTTATTTACAATTTCAATTAGGAACTTTAGATTGGTCTTTGAGTTGGACTAATATATTTGAAATCGTAGTTATTGTCGGTCTGTTATGCTTCTTTTACAAAAAATTTATTAAAGATTCCCAATCAGAAAAATTTGTTAAAGGAATTTTCTTCCTCATATTTTTGTGGGTATTTTCAGAAGTTTTAGTACGATTAAACTTAAAAATATTAGGTATGTTTTTAAAATCAATCGTTACATTAATTTCTTTAAGTTTGGTTGTCATATTTCAACCGGAATTACGCAGATTTTTGGGTTTTCTTGGGCAAGCAGATTTATTTGCAAGATTTTTTGAAAATACCCATAACAAATCTGAAGCTGACGTAAAAGTTGATGTTATAAAAGAATTAATTGAGTCCGTTAAGTTTTTATCAAAATCTCACACCGGAGCATTGATAGTTTTTCAAAACGATTTAAGTAACACATACTATGATGTTGGGACAAGATTGAATGCAGAGGTTTCGACAGAGTTACTTTTGACAATATTCCACCCGAATACACCGCTCCACGATGGAGCTGTAGTTATAAACGGTTCTAAAGTTATTTCGGCAGGCGTACTTTTACCGTTAACGGAAGATCCTAAATTAAGTTGGAAATACGGAACACGCCACAGAGCAGCTATCGGTATGTCGGAAACAAGTGATGCAGCTTGTCTTGTTGTATCTGAAGAAACCGGAGATGTAAGTATCGCTCTGGACGGTATTTTAAAAAAATATGAGGATTTAACAACTCTTAAAGCAGATTTGGAACAAATTCTTGGAGTAAAAACGCAAACAGCATCAGACGAAAAGAAAACAATTTTCAGCTTTAATCATTTTCTCGGCATTAAAAAAGAAGATCCACAAACAAAGGAGAAATAATGACAGGTCAAAAAAGGCGAAGAATAACATTTAATCAACTTTTAAGAAATGCCTTTTTCCTGACTTTAGGTGCGTTTATAGCAGGTTTTGCATTGGAATGTTTCTTGGTTCCAAACAAGATTATTGACGGCGGAGTTGTCGGGGTATCAATGATTTTAAACTATGTGTTTAATGTAAACTTAGGTCTTGCACTTTTGTGCATAAATCTTCCGTTTATATGCCTTGCATTTACAAAAATGGGAAAATATTTCGTTTTACAGACGGCATTTGCGGTTTCTATGCTTGCATTAGCTACAAATGTTTTTCATCATATCAATTTTGTAGTTACAAATGACATACTGCTTTCAACAATTTTTGGCGGTATTATCCTTGGGACAGGAGTTGGAACAGTCTTAAAAAATGAAGGCTCACTTGACGGAACAGAGATTATGGCGCTGGTTCTATCTAAAAAATTCGGATTTTCCGTCGGGGAAATCGTTATGGGCTTTAACATTGTAATATATTGCGTTGCAGGTTTTGTATTAACTTGGGAAAGCGCTATGTATTCTATTATCACATATTTTATAGCATATAGAGTTATTGATGCCGTTCTGGAAGGCCTTAACAGCTCAAAATCTATCAGAATTATCAGCGATAAAGCCGAGGAAATCGGACAAATGCTAATTTCAGATTATGATATCAGTGTAACATACCTGAGCGGTATCGGCGGATACTCAAAACAGGATAAAACACTTATATACTGTGTCGTTTCCAGATTGGAATTAAGCAAAGTTAAAGAAGTTGTTAAAATGATTGATTCTCACGCATTTTTATCTGTAGTAGATGTCCATGAAGTGTACGGAACGAGAATGAGAAAAGGAATTGACAAGATTTAGTGTAGTTAAAGTATAGACAATTGTTTGAAAATGTATTATACTTTATCTAAAGAAGAAGAGAATTTTAAGGATAAAATAAATGGCAAAAAATGTAGATACAGTACCTATAGAAGTTAGTATTTTAACAGTAGATCACGATATTAAAGGGATAGTTCACGTTTCAAAATATACAAACACAAACAGAGAATTGACCGATTTATTAAATGACAAAGAGAGAAGATTTTTAGCGGTTACAAACGCAGAAATATACCCAAGAACAGGAAATCAAACACCCAGAAAATATAATTTCTTAGAAATACATATGGATTACGTTCTTATGGTTCATCCTTCAAGTCAAGCAGTATTTAAGGATTCAGGCAAAACACAAGAAGATATTGCAAGATTTAGGGAATTAAGACTTAAATTAAATCAAACAAGACCGTTCTAGAAATAGAAATAATAGAAACATTAAAAAAGGGAATGATAAAATTCATTCCCTTTAAATTTGTTTGCGAAATTAGATTTATATAGCTAAAGAAGTAGCTTCTAATTCTAATTCGACCGGAGTTTCATTAACAACTTCCACCTTCTGAGCAGCCTTAACCTCTTTTGCATGAATTAATTCAGGTGCAGGCTGGGTCTTAACCTGAACAGCAACAACTTTTGCTTCGGTTACCGGAGTAACTTTTGCCTGAGTAGTATTTACTTCAGCAGCTTTTGCTTCGTTAGCTTTAGTAGTAGACGCTGCAGGTTGCGGTTTTGATGCCGCAACTTTAGCCGCTTTAATAGCCGGATCAGGATTTACTTTGTAATTCTTATAATCCTTCATAATTTTACTAACAAAACGTTTTGTTTCTGCATACGGAGGAATCGAATTGTTGTATCTTTTAACATTTCCCGGTCCCGCATTGTATGCAGCCAATGCCAATTCAACCGAACCAAACATCTTATACATGGCTTTATAATATTTAATACCGCCTTTGATGTTATCCGTCAGCGAATATGGATTAAGCCCCATTCTCCTTGCTGTGGATGGCATTAATTGAAATACTCCTACCGCTCCATGATTGCTTCGTGCCTTATGGTTAAAACCTGATTCTGTTCTTGCAATACTTAACGCCATAGCAGGATCAACCCCCATTTCAATAGCGTGTTTCGCAATCTTTGCTTTTACCGTATTAACATCTGTTGCTTGAGCCGGTACAAAGCACAATGTCACTAGCACCATAGTGAAAAGTAATAGTTTTCTCAAAATGTAATCCTCTAGTTGTAAATTGAAAATTCTCAAAAGCCTCTGCTATCTCTTTGTGTATGTCAAGTTTTGACTAGTGAAAATAATTTATGTACTTATGGTAAAACAAAAATTTTTAAATTTCAAGTCCTAAAGCCATTTTTTACAAACCCTAAGAAGCAGAAACGCGCTCTATAACTGGGTTCTAGCCAAATGTAAAAAGTGTAAATTTAACAATTATACTTTTATTTTTAGACTATTTTTTTGCAATATTTGCCGCTTTTACGAGTTGCATGAATTTTTTTGCATCGTTAATTGGAATAGCAAACCCTATTCCGATATTGGAAATATTGTTATCAGGATTGTATATTGATTGATTTATACCAATTACCTCACCCGAGGAATTTAGCAAAGGTCCTCCTGAACAACCGGGATTTATTGCGGCATCTGTTTGAATTTTACCCTTTTTGTAGTCAATTCTTGAAATTATTCCTTGCGTTAAGGTTCCGCTAAACCCAAAAGGATTGCCGATAGCCAACACTTTTTGTCCGACTTTAATTGTATCGGAATCACCAAACTTTATTGTCTGAAGCGGTTTTTTAGGCGAAATTTTTAATAGAGCCAAATCCTTATTTTTCCCCATGGTAGCAACAACTTGTGCCTTATAGTTTTGACCTGAGCTTGTTTTCACAATAACAGATTTAAAGCCTTCTATAACATGCGAACCCGTCAAAATATACCCGTCAGAAGAAACAATACAACCGGTACCGGAGGACACCCCATCTTCAATTTCCGCATCAATTGCAACAATAGCCGGATTTATAGTTTCGTAAACAGTTATATTTACTTCTTCTTCCGAATTTAAATTTCCGGCATAACTGAAATTGTCTACGGTACACATATTTATTATTAATGCCAAAGCTATAATTATGGTTCTTATTATCATATTTCCCCCTTTATCCTATAATTATCCATTTATTTTAAGGATTTACATTATCCGAAAATATTTTTTCAGGGGTAATTCTTGAAATTATTACGATTATAATGTATAATAAATGTCAACAATACAATAATAAAGTAAAAAACAGATATAATCACTAAAAAGGAGAAAAAAATGAGCAGAATTGATTTATTCAAAAGAGATTTGGAAGCTAAAAAAGCTGTAAAAATTATCGCAGGTATTGATAATTTTGATCTTGATAATGTAAGAAAAGTTGTTAGCGCAGCTGTTACAGCAGGCGCAAGCGCAGTTGATATTTGTGCTGATGAAACAATCGTTTCTACAATCAGAAATATGACAGAAATGCCTATTTTTGTATCATCAATTGTACCTTCAGAATTGGCAAGAGCCGTTGAATTAGGTGCAGATGCAATTGAATTGGGTAACTTTGACGTTATGTACAAAAAAGGAATGTCTTTTACAAAGAATGACGTTATGAATTTGGTTGATGAAACATTGAGATTATTGGGAGATAACAGAGTATATTTCTCTGTAACAATCCCTGGCGAAATTTCAGTTTCAGAACAAATCGAATTAGCAAGAGCTTTAGAAACAAGAGGAATTGATTTAATTCAAACAGAAGGTCACTTCTCTTCTTCAACTCCTTCTGACGGGGTTAGAGGCTTAATGGAAAGAGCAGAATTAACAATTTCTAACACAATCGAATTAACAAGAAATGTTGATATACCTGTAATGACAGCAACAGGTATTAATCCTACAACTGCACCGTTTGCATTTGCAGCAGGCGCTAGCGCTATCGGCTGCGGTTCTTGCATTAACAAAATGAATTCTGAAATTTCTATGATTGCAACAGCAAAACAACTTGTTGAAATTGCATCAAGAAATGAACAGAAAATTGAAGCTTTAGTTTAATTTTAAAAACTTTAATCCTAAAAGTCCTCTTTACACGTAAAGAGGACTTTTTATTTGTCTAAGCTATAATACTGTATGCTACAATAGAGTCTACAGTAATATTTATCCAATCATATTTGAAACAAACGTAATCACTGCAATTACAATCTTCACCTTCGCAAGTACAATAATCATTTAATCGACACACCGTAACATCAGTAAGCGTTATAATATCATCATGACATTCATCACATTTGCCGTCTTCAATATAAAGACTTCCATCAACTTTTAAATGATTTGTTATAATTACAACTTTGTTGGAACCAACATTTTCTGATACTTTTTTAATTGCTTTTGATATAGGTTTTCCCATGTTTTCCTCCAATCTGTTACGTAAAAATTTTACGAATAATACCCCAAAAACATAATAGTAACAAGGTCATATCTCTATTGATAATTTATTTTTGTTAAGATAAAAATTCATATTGGAATATACAAAAAAATATAATTGTGGTATCATTTTGCTTGTGATATCCATGAATTTTATTTTCTCAGGAACTTTTTTAGTTAATTTACATCTAATATTGTAGGCTTGAGCTAAGTAAAATTTGAGGATAATCTGGAGGAACAAATAAAGAATGAGAAAATTTATGAAAAAAAGTTTTATTGCATTAGGAATATTCGTATTTTTATACGGGTGCTTAATCCATAACAATGTACTCGCTGTATATCAAAGTCCAAATCAACTGTATGATCAAGTATGGAAACTTGTAAATTCAAGATATGTTGACAGGAGTAAAAACTCTCAGGATTGGGAAACTAAATGGCGGCACAAATACGACAACTATATTCAAACCAATGAAGATGCGTATGTTGCAATTAACACAATGCTATCCAGCTTAAATGACCCATATACAAGATTTTTAGAGCCAAAAGAATTCAGAGAAGAAGCAAACTCTATGAACGGTTCATTGAAAGGAATCGGTATTCAAATCGGGATGAAAGACGGTAAACTTACCGTAATTGCGCCGATTGAGGATACCCCCGCAGAAAAAGCAGGTCTGCTTGCAGGTGATATCATTCTTGAAATTAACGGTAAAAGTACAAAAACCATTACGGTAGACAAAGCTGCGGATCAAATAAGAGGACCTGAAGGTACTCAGGTAACCCTGCTAATCAAACGTGGAGAGCAAGAACCAAAGTCATATACTGTAACTCGTGCACAAATCAAACTAAAATCAGTATCACAAAAAATTCCTGATAACGTTACAATGCCAAATGATATCTGTTACATCCGGTTAAGTACGTTTATGAGCAGAGCTGCTGCCGATGAATTTGGTGCAATTGTAGATAACAATTACCACAAAAAAGGGTTCATTATTGACTTACGCTCTAATCCGGGCGGATTATTGAACAATGCAATAGTAATATCAAATATGTTCCTTGAAAACTGTGACATAGTATCAACGGTTGACAGAAACAACTATAAAGATATTACCCACGCAATGAAAGGGGTAAAGACAAGAAAACCTGTTGTAATCCTTATCAACAAAGGTTCGGCATCAGCCAGTGAAATCTTCTCAGGTGCAATGAAAGATAACGGCAGAGCAGTTCTTGTCGGAGAAACAACTTTCGGTAAGGGTGTTGTTCAAGAAGTTACAAAACTCGGAACAGATATTAGCGCACATATTACAATTCAAAAATATTTAACTCCAAACGGAACAGATATTAACAAAAAAGGAATTTCTCCTGATGTAGAAGTCAAGCTTTCTGAAGATGACATTAAAAATAAAAATGATGTTCAGCTAAAAAAAGCTATCGAGATAGTTAAACAACTTGAAAGCGGAGCAAGTGTCGCAAGTTTTTCAAGATATTACTAAACTATAATTTATGAAAATAAAAAGACAGGATTTCGAAAAGATTTCTTGTCTTTTTTTATGCAATTTATGATATACTTCAATTATGGCAGAATTATTAAAAGAAAGCATTATACGAATAAAAATACAATCAAAACAGAATATTTTTATTTTTAAAGTACCTGAAAGATATGAAGAAGATACATTTCTAAATTCCTTAGCGGATATGATTTCTAAAAACCCGAGTGTCATAATTATTGACGGATATTTAGTAAAGGATTTTGAGTTTGCTAAACTATGTAATAAGATTAAATTGTTGGCAGCAGAATTTGATTGTACTTTTCTGATTAAAGGACGTGCAGATATCGCTCTTGCAGTTGATGCAGATGGAGTGTTATCAGATAATAATACGCTTTCTCCTCATCAAATGCGCCACATGTTATCAAAAAATTCCCTGATAGGATTTCTTATAGACAATAAAACAGATAAAATACCTACAGATACAGATTTTAATATTTCAACCTCAAATATTGATAATAACATCCAAAAAGCAAAGTTAATATAATTATGGACAATAAAAAAGAATTAATTAAATATATAAGAAGCCTTGGTTTACAAGTAAATACCGGTACAAAAGCACGCGGGCATCAAGGATTTTTCATCAGGAACAGAATTGACGTATCCAAAAATATTCCTGAAAACAGAATTATCCCAACCCTGCTCCACGAATTTGCACATTATATCCATTCAAAAATAGAACCCGATATGAATAGAACAGGGGGGAATTTAGATATTCTGTTTGGAGTTAAAGAAGACGAAATTCTGGAAGAACTAATCAAAGTCACAAATTTTGTTGATAAAAATTCTTTATGCCTAAAATTATACGAACATAAAGACAGAATAAAAAATAAAATTAAAGAATATGAGAGGGTTATAAAATCGGAATATCCTGATTTTATGCGCTCAAAGCCATTCAAAAAATTCGATAAATACATAAAGCGTTCCGATGCAAGATATCTTTTAAAATATGACAGAGTTCGTATTATCACAGGATTTTGGAGAAAAAAGCAGCGTTTACTGTCAGTAACCTCAATAGAAGAAGATTTTCCCGATATGCCAAAGAGTTTTGCAGCATACATACGCCTCAAATCAGCACAAAAAAAGCAAAGCAGGGTAACAACAAGAATAAGCAAGCTGCATAAATATTACAGCAAACCTAATGAATTATTTGCTCGTTTTGTTGAAGGGTTATATCTTGATAAAGATTGGGTATGCGCTCTTGCTCCAAAAGCTTCTAAGCTGTTTTTTGAAAGACTAAAATACGGATATTATCAAGAATTAGAAAATGTTCTGGAACTCACAGGAATAATTGATACCGTTACATCCTTTACGCAAAATTTACATTAAATTTTGTTACAAAACACCTATTTACACGCACATTATTCTATGTTCCGGTTTAATGTAAATGTAAAATCGGTGAAAAAGTGTTAGTAAATTATACAGTTACTCCTAAAATTAAGTCCATAAACAAATATAACCATAGCTCCAAACCGGATAATCTTCCGATGGATAATAATATTTCTGCGCAAAAAAATATTGATGCATGGAACAGAAATTTTTATTACCCGATTTTTACATCAAAAAAAGAAGATATAAGCGATGAAGAATTTGAACGCGAAAAACAATATTTATATGAAAAATTTTTAAATTCACCGAATATCTTTTTAGGAGGCAACGCATCTAATGCCACAACAGCAATCAGATACGTAAGAAAAGATAACATTGCGATTGCAAATAAATTTGCTGAGGATTTACGATACGCTTTTCACCAATATGCCACAATTATGAGAAATATAAACACAGATAACGAGGAATTTGCACTTAACATCCTCTTTGACAACAATATTGACCAAAGGGATTATGATTTCCCGCACATCTTACAATGCGTCAACAAAGACAACAGCAAATTTGCAGAAAAAATATGCAAAAATCAACATTTTTACAGCGAATCTATAGCCCCATCACTTTATTACACAAATAAGAAAACAATAAATCTTGCAGAAGCACTTTTTCACGAAGGTGATGACTATGCGACCATACTACCTAATGTACTAAAACTTGCCAACAAGGATTCTATTAATGCTCTTGGCGAAATAATAGCATTTACATTGAGAAACAATTTACCATATCCTGATTTTGTAATTCCGGCACTTCCGGAAAAATTATCAAAAGACGACCAAGACTTCATATACAATCTTTATAAAGATTCTGACACTGACGAATACCGCAAAATAAGAATACTGTATAATATTGATAAAACCGGACTGAAAATTTTACAAACAGCATTCCAAAATAAAAATCTCACAAAAGATAATTCTTATGACTTACTATCCTTTAAAAACCAAAATACAGAAAATATAATTGAAGAAATTTCAAACCGTGCTAACAAAAATACAATACATACTTATTTCCAAATTTTAGATATTATAACCCCTAACAATAAAAATTTTGTTTTGAAGTTAATCAAAAACGAAAAAGTACCAATTGAAACTAAACTTGAGCTTACTAAACTAAGTCTTTCCGGCGAAAACTCACGATATTACAACATTCCTGAAAAACTTTACGATAACGGGTATTCTGTTGACGAAATAAAAGCTTTTTGCGATATACAAGATACCAAGCCCGAAGCTGCCGAATACTATGTAGATACAGATATAAAGAAAAACTTAGGAATTATAAAAAGGCAAGAAGAATTATTTTTCAAATATCCGGAAAAATATGTAAACGGGCACTCAGTTAATCAGGCTGACTTAGAAGATATCGGCAATATACTTTTTAGAAAGGAAACGCCGCTTTTAATAATTCTTGCTGACATATTAGATAAAGAAACTCTTGATGTCCTGTTTAGGAAACGGCATTTAACAATATGCAAAGTTAAAGATGAAATTAATAATTTAAACTACAACCAACTTAAGGTTTTGAAAGAAGCATTAAATTGCACAAACATATACGGCAAACCTCTGCTACCAGATCAGAAGCTTGATTTGCTTAAACTATACGTAACTTACACAGGAATAAATGCCAATACGAAATTTATTGAAGATATGATAAAATCCGGAAAAATCGACGTTGGTGAAGTTAATCAAAAACTAATTATTGCAATGCTAACAAAATTAGGACTTCCTCAGAAAATAATATTAAATTGTCCTATAGAAAAAATTATGTCTTGGGACTGTGAGAATTTTCATAAATTGATAAGCGAATATAATCAAATTTGGGCAGATAAAAACAGAATAAAAGACATAATTCATGCAGCCTGCTGCAGCGATTTTAAAGAGTATATTTCAGATTACAAAAATATCTATGGACAAGCTAACAAAATAACGGAAAAAGAATTTTCTAAACTGAATATGAATTATCATAAATGGCTAAATCCTTCAGACGCAAATGATGTGTACTGTAAACTTGAAAATCCTGCTAAAATCGACAGAGAACTTTTTGCAGAATCAATTGAAAATGATATTAATGCATTACGTGCAACTCCTGCGAAAAGTTTTATTGATAAACAGTTAAATAAATGGATTGAAGACGACAAATTTAAATTTCCTGAAAATGCTAAGAAAGACTACCCAGCTATCACCGCTTTCACTCAAACGGTATATACAACTTTGAACGGAGTTTGGAAACGCGCAGAAGAAAATTTAGAAAAAGCACAAAATATATTAATTGCAAGAGATACAATTACAATTCGTAATCACTTGAAGTGCGTAATAAACGAACTCAAACAGGGATATCATCCAAAAGAACACGCCTACTACCCGACAGATATAAAAATAAAAATGTGGAATAGATTTCCGCAAAAAGATTTATTTCAAGGGAATTATTCCGATTGTTGTATCGGTATGAATGAGAGCCAATCGTATGCAATGTTCGACTACATCCTAAATACAGCATTTAATATGATTGAAATAACCGACAACACTACAGGTCAAACAATAGGAAATGCACTCTGTTTCTTCGCTGAAGACAGAACCTCAATGAATTCTAAAGTGGCACTTGTCATTGATAATATTGAACTGAAGAAAAATATTAATCGTAATCCCAAAAACGGAATAAAATTAAGAGAAGCCATAGCTCAATATGCTAAAAACATCGCAAAAGACGTAACAGGACAATATAATACTCCAATATATCTTGGGATTACATACAATGATGTATTTGTAAACGATTTAGAAGCAGAGCAAAAACCACTAAGGTTTATCGGTAAAATTGATAAAGATTGTACTGTTGTATACTCAGATGTATATAGTGGCAGAATAACTCCAAGAAAAATGAACAAACCGGTAAAAATTTATAATATGGAGGGGAAAAAGTGAAAATATTAACACATAATTATCCGAAAACATATTATAAAAATTATTCAGAATACAACAAAAAACCGTGTGCATTTAATGATATCCCTCAATATAAAAAAGAAATATCAAACATCTGTTATCGACCGGCATTTACATCCAAACGTGAAATGTCAGATAAAGATTTTTTTAGTAAACTGCAAATTATACAAAACAGGCTATATTCATATAAAACCTTGAACTGTAAAGACGTAGAAGAAGCTCTCACCTATATCAACAAAGACAATATACATATAGCAGAAAAACTATCGAAAGATGAATATGGATTTGCAAATGGAGATAGTATAAACCTGTTACAAATAATAAATTCCGACAACAATGATATAGCTGATTTTATTCTGTATACAGGGCGTTTTGACAGAAGAGGAATAGATATAAATGAAGTAATAGAAACCGTAAACCAAGATAATCAAGATTTTGCCATGCAACTATTATCCGATAAGGAGTTTGTAAAAATCAATATTGAAGGGATATTAAAATACACAAATAAGAAAACTCTTCCATTAGCACAATACCTGTATGAACATAATTATAACAACACCAGATTTTACTTTGAAGATTTGTTGAAGCTTTATAACGAAGATTCCATTGCGAGTTTTGCACAAATTTGCAGAACTAATTATCTTGCCATGCATGAAGAATACCCAAAAGATATTGCCCAAATAGTATCAAAAGATATTAAACCGGAAGATATGGCAATAATGGAATATTTATATAATAGTGACTACATAGGAAGAAAAGCAAGCAAAGATATATTTGAAATTATAAATTCTACAACCCTGCCAATTTTTAAAACAATAGCAGAATACAACGCAAAAGCCTATGATATGGTTACAAATATGGAAGTGTTCAATGCAAATGACAAATACCTAAAAGAACAAAATATTGGAGAATTAATTGAACGGGTAAAGCACCAAAAAGCACTTGTTGATAAAGCTCCGGAGAAATACATAACATCCAATGATTTAACTATGCTTACCAACAGATATTTAGATTGGGAAGTACACACACCGGAAGATGTTCAGAGAAGATTTTTTACCACAAAATTTGTAGAGTTAATGATAGTTGCATCCCTGCTTGATAAAGAAAGCATGGATGTATTATTCAGACAAAGAACTAATGCTGTACAAAAATTTACAGAAAAAGTTGCCTATGATATGACGGCAGAAGACTTAAACCTATTAAAACAACTTATCAAAAGCAAAAACAAGGACGGTCAAAAACATTCTTCGGCTGAAAAAATAGAACTGGTAGATTTATTCAAGATTTATAAAAGTAGTAATATAAATTTGAACAACATGCAAAATATGATATCAGAAGACAGAGTTGATATTAATGAATTAAAAAAAGATTTATATAAATACACTATGTCGCTTGCCGGTATTGGTGAAAATATTTTTTCTCAAATACCACAACGTAAATTATACGGTTGGGATATAAATAACATACATCTTATTGCAAACGAACTGGCAAATCCATACAAATCAAAGCCTTTAAAAGATTTAATATTCGCAGCAACGACAGACAATTTTAAAGACTATATTGAAGATTGCACAAACATATACGGCAATGCAAACTCTAATACAAAATTAGCCTTCAAATGCTACGGATTGGATTACAAAAAGTGGGTAAATCCTTCACCTTCAAATAATATCGTTTTTAGGTATGACAATAGTAATAAAAACCCGCTTAAACCAATAGTTGACCGTATTACAGAAGACATGGAAGTTTTAAGGTCATCTCATCCCGAAATGAAAAAGTTCATAGATAGAAGTTTTCCAAAGTGTATTAAAGCCGGCAACTTTGTTGTTCCAAATGAATATACTAAAAGCAGAGTAAATCTTGACAGATTTACAAACGGTTTACTAAACGGTATGCAAAGAATTTGGAAAAAGGCAGAAAAAACATTGAGCGAGCAATCCTCATTTGATAACAGCAAAATTGCTATTGAAAATTCTATACAGGCTCAAAATACGTTGACAATAAAAAATCACCTTAAACTAAGACTAAAAGAAATAAATAACTGTTCCAACGATGCAATTGGCATATCTAAACCCCTTGATATAACTATAAAAATGTGGGATAGAAACCCGCAAAAAGATTTATTCCAAGGAAATTACTCAACATGCTGTATCGGAATAGGAAAAACAAATGGGCATTTTATGCCGCAATATCTTTTAAATACCGCATTTAACATGATTGAAATGGTAGATAATAAGAGCGGCACAACGATAGGAAATGCCCTATGCTATTTTGCAAATGACAATAATGGAAAACAAGTATTCGTAATAGACAATGTAGAAATTAACAGAAATCATATTCCATCTGAAATATCCGGAATAAAATTGAGGAATGCAATAAAACAATATGCTCAAAATATAACACAAGAAGTATCCGGAAAAAGTGATATGCCAATAATTTTGGGCACACACTTTAATGACATACCAACAAAAGATTTAAAAAATGCAGAACATCTAAAATTAAATATGATAGGAGACATTGCAACTCAACAGATATACCTTGATGTATACGGAGGTGCAATTCCAAAAACATCTATATACGGTAATGAAGTAAAAGCTCTTTATATATAATAAATAACTGCTTGACTTTGAAATATGTTTACACTAGAATTTCAGTATCGGATTAACATCCGCCAAATGAAATATTTGGTTCTTTTGACCCCGGGATGTAGCGCAGTTTGGTAGCGCACCTCGCTTGGGACGAGGGGGTCGCACGTTCAAATCGTGTCATCCCGACCATTTACAGAAAAGACTAATCTATTCGATTAGTCTTTTTTCTTGAGACTTGTCGATTACATCGTGAGCACGCACGCAGTTTTTTACGCAACCTGCGGTTGCTAAAAACTTGCTGGCTGCATACCTCTCTCGTACGGCTCATTCTTCGCCTACGATATCGGTATCATCCCGACCATTTACAGAAAAGACTAATCTATTCGATTAGTCTTTTTTCTTGAGACTTAAATTTTTATATTTGGAAATTTATATTCCTTCTGACAAACTATCGTATTCCGCAGAAGCATTTGAAAGTCGTTTTATAAAATATGCATCAGCCTCTTTTTCCGGTGCAGATTGGATTTCTTGCATACTTTTTACTATCTTTTCCTCTGCTCCTACCGGTAATTTGAATTTATCCGCAATTTCATATGCAACTCTTTGTAAAGAATATGCCTCTCCATCTGATACATGTGCGGGGTGAATTTTGGATATCATTTCTTTCAGCACTTTTGAACAATTATTATCGATAGAAAATGCACCTATAATCTTATCTGTCATCATCATATCTTTTATATCTGCATAAAAATTATCACGCATCACATGCTTTGGCAAATCTTTTGCATATTCTTCATGACACTCGGACATTTCGACAAGTTTGATTACCAGATCATTTGCATCATTATTCGACAATTTTGAATTCATTATAAATTTATAACTTTCTGATTTTAGAGGATTATTATCCGGATTAAAGATATCGAAAATATATTTAAAACCGCGTTCATTGGCTTCTTTATCCATAATTCGGTATAAAGAAGTTGAAAACATTTTAGCAGGTCTGCGGAATAAACTGCTATTTTGCTTTAACGGTTCTTCTGCATAATCAAACCCTAAATTTTCAACAACACTAATAAGCGGTCTTCTATCTTTCACATACACTGAAGTTTCAGGGCTGTAGTCCATGCCCATTTTTGAATTAGCACGTGCAATCAATTCCCAATTAACAAGCGTAGTTTCATCTTCACTAAGATTAAATTTCCGTTCCAAAAGAGTAGCCAATTCAGCTTGTTCACATAAGAAATCTTCGCCTGCCATATCTTCAATTTTTTCAATATTATTCTCTCTTAAAAATTTATCAACGGCTCCTCTAAAAGCGACACATTCCTCAGTGTTAAATCTTAAAGCTTTACAAATATGAGCATACATATCATCATCTGCCATTTTTGACATTAATTTACCGAAGCTGTTTGCAACACCACCAATTTTAAAGGATTTTGCAAAGCTTTCTTCAAGAGCTTTTTGTTTATCAAATTCTTTCATCCCGTATGGAATATAATTCTCACCTTTATCAGCTCTGTTAATAACTTCTACTCCTACATATTCTCTTATGTATTCATCTTGAATTTTTAGTTTGTTACATATTGCTTCGGACAATTCAACTTGTTCATTAAAAAATTCCTCACCGCCATGATCGCCTAGGGAGCTTATTTTATACTTCCTTAGATAATCCCAGACTAAATTTTTTAGTTTTCTTACTTCATCACCATTAAGTTTCAAATCTGTTGATAATATCTCGACCATTGCTTTATCCAGCGGATTTGACAAAACCTTCATTGCACCGCTAAAGGAAACTTTATCGGAAGGTTGCAAATTAATGGCATACTTAGGTTCGTTTTTATTTGCCGATTTTTGATAACACGACTTAATACTTGATGGCAATACTGATGTAATCATTTTATCTCCTTTTAAATTTTCAAAAATATAAAGATTATCAACAATTAAAATTGCCTATTTTTTTATATAGAGTTACAAAGCTTAATAAATTTACAAAGATTTACTCTTTGTTGACTTAGATACTATTTTATAATACTTTGTATAGAGAAATGTTTATAAATTAAGAAGAGGATTAGGGATGGATTTCGTTACACTAACCATAAAAGTTTTAAAATTATTAGCAGCTTTTTGCGGAAGCTACGGTATTGCAATAGTATTACTAACCTTAATTATGAGAGCATGTTTATGGCCGTTCAATGTTTCTCAACAAAGAAACATGAGAGCTATGCAAACTCTTCAACCGAAGTTAAAAGCTATTCAAGACAGATACAAAAGCAATCCTCAAATGATGCAGCAAAAAATGATGGAATTTTATAAAGAGCATAAATTCAACCCTATGGGCGGATGCTTACCTCTTTTAATACAAATGCCTATATTTATTTTATTATATTCATCACTAATGAGTCCTCAATTCATTCAAATTGCGGGGGATTCAAAATTCCTCTTTATTAACAGATTGGATACCACATTAAGAGCAAATGCAGGCATCTCAAACGATGGCAAGATGGGAGTATCACATTCCGATCAATTCATGGCGGGTAAAGTGGCAAAAGTTTATCTGCTTGATTCTGACGAAGCCATTGAAAACGTAAAAATTGACAATCCTAGAAAAGCACTGGTAGTACAAGGTGATATTAAGCCTGGCGAAAATATGGATTTAAAAATTGATTTAGATCATCTTGATATGAAATTTTCTCAGCTGGAAAAAGTTCAAAAAGCAGAACTTACCATTACTGATATAAGTACAAAAGAAAATGAAACGGTTACATTTAATCGTCAAGACGGTTTGCTTGTAGCTTCTGTTCCGACAATACCTGTGAATAAATCTTTACACTGGGATGTACTTGCACTTATTGCAATATTCGGATTGACAATGTGGCTTTCTCAAAAATTCATGATGGCAATGAACAACAAAAACAAAGAGGCAATGGATCCATCGCAACAGGCTATCCAAAAATCAATGGGAACAATCATGCCTGTTATGATTATGGCAACATTCATCATGATTCCGATACCTGCCGGCGTATTTATATATTTAATTGTAAGTAACATTGTTCAAATAATCCAAACAGTTATTGTTAATAAACAAATTGATGCTGAAGAAGCAGCAAAAAAAGAATCTGTAAGCGATATTGATTTAGCAAACGCTAAAAATGTAACGAAAGAAAACTAAAATGCTACTATCGGAATACGATTACAATTTACCTGAAGAATTAATTGCACAATTTCCGGCAGATAAACGTCAAAACTCTAAAATGATGGTTTTAGACAGAAACAAAAACACTATTGAGCATAAGCATTTTTACGATTTTGCAGATATGATTGATAACAATTCTGTTTTAGTTCTGAATAACACAAAAGTTATCCCTGCGAGATTGTACGGAATAAAGGAAGAAACAGGAGCAAAAATTGAAATATTTTTGCTCAAAAAAGCAGACAATAACAGCGATAAAATATGGGATTGCTTGATAAAACCTTCAAAACGTGTTAAGCCAAATACAATGATAAAAATAAGCAATGAGTTATCTGCAAAGGTAATTAAGCCGCTTGAAGATGTAGGTGAATGGCAGGTTGAACTTATTTTTAACGGAGAATTGATGGATATTTTACATAGAGTAGGGAATATTCCGCTTCCTCCGTATATTGAAAGAAAAATGCAATCTGAAGATATAAAGAAATTAGATTTTGAAAGATATCAAACCGTATACGCTGAAGATGAAGGTTCAGTTGCAGCTCCAACAGCAGGTCTGCATTTTACGGAAGAAATTCTTGAGAAATTAAAAGCTAAGGGTGTCGAGATTATATACGTTACGCTAAATGTCGGTATGGGAACATTCAGACCCGTAAAAACAGAAATTATAGAAGAACATAAAATGCATTCCGAGGAATTTGAAATAACTCAAGAAGCCGCAGAAGCAATCAACAATGCTAAAAATTTAGGCAAAAAAGTTATAGCAATCGGGACAACTTCAGTCAGAACGCTTGAAACTTGTTATAAAAAATACGGAAAAATTATAGCCTGCAAAGACAGCTCCGAATTGTTTATTTATCCGCCATATAATTTTGGGGTTGTAGACGGGATGATTACAAATTTCCATTTGCCGAAATCAACATTACTGATGCTTGTAAGCGCCTTTGCCGGCAAAGATTTTATTTTTGAGGCTTATAAACAGGCAATAGAAAATAAATACAGATTTTTCAGTTATGGAGATTGTATGTTTATCAGTTAGAAAACCTGATATAATATAAATTTGCCAACAAATAAGAAAACAGTTATAATTATCGATATGAAAAAGAAAGTTATTGCTTATTTACATACTCATTGGGACAGGGAGTGGTATCGGGAGTTTGAGGTTTTTAGACTCAGACTTATAAGAGTTTTTGATAATGTACTGGATTTATTAGAAGCCGAAAAAATACCTTCATTTTATTTTGACGGGCAAGTTTCTGCATTATTGGATTATTTGGAAATCAGACCCGAAAAAGAATTAACCATTCGAAAATTAATAAAAGCTAACAAGCTCTATATAGGACCTTGTTACACACTGGTTGATGAATATTTGACTACAAAAGAATGTTTTGAAAAAAATCTCGAAATCGGACTAAAAATATCAAAAGAATTTGGTTGTAAAGATTTTATAGGCTATTTGGCAGATACTTTTGGGCATAGCCAAAACATTCCTCATATTTTTAAGAAATTCGGCATAAACAAATGCGTTGTCTGGAGAGGCTGTCCGGATATCCCATCGGAGTTTAAATTTTGTGGAATTAACACTGTTAATCTAATTCGCGGATACTTTATGGATATTTTTTCTGCACCTATAACAATAGAAGAAAAAGCGAAATGGTTAAAAGGTAATTTGGATAAAATCTCAGAAAAATCAGGAGATACTCTTCTTTTACCAATAGGCGCCGACCATTTGGGGATAGAACCGGATATTTTAGAGCAGATAAGAAAGGTCAATAAACTATTAGCGGACTACGAGATAGAATTATCTTCCCCATTTAAGTACTTTGAGCTTGTTAAAAACAATTTTAACCAAGAATGGAACAATGAATTAAAAGATAACAGCAAGACATTTATTTTGCAAGGTTGTTATTCAGCAAGAACAAAAATAAAACGCTACAATGCAATAGCTTGTTATAAACTCAAAATAGCAGATAAAATACAAAAACATTTTGGCAACAAATATGACTCTTCAATTGAATATGCATACAAACTGCTCCTCAAAAATCAAGCTCATGACGGGATTTGCGGCTGCTCAACGGATGAAGTTCATTCCGAAAATATCACCCGATACAAAAAGGTTATACAAGTTGCCGAAACAATATTAAAAGAATTAAATTCCATTTATCCGAAAGAATTTGAAAAATATCTTCTTGATATAGAGAAACAATCTCGTTTTGTTATGGAATTTGAAAGTGTAAATAAAACAGAAAAAAATTGCCAAACAATATCGTCACGCAAAGGTTTTACTGATGATATTCTGTATGACACTCAACGCATACCGATAACAGAGGATTATACAACAATTTATAAACATCTTAAACAAATCAAAACAAACTCTGACAAATTAAAAATCACAAAAAATTCTATAGAAAATTCGCATATTAAATTATCAGTTACAAAATCGGGCAACATAAAAATAAACGATATAACTGTCGATTTTATTAGATATGATGACAAAGGTGATACCTACAATTTTGGTGCTGTAAAAAATGATATTCCGAAATTTGCGACAGTTCTTGATTCTGAAATAATACTGAATGGAGAATACAGATGCGGGTTAAAGATTAAAACAACATTTTTCGATGTATTAGTTTTTTTGGATAAAAGTTCAAAACTCCTAAAATTCCGAATTGACTGGAATAATAAATATAAAAACAAAATATGGCAGGTATCTTTTAATACTTCTAACCCTGTTAAAAAGACTTATTCAATGGACTTAGGAGAAATTATCACAAGACAATTTGACCCTGATTATGATATAAGAAAACACTTACCAAAAACAAAAGGGATTGAAGCAAAAACTAACACTGCACCAATGAGCGGATATGTCGGACTTGAAGACTTTGGGGTAATTACCAAGGGTTTAACAGAATATGAGGTAAACAAAAAATCTCTTAGAGTAACACTACTGCGTTCAACAGGAGTAATTTCTAATCCTAAAAACCCTTGCCGTTCAACACCGGCAGGGCCTCCGTTAGAAGTACCCGAAGCTCAACAATTAGGCAGAAATACGGCAGAATTTGCAATAGGATTTTTCAAACCTCAAAAAGCGGAAGAACATTTTGATGAACTTATGCTAGAAGAAATTGATTTATAATAATTACAATTGTAAAGCCAAATTACGAAAAAATTCTAAGTAGTTGGTGCAAAAAATAGCACCCGACAAAATTTGTTTCAAGTACGGGAAATAGCTAAAACTATCGGCTTTACTTATTAGTAGTTGCATAGAGTGCAAACACCGTGCCAAATTATTGAAACAAAAAATCCGACCGGCTATGAAGTCTGCTTACCCTCTCCACGAATTTCTTTTCGACGTTGAATTTCTAAAGCATCAGTTAATATAGTTGAATCTTTAACCCCGTTCAAATCGGTATGATTAGTTGTACTCTTTGTTTGTGAACCGTCTTGAGATTTTTTATCGGTATTGCCTTCTCCTCGAGCTTGTTTATCTCCTGTTTGGTCATTGTTTATCTCAATATTAGTACCCTCAACAAAGGTTGCTTCTTCAACTCTACCAATAGATTCCGCAACATCAGTTTTAGATACTGAATTTCTGCTCTTAGAGTCATCAAGCCGTTCTTGGCTGCTTACAGAGGTATCAAGAGCAGAGCCGCCTGCCTTAATATCCTGTAATCCCATACGGAAGTTTCTATCAAAAATAAATCTCCAACCGGACATTCTAACTTCTTGCAACGCAGCCTTTGCCGCATCACTACCTGCATTTTCAGCGGCTCTTGTAACAATCTTTTGCTGATTATCCGGCTCATCCGCAACCAATCTTGAACCTACATCAACAGTTTGCGTACCTGTCTGATTTACAACAGGAGGTATCGGTTCATACTGAGAAAATACCGCATCTATTTGCTGCAACTGCAAATCCATTTGAGCCAATACATTTTGCGCAGCACTACCGATACTTATAAGTTTATCCGACAGTACACCCAACCTGATTAAATCAGCAGGTTCTACTTCTTTTGGATTTGATTTTACTTTTTTTACTAAATCATCATATTCTTGACGAATTTGTCGTGTTTGATTATCAACATCATCGGCTTTTTTAACTGCTTCTGCGGCAACTTCTTCTCCTTTAGTCGCATGACTCTCGGAAGATTCTGCCATATCGTCTGCTGTTGATATATCGCTATTACTTTGAGCAAACAATTGTTTGCCCTGTTCATATAAATCTACTTGATTTTCACCATCATTTTCATCATCAGTATTTTCGGCATTGTCAATTGCTTCGTCTTCAGATATTTCCGAGCCTTCCGCCAAAGATTTTGAAACGCCATCTTCAGATGCCAACCCGCCCGCAGCATCGTACGTAACATCGTCAGGAACATCCCCAAGCTTAGAATAGTCCTTTGCCCATTTTAAAATTTCTACAGGAACATCCTCGCCTTTGCCTGCATGCTCTAATACCTCACTTGCCGTGAGGTTCCGCCAATCAACTGCATAATCTTTTTGTCGGTTTAGAATTGGTCTGACCGCATCATTTACCGCATTTACTGCATCAACCATAGTTTTTACCTGTTTTTATTTAATTAATACTACGGCATTACAAAAAAATTCTTTAACGAAAAATTTTTTAATTTTCAAAACACTTACCTTTCAAGGCTTTTGACATTTATAAAAATTAATAAAATTCTTATATTAAGATTTGTTAACAAATTATATATACTTTTTATTGAAAAAGGCAATATTTTTAAGAGAAAAGTTTTTATATATATACGAGAGCAAAACAAGAAGAGAGGTCAATTATGGCAAAGACAATTTTAATGCCGAACACGGTAACAGATACATATAAAAATGCAGCAAAAGCAATTAGTGAAGTTGATTTAGACAACAAAAATGTTGTTAGAAAATCTTTAGTTGAGATAATGAAGCAATCATTCTTCCATGGGGCATGTATCTACGGAGGTTCAACAAATTTTATCGCCTAGCGCGTTGGAAAAATAGGAACAGGATATTAGGAAAATTTTATTTAAGGATAATCTTAACACCGGCATGATATGCCGGTTTTTTATTAGTTAATATCTTACTCTTTCAAAATCATGATAATCAGAAGGAGAAGAATATTGCTCATAAGCTCCCATCAAAAAACCGCCGTTAAAATCAACTATTTTTCGCTTTGTACCTTTTGGGAAAGTTAGAATATCTGTATGATTTGTTTTAAAAATGGCTTTTCTTACCGCAGGAATATACTCCCTACCGGAACTCGTCGTTGCTACAACTTTTACGTTTGAAATATTCTTATTTTCATCGACTTTAAATGAAAAGAAAAAAATTGTACCATAATCTGCATCGACGTCAGATAGCTCCATTATGCGGTTTTGAAGATTACTTCGCCATATATTCCACGCAATAAGCTCCTCTCTTGAAGTTTTTCCGGTAAATTTATCGCATATAGGACATGCAGAATTTGTTTTTGAATCAACTTTACCTGAAGAGGTTTCATATTCCCTCATTGCCGAACGAACCAAATCCGACTCCGATACCATATTTTGACCTTGAAGCATTTGTTCCACATGGGTCAGAACTTCCTCATTGTGGTTATATTTTTGTCCTGCGGAAGTTTGAACATTACGACCTGTACTTGTGTTTACGGTTTCTACCCTGGTTTCAGTAGATGCCAAAAACGATGATGGTATTATAGGCGATTCATTATCATAAATAATTTTTGTTTCTTGGGAGGAAGTATTTTTCGAGCTCGCTGATTTTGCAACATTACCTATTTTAAAAAGTCGGATACTTTGAGTATCTCTTGGGCGTTGATTTACACTTACAAGTTTAAAATTCGCCGGCTCAAGAATAAAATGCTTGTGTAATATTGGCTTATTTACCAAGCTAAATAACGAGATAACGGTTATTAAAATTATTGAAAAAGATATTATAAATTTCATAAACTATTTACTCTTTATCTAATTTTGAGAGCAACTCATCATGAGCATCGATTTTAAATCTGGATTCAGCAAGCATCATTGTTTCAGCAATCAAAAGAGCTGTCGGAACAAGAGCCGCAACAAGACTCAAAAATACTCCCTTAGTTTCTTCACCCATTTCTGTCATGAAATAAGAAATATTCATCATAAATTCGATAAATACAATAGAACAAGCTATTGCAAGAAAACGTTTTCTGTCAGAATCCAATTTCCTAGCACCCTCAAGACCTAAAATTGTCAATCCGTGCTGCTTAAAATCGCTAAATCCGTCTTGCTTTATTACCTCGGAAGCTTTTACCTTTTTCCCGGCTACAAAAGCATTTACAAATGAGAAAAAGGCAAATATAATCAAGAAAGTTGCCAAAACCAAAAACACAGGACTAAATCTGAATCCGGAGATTCTCGTCCAACCTGCAGCTTCAGGGAAACACATTGCAAGCGTATTTGAAACACCGTATGCCAAAAATGGTGCAGTCAATATCCCTATTATAGTTTCTACAGTACCTTCGATTTGTAAAAGGAACATTCTATCTTTAATTTTATCCAATTTATTTTTTGAAAGGCTGTTTGCATAACGTTCAATCCATATACGATATGCTTTTATTATACTTTCAAAATCCTCTCGGTATTCGAATTTATAAAGCATTGAATTATATGTATCACTGTTTGCTTTAAAATATCCGCAGGAAATTGCAAGAGCAGTCATTGCGCCAACCACAAATAAAGTTATAAACAAAGCAAAGCCCATAAAATCACTTATTGCACCAAAATATGTAAGGTTTACCGCATATATTCCGACTATAAATAAAGCCGATATACCTATCATAAAATTCTTTGCAATTTTGGCAGTGGATGTTGCATTTTTTAAAGTTTTCTCATTTAAATAAAGAAAAACACCTTGCTTAAGCATCAAACAAACGGCAAGAATTATAAAAGAATAAACAACCCATGCCTGAACATTTGTTGCCAGATATATATGTTTCACAGCTTCTTGTACTGATAGTCCCATTAAATAGTTGGCAACAGCAAAAGAGCTTAACAAAGCTGTAAAATATAGCGCAATGTGCATTACTATACCGGTTCGCCAATTGGCTTTTATTTTTGCTTTTAATTCTTGAATAGGATGCGCCACCTGCTTTATTATAGCAATACGAGCCTTTTCAATAGGTTCTCTGGCCTCTTCCAGCTTTATCTTAATATCAGAGAATTCATCATCACCATATAATTCTCTTAGTTTGTCCTCTGACAAAACAACACTATCTAAAGAGGAAAGTCCGTCATTCGAACGTGTTTGAGATACTAAGACTTCAAGGTACTCATCACTGTCCTTAAATGTGATTTTACAAGCATTTTCTACTGAAACCTTAGTTAAGACCTCGCCCTCATATAAAATATTCTGACTTTTAAAATTATTTATAACGTTACACGTTGATGTTTCCGGATTATATTGTACAGTCAAAAGAATATCATAACTCAGCTCTAAAAAAATATCGCACTTTGGATTAGTACCAACATTTATGAGAGCCTTTGATGAAAATGCTTTTTCGTCGTTTTTTGATTTAACAATAATACCCAATTTACAAATCCTATCTGTCAAGAGCATGCAAGAATTGTCTTATGGCCTTGTCACAGTTTTGTTTTGGAGAAACTATCAATTTATTTTCACCAAGAACAGGACCCAAAGATTCTTTTACCTGATCTAATTTTGACGGATGAGCATACAAAAACATCATTGCAAAATCAGGTGCATCCTGCTGAATTTTTCTAACACTGCCGGGAAGAGTTTTCCAATTAATTTGTTTTTCAGCAGCACCCTCATTTTCTAAATCTCCAATTACAACAACAGCCGGAATATACCCGTTTTTCTTCATTTGCAACGAATATCTGAATGCTTTTTCCAGTCCTAACCCATATGCTGTACCATAATCTTTCTTATCATACTTTGTAAATTCGTTCATAACTTTTTCAATATTAGAGCCATTGAACGGTGCGCCTTCATAGATTAAATAAGCATCCTCCGATACACGAATGATTTTTATCAAATCTTCAGGATCAAGAAGGTTACAAATCTGCTTTACAAGCCTTTTTTGTTCAGGCAATTCCTTTTGATTAGATGCGGAAGAGTCCATAACAAAAATAACAGCAGACGGTTTAAAGTTATCTACTTTAACCTTTTTCAAACCTGACCAAACCATGTTTAGCACAAGTGAAACACAAAAAATTATAATACCTGTTAATATTAATCTTTTATTCATAGCCAACTCTCTTTTCTACGTTGATATTACCACATTTTAACCATATTAGCAATATTGCAATTATATACTAATATATGGTATAATTCCATACGTCATAAACACTAGATTTGGAGAAAAGTATGGGATATAATTTTTCATTAGTATTGGAAATTTTTGCTGTAATAATAGGAGCATACATAATCGGCTCTATACCGACAGGGTATATTATTGTAAAAGCCGCAACCGGTCAGGATATAAGACAAATAGGTTCGGGTTCTACCGGCGCAACTAATGTAAAAAGAGTAATGGGTAAAAAATGGTTTTTTATAACTTTGCTGCTGGATGCCTTTAAAGGAGCTTTACCTGTCATACTTACTAAAATCTTTGCCACAGTATTTACAGGTATCGGATTGCTACCGGTTATTGCTGCAGTTGCTGTAATCATAGGGCATTCTAAATCTATATTTTTAAAATTTACGGGAGGGAAATCAGTAGCCTCGGGCGTAGGAACAATTTTAGCACTTAATTGGATTGCAGGCTTAGTTATCGCAGCAATTTGGGCAATTATTACATACTGTTCGAAATACGTATCTTTGGGTTCAATAATAGCCTTAGCTCTATCACCTTTTATAATGTGGTTTTTAGATAAACACATTGCGTTTTCGGTATATTGCGCATTTGGTGCAATTTATATAATTTGGCTTCACAGAACAAACATCCAAAGACTTTTAAAAGGTGAAGAAAATAAAGTAAGAGAATAATAAACACTCACGAAAGACAAGGAATAGCGCTTTACTTATTATTATATTCACGTATAATATAGTTAGGTAAATTACACAGGGGAATATTCATGACAACATTGGAAGAGAAATTATTTAATAAAGATGTAATGTCACTTGAAACATATATTATGTTCAAATTAAAAGAAAAAACCGAGGCATTACGTCCTGAACTTACAGCTAAAAATAGAGCACCAATTTTTCTTTCAATGGGCGCACCTACAGCTATGCCGCCTAAAAAACTTATTGACAGAGTAAAAGAGCTTATGGATGAACCTAATATTCATTTATACGCAACCCCAAGAGGAGAAGTTTCTTTTAGAGAGGCAATTGCAAAGAGAATGAAAACTCGTTTCGGTGTTGATTTAGACCCCGCAACGGAAATTTTTTCTCTCATAGGTTCAAAAGAAGGTATTGCGCACTTAATACGATTTTTGACCACCCAAAAAGAAAACAAATTTGAAAAAGATATATTTATGGTTCCCGACCCATGTTATGCTTCGTACTGGCAGTTTATAAAATGTTCGGGCGGATACGGATATCACCTTCCTTTAACTCCTGAAAATGACTACAAACCAAATATCGAAGAATATTATCAGAAAATGATATCCGAAGGTTTTAATCCTGATAAATTGAAAGCTGTTATAATAAACTATCCAAACAATCCAATGGGTGTGGGGACATCAAAAGAATACATAAAAACTATCGTTGATTTTTGTAAAAAGCATCAGATATTATTGATTTCTGATGCTGCATACTGCGATTTATACTTTGAAGAAAAAGAAAAACCTTTCAGCGTATTTGAAATTGAAGGCGCAAAAGATATAGCGATTGAATTTTACAGTTTTTCAAAACCATATGCAATTACGGGATGGCGTTTAGGCTGGGTATGTGGAAACTCTGCAATAGTTCAAAGATTGGGCAAAGGTAAATCAACCATTGATAACGGAATATTTAAAGTTTTGCAAAAAGCTTGCGCAGAGATTTTAAATGACCCTGTAGGCGATGAATATATTCGACAAGGCAATTTAGGATATAAGCATAAACAAGAAATTATAGTAAAAGGATTTAGAGAGCTTGGCTGGGATTTGCCGGATGAAAAAGTTCCGCACACCACTTTCTATTTGTGGCTCCCTGTACCTTTGCGATACGAGTCTGCATTCAAATTCTGCGAAGAGGTACTTGAAAAATCAGGAATAGTTCTTGTGCCAGGAAACGCATTCGGGGATTACGGAGAAGGCTATTTTAGATTATCATACGTATGCTCTGATGAACAACTGCAAGAAGTTATTTCAAGATTAAAAGAAGACGGTTTTTATTGGAGTTAATTCTAAAAATTAATTTTTATTTTATATACCCTGTTTACTTTTGAAAACAAAGTAGCGTCTGTTACAATTCTTTACAATATACCTAAAACACTAAAGTTTTAAGCAAAAAAACCGTATACGTAGATAAGGAAAACTATGTAACGGAATTAAAAGGAAAGGCAACAGCAATGGGTTTAGCGGCATCACAAGCCAGATTATTATCAATAACCTCCCGTATGGCGGATAATGAACTGCGCTCTCAGTTGATTAACAACGCTAAAATGCGTCTGACTTCTGATTCCGCAAGAGTAAGCGATGAATATGTAGATGCTCTGAACAGAACTCAATTAATGTTTACAAACTTTGATATCGCAGGAAACGAAATACAACAAGGTTTGACATTTAATTCATTAACTGCGTACAGCTCATACAATACACAATACGGAATAACAAATAACTCCGGAGAAATTCTTGTATCAGCCACTGATGCAGCTAATTTTGAAGCTTCAAAAGGAGATTTGAATACTTTCTTATCAAAATACGGATTGGAAAGGACAACAGACTACTTTGAACAATTAAAAACGTCACAAGAATTCAATGAGGTACTTACCGAACCGGAATACGCCACAGGATTATTAAAAGGTGTAGGCTACTACGATTCTCACGGAATATGGCAGCCTATAACTTCTGATATCGCAGAATTACAAGCAACATACGAAGCAGAACTGGGTCCTACAGGAATTAACCACTACGGACGGGAAGAGATATTAAATTCAATAGAATACGGTGACTACCAAAGCTTAGTTGCAGAATATCAAACCGCAAGAACAACTTATCACGACCTTATCGAAAGAAGGATGAAAGAGTGGTTAGCCGGAGATTATGCAATCCATGTTGCAGGACTTCTTGATGATGGCACTGAATGGGAAAAAGATCTTGATTTCAGAGCAGATGTTGTACCTAGCGGTCAGAATGTTGATTTTGAATGGTTATATACCAGAGCAATAAAATTCTGCAACGGAGATCTTACCGGCGATGGAAACAGACTCAGCAGCCCTGTAGAAGGCATGGGTTTAGCCGAATTTAAAGAAAATTTCATTAAATTCGCAAAAGACGTAGGTCTTGTTTATGAAGAAGGTATTTTAAGATATATCAAAAAGGAAGATTTTCCGGAATATTACAATCTGTTGCAAACATATGATTCTCCTACATATCCGGGAGCGTTACCATTCATAGATGCTCTTAGCGATAACTTACTTATGATAACAGTATACCAAAGCGGAGGAACAACATATCAATCTTATTATACAGAAGAAGGTCCTGTCGCGTATTTTATGAAAGATGAAAACGGGCAACCTACAGGAAATCCGATTGTTGCAGGCAGAGTTAATATTGAAGAGGCTACTAATGAGAATAGCGGAACTTACGCAGGTCAAGAGAAAATATTTATTGAAGGTCAAAACGGATTTAGTTATGTAACCCCTGATGCAAATGGCCAATATTACAAATACAACCAACCAATGCCTGAAGCAGGAAGCTATATTCCTGCATATTGGGACGGAACACAATGGAAACCGGCTGACTCTGCACATCCGGCAACCATGGGGCAAATTTTAGCCTATGATGAAGTAGAATTAAACGAAAATGTTATCGCTGACGCTTTAAGATTTTTATATACATCATTCAGAGATTCTATATATGATAACTTGGAACACGGATGGATTTCAATATTCCTCGGAGAACCTCAAGTATCTCAAGCTCGTGAATACTACGCAAGATGTGGAGAAAACTTGGCTAAATTCATTTGGGGACCGGAACAAGGGGCTGCTATCGCGGATCAAATTTATCAAACAGATGGTCATCACAATAAGGATTATTATTGGAAATATTATCTATGTGACCATCTGGATGAACCGGATTGGGTATTATCAAAGAATGACTCTATATCCGAAGTTGGAATTTTTGATGAATTGCAACGTTCAATGAAAATGACTAATAATATTGACAGGACACACTTTAATCCTTTTGCAAATGTTCCGACAACTACTATCTACGGAGATGAACTGCCTCAAGAATTAGATATGACTTCTTATTCATTTGAACCTGTATATGGTGAGAATGGGAAAGTTCAAACCTATAATGTTGTTCCTAAAAGCACTTATACTTATTCTTTAAATTATCAAACCGTAAAAGATTTATTCATATTGGATTGCATGATGGAGCATTACGGAGAACCGACTTATACTTGGATTGACCAAAACGACAAAAACGAAAACGGAACAGCTAAAGCTGAATGGTACACAAATTTATTTAATAGAATGCAACAAGGATACAAACGTCTTGATCCGGGTTTAGCTTCCAGTCAGGATTGGATGAAATCTGCATTTGAAAGCGGTTTAGTACACATGATTCAGGTAAACCACAGAGATGAATGGGAATCGACAATGTATTCAAATTGTGCGAAAATTACCGAAGATCAGGTTAATATTGCTATAACCATTGCAGAAACAAAATACAACAGAGAAATGGCAAAAATCCAAGCAAAAGACAAGCAATATGATATGGAATTAAAAAATATTGATACCGAACACGAATCCTTAAAACAAGAATATGAATCTATTAAAAACGTAATAAACAAAAATATAGAACGAAACTTCAAGATGTATCTGGAAGGTTAGCTATACTCTGAGTTATGCTTTATTTACGACTATTTCGTCATATTCTTGAATTGAAATTGACTCAATTCCTTCAACTTTCTTAAAAATTTTATAAGTTGATTTTATAGGATCTTTTGTATTTATATCAATAATGGCAGATATTTTTGTAAAATCTTCACCTTGTTTGCTTTGTTTTTTAGAAATCTCACGTAATTTAGCAAATTTATCCAACACAAAATCGTAAATCGAATTTGAAAATTCATGCTGACAAGTTATAGCAATTTTCAATCTTATAGTATTTTTTGCACTTGTAATTATAATTTTTTTCTCGAAAAAACCAATAACAATAAGAACTATCAAAGAAATTAAAGTAGTAGCTCCCGCTGCCATAAACATACCCGTACCACAAGCCATTCCGATTCCTGCTACAGCAAAAAGAGTTGCTGCCGTAGTAAGGCCAAATACATTTGCACCATGTCTAAGTACGGTACCACCACCGATAAACCCAATGCCGGTTACAACTTGAGCCGCTACACGTGCAGTATCTCTTGTTCCAAATTCTTGTCCTGAGATTACATCTACTACAGGAAAACCGTATATAGAAATTATGGTAAAAATGCACGCACCAACACATACTAAAAGATTTGTTCTCAATCCCGCATACTTGTTTGTGATTTCTCTTTCTAATCCTACCAGTGAGCCTAAAAATGCAGCCGCTAACAATCTTACACAAATATCAATATTGGAATAATCAATCAAATGTTCCATTTATACTCCCTCTTTTTATTTATTGCTCTTAGGATCAAGTACATCCCTAATTGTATCACCTATTACATTAAAGGCAAGTACGGCAATAAAAATTAAAAAACCAGGAGTAAGAAGCCATGGACGATAAATTATATTTGTATATTCCTGCGCTTCTTTTAGCATATTTCCCCAACTTGCATCGGGTTGTTGAATACCTAAGCCTAAAAAACTCAATCCCGACTCCGACAATATGTAAGATGGGACTGATAAAGTCATGGCGACAATGACAAAACTAGTTGTTTGAGGAAGGATATGCTTTATTATTATTCTTAACTTTGAAGCACCTATTGATTGCGCAGCCTGAACAAATTCCTGATTTTTTACGGATAATACCATGCCTCTAACAACCCTTGCAAACCCTGCCCATCCTATAAGAGCAAGAATAATTACAATCAGCATAAATCGCTGAACACTCGTCATTCCGCTTGGCAGAATTGATGCAAGAATAATCAAAAGATAAAAACTTGGGATTGACATTACCGCTTCTGCAAATCTCATCATAAGCATATCAATAACACCGCCAAAATAGCCTGATATACCTCCATATAATAAGCCTATAGGAAACAGCACAAACAAAGCAAGAAAACCTATTGTCATGGAAATTCTGCCGCCAAAAAGTATTCTTGAAAACACATCTCGTCCATTGATATCAGTACCTAAAAGATACAATCTGCCGTTTGTATCAGTTGTAATTAAATGCCTTTGCATTGGAATCAAACCTAAAAACTTATATGGCTGACCTTTTGCAAAAAATTTTATATAATGTTTTTGGGTTCTGTCCAAGTTATATGTTATTTTTAAATTTTCAGCATCAAAACCTCTGGTATAATTGTAAGTATACGGCTTAGATAATTTATGATTTTCATCAATTACGAATATTTTTGATGGCGGCACGTATGCCATTTGTCTGTCCGAAAAATCTTTCGTATAAGGTGCAATAAAATCAGCAAAAAGTAGCGAAAAATATATTATACCTAACATAATTAGTGCAATTCTTGCAAATTTATCACTCCAAAGTTTTTTTGCGACTTCTTTAAACATTACCCCTCCTGATTCTCGGATCCGTAATTATCAGAAGGATATCCGCAATTAAATTACCTAATATCAGCATTATTGCACCCATCATCAAAGATGCCATAACCAAATTTATATCCGAACGCATAACTGCTTCTAAAATAAGCCGTCCTAAACCCGGATATTGAAAAACATATTCCGTTAATGCAGCCCCGCTCAGCAACCCTGCAAATTCAAACCCCAAAAGAGTAATCATCGGATTTATCGCATTTCTAAGTGCGTGTTTTACAATTACATCAAATTCACTTAACCCTTTTGCCCGTGCGAATTTAACATAATCACTATCCAATACATCAAGAAGATTAGCTCTCATTTGACGTTGAAGTCCTGCAAGAGATAACGTAAACAACACGGTTACAGGTAAAATCAAATGATGGGTTATATCTAAAACTTGCCCAAACAATGATTTTTCAAGAAAATCAGAACTTGTTAGTCCGCCAACGGGAAACCAACCTGTTTTTACGGCAAATATCAAAAGCAAAACCGCAAAAAAGAATGACGGAATTGCCATCCCGATACTTGTCAAAACAGTTAAAACCCTATCAAACGGAGTTTTCCAATTTAATGCGGCTATTATACCCAACGGAATACCCGCTAACCAAGTCAAAAATATGACAATTGCAGTCAACAAAAGAGTATTTGGTATACGTTCCTTTAATTTATCGCTAACCTTTTCCCCGTTTGAAGTTATGCCTAAATCACCTTTCATAAAGGACTTTGCCCATTTTCCATATTGAATTATAATTGGTTTATCTAAACCAAGACGCTGTGTCTCCTTTTGGAGCGTTTCCTGCGAAACGGAAGGATTTAAACGTAATTCTGCAAGCGGATCGACCGGACTCAATCGAATTATGAAAAAACTTATCATTGACACAATTATGAGAAGCGGTATTGCTTGTAATATTCTTTTTAGTATATATTTCAGTATTTGCATTATTTTTTTGTTTCCTCAATATAAATTTCTTCAATATTATGAGTTAATCCCCCTAACATAGACGGATATATATTTTTAAATTTGTTACGAATTGCAGATATAACCAACGGAGAATACAAATAAATAAAAGGTTTTTCTTCATAGGCAATCTTTTGATACTCATCATAAAAACGTTTTCGGTCTTCAAATTTTGTCGCCAATGCACCCTCAATAAACAATTTATCAAGCTGCTTTTCCCATTCGAGCTTATCATTAAAATTGGAATTAGCCGGACGTTGATTAAACATATGCAAAGTGCCGTCAGACATCCAAACATTTTTTCCGCCGTTTGGCTCAAGAGGGCTGCCGGTAAGCCCCATAATTACCAAATCCCAGTCATAAGTATTTACAAGTTTATTAACCAAAGTATTAAATTCTACAGGCTTAAAGTTCACCTTCATACCCAAATCTTCAAGATCCTGTTTTACCATAACCCCGATTGCCTCTCGCTCAGTGTTTCCTGCATTAGTATACAAATCAAACTCAACAAGATGCCCATACTTATCAAACAATCTGCCTTTTTTATCCTTATAAAATCCTGACAATTTAAGTAATTCTTCAGACTTTTTTATATCCTTATCATACGGTTTTAAATTCTTATTTAAGTATATAGAATTCAGGCTTTCGGCAGTATACAAAGGAGCTCCCAAACCGTTTGCAATATTAAATACAATATTTTTCCTGTCTATTGCATAATCAACAGCCTGACGAAAATTTTTATCTCTAAACCATTTTTGTTTTATTGGGTTTACGTAATAATCACCTTTAGCATTTTTACGATTGTTCAAATTCATAGTCACAAACATAGTCCCGGTACTAGGTCCAAGATTGTATACCTTAAAATTTGAATGTTTTTCTAACTCTTTAAATCTGGATACATTTGCACCTTGAAGTCCTATAACATCAAGTTCGCCTCCTTCAAACTTTAATACTTCGTTGTTAACATCCCCAACAATTAAATATACTAATTTATCCAAATACGGGAGTTTTTTATCTTGTTTATTAATAACATAATAATTTGGATTTCTCTCATACACAACACGCTGAGCAGGAACATATTCTTTAATCTTAAAAGCTCCCGAAATTACAAATTTATCAGGCGGAGTATTTGTGGATAAAAAGCCGTCAAAATATTCTGTTCCTTTTTTTACGGCGGGTTCAAATACATGTTTAGGCGCAATCGGCGTTGATAAATTTCTTATAAAAGGGGCAAACGGTTTTGGGGTCGTAAACTTTACGGTATAATCATCCACTTTTGAAACAGTAGGTAATTTACCATCGATTACCATGGAATCACGAGTTGAGGTATTTCCCATACCGTCAAATATTATATTTTTCCAAGTAAACACGACATCATCAGCAGTTATAGGCTTACCATCCGACCATTTTAAGCCTTTTCTCAAATATATAATATAATTATTGCCGTCTACGGTAAAATCTTTTGCCAACTTTGGTACAGGCTGTCCCGTTACAGGATGAGTACTCAACAATCCATCATACATCACTTCCGATAATGTTGCAGAAATATTATCTTTCGCATTAAACGGATTAAAGGTCTTAGGACCTTCTCCAATTGTTGAGAAAACAATCGTACCGCCAAACTTGCCGACATCAGTCTGTGATTGAGAATAATCCGTTCCATCTATATTCTTTGTTATATGTGTCGGATATTCCCTGAAAAACATCTCTTGTTGAACCGAATTTTCGCCTTTAACACCTTTTTCATCATACATATCAGCATGCAAACAAGACTTTAAACACAAAACAAAAATTATTAACAGTAAAACATAACCCAATTTTTTCATAATTTTATTTTACCATAAAAAAGGTTTTGTTAATAGGTATATCGGGCAATCTATTCCCCGAAATATGTTTTTAAACCGGCAGATAAATGTTCTGTCTTGCATAATTTTTTAAGCTTTGATATTGCACGATTTTCAATCTGACGAATTCTTTCTCTTGAAACACCATATTGAGTACCGATTTCATCCAAAGTTTTTCTTTCTCCGTTGTTATCTAAGCCGTAACGTAAAATAAGAACATCCCGTTCCTTCTGTGTAAGTTGATTTAGAATCTTTTGAATATCAGTTAACAAATTTTCTTGAGTAACTCTATTATCAGGAGAAATTGTAGTGTTATCCACAATAAAATCAGAAATTTTTGTTGAATCGTCTGAATTACCTGTTGGCGTATCCATAGAAACCGTAGATTGAACCATTTTTACAATTGAATTTAATTTGTTCATTGTTATACCTAATCTACCTGCAATTTCTTGCTTTGTAGGGGTTCTGCCCAGCTCTGTAGTTAAATCAACCGTTGCTTTTCTAATTTTACCCAACGACTCTATCATGTGAATAGGAAGTCGTATTATCCTTGATTTATCGGCTATTGCTCGAGTTATTGCCTGCTGAATCCACCACGTAGCATATGTTGAAAACTTATACCCTTTAGAATAATCAAACCTTTCAGCAGCCTTCATCAAGCCCATATTACCCTCTTGAATTAAATCAAGAAATGAAAGCCCTCTTCCTATATATTTTTTTGCAATACTTACAACAAGTCGCAAATTTGCATTCACAAGTACATTTTTATAAAATTCACTATTCGTTTCTTCTGTCATTTTTTTAGCTACGTCGTATTCTTCTTCGCTTGACAAAAGAGGGATTTTACCAATTTGTTGGAGATAAATTCTTACGCTATCATCAGAATTTACAGACGATAAGCTTTCCTGAACCTTTGGATCTTCAACGGTTTTCAATAAATCATCCTCATCATCCTGCATATCAAGCTGAAGTTTTGAAAAATCAACACCCTCATCAGATATTTCATCCGTAAATCCTAATTGCTCAATTTCTTTGGTCATCGCTTACCTCTCCATCCTGAGTTCATTATATAATAATATTTTAATATTTAAAAATTTGTAATTTTACTTAACTTTGCTATTTATCAATTTTTGTCTTACCGCTTCAAAAATAATTACAGCAAAAGCATTTGAAACATTTAAAGAATTAAAATTTTTCAACATCGGAATTTTAACTACAAAATCCGAAGCCTTTAATAAGGATTTTGATACCCCTGCATGCTCAGCACCCATAATAATCGCAAAATTCATATCATTATAATTAATTTCATAATGATTATCTTTCGCGCTCGCATCTGTTGCAATTACCCACCAATCGGATTTTTTCAATTTATCCACAGCATTAGTCAAACTGTTTACTTTAATTATCGGGATATGATTTATTGCGCCGGCACTTGTTTTTTCTACAACAGAATTTATCTGGACATTTCTTCTTGACGGTATAACTATCCCCGACACACCGGCACAAACGGCAGTACGAATTATTGCACCCAAGTTATGAGCATCCTCAATTCCGTCAAGAATAATTAATGAATCATTATTATGCGGCAATGACAAAAAATCATCCAAATCTGTATACTTTATGGGAGAAATCTGTGCAACGATACCCTGATGACTTACTCCTTCGTACTCCGCAAACTTTTCTTTTGCGACAAATTGGTATATTATACCGTTATTTTTAGCAAGCTCTTTTATCTTATTTAGTTTTGTATCAGAATGAGTCGTTTTAGAAATCAGTATCTTGTTAATTTCTCTTTCTCCGGAAATAAGAGCTTCCAATACCGCATTCTTGCCATATATAATTTCATTTTCATTCATTTTACTTTGAAACCTCAAGCATTCTATCAATACATACCAGAGCTTTTTGAGCAATATTTTTATCGACAGTAATTTCATACTGCTCATAGGCTAACGCATTATATATATCTTCAATCGTATGCCACTTCATATTAGGACAAATAATATTATCTTTTATAAGTATAAATTCTTTATCCTTTAAATCTCTTTTTAATCTGTCTACAACACCCTTTTCAGTCGCAATTATAAATTGTTTATCCGAACTTTCAGTTGCATATTTCATTATACCTGTTGTACTTCCTACATAATCAGCCAAAGCAGTAACGCTTTGATGGCATTCCGGATGTGCAAGAACTTTTGCCTTCGGATACAAGTTTCGTGCCTCAATTACATCTTCGGCTTTTATTCTTAAATGAGTAGGACAATAACCCGGATATGTAGTTACTTTTACGCCTTCGACTTGTTTTTCTGCCCATTTTCCTAAATATGTATCAGGTAGGAAAAGAATTTCTTCGGCATTTAAGCTTTTTACTATTTTTACGGCATTTGAACTGGTACAACAGATATCGCATTCTGATTTAACTTCAGCTGTAGAATTTATATAACATACCGTTGGAATATTCGGATGCTGAGATTTAAACTCAAGCAACTGCTCATAATTAATCATATCAGCCATTAAACATCCGGATTCCATTCGAGGTAGCAAGACTTTTTTACTAGGATTAAGTATTTTCGCAGTTTGTGCCATAAAAAACACCCCTGCAAATACGATAATATCAGCATCTGTTTTTGCGGCCTGCTGACTTAAATACAAGGAATCACCCACAAAATCCGCAACCTCATCAATTTCAATATTTTGATAACAATGAGCAAGTATTACAGCATTTTTCTCCTCTTTTAGCCTATTAATCTTATCGATTACATTATCCATATTTCGGGTGTCTCCTCTATTTAGTGTAAATTTTTGTTAAAAAACAATCTTCAACAAAATATATTGTATAATAAAAATAGGAATTAGTACAAAATAATGAGAAGAAGAAAAGAGTATGGGTTTTTTAGGAAATTTATCATCTGCTAAATCGAGAGTATATCTTTCAGTTACTCCCGGTGTTGGCTTAGAAATGTTACAATTAGATTTAAGAGAAAACGTTGTTGCAAACTACGCAGTTAGGGATTTTAATTATAATGAATCTCTCAGAACTATCGATGATTTTGAGTCGTTTAAAAATGCCGTTTCTGAAATGTATGAGGAATTAGGAATAAATCCTAAGACAGAAGTGGTAGTTAATATGCCGCTTGTTGCTTTTGGACAAATGCAACTTGGTTTATTACTACCTAACGATGCAATAACCGGTGCAATTCAATCAGAATTGGAACAAACATTTATCTTTAGGAGATTTGATCCTGCTGTAGCATGGCTGGATGCACCAAGCACTAACAGCTCCTCATCAAAAGAAACAAGAACTGTTATATATTCGGCTATACAGCAAGTTGTTATAGAAAAACTTAGCGAGGCTTTAACAGAATTAGGTTCAACTCTTGTCGGAGTAGAAAATTCTTTGAGCTCAACATTTAGAGCTTTAGATTATATGGGTGTTGTATCTGCACAGATGCAACCTAATATTACATGGAATTTGTTGATAGTAAATTCAACAGGTTATTCTATCGCATCAATGACCGGAAAAACTCTTGTTGAATATTATGAAGACCCGTTACCTATCAAGTCTTTTGAAGGCGATGATATATATAATGCAATAGTTGAACAAGCTCAAATTGCGTTAATGAATTATCCGGCAAACTATCTATATGTTGTTTCTGATACTGATATGGTAAGTGCTGAATTATTGGCATCTAAGTTAAATACAAACGGCATTATAGATTATTTGGAGAACAATTCATTCAAAAAAGAGAGTTCATTAATTCCGGTAAGCTTAAATGTTCTTCAAGGATATGCATCTAAGATTTCATTACAGGCTATCGGTTGTGCATTGGCAGATGTTTCAGACTTCCCGTTAAAGTTTAATTATATGGAAGCTATAGGCGGAGTAGGGACTGCAGAAGACTCTTGTACAATTGCCATAGGAGAACACGAATATACAATCACTAAAAATACCGCAATGGCAATTGCAGGAGGTGTAGGTATTGCACTTGTCGCTTTAATGTTTCTTATTGGCAACGTTTTACTGCCAAACAGCCTACAACAAGAACAAAACAAGTTGAATGATTTAAATGCAAAATTGGAAGAAATAAACGGTCAACTTTCAACCGGAGGCACTGCAGATGTTGCATTTGATGCCACAAGAGAGGTTGAAAACGGTGTTAAAGGCAATAGAGCTAAATTAATGAACTACATTGCCGCCGGAGAAACAATACCGCAAAATGTATGGTTAACATATTTTATGACACAAGGCAACGGTCTTGTTGATATAAAAGGCGGAGCAACAGATGTAAGTTCAGTTTATACATTTTTCAAAAATATGAGAGATTCCCTAATTGGTACAAAATTAAAATTACAAAAATTAGAGATGGACTCAGTATCTGTTGATGCTGCAGTTGCAGGTGCAGGATCAAATTATTCATTTGAAATCACTAATATGAGCGAAGATCAATTAGCTCAATTGTTTAACCCTCCGGTACAATGTGATGAAAATGATGAAGAATGTAAAGCAAAACAAGCAGAAACACAAGCTCAACAAGGTGAAGGCGGGAATCCGGAATTGTTAGGACCTGAAATTCACTAGAAAGTTAACTTAAAATTATAGAGGACAGATTAATGGCACAAGAAAATACAAATACAAATGATCCAATGACAGTATTGAAGTTTCCTATTATTATATTGGCAGCATGTTTATTCTTAGCATTGTTTCTATTTATGACCAATATAGTTCCAGGGTTACAAAACCTGTCATCAGCAAAAAGTGATTATAAATCAAAATTTGAAGAATATACCACTAAAGTGGAACAGGTTGATGCTCAAAAGAAAGTTGCGGAAGAAGCTCAAGCAACAGCAACTTCATCCGGAGCAGGGGTTGAAAAAGGCTTCTACAAACCTGTTGAATCCGGTGCTGATTCTGAAGCTTTAATTGCAGCTGAATTTAATGAAATTCTCGACTTAATTACATCAAACTCTATTAAGACCAGAGCCGTAAAATATGATTACGACCCTGCTGATGATAATTTTGTTAAAGGTGCTCAAGGTAAATATAGTGTTTGTAAACTTGATATGCAAATGATCGCAAGCTATAACAACTTTAAAAACTTCATGAAAGATTTATACAAACACGAACACTATTTAGACATCGCAAAAGTAGAAATTCGTCCATACAACAAAAATAAGAATATTATACTTATCGATTTACAATTAAAGTTATATGCTGAAAAAGTTTAATTATTAAATTCTGAAAAGTCTATGCTAAACACCTGTCTTTTATTACTAAGGCAGGTGTTACAGTATTCGGTTTCCAACATTACGCGAGTTGAATAATCTTTTAATGTAGAGCCACATCTGCCTCTGTGGTCATTTGCAAGAAACGGACACGCATACACACCTCTTGCTGTTATGATTCTGCCGAATTTACAATCCGTAGGATAAATTTCATCGGCAAAATATTCTTCCTGAACATAATTAGCATCATTAACTTTATAACATCTGTTTATAACAACATTTCTATCTTGAGCATCAAACCCTGATTTATGCAAAATACTAATAAAATTTGACCTTATTACATCTTCACTTTCATTATAATAATTTGTAACTTCTAAAATCGGATTAAAACCGTATTTAACCAAATATTTTATGGCAAATAAAACCTGTCTGTAATTACCTCTGCACCTTACACTATCATTCATATTTTCATCATAATGGGCAAGACTTAACTTAAATATTATTTCATTTACGCTTTCATCCTGAACCCGACGCAAAAATCTGGATTTTTTCTCATTTATAAAACTGCCGTTTGTGCAAATGCATACATTTGAATACTTAAGACACAGCCTTAAAATACTGTTAAAATCGGGATGTGTCATTGGTTCTGCACCGGTTAAATATATGCATTTTAAATTTGTAATATCGATATCTGATAAAGCTTCTTGAATAATATCAGAAGAAATAAAGTCTTTTACATTCTTTGTAAGAGGAAAATCTATATAACAATGTTTACAACGCTGATTACAGTTTTTTGCAGTCATTTCTATAAACAAATTTTCTAAAGTATTCAGCTGACATGCCGGTGCCATTAATAATGCGGTTTTCATAATATAATACTCCTCCTTATCTTTAAATAATGTTAGAAGGAATAATAATGATTTAAAATTCCCTAATCGGTTAGTTTGATTGTTTATTTACACCAAAATCAGAAGGTTTTTTATTTTCGAGCCATCTTGACATTAAGAAGTTTTCGTAACTTAGGGCATATTTATACAGCGCATTCACAAGAACGCGCCCGCTATCGGATTTTCCAACAATAAAAAATTCTCCTTGCTTATTTTGTGCAAGCATAATCTCTTTATGAACGACTTTATCAGAATGATTTTTGGGAGTTTTATATATTACATATTTAATCCAATCACACAACAACTTTGTTGCCGATGTTTTATTTGCAACAATTTCATTATTATACTGCTTTAGATAATTTGAAAACTCACTTAGTATCACGTCATTCTCCGAACGGGGTTGTAGCAGCCAGACAGACTATATCAGTAATCCCATTTTTATTTAATTCTTTTATCATTTCTTCAAATGTCGAACCGGTAGTACAAATATCATCAATTAACAACACCCTTTTATTAGGTATCAATGCATCTTGATCAACATAAAAAGCATCTTTTAAATTTTCAGCTCTTTGAAACTTTTTAAGATTATATTGCGGCTTCGTATCCTTTATTCTTTTAACTAAATTCGGATTATAAACATATCCTGTTAATCTGCTAAATTCTTCTCCTACAAGCTCCATATGATTATATTTTCTCTTTTTCTTTCTTTTTTCAAATATAGGCACCGGTACAATCTGAAAATCATTATCCTCAGTGATATTTGCCCAATATCCGGACATAAATTTTGCAAGATAATAAGCTAAATCGGGTTGATTATGATATTTTAAACCTCTTATAAGTTTTTGTAAATTCTTTTCGTAAATACCGGCGCAATAAATCATTGCCCCACCTATGACCCTGTTTACAACATATGGCAAATAGTCCATTTCATTATAACACTCGGAACACATTTTAACGCATTCCTTAGAACTCCTGCAAAAATAACATTTTTTCTTATAAATCCAATCTAATAATCCGAGCAAAAATTTTTTCATAAAAATATTATAGCATTAAAGTTTTACTTAATAACTTCAATAAAATCATAATCTGTTAAATACGGAAGATGTTCTGCTGTAATTAATTCACCGGGCAAAAGAACCGCTATTCCCGGCGGACACTCTGCAATTACCTCAGCAGAAATTCTTCCGACGCTCAAATCCTTTGGAATAGTTTCTTTTTCTGAATAAAAAGCCTCTCTCAGACTCATTTTTATTATTGGAGTCAACATTGGCATATGCTTTTTATTTTCTAAGTAACAAATATCCGAATAATGTGATTGATCAATCATTTGTAAGCATTTTACAAGATACTGCATATCACTTCTGGTATTACCCAGGTTTGATAAAAGTAATAATCCCGCATCAGACGCACTCTCTACCTCTATTCCAAATTCTATTTCAAGAATAGACTCCAATCTCTTACCCGATAATCCGTCAGCTCTGATAAATACTTTTGTAACATCCGTCATATAGCCGAAATCCGGTTTCAAATGATGAATATGTTCCATCTTATCTATTTCGCTGCGCAAATATTTTGCGTTTGAAATAGCACGTTCCAGTTGTTTTTTACCCTTTGGACTTTCAAGGTTTGCTCTTGCTGCATCTAAACTTGCAAGAAGTATCAATGACGGACTTGTCGTATGAAGCAATTTTAGAGATTTTTCCAACGCATCAGCATCAATCATTGAGTTTTCTGAAACATGAAGCATTGAACTTTGGCTCATACTGCCACCGGTTTTATGAAGCGAATGAATTACAATATCCGCCCCAAATTGAAGCGCAGGAGTAGGAAGATGCTTATTAAAATTCCATAAACACGCATGAGCTTCATCAACAACAAGCGGCACCCTATATTTTTTACATATAGCGGAAATTGATTTTACATCAGATACAACCCCTTCATACGTAGGGTTAGTAATCCAAACCATAGAAATATCATCATGAGAAGAAAGAGCTTCCTCAACACTTTCAGGAGTAATATTACCCCAAATCCCCCAATCATCAAACCTTTTAGGTACAAGCCACAATGGTTCAGCACCTGATATAATCAAACCTGTTAAAATAGAGCGATGACAATTTCTATTAGTTAAAATTCTTTGTCCTTTTTTTGTTAAACCCATACCTATTGCCAGATTTCCGGCAGTAGAACCGTTAAGCAGAAAAAAAGTTTTCTTTGCCCCAAACGCCTTTGCTGCTAACTCTTGTGCCTCCTTAATAGGTCCTGTTGCGGGATGCAACGTGCCCAAATTGTCAAACTCATCTGTTGTATCAATTGATAACGCTTTTGACCCAACCAATTTTTTAAAATCGGGCAATACCCCGTTGCCTTTTGTATGTCCTGGAATATGAAACTGATATGTAGGGTTTTCATATGCTTGCTTTAAGGCTTCTACAATAGGGGCTTTTATTTTTATTGATTTATTATTTTTTGTTACATTTGTCATAATGAAAATATACTATAAATAAACCATAAAAATCAAGTATTTTATGGTATAATTTATAATAGTGAAAATAAAAATTTATCTCATAATTTTTATAATATGTTTTTTAATATGCCCCCAATGTTACGCTCAAGACACAAATTCAGAAAACGAGGGGTATAATTCCGATAGAGAATTTTTAAAACAAATTCAGCATATAGAAATACAAGTTGAAACAAACAATTTAAAAGAACCCTCGATTGATAACGGCAAAAACGCTGATATCAGAAAAAGTTTTGATAACTTACCGGAGTATTCAACTGAAGATGATGATTCTTTGGAAAATGCTCTTATAAATAAACAACTTAGTAGAACAGAAGAAAAATTAAAGGAAAAACCTCTTCTTAAAAGAATGATAGCAAGAAATATAATTCGTACGGATATTGCATCATATCTTCTTGAAGACGAATTGACATTTTTACCTAAAAAGGGTCCCATTGAAAAATTTCAGGTTTTTGGAGCTTATAACGGATATATTTCTTCAAATTGGTCAGACGGTGATTACGATACAAAATACACAAATAACTTTATCCAAGTAGGAGTAATGGGAAAATTCAGGAACACCAAAAATGACTTTAAATTTTTGGTCAATCCTAAAGGTGCACACGGTAGAAATTATATGCAAAATTTTGTAGCTGACGCTTTTATAACAAACAATTCAATCCCGCATCACCAAATTGTAATAGGCTATTCCCGCAATCAAGTAGGCAAAGAAGGCGGTTCAAGCTCATACATTCTACCTTTCATTATGCGTTCACAAATTGCAAGAAATTTTGGGTCAACAAGAGCTTTAGGAGTTAGAATTGTAGGGAACTATTCACTAATTGATTATAATCTTGCTTTCAACAGCTCAGACAGATATTTCAGAAAATGGTTTGCGGGACCGGAATTTACGGGATGGGTTGATTTTAAACCTCTGGGAAAAACCGATGGCAGATACGGGAAACTCGTTATCGGCGGCGGAATAAATGCCGGCAAAAATGAAACTCACTATACTGTCGGAAGTGTTTATGTAGGATATAAATACAAAAGATTATGGTCAAGATTTGAATACGGTATTGCTGACGGCTATAACGGAAGCAGAAACGTTGATAAAAAAGCTCAAGGCTTCTATGGTGTCGTCGGCTACAAAATAACCCCTAAATTACAAGTAATTGCAAGATATGACAGATTTAATCCCGACAGAAACACCCCTCATAATACCAGAACCGAATACACTGCCGGTATAAATTATTTTCTTAAAGGACAAGCTCTCAAATTAATTTTAAATTATGTATTTTGTCATAACCAAAATGCTCCGGACAGCCATCGGATAATGGTTGGGACTCAAATATTACTATAAATCTGCAATAATATTCTTGACTTTACGTATAAATTTTCGTTATAATCAGGGTATGGTAACGTTCAAACAATATATGCGGCAATCCGCCACCTATAAGATGTTCAGGGCTTTTGGCAACCAATTTACGGATTTTGTTACTACATTGGGTGCCATTATTGAAAACGGATTTATTACCCTTAAATACATTATAATGGGTCAAATTGAACGTAAAGAATTAATGGATCAATGTGTAAGGTTTGGCATAAGTTCTTTACCGATAACGCTTTCTATTGTTGGAATGACATCGATAATTGTAACGTCACAAGTCGCATCAGAAATGGTAAAACAAGGAGGCGGGAACTTTGTCGGTTTACTTGTCAGTATTTTGATAGTAAGAGAAGTCGGCGCAGTTATGTCAGGTTTTGCAATTATCTCAATGATAGGCTCCTCATTAGCATCAGAAATTGCCACAATGAGGGTTACAGAACAGATTGATGCAATACAAGTGCTTAAAGTAAATCCTATAAGATATCTTTTCGTACCAAGAGTATTGTCAGGGATAATTATGATGCCGTTACTCGTAATTATTGCATCTGCATTTGGGGTTATAACGGGTGCTGTCACAACAACTCTTACAACAGAATTAACCTACAAGGCATACTTTGATTCAGCATGGATAGGAATATACATGAAAGATTTGAGCGTATGCTTACTTAAATCTGTTGCTTTTGGAGGAACAATAGCATTGATAAGTTGTTCTTGCGGATACCAAGCATCAGGCGGAGCAAAAGGTGTAGGTCTTGCAACAAACAAAGCAGTTGTATGGTCACTTGTTGCAATAGTTATTTGGGATTTAATATTCTCAATAACGTTTTTCTTCTAATATATAAGGACAAATTTATGAGTATAAAAGTTAGAAATTTAACAAAAATATTTGATGAAATAAAAGTTTTAGATGACATTTCATTTGATGTGGCAGACGGAGAAACTCTTGCTGTTGTTGGGTTCTCAGGTTCAGGAAAAAGTACCGTCTTAAAACTTATATGTGGATTAATTGAAAAAGATGCAGGAGAAATAATTACATCAGAAGGGGATATTGCGATGGTATTCCAATACTCTGCATTATTTGATTCATTAAATGTGGCTGATAATATATCTTTTGCACTAAGAGAAAGACGTGATTTGAGAAATAAATACAGTGAAGAAGATTTAAAAGAAATTGTTTCACAAAAATTAGAGCTTGTCGGATTAGGCGGAATTGAGAGAAAATTCCCGTCAGAATTATCAGGCGGTATGCAAAAACGTGTAAGCTTTGCAAGAGCGATTGTTACAGAGCCTAAAACAATATTGTATGATGAGCCGACAGCCGGCTTAGACCCGATATCTTCAACGTTAATTGAAGATTATATCGTCAGATTACAACAGGAAACCAATGCATCTTCAATTGTTGTAACTCACCAAATGTCTACGATTACAAGAACCGCAAATCGTCTGATAATGTTATATAACGGCAAAATTGTTTTTGAAGGTACACCTGAAGAAATGTTGAGAGCAGATACGCCTTATACAAAACAATTCGTAACCGCATCTTTAGAAGGACCTATGCACATGGTGTCATAGGATTATACAAAAAAAATAAATTCTACAAATTAAATTATAAAATCAATCGATATCAAGCAAATAGCCTTTTTCCAGCGCATCCTGCAAGGCTTAATATAAATTAATATTGTTAATTGCATTGGCAATAAATTTTTAGATTTTGTTTTATTATATATGTGTAGTACAAATAGGTATTTTATGTCTGAAAATTTAAAAGTTGGTGCAGTTGGACAAAATCCAACAGTTAATCAAATTAACCATACAGATAATAAAGATAAAAAGAAATTAATAGACCATGAATTTTCAACAACTGAAAAAGTAATTGGCGGGGTATCCGCACTTGCTCTATTAGGAATAGGAATTTATGCGGCAGTTAAAAAATGTAAAACTCCAAAAAGAATTAAAACACCGGAGCCTGAAATAAATTCGCCTCACGTAGATCCTCAACCGGAAGCCGTGTAGGGTGCGTGTCAACGCACCTTATTTTTTGCGCCGCATTTTCGCTCAAGAGATTACGCATTTTAAATTCAACCCATATTGTACGCTTGTAATAGTAATAGAACGGTAGAAAGTGCATTTGCTTCACTCTACCGAAAATTCAACAAAGGAGTACAACATGGAAGATTAATTTTTATGGTAAAATGTTACTATGTTATCACTCAACTTTACGGATAATGAAAATTTTGATTTATTTCGGCACAATATTAAAAGCGGTATTCCCTTTGAAGTTACCGGTTTAGTTTCAATTTTAAGATTATTTTTAGCAATTAAATCAGGAGAAATATCAAAGAAAAAAGTTCTTTTTATTACATCATCAGAACAAAACGCACTAAAGTATAAAAATGATTTATCTCAAGCTTTTGATATTGAAAGCGAAGTATTTCCGTTTCAAAATATTTCATTATACGAAGCGATAAACTCAAATAAATACGATTACGCAGAACAAATTAATGTATTACTAAATAAACCTGATTTTGTTATTGCTCCCGTAAAATCTTTGTTAGAAAAATTTCCTAATGAAGATTTTTACAAAAAAAACACTCTCTCTATCAAAATAGGGGATGAAATTGATACAAAAGATTTTGCCGGAAAACTTGTAACTTTAGGTTACAAAAAATCCACAATGGTCAGCGACATACAAGAATTTAGCGTAAGAGGAGATATTATAGATGTATTTTCTCCTGACAGATACCCAATAAGAATAGAATTGTGGGGAGATGAAGTAGTTGATTTGAGATATTTCAACAACGAAAACCAAAAATCGGTTGAAAAAATAAAAGAATGTAAAATACTTCCTGTATACAAGTTTATAGCACCGCAAAATAACGGCCTATCCGATGAAGAAGGCTATTTTGAGGGGATTGAAGTATATCAAAATAATTTCAATAATAATCTTGTCAGTATATTTGACTATTTTAAAGATTACATAATTATTACCGACGAAACCTCTGAAATATACGCAAAATACGAATTTTTAGATAAAAATTATAACGAACAAAAAGAAGAAAATTTAAAACTTGAGCTTATTAAAAACATTAAAGGCACTAATCATTTTAGCTATAAAGATTTTGAAAAATTTATGGCTCGTTTTATGCGTGTAGGATTGGATAATTTTATTGAGGGTGGAAACCAAGAGATTGTTGAATTTAACAGTTTGCCAATACGCAATTTTTCTGCAAATTTTGATGAAATTGGGCAATTTGTTCAAGAACACTCTAATTATAAAATAATTATTTCAACTGATTATCCGCAACGCATCCAAGAAATTCTAAACGAGCGAGATATTTTTAAAGAAGTTGAATATATACCATCAATAGCTGCTCACGGTTGTATTCTCGAAGACTTTAAAACAATTGTCATGACAGACAGAGAATTATTTAATAAAAGAAGTAAAGAAGTAACACTTTCAAAAAAAACATACTATAAAGAAAAAGCCGAATATATCGAAAGCATAAATGATATTCAAGAAGGAGAATACGTAGTCCACAGCATACATGGAGTCGGATTATATAAAGGCTTAAATCAACAGGAAATTGACGGACAATTAAAAGATTATTTAACAATAGAATATGCAAGCGGAGATAAATTACATATTCCGGCAGAACAGATAAATTTATTATGCAGATACCGAGGTTCAGGCTCTATAAAACCTAAATTATCTCGTATGGGCGGCAAAGATTGGGACAACACTAAATCAAGAGTTAAAAAAGAAGTTGAACAAATTGCATATGATTTATTACGATTATACGCAAGACGAAAAATGCAGAAAGGAATTCAATTTTTGCCTGATACAAATTGGCAGGTAGAAATGGAAGATGCATTTGAATTTACGGAAACTCCTGACCAGATGAGAGCAATAAACGAAGTTAAAACTGATATGGAAAATGAAAATCCTATGGATAGACTTATCTGCGGCGATGTTGGTTTTGGTAAAACAGAAGTTGCTATGAGAGCAATATTTAAAGCCGTCACATCAGGGAAACAAGCTGCCGTAATTGTTCCTACAACAATCCTTGCCCTACAGCATTTTCAAACCATATCAGAAAGATTTAAGCCTTTTGGCGTACAAGTCGAGCTTTTATCAAGATTTAGAACAGCAAAAGAGCAGAAAGAAACAATTAAACATCTTGCTACAGGCGAATGTGACGTAGTTATAGGCACTCACAGATTGTTACAAAACGGAATTGTTTTCAAAGATTTAGGTTTACTTGTAATAGATGAAGAACATCGATTTGGAGTAAGACATAAAGAAAAACTTAAGTCATTAAGAGAAAACATTGACATAATCACAATGTCAGCAACCCCAATACCTAGAACCCTTTATATGTCACTGTCAGGAATAAAAGATATGTCTGTAATTAATACTCCTCCTAAAAACAGGCTGCCTATTAAAACATACGTTGGCGGGTGGAATGAACAGATGGTTAAAAATGCCATAACGCATGAGCTTGATAGAGAAGGACAGGTTTTTTATCTGTATAACAGAGTTGAAACCATTCAAGAATTTAAGTTACAACTGCAAAAAATTGTTCCTAATGCGCGTATAGCTGTCGGACACGGACAAATGGATGAAAAGCAGCTTGAACAGGTAATTATTGATTTTGCAAACCACGAATACGATATTCTGTTAGCAACAACCATTATTGAAAACGGAATTGATATTCCTAATGCCAACACTATGATTATTCATGATGCCGATAAATTCGGACTTGCACAGCTATATCAACTTAGAGGGCGCGTAGGCAGAAGCCAAAGACAAGCATACTGCTATTGTTTCTTTAAACAAACCAAAGAAATGACAAAAGATGCAATACAACGGCTAAAAGCTATTAAAGAATTTACTACACTGGGAAGCGGATATCAAATAGCCCTCAGAGATGTTGAAATCCGAGGTATAGGTAATATTCTTGGCACAAAGCAACATGGACACATGATAAACGTGGGATTTGATACTTATTGTCAATTACTTGAAGAAACAGTTCACGAGTTACAAGGCGAACATATAGAGCAACAAACAAACACTATCGTAGACATAAACGTAACAGCTTTCATACCTGATGAATGGGTAGGCTCAAAAGAACAAAAAATGATAGAATATAAACGTCTGGCGGATGTAAATAATGAAGTAGAGTTAGATTATATTATTGAGGAATGGAAAGACAGATTTTCTAAACCGCCTCAAAGTGTTGAGAATTTAATCAATTTAATAAGATTAAGACTTGCAGCAAGCGACGTAAAGGTATCTGTGATAAGAGAAACTCAGGATAATATAAGAATTTATACACCATATACTCAGCCGGAATGGAAACTAATTCAACCGCATCTGCCGTCTGAAATTCTTAAACGCATAAAATTCACCATTGCTCCGGCTTCTTGCTCTGAAGGGAAATCTATATTATTACTTAACAATTCTTATTTAAATTTTGATGAATTATTTAACATTTTAAAGGATTTGTTCTATTATATACATAAAGTAAGCCACGATTATTCGAAATAAAAGAAAGAGAGAAATTTGATGAAGGGACAAAAATTACTTATTACATTGGCAGTTTCTGCTATGTTATTTACAGGTTGCGGGATAAAATCATCCCAAACAATTATTAAGGTTAATAATACAAATATTACTCAAGGGCAATATGAAGAAATTTTTGATAAAGAAGCTGAACATACTCTAAATAGCCCTCTTCACGTAAATATTAAAGATCCCAGCAACACATTTGTTGCAAATTTGGTTAAAAATCGTATAGTGAATGACTTAATTGTTAAAGCTCTTTTAAATGAAGAAATTGAAAAAAGAGGAATTAAAGTAACAAAAGAAGATATGGATGAAGCTATAAAATCTATCGTTACAAAAGTTGGCTCAAAAGAACAACTTGATAAAATTCTTAAACAAAATAACGTTAGTACCGGAGATTTCAAAAAAGACTTAAAAGAACAAGTAAAAATCAAAAAACTTGCAAAAACCTTAAGCAGCGGAGAAGTTTCAGATTCTGAAGCAAAAACTTACTACAACCAAAACATTTCTAAATTTAAATATCCTGAACAAGTCAGAGCATCACATATTTTGGTAAAAGTTAGTCCTGAAGAAATAGCTACAGGATTAAAACAGAAGAATTCAAAAATTTCTGATGAAGAAATCGGTGCAAAAATAAATGAGGAAATTAAAGTAAAGGAAGCGAAAGCAAATGAACTTTATTCTAAATTAAAAGCAGACCCATCTCAATTTGCTAAACTTGCTAAAGAAAATTCCGAAGACACCATGTCTGCTGCAAACGGCGGAGATTTAGGCTTTTTTGCAAAAAGAGATATGGTTCCTGAATTTGCAAATGCTGCATTCGGGGCAAGACCTAACTCTGTTGTAGGACCTGTAAAGACAATGTACGGGTATCATATTATAATCGTTACAGACAGACGTGCCGCAGGACAAGAACCTTTTGAAAAGGTTAAAAATGATCTTAAAGAATACATAAGTAACCAAAAACAACTTGAACAAATTGATAAACTTGTTGAATCATTGAAAAAACAAGCTAAAATTGAATATGTAAACAAGGAATACGATCCTGAAGAAATTCAAAAAGCTGTTCAGAAGAATATTCAAGAAAGCGGAGAAATGGCTAAAAGAGCTATGGAAAAAGCTAATCAAAATAAATAAAAACAATGAAATTAAAAGACATAAAAGCCTTGAAGAAAATCTTCAGGGCTTTTATTTTGCAATTTAAACAAAAAAAGACCTCTATATCAAGAGGTCAAGGTTGGTTATTTTGGTTATGTTATAGTATTGTTATGGTTATATATGTGTTTTAATAACAAATGTAAGTAAATAAGGGGTAATTAAATTTGAGGGTTTCTTAGTTATTTAATAACCCTCAAGATAAATATTTGCCTGATATACTTACAATATTTACATTTCTTAACAAAGTTTTATAATATAATCCGAATATGGCAAAAGTAAAATCAAAATGGATATGTAGCGAATGTGGTTACGAAAGTGCCGGATATTTAGGAAAATGTCCGGAATGCGGTAGCTGGGGGTCATTAACAGAAGAAGTTCAAGTTGATGCTAAAGCACCTAACGCTGCGGCTAACGAATTTATTAATACTGAAAAACCTGAACTTTTAAAAGACATCCATATAGGAGAAGAAGTTCGCGTTAAAACAAACATATCCGAAATGGACAGGGTTTTGGGTGGAGGATTTGTACAAGGTTCATTAATTTTACTTGCCGGCGACCCCGGAATAGGGAAATCTACAATTACATTACAAACATGCGGGCAGTTATGTAAAGAAGAAAAAAAAGTTTTATATGTATCAGCAGAAGAAAGCTCAAGTCAATTAAAACTTCGTGCCGAAAGATTAAACATAAATTCCGATAACCTATATATTTATCCGCAAACCAATATGGAAAATATAAAAGCACAAATTGAAGAAATTGCACCTGACTTTGTTATCATAGACAGTATTCAAGCCATATACTCAAACAATGTACAAAGCACGGCAGGAAGCGTTTCACAGATTAGGGAATGTACAAATTTATTGATGCACATAGCAAAAAGTAAAAATATAACAACAATAGTAATCGGACACGTAACAAAAGACGGGAACATTGCAGGGCCTAAAGTTTTAGAACACATGGTCGATACCGTAATATATTTTGAAGGCGACAAATACAAATCCTACAGAATGCTTAGAGCAATGAAAAACAGATTTGGAAACACTTCAGAAGTTGGGATTTTTGAAATGCAATCAGACGGCTTACATGAAATTACAAATCCAAATGAGTTATTTTTGAATGAACGTTCTCGAGTCGCGGCACCGGGAAGTGCAATAATAGTTACAAATGAGGGGACTCGTCCGTTAATGGTTGAAATACAGGCACTTGTCGGAACCACATCATATTCAGCTCCAAGAAGAGTTACAAACGGAGTTGACTTAAGCCGATTGCACCAAATACTTGCTGTACTTGAAAAACGTGTAGGGCTTGATTTTTCAAAGCAAGATGTTTACGTAAATGTTATGGGCGGTATAGAAGTGGATGAACCAAGCGCAGATTTAGGAATTGCATTGGCTGTTGCCACATGCGCAAGAGACGTTGTTGTTGACCCGCAAACAGTAATAATAGGAGAAATCGGATTATCAGGGGAAATTCATCCTGTAAACAATATCGAAAAACGGCTTAAAGAAGCAGAAGTGGCAGGATTTAAAAAAGCAATAATACCGGAAGCAAACAACATTCCAAAAGGTTTGGAGAAAAATCTTAGCATTGTAAAAGTCAAACGACTTACAGATGCAATAATTTCCTGTGTTTCAGCAGGATAATTATTATCTTGCATCTCTTGCTTTGTTAACCTTTTGAACAGTTTTTCTTGCCTCATTACGTTTTTGATTTTCAAATTGAGTAAAGAGTTTATGTTTTTTATCGTTGTCGGAATCTTTTCTCTGAGCACGAACGCCAACACTACTCAATGCAGATTGCATAATCTCGGCAACATCATCTTTTACAACAGCTTTAGAGCTTGTTTTAGCGGCATCAACGGAAGCTACCACTTTCATTTCTTCACGAATTGCCGCATCTGCTTCATCATATATAGCATCACGATTATCTCTAATTAGAGGATTTGTGTAAGCTTCTGTAGTTGCATCATCAATACTGGCCTTAATATCCTCTTGAGCGGCAGGCATTTCGTCTTTTTCTTCAACACTGTTTGGAACATCTACAAGATTAATATCATTATCACTTATCGAAATTTCAGGAGAAACAACCTGCTGAACATCAATAGTTTCGTCCGCAACTGTCGGAATTGCTCCGGCATCATCAATTACACCTATATCAGTGGCAAATTCAGGATTTTCAACATCAATACCAGTTTCAGGAGTTGTAGTTGCTTTTGCCGCAATATATGAATTTTCAGCAATATGATTGCTTCCTTTGCCGGCATTTTGTTTTCTTTCAACGTTATCACCGACAAATGAACTCCTATCATCCAATTCATCAATACTGCGTCTAACATTATTAATATCTTGAGATACATCTGAAAGATTTTCTTCGGCAAGTTTTATTTCTTCATTAGAATTAGCACTTGCTTTTTCACCATCAAGACCTGCTTCAAACAATACATTACCGACAGAACCTGTCAATGTATTTTGTTTTACTTCACGACCTACGGATTTTGTGGTGGCATATATTTCATTTATTTCATCAAGCTTATCTGATAATTTTTGTTCATTATCGCTATTAACCCTGCTTGCGGCACGCTTTTCATCAGCGATATCCCTATCCGCAGATGCCTGACTTAAAACTTTGGCATTTTCTTCATCGCTGTTATTGCCAAGTTTATTAATTTGTTCACCGCTATATTCAACCTTGTCATCAAGAACCTTTGCATCTTTATTATCTGTTTCTAATTTAGCAAGCTTTCTTTCATGAATTTGATTAAGCGTACTGTCTTTTTCAATAGGAGCAGAAGTTTGTTTAGCAGCATTATCTTCTATGTCTGATTTAACAATTTCAGAAGATTTATCAATATCGGAGAGCTTTCTGTTTTCAACATGATCATCATCTTTGAAATCATTAATTTTGCGAGCGCTGCCTCTCAAATTATAAGTGTTTTCAATAACATTTTTATTATTTTCGGATTGTTCTTCTCCGGCTTTTCTTTCTTTATTTATTGCATCCGCAATAGTAGCATTTGCGATAATTTCTTGCGTTTCGGCTGTTTTACCTTCTGCTTTAGTTATAGGAGCGTCTTCTACCTTATCTTTTATTGGAGGAGAAACAATATCACCGGCATCTTCCATTTTTGAAGCTTGAGTTTGCGGTTTCGGTGATGTTTTAGTTGTTCTTACTGCTCCGGAAGGTGTTGAGATATTTTCTGATTGACTTATACTCGTCATCGCAGATTTTCCTGATAGCGGCATATCGGCTAAATTGTTAATATGCGCATCACCTAAAACATCTGTTACTGCCGAAAGATTACCAATTGAAGTATCGGCATCGGACATTGCCTCATCAAAAATTACATTTTGCGGATTTTGAGTATCATCGGTTATTTGTTCGGATGCAGGCAAGTTTTTATCTTTAGCTTCAGCTTTGTCTTCATCCGCTAAATTCATATCAATAGTCGGCTGAGGATTATCTTCAGCAATTCTTGAGCTATTTCGTTTTTGAATATTTATATTTTCTTCCGGCTCAATATTATCTTCGGATTCATCAGAAGAAATTATATTATTTTCAATTGGAGATTTATCTTCCAAATCATCTTTATCAAGATTATCTTTTTCAAATTCATCAGAAGGTACATCTTCATTTTCTATTGTAATTAACTCATCAGATTCGGGTTCATTTTCTACAAATTCATCAACAACAGAAACATCTGTTATTTCTTCCGGTTCTTCTTCCATATCGGCTGCTGCTCCGGTAAGCGCAACATCTGCTGTGTTTGCTTCTTGCTGATTAATATTAGTATTGTCATTATCTGCATCAGTTTCTGAAATTTGTTTATCCGATAAATCATTTTCTTGTTTGATTTCATTATTTTCTGCAATAGTATTATTTTCTTCCGTGTTCTTATTTTCATCCTCATTAGAAACCTCAGAAGAAACGGACTCTTGCGGATTTACTTTATCATATGCAGATACGGTATCGAGTTGTTTTTCGGCTATTTGCATTGAATCTTCCGCTTTGTTAACTTCATAATTACTCTTATCTATAAGGAATGAATTATTTACCGACATATCCATTGATAAATTGAACAATTTACCATCAGATACAGCCGAGCGGAAATTATTCATAGAAGAATCTATCTCTACAACCCTCTTTAACTTTATGGCAGCTTTAGCATTTTTTTCTTGAGGGGCAACGCTTTCGGATAATAATTGTACCTCATTTGCCAACTGACTACTTACGGCAGCTGTTTTAGTAGATTTTTGCATATCCTCAAACAAATTAGCAATATCAGCCTCAACATTTTGAGATTGAATAACAATCTCCTTATGTTCGCTGTTTAGCATTGAGCCAAGAGCTTTATAACGCGCAATTTCATCGTCGGAAAGATTTTCTCCGCTGCTAATTTTTCTTTCGATTTCATTAAATTCTCTGGAATATATTTCTATTTTTTCATTACCTGATTTTTCTCTGTTAGCCATTTCCTGTTGCTTATTAGAAATTGCTTTACTTTTAGCTTCAAGCTCTTTATTATCTTCTTCAATTTTGTCATCCTGCTTTTCTAATAAAGAAGCCGCCTTAATTAAATTATTTTTTTGATCGGAAAATCTTGTATCAGAGTTGTTTTCAAGAGCATTTATATCGTTTTGATTATCTGTAGCATTATCATCAACTTCATAAGACAGTTGGTCATAATTAGCCATTTTATAAGCCCAGTCTGCAACTTCCTTAGGCACATCTTCACCGGCTTCATACATTTGAATAATTTCTTCGTAGGTAAAATTACTCCATATACCATCAGCTACGTTATCGTTTAACGTAAAACCTTTCATTTTACCTTGAGTTGATACTGCATTATATTTACAAATTTGCGCTGCCGCAATATCCATCAAAAGATCATCGTCAAGATGCTTGTATTCCTCTTTAGTTTTTAAAATTTCTACAGCTTTTTCGACTGCTTCTTTTACGTAGTTTTCTTTTGGTATACAAAATCTTGTACGATGTAAATCATTCCTTAGATTTTTCGAGCTTGATTTTGCTGTAGTAGAAACTAATTTACCTTTATTATTAAGCATATCCGATATTCCTTTATAAAATTGCGCTATTTTATAAGATATATAACGGATTTATTAGAAAAAACTTTAATTGAAATCTCTGTGAATAAGATTATTGTTACATAAATTAAAAGTGCCAAAGCCACATTCAACCTCAGCACCCGAATTAACCATATATTAATAGATATTATAAATATTTTTCAATATTTGAAATAATTGCAGATTTTGGCATAAGTCCAACAAGCCTTTCAACAGCTTGCCCATCTTTGAAAACCATAAGAGTAGGCAACCCGCTTATGGCATAATCTTTAGCTGTTTTAATATTTTCATCCGCATTTAATTTCACAAACTTTACCTTATCTCCAAATTCCGAAGATACATCATCCAAAATAGGACTTAATTTTCTGCAAGGGCCACACCAAGAAGCCCAAAAATCAACAACTACAGGAATATTAGAATTTAGAACTTCACCCTCAAACATTGCATCATTAATATCCATAGCATTAGACATATTTATACTCCTTTGTTAAATTTACAGTACAAATTATAACATGATAAATATTTTTGTGCTATTATCTAATTAGCACACGATAGGATAGAGATATGGCACGAAAAAAAATAATAGAAATTGTTCTCGATACAGAAACTACGGGATTGGATTATACTAAGGAGAGGATGGTTGAATTTGCGGCTGTTAGAATTGAAAACGGCAAAATTAAAGACGAATTTCAGACTCTTATAAATCCTGAACAGCATATTAGAAAATCAAGTATTGCAATACACGGTATAACTCCTGAAATGGTCAAGGATGCACCTACAGAAGCCGAGGCAATGCCCAAAATTATAGATTTTATTCAAGATTACCCTATTGTTGCTCATAATGCAATTTTCGATTATTCATTTCTTAATGAGGCAAGCAAACGTGTATTCGGTAAAGAAATCAATAACCCAAGAATTGATTCTCAACAGATGTTTAAAGAAATTTATCCTGATTTAGAATCTCACGGATTAGAAGCTCTAACCGAAAAATTTCAGGTAGAATTGAACAATCACCACAGAGCAATGGCAGATACAATGGGTTTGGCACTTGCATATCCTAAATTAAAAAAATTATATTTACAAAAATATGATTGGGAATCAAAACAACTTGATAATATAGAATACTTATTTGAAAGATATCTTAGAATACAACAAACAGTAACGACTCTGCAATCAGAGTTACAGGATTTAAAATCAGTATTTAAGCTATACTTTGAACAAGGCGGAAATCCGATAGTATCACAAAGCGGAGAAACTCTTGTATACAACACAAAACAAACCTTTGGCTATGATTTTAACCAAATAAAAGATGTTTTAGAAGAAGTAGGAGCTTTTGAAAAAGCTGTTAAGATTAACACAGGCTTTGTAGACAGACTTGTTGGAGGAGGCAGATTAGACGAGGATAAAAGAGAAATTATTAAAGATGCCCGTCAAGAAATTACCGAAACAAGAAATATACAAATAATTAAAGCAGGGAAGTAGAGAAAAATATTATGTCAAATAAATTTATAGAATTTTTTAAAGAGCCGCCGTTTGCAGAACCAATAAAGGATGAAGCTGTAGTAAAAAAAACTTATGCTCATTTCAGATTAAGAATTTTTTATGCAAGTTTCATTGCATACGTGGTATTCCATCTTTGTCGTAAAAACATTGCGGTGGCATTACCGGCAATGGGCAAAGCATTACATTTTTCAAATACCGAACTTGGTTTATTGGGTTCTACATTATATGTCACGTATGGAATCGGTAAATTTGTAAACGGTGTTATTGCAGACAAAGCTAATGTGAGGACATTTTTACCGACAGCGTTAATTCTTTCTGCAATTTGTAACATATTCTTTGTTATAAGCGCATTGTTTGTAACACCCGGGCATATAAGTTTCTTTGGATTGCCGTCTGCAACTGTTTTATTGTGGTTATTGGCATTCTTCTGGGGCGCAAACGGTTGGTTTCAATCTTGCGGATTTCCGCCTGTTGCAAAGAGTCTTTCATATTGGTTCTCTAACTCGGAAAGAGGTACAAAGTGGTCGTTATGGTCAACTTCTCACCAAATTGGAGTTTTTGCAGCAGTAGCTTTATCAGGATTTGCAATTGATAAATTGGGATGGAAGGCTGCATTTTATGTACCTGCTGTTATCTGTATAATTACAGGTTTATGGCTATTTGAAAGATTGAGAGATAAACCTCAAACTATGGGATTGCCTGACATTGAAAAATATAACAACGAACCTGAAGCTAAAGCTGAAGAAGATAACGGTGATAACCGCTCATATTTTCAAGTATTTAAAGAAAACATTTTATGCAATCCAATCATTTGGATGTTAGCAATAGCATATGTATTTGTGTATATTATAAGATTCGGAACAGAAGATTGGCTTGTTAAATATTTGGTTGAAGTAAAGGGTAATGCTTTAACAATTGCGAGTGCAAAATTAAGTACATTAGCACTCGTAGGCTCTGCCGGTGCAATTATGGCAGGCGTTATATCCGATAAAATCTGCAAGGGTAACAGAACTCCTGTAAATATTGCATTTTTAATCATGTTGATTATAAGTTTATATTTATTTGCAACAAATACAGGTAGTGGAGCTTTTCATGAAACTCTTGATTATGTATATGCAGCAATGATTGGGGTATTTACAGCCGGTCCTCAGATGCTAATTGGCGGATTGTGTGCAGTTGAAAGCAGCTCTAAAAAAGTTGCCTCCGCATCTATTGGCTTTACCGGAGTTTTCGGATATGTAGGTGCTGCATTATCATCTGGAGGTACCGGATTTATGGTTGATAAATTCGGATGGAACGGTGCTATAGGATTTTGGATGATATCAACAGTTATTTGTGTTGTTATCTGCACAATATTAATGATTTACGAGAATTTCAGAAAGAAAAAGATACAAAACTGATAATAACAATCATAAAAAAATGCCTCGAGTACATACTCGGGGTATTTTTTACGCATAAATATTCATTTGAAAATTAAATAGCCTGATTGAATAGTTACTTGCGGTAATGTTTGTATTTTGAATTAGGGTACATAATCAGGTATTAAGTTTGTTTTTTAAAAATTTTTTCGGGTTTTAAAGTAAAACCCGTCATATTACAAGGAGGTAAAAATGACAATTAAAAAACTAACTGTGGCAGCTGCAATTGCCGTCGGAATAGCAACGTGTTCCTTGGATCAGGCAATGGCAGCATGCCCGTGTAATCAACAACCGGCTGCACCGGTGACACAAACGCCATGTCCCGAAGCTTTACCTGTTGTTACGGGAGGAGCATGCCCATGCACCAAAACTCCTACATGTGATAAATGCCAAAAGGCTTTTGACGATAATGATTGTCAAAAAGCAAAGCCTGATTGTGGCTGCGACAAAAACTTTGATACAAGTTTAGATTCAACAGCAGATGATGCGTGCGCAGTTTGTCCTCAAACGGGAAAACCAAGCAGAAAAGATATGCATCAGGTTTACGGATATCCAAACGCTATCTACGGTACTAACAACTACGTAGGGGAACAGGCCAACTCAATTCTAACAACAGAAACAGCACCTTATGGAATTGCAGGACAAATGAACTCTGCAATTAGCGGTACAACAGTTTCATCTGAAGGTCTGATAACAGGAGCAGCCTCTCAGTTGCCTTGTTTAGGAGAAGATCCAACAAGATACAATGGTATTCCTGTTGAAAGAAATGAACGCATTATGGACGGGAATAATACACCAATAGATATACAAACAAGAAGCTCTCGCCAAGCAATAAAAAAGGCTATGGTCCCTTTCGATATGAAAGCAGCACTCGAGGGTTTACCAATCGGGGCTGCGGCACCTGCAATGATGGGAGGCGGAATGTTTCCGGACGTTCCGAATAACTACTGGGCGTCTTGTGATATAGATAAACTTGCAATGAATAATGTAGTCGTTGGGTATCCTGACGGTCAATTTAAGCCTCGCAGAGATATAACTCGTGCAGAATTTGCTACAATGCTTGTCAAAGGATTTAACCTTGGTGACTGCGGATTACAAACCAGAAGAATATTCTCAGATGTACCGACTCACAACTGGGCGAATGCAGCTATTGCAAAAGCAGTAGACGAAGATTTACTTGCAGGCTACCCTAACGGTAAATTTATGCCAAACAAAAAAGTTACAAGAGCTGAAGCCTTAACATCAATAGCTAAAGGCATGAATTGCGATATAGATGCAGTAAAAGCTAACGAAATATTATCTCATTACGCTGACGGTAACAGCGTACCGGGATGGGCAAGAATACCAGTTGCAAAATCATTACAAAACGGTGCCTTAAAAGATTCACCAAATCCTAATATGATTTTCCCTAACAGAGAAGCTACCCGTGCCGATGTAGCGTCTATGCTTCAAACGATACGAGTAGCACTGGGTTACGATACAAATCCGGCAACAGCTAATGCGGCTTGTCCTATTACACCTGATTTCAATAAACAAGCCTTTGTTGAAGAATCACAAATAGTTAATATTCCTACACTGAAAGTCAAAATGATAGACCAATTAACCGCAAAATCTTCACACGTAGGTCAATACTTTAGAGCAAATACTCTTGAAGAAGTAACTATTAACGGTGTTACATACCCTGTAGGTTCAACAGTAACAGGTCAAGTTGTAGAAGTAATAAGACCTTCAGGATGTAATAAAGGTGCATTGAAACTTTCATTCACAAGTATTACAGACGGTTGCCACGATGCTAACTTGCCAAAACAAATACTTCAAGCACAGGTAAACAAATCAAGACAGGTTAACCCTGTTGCAAGACTGGTAGAAATGCCGTTTACCCTTGCAGGTTCTTTGGTAGGTGTAACAGGCAGAACTATCGGTGGTGTAGTTTCTAACCTTGGTAATGCAGTTGAAAACGTATCAAACGATGCAGGTTACATGCTCGGACACGTATTCCAAGGAAAATTCGGCGCTGCGGCAAGAAACCTTGGTGACGGTATTTGGGAAACAGTTAAAGCCCCTGTGGATATAACAAGAACGGCTCTATCCGGCACAATGGGCTTGTTCCAAACAACCGGTGATGAGTTTGCATACCTTGTTGACCCTAAAGGATACAAAATCTCTGCGGTTAACCCTAGAGAACACATTACAATCGCTTTTGGCTGCCACGAGTAATATTATATTACAAAAGGTTTAGTCATTTATCCGCCGGAATTGCCGCTGAAAATTCAGCGACAATTCCGTTTTATATATTGATATTTCACAATTTTCTCTGTAAAATTCAATTATGAAAAGATGTTTCTGGGTTGATGAAAATTCTCCAATATACGTAAAATACCACGACGAAGAGTGGGGCAAACCTAAATATGATGATAGAGAACTGTTTGAATTACTGATTTTAGAATCATTTCAAGCCGGTCTGTCGTGGCTTACCGTACTTAAAAAAAGAGAAGCTTTTCGTGTTGCTTTTGATAACTTTAATGTAAAAAAAGTAGCAAATTACAACGAACAGAAAGTTGCCCAACTACTTGAAAATGCCGATATCATAAGAAGTAAAAGCAAAATTCAATCCGCAATCAACAATGCTAAAATTTTTATGGAAATTCAAAAAGAATATGGCAGTTTCGCTGAATACATCTGGGGTTTTACGGATAAAAAAATAATAAAACGTAAAAGTAAAAATTTACAAATTTCAACTCCCTTATCCGATAAAATATCAAAAGACTTGAAAAAAAGAGGTATGAAATATGTCGGAACCGTTATTATATATTCTTATCTTCAAGCAATAGGAATAGTTAATGACCACGACAAATATTGCTTTAAAAATACAACAGATAACTAATAGATTATAAAAATTTTAAGAGTAAAATTTAACTATGATAAATACACTTAAGCGCGGAATTACAAAAGTAAAAGAAGATATTAAAGTAATATATGACAAAGACCCGGCAGCAGGAAATATTTTAGAGGTAATTCTATGTTACCCCGGATTACATGCCCTTATTGCATACAGACTTGCACATAAATTACACAAATGGCATATTCCGCTCATCCCAAGAATGATATCGTATGTAACAAGAATTGTTACCGGTATAGAAATTCACCCTGCAGCAAAAATCGGTCACCGATTTTTTATAGATCACGGAGAAGGCGTTGTAATCGGAGAAACGACAGAAATCGGTGATGATGTTTTAATTTATCAGCAGGTAACACTTGGCGGCACGGGTAAAGAACACGGTAAACGACACCCAACATTAGGTAATAACGTAATTGTAGGTGCCGGTGCAAAAATATTAGGTAATATTACAATCGGAGATAACGTAAGAGTAGGAGCAGGTTCTGTCGTAATAGACAGTGTCCCTGCCGATTCGACAGTAGTAGGAGTTCCAGGCAGAATTGTTTCTGACACAGAAAATAAAGCAGAAGAAACATTGATGCACAATAAAATCCCTGACCCTGTAATGACTGAACTGGACAGACTGAGATTTGACGTTGACAGCATTATTGAAAAATTACAAAAAATAAATTAAAAACAAAAAAAACACTCCTTTTATAAGGTGTGCTTTTCGTTTTTTTAATTTGAAGCCTGTTATTATTCTATATCAAGGCTATCTTCGGCTTGAAGCTGTTTTTTCTTTAAGTTGTGCATAACTGCATCAACAAGAAGCTCATAGGATTTTGATTTCTCAATATTTGGAAATTCTTCCTTTAATTGTTCTCTGACCATTGCTTCCAGCCGGCGTTCGTCAGAATTAATTCTTGTATCAACTCCGCTAACCATCTCAAGATATTCTGCAGAAGACTTGTCGATGTTAGTATTTGTGTAATTCAACCATCTCAATTTAGGACTGATAGTATCATTTAATTTTTTTACTACTTTTAAATTTTTAAACTTGTCTAACATTTCCTACCTCTACTTTTTAGTGATTAGTGTGTTGCGTTATTGTATTATTTTAAAGTATCCTGAAAAAAATAATTTACTTTTTTACATACAAACTTTACAATATGTTACAATTAGTTGAAATTCAATTATAGTTTTGAAAAATCCGTAAGATTTTCATATTTGGATTTCAAAAATGTTAAAAGTGCTAATCTGTTTTCTTTAACTTTCTCATCTTTATCCATGACAAGAACATCATTAAAGAATTTTTCAACAGACGGATTAATTTCGACGAGCATTTCAACATATCTGTCGTAATTATCAGTTTCCTCAACAGTATTTATCTGTTGGAATAACATATTTTCTGCAGGCTCTCTGAACAAATTTTTATCTACATTCTTTGAAGAATCTTCCTTCAAAATACGAAGTACTCTATTAGCATTTTCATTTAATTGAGGATTATCTAACTTAGATACAGCTTCCACTCTTTTTACATAATCTGCCAAATCCTCTAACGGATTTTTATTAGCTGCGCATGCCTCTAAAACATTCTTAGAATACTTGTCAGATAAGAATATAATTAAACGTTGGATAATAAATTCGGTAACTTCATCCAATACTTTACCGGAAATTCTGTCTTTTCCTGACACTGCAAAATTCTTTAATTTATCTATTAAATTACCGTCTCCTGCGTTTATAGGAAGTAACAACAAGGTTTTTATAATCAAATCATTCAGATTAATCTTCAAACCTGCAGTAAGGATTGTTTTTATAATACCTAAAGCAGCACGTCTAACCCCCAACGGATCGGATGAGCCTGTCGGCTTTTTACCTTCCGCAAATACCGCACAAATTGTATCCATCTTATCGACAATACCAACAATCTGACCTTCTATACCTTTTGCAGCCTCGCTTTCTGCGTTTAGCGGGAAGTAGTGTTCTTTTATACCTTCACAAACCTTTTCATCCTCGCCGGAAACTCTTGCATAATCAGCGCCAATAAAGCCTTGCAATTCGGTGAATTCAAATACCAATTGTGTAGTTAAATCAGCCTTACACAACATTGCTGTTCTTTCTATAGTTTTACTATCAATATTCAAAATTTTAGCTAAATCTTTTGATAATGCTACCAGTCGCAATGTCTTGTCAAACATTGAACCCATACCTTTTTGGAAAGTAATACCTCTTAAATCTTCAACATAATTTTCAAAAGGTTTTTTAGTATCTTCCGTAAAAAAGAACACCGCATCATCTAATCTCGCTTTAATTACACGTACATTACCCGCAGCAATATTAGCAAACTCATCTCCAATATAATTTGTCATTGTAATAAATTTATTTATAAGTTTACCGTCTTTATGAAGAGCAAAGTATCTCTGGTGAACTGCCATTACAGTAACCGTAACCTCTTCCGGAATTTCCAAATATTTAGGGCTGAATTCACAAACAGCCGGCACCGGATACTCAGTTATAAATGTGACCTCTTCCAACAAATCATCAGTATAATAAGGAACAGCACCCAATTTATCAGCTTCAGCTTTTGCCTTATTGATAATCAATTGACGACGTTCTGCCTGATCAACAATTACATAGTTTTTACGCATCAAATCTATATATTCATCAGGTCTTGTTATTACAATTTCTTTTTGAGGAGCAAATCTATGTCCTCTTGAAATATTTGAAGATTCTTTATCAATAATTTTTACCTTAACTTCTTCTTCATCAAGAATAGAAACAATCCATCTAATCGGGCGGGAGAACTTTTCATCGTTATATCCCCATCTCATAAAGTGAGAACCTTGTAATTTTAATACAATTGACGGAACATTTTCACTTAACAGTTCTTTTATTGACTTTCCTTTAATCAAAACTTTTGCATATACATAATTATCTTCTACATACAAATCTTCAGCCGTCAGACCGTTTTTACGAGCAAATCCTTCACCCGCTTTTGTAAGATTTTTATTCTCATCAAAAGCAACCGTTGCAATAGGACCTTTTACAATTTTTTCTTCATCGGAACTTTTTTCAACAAGTCCTGAAATGATAACTGCTAAACGTCTTGGAGTTGCATACACATCAACTTTATCAAAGCCAACCTTATTATCACCAAGAAAACTTTCAAAGCCTTTTCTGAGTTGTTCTATTGCGCTTGGTATAAATCTGTATGGTAACTCTTCCGTTCCAATTTCCAATAAATATTTGCTCATCTATCTCACCTTTAATATCTATTATTTATCTAAAAGCATTATAAATAAAGCATAATCAGTTGTAAAGTAATTATTACATAAATTAATCGGAGATTAGACAACTTTGTTGTTATCATCAACAATAACGACTGTTGGAGTATGAGTTTTACTTTCCTCAACAGTTAAGGATGCATATGATATAATAATAACCTTATCTCCAGGTTGAACCTTTCTCGCAGCTGCACCATTTAAGCATATACAACCTGAATTTGGCTCCCCTTTAATAACGTATGTTTGAAATCTTTCCCCGTTATTCACATCAAGGATATCGACTTTTTGCCATTCTTTAATTTTTGCAGCATCCATTAATACTTCATCAATAGTGATAGAACCAACGTAATTCAGATTTGCATCAGTAACTGTCGCTCTATGTATTTTTGAATATAAAAATTCTTGAATCATTTTAATTTATACCTCGGCTTATAAAAATATTATATCACATAAATATTTTTACACGTTAAATTTATATCCGCCACCATATATTGTTGTAATATACTTCTTTCCGTTAGAAATTTTATCCAATTTCGTTCTCATATGGCGAATATGCACACGGATAGTTTCAATATCATCATCAGGCGAATAACCCCATATATCTTTTAATATTTGAGCAGATGACACCATATTCCCATGATTTTGAAACAACAAATTAAATATATCAAACTCAATCGGAGTTAATTTTACAACATTGTCATTTATTTTGACACTGTATGTTTCAGGCATAAGGGTAACTTCCCCCAAAGTAAGCAAGTCTCTTGTAGATGCCGATTTTGGAATTTGATTAGTCCTCTTTAACAAAGCCCTGACCCTTACTTTTAATTCTTCCATTTCAAATGGTTTCACTAGATAATCATCTACCCCGATATCAAAACCTGTCACCTTGTCATTTAACTGAGAAAGGGCGGTTAACATAAGGATGGGAGTATCTTTTGTTTCGTCGTTTTTTCTGATTCTTTGAGCTACCGTAAACCCGTCCACTTCAGGCATCATTACATCTAAAATTATAAGAGAAGGAAGTTCTTGTTTACACATTGCATACCCTTGAATTCCGTCAAAAGCCTGCAACACTTCATGCCCATCTAATTCAAGATTAACCTTTATAAGCTCATTTATTGCATTATCATCATCTATTACTAATATTTTACTCATAACAATCCCATTGTATTCCAAAATAAAATAATTGTAATCTGACTAAACATTTAGTTTAATAATTCTTAATAAAAATAGTACCTGCGAATGATGTATCTTTATTGATTTTGAGGCATATTAAATTGGTAAAAAAAATAAAAAACAATATTTTGAGTGTAAATTTTACAAAAATAATGTTTTTTATAGTATTATGTAAAACGTAACGATAATTTATTATAATATACAAATTGTATAAAGGAGGCACATGAATTGGCAATAACTTCACCATTTACCGCATTTCAGAACGGAAGAAAAGAAATTCATTTAGGACAGCATGTTTTAGCTGAGTTTTTTGATTGTGACCCAAATACCCTAAACAGTATTGATAAAGTAGAAAAATATATGGTTGATGCAGCTTTAGAGTGCGGTGCAACAATAGTTCAAAAATGTTTCCATATGTTTAATCCTTATGGAGTTTCAGGTGTAGTTATTATTTCAGAGAGCCATTTAGCCATTCATACTTGGCCGGAATTAGGATATGCAGCAGTTGATTTGTTCACATGCGGTGAAAAATGTGATCCTAAAATTTCATATGAATTTTTAAAGAAAAAATTCAATTCTAAAAAAGCAACATTTACAGAATTAAAACGCGGAATTATAGATGAAGCAACAATGAAGGTTATGGAAAAACCTTTTGAAATTATGCAGCAATCTATAGACTAATATAAATAAAAGAATGATGTAGAAAAGGCGGTAATATTTATACCGCCTTTTCTCTTATAAAAATACGGCGCATTAAATGCACCGTATTTAATTTATTTGAGCTTTACTACTCTTGTATACCGTTGTCGTCGATAGTCAAGTCAGGAGCACCGAACATACCTTCGATTTCTTCCAAAATCGCTGACGGTTTTCTTGCTTGATTTCTCTGCGCAACTGCACGTTTTCTTGCTTCACGTTCTTTCTCTTCGTTTGCATTTGACAAGTGGTGGAAACCTGTACCTGCCGGAATCAAACGACCGATAATAACGTTTTCTTTCAAACCTCTCAACATATCTTTCTTACCTTCGACAGCTGCTTCGGTCAGAATTCTTGTTGTTTCCTGGAATGATGCTGCTGAAATGAAGCTTTCCGTATTCAATGAAGCCTTTGTAATACCTAACAACATGTATTCACAAGTTGCCGGAGTACCTTCGTTTTTAACAGCTTCTTCATTTTCTCTTTCGAATACTTGCATTTCAACTAATTCTCCAGGAAGAAGTTTTGTATCACCAGCATCAATAACTTTAACTTTCTTAGTCATTTGACGGACGATAATCTCTACGTGTTTATCAGCAATTTCTACACCCTGAGAACGATATACGCGCTGAACTTCGTCTACCAAATACTGCTGAGCCACTTCCGGTCCGCAAAGTCTGATTACGTCATGCGGATTCAAAGGACCTGAAGTTAAAGGTTGACCCTTTGTGATTTTTTCTTTGTTATGAACAATGATATTTGCATCAATTGCATATTTAATTTCAACTCTGCCGTTTTCATTTTCAATAAACAATCTTGGCAAATCTTCATCGGTTTCAATAACAGCAACACCGTCTTCTTCTGCAAGAATTGCACAATCTTTAGGTTTACGACCTTCAAGAAGTTCTTCAACTCTCGGCAAACCTTGAACGATATCACCGGTTTTCTGTCTTTCGTAAACAAGAGATGCAATCATATCACCACGGAGTACTAATGCACCTAAGTCAACTAACAACATTGTACCAGGACTTACTAAGTAAGGACGTCCGTTTCTTACTTTTATTTCGCCTTTACCTACTGATATAACCTGACCGGAAACAGTAGAAACTTCGCCTTTATCGGTAATTGGTTGATCAAGTTTTACGAAATCTCCTTTTTTAACACTTGCCTTACCTGACACTTTAATTGAAGTTTCATAAGTTTCACTTGTCAACAACAATCTTCTTGTTTCTGCTTCATTATTTTTGATTGATGCTACACCATCATTAATCGAAAGAACTTGAGTTTTTGCTATTGGAGTTTTTGCATCTATTGTTTCACCGTCTTTTACAAGAATTTCAGTTTGTAATGAAGTGGCTAACTTAGAATTACCTTCTTGTTCACGACGAACAATCAAGTTTTCCAATACAACAATTCTTAAATTGTTACTGCTATCAAGCTCAACCATACCTTTAAGGTGAGATAAGTAACCTTGCATTTGTAAAACCAAACTTGTTCTTGTTATAGTAGAACCGTCTAGGTTACGAACTCTTGCACCATCCTTATATTGAAGTTGAGTTACCGGAACAATATCAATCAAATCATCAGTTGAATTAAACTTGATGGATACGTTCTTTTGTTCAACTTTCAATACTTGAACCGGTCTTACAAGGATTTGTATAGGTTGATTTGAAATACTATCTTCATCTAAATTCAAGCTTGCATCAAGCTCTTCATCCAAATCATCAATAGCCAAATCATCCATTGAAGAATCCATAATTGTAACGATAGAAGTTTCTTTAGCCTTAATACCGTCAGCAATTACAGTGCCTTTCTTAACTACTTCACCTTCATCAACCTTTAAAGCACCAACATTAGGTAATGTATGGATTTCTCCAGGTCTTACGGTAATTTCATGAATAATATCATTGTATTCTTTAAATTCAACGATACCATCAATGTGACAATATACGTCTTTTACAATTTCCGTACCGGCAGTAACAAATGTGCCGTTTTCTACCATTTTCAAAGACGCATCCTTTGAAATTTGATGAATTTCTTCCGGAATAAATACAACAGAACCCGGTTTTGTAATAATTTGATTTTCATCAACTTCAACATCAACGTATTTTATTTCACCTGAAGAAGCAACTGCACACTCATCATCGATTAATTCGGCAATAATCATACCGTTTTCAACAGGAGTATCAACAGGAGCTTTTACAATATATTTTTCACCTGTTTTATTTACAGTCCAAAGTTGTTCTTTTTTGGTTTGTTCAAACACTGCGTTATCAGGAGCTAAAGACGCGATTACAATAGTAATTTCCTTACCTTGAACAATTTTCTTAATCTTCTTACCTTCAAATTTAACTTCTTCAACAACAAGGTCGTCCCCAAAACGAACTTCACCACCGTGTTCACAAATGGTTAAGGTTTCAGCTAACTTTTCACCTTTCTTAACAGCTTTTCCGTCCTCTACAAGAACCTTTGAACCGCCCGGAAGGTTGTATACATCCCCGCCAAGAACCCAAATTACACCTTGTTTATTTGTTGTTCTTGAGATGTTGCCTTGTCTGTCTTTCTTTTCGTCTGCAACGAAATCTTCAAATATTACTTCACCTGACAAATCAGTTGTAATATCTTTTGTAGCTTTTTCTGTCAAACGAGAACCGTCACCTTGCGATACAGGTTCATAAGTCGCAAGTTTGAAGCCTTTTTCTACTTTCATGCCATTTTCAAAGAATATTGTAGAACCGGCAGGAATGTGATATTTTTCAGATTTCTTAGCACCTTTAACCTCAATATCTGCTTCATAGTTAGAAACTCTAACAACATCACCGTGACGGGTTCTTAATTCTCTTGTTTTAACACTTGATACAACTTCGCCGGCAATTGCAGATTCAACGGTTTTCATAGCACCTGAACCTTTAAATACACCACCGGTGTGGAATGTTCTCATTGTCAACTGTGTACCCGGTTCACCGATTGATTGAGCTGCGATGATACCGATTGCCTCACCGATATCTACAAGTTTTTGAGTTGTCATTGCCCAACCGTAACATTTTTGACAGATACCGTATTCAAGACCGCAAGTCAAACCAGAACGAACTTTAAGCTCTTGCAAATTCAACTTAGAAATCTTTCTGATATCTTTTCTGTCTAATGTTGTACCGTTTGTAACAAGAACATTACCATTTTCATCAACAATATCCTGAGCAACAGTTCTTCCTAATAATCTATCGATTAACGGAACGATAACAGTTTCTCCTTCCATAATTGGTTTCATATTGATTGATTTAGTAGTATGACAATCGTCTGCACGGATAATTACATCTTGTGCAACGTCAACCAAACGTCTTGTCAAATAACCTGAGTCAGCAGTTTTCAACGCTGTATCTACAAGCCCTTTTCTTGCACCATAAGATGAAATGATGTATTCAGTAACGGATAGACCTTCTTTAAAGTTTGCTTTAATCGGCAAGTCGATAATCTGACCTTGGGCATCAGCCATCAAGCCACGCATACCGACAAGCTGCGAAACCTGTGATAAGTTACCTCTCGCACCGGAGAATGCCATCATATATACAGGATTCAATCTGTCAAAATTATCAACTACGCTTGATGTTAATTTTGCTGTTGTTTCTGACCAGGTATCGATAACCTTTGTATATCTTTCTACCTCAGTAATTTCACCTTTTAAATATCTGTTTGTTGATTTTTCAATTTCAACTTCTGCTTCTTTTAACAAGTCTTTCTTAACTTCGGGAACTTGCAAATCTGCAATTGAAATAGTTGTACCTGATTTCGTTGCATACTTGTAACCGAGGTTTTTCAAGCTGTTTGCCAATTCAGCAGTTGTAGCACCACCAAACTCCAAATACATCTGTGATAAAAATTGGTTTAATGCCTTTTTATCCATTTGTTTATTTATGAAGTCTAATGTCTTCTTTGAATTAGTATAAGTTGTTTCCATTATATTATTTCCTCAATTTTATTAATTTCCATTTACTTGAGTTAAGCTGATAATGCTATCGCTTTTCTAACTGTTTCGTTGAAGATAATTCTTCCGACAGTAGTTTCAATTCTGTCGCCGTGTTCATCTCTAACAACAATCTTGTCGTGGAGCTCGATTACACCAACCTCAAGGGCTGAAATTGCATCTTGGAAGTTATAGAAGTAACCTTTAACCGGCATATCAGGATTTTTGATAATAGTCAGGTAATACATACCCAAGACCATATCCTGTGACGGAGTAATTATCGGCTTACCTGTAGCAGGAGCTAAAATGTTATTAGTAGCTAACATCAACATCCTTGCTTCAGTTTGAGCCTCAATTGAAAGCGGTACGTGAACAGCCATCTGGTCACCGTCGAAGTCAGCATTGAATGCTGTACATACCAACGGGTGAAGTTGAATTGCACGACCTTCTACAAGTTTAGGTTCAAATGCTTGAATACCCAGTCTGTGAAGGGTTGGAGCACGGTTCAATAATACAGGGTGTCCGTCGATTACCTCTTCTAAGATATCCCATACTATTGCTTCCGAACGTTCAATCTTCTTCTTAGCTGATTTGATATTTTGAACGTATCCTCTTTCTATCAATTTATTTACAACGAACGGCTTGAATAATTCGATAGCCATTTCTTTTGGCAAACCACATTGATTTAATTTCAAAGTAGGACCTACAACGATAACCGAACGACCTGAGTAGTCAACACGTTTACCAAGTAAGTTCTGTCTGAAACGACCTTGTTTACCTTCAATTATATTTGATAATGATTTCAGTGCTCTGTTATTAGGACCTACGACCGTTCTGCCTCTTCTGCCGTTATCAATTAGAGCATCAACAGCTTCTTGTAACATACGTTTTTCGTTTCTTACGATAATTTCAGGAGCACCCATTTCCAACAATCTTTGTAAACGGTTGTTTCTGTTAATTACACGTCTGTATAAATCGTTCAAATCAGATGTTGCAAAACGTCCGCCATCCAACTGAACCATAGGTCTTAAATCCGGTGGAGTAACAGGAAGTACATCCATTACCATCCATGTAGGATCTGTTTCTGATGAAATCAATGAATCTAATAATCTTAATCTCTTAATTAATTTAGATTTTCTCTGAACAGAAGTAACACCTTCATTTAATTCGGCTCTCATTTCTTCTGCCATTTGTTTAATATCAAGTTCGCCCAACAATTCTTTAATTGCTTCGGCACCGATACCTACTTTCAATGCGCTGTCTTCATGCTCAACCATGTAATCTTCATATTCTTCTTCACTTAAAAGTTGAAGTTTTTTGAATTCTGAATCTGCAGGGTCAATTACAACGTAATTGTTAAAGTAGATAACCTGTTCCAAGTCTTTTAAAGTCATATCAAGCAACAAGCCTAAGTATGAAGGAATTCCTTTTAAGAACCAAATGTGAGAAACAGGAGCAGCCAATTTAATGTGACCCATTCTCTGACGTCTTACCTTAGAATCCGTAACTTCTACACCGCAGCGTTCGCAGATAATACCTTTATGACGAACTCTTTTATACTTACCGCAATAACATTCCCAGTCTTTTGATGGTCCAAAAATTCTTTCACAGAATAAACCATCTCTTTCAGGTTTCAATGTACGGTAGTTGATTGTTTCCGGCTTAGTAACTTCACCGTAGGACCATTTTAAAATCCTTTCAGGTGACGCAATACTAATTCGTATATAGTCAAAATAATCAATACTTGTTGACATTTTTATTCTTTCTCCTTTTTAGTTATAGACTTATTAAAGTCTTGCTCGTTCGCTTTTAGCGGGTCTTCGGATTGCACCGCAGGCTTAACGCCACCGTATGCATTCTTCGACCTCAGCTCACTCGCGCTACATATCTCCGAAGGTAGTTGGTGTTTCGAAGAAGTTAATATTTAATAACTCTGAATCGATATCAGAAAGTGTTCTTTTTGGAGCAGACTTTCTTAAATCATCCATATCTGTCATTAAATCAACTTCGGCACCATCTTTCTTCGCTACCGTAATATCCAAACCGATACTTTGCAATTCTCTTACAAGTACCTTAAATGACTCAGGAATACCCGGTCTAGGGATATTATCACCCTTGACGATTGCTTCGTAAGCTCTGTTACGTCCGTTCACATCATCGGATTTGATAGTTAACATTTCCTGTAATGTGTAAGCAGCACCATAAGCTTCCAAAGCCCAAACTTCCATTTCACCGAATCTCTGTCCGCCGAACTGAGCTTTACCGCCTAAAGGTTGTTGTGTAACTAATGAGTAAGGACCTGTACTTCTTGCGTGAATCTTGTCATCAACAAGGTGAACAAGTTTCAAGATATAAGAAAGACCAACAGCTACCGGTCTGTCAAACGGTTCGCCTGTTCTTCCGTCTATCAATGTAACCTTACCGTCTTCGTTAACCCAATCACATCCTGCTTCTTTGATACCCTTCAACAATTCAGCTTTTGTAGCTTTTTCTGAAGTGTTTTCACCGTATCTTTCGTCAAAAGAAGGAGCTTCATAGTGGTTTCCTGTTAAGTATGCAGCCAAACCTAACAACAACTCGTAAGTCTGACCTACGTTCATACGGGAAGGAACACCAAGTGGGTTCAATACGATATCTACAGGAGTACCGTTTGGTAAGAACGGCATATCTTCTCTCGGTAATATACGAGATACGATACCTTTGTTACCGTGACGTCCTGAAAGTTTATCACCTACAGAAACCTTACGTTTTTGTGCGATGTAAACTCTGATTACGGTATTTGCTCCCGGAGGTAATTCATCACCTTTTTCTCTGTCAAATACCTTAACATCGATAACTCTACCGCCTTCACCGTGTGGAACTCTCAATGAATTATCTTTTACATCTCTTGCTTTTTCCGCGAAAATTGCTCTCAACAATTTTTCTTCAGGCGGATGTTCGGATTCACCCTTAGGTGTAACCTTACCAACAAGAATATCGTCTGCATAAACTCTTGCACCTATACGAACAATACCTCTTTCATCCAAATGACGAAGTGCATCTTCAGATACATTCGGAATTTCACGAGTAATTTCTTCAGGTCCGAGTTTTGTTTGACGAGCATCAATTTCTAATTTTTCAATATGAACTGATGTAAATATATCATCATGAACACATCTTTCAGAAAGCAAAATCGCATCCTCGAAGTTATATCCTTCCCAAGGCATATAAGCGACAAGAACGTTTTTACCTAATGAAAGTTCACCGCAGTTAGTAGAAGCACCATCAGCTATAACATCACCGGCTTTAACCGTATCACCTTTTCTTACAATTGGTTTTTGGGTGATACAAGTATCTTGGTTACTTCTTAAATATTTAACCAACGGATAAATGTGAGGTTTCTTTTTATTGTCACGAATAATAATTTCTTCACCGACAACTCTTTCAACCACACCATCAACATCAGATACAATAACCATACCTGAGTCTTTTGCAACACGCGCTTCCATACCGGTACCAACAACAGGTCTGTCTGTAATTAAAAGAGGTACTGACTGACGTTGCATGTTAGAACCCATCAATGCACGGTTAGCATCATCGTGTTCAATAAACGGAATCAATGATGTCGCAACAGAAATAATTTGAATAGGAGATACACCCACAAAGTCAACCTTGTCTGCATCACCCATTGTAAATTCAGATCTGTAACGGATAGGTACTTGATCCGCCTTAATTGTATTATCAGGATTTAATTGAATATCAGCAGGTGCGCAACGGAAGTTTTCGTCTTCATCCGCTGTCATATAAACTACTTCATCCGTAACTTTTCTGTCTTTTACAACAAAGAACGGAGCTTCAATAAATCCATAGTCATTAACTTTTGCGTGAGTAGCCAATGAACCGATCAAACCTGCGTTCGGACCTTCAGGTGTTTCAATAGGACAAATACGTCCGTAGTGAGAAGGATGAATGTCACGAACCGCAAAACCTGCACGTTCTCTCATCAAACCGCCAGGTCCTAAAGCTGAAATACGACGTTTGTGAGTTAATTCAGCCAACGGGTTTATTTGATCCATAAACTGTGATAACTGTGAAGAACCAAAGAATTCTTTCAATGAAGCTACCAACGGTTTTGTATTCAACAAGTTCAACGGAGTAAGAGCATCAGAATCTTGAAGAGTCATTCTTTCTTTAACTATTCTTTCAATTCTTGATAAACCAACTCTGAACTGGTTTTGTAGCAATTCACCAACTGAACGAATTCTTCTGTTACCCAAGTGGTCGATATCATCAACAGTACCTTCATCGTATGTCAAATTGATTAAGTACTCAATTGAAGCTACGATATCTTGAACTGTCAATGTTCTTTGATTCTTAGGTATATTCAAGTTCAATTTTTTATTTAATTTATAACGACCTACACGACCGATATCATATTTCTTTTCATCAAAGAAACGAGATTCCAAAATTTGTCTTCCACCTTGAGGAGAAGCAGGATCGCCCGGTCTTAATTTCTTATACAATTCAATTAAAGCATCATCGGTAGTTTCTGTTGTATCTTTATCCAAAGTTTTCTTCAAGAAATCAAAGTGAGTGAATAAAGATTCCATTTCACTTACCGTAATACCCATTGCTTTAAGTAATGTTGTAGCAAGGATTTTTCTGTTTTTGTCTATTTTTACATAGATTAAATCATTGCTGTCTGTTTCGATTTTTAACCACGCACCGCGGTTAGGAATCATGGTTGCGTTATACAAACGTTTTCCGGCAGGGGAAATATCACGTTTGAAGTAAACACCCGGAGAACGAACAATCTGTGATACGATTACACGTTCTGCACCGTTAACAATAAATGTACCTTTGTCGGTCATTGTCGGAATGTCACCGATGTAAACTTCTTGTTCTTTAATTTCACCGCTGTCACGGTTTACTAATTTAATCATTACGCGTAATTGTTTAGCGTAAGTTGCATCATGAATTCTAGCTTCTTCAACGGTATATTTTGCGTTGTCGAAAGTATAATTCGGTAAGAAGTGTAACTCTAATCTGCCTGTATAATCCTTAATAGGAGAGAAAGAAAGTAATTCTTCTTTCAAGCCTTCTTTTAAGAACCATTCAAACGATTTTTTCTGCACTTCAATAAGATCAGGTAAATCATCCAAACGAGTATGCGGAATACCCATTGGAGTTACTCTTTTTGCTATTGTTGTCTTAGACATTAAATCACCTCGTTAAATAAATGGTGTACGTACTTACAAAAAAATGGTTTTCTTTCTAACTTAAGGCTGTTAACCTTTTATCTCTTAAAACCAACGGAAAGTTTTGATGTCATTGAGTTTCAGGGTGATAAACTTTTTTATATATTTCGGAGTTTCCATAAAACGGGCACACTACTCCTACAATATTTTTAGCATGTTCTTAAATCATAATTCCAACAAAAATCATAGTCAAGAAATTCTCTCATATATAAATATGAAATATTAAATAATTGTTACAATTACAATTTATAAAAATTTACATATAGCGAAAAGTTTTGATATTTAAGGGTTTAAGGCAAATATTTAAGTATATGGTTTGGCTAAGCAAGGGTGCGTGTCCATACTCCTTCCCCTCACGGGGAAGGTTGGGATGGGGTGTTCTAAATTTGCTATGTTAAATTCATTCTCACCCCACCTCTATCCTCCCCATAAGGGGAGGAATTATTATCACCTCACCTCTATCCTCCCCATAAGGGGAGGTAATGAGTACAATTGGTACGAAAAATCGCAACCTTGAATAGCAATCTGCTAGTCATTCGAGAAAGGTTTTGTAATTGTATACATAGTACCTAAAAGTAAATTTTTTGCACCTGCTATTGTTTTTCCTACTATGCTTTCAAACGTACTTGTCTTTGGATTGTCTAAATCCTGTCTTTTTACTTCTTTTTGGTATTTCTGATAAGCGTATTTATATGGATTATCATAAGGATCATAAGGAGTACTATCTATAAACTCATTAAATTTTTTCAATTCTTTATCATCAGATATTATCCCATCTTTATCATTTTTGAAAAAACCTTCTATTCAAGCTTCCACCTGAGATGCACGATTATGTTCTCCTGTCCATTTTGATTCTCTTGCAGCTTGCATGTTTGCGAAATATTCATTCCAACTTTGTAAGTAATAAAGTCTCCTTTCGTGTTTTTATACTCTAAAATTATTTCTATCTCTTATTTGTATAAAAAATTTTTGCCCGAAAGTATTGCCACCGCCCCGCCCCATCCTATCTTATCCTATCCTATAAAAGAGTATAAGCGGATTTCAGTCATTTTAAAACTCATATTTACAATTCTTTACATTTGTAAAATAAATACATAATTATTTTCAAAAAGCCGTGTCGGACAAAATTTTTCGTGGTAAACTGATTATTAATAAGAGGGATAATTATGAAAAAATTATTGATTATATTTGCTGTTACGATTTTTGCAAATTGCGGAAACTATTCTTACACAACGGTTTTGGCAGAAGAACAGACTGCCCCGATTGAGGCTTCCGTAACATTTGATTGGGTAAATATGAATCAAGTTCAAAGGGATGAAAAAATAGATTTATACAAAACTCAACTCTTTGGTACAGAAAATAAATTTTCAATAAAACGAAAAGAATTTCGCAATACATACAAAGACTTTTTAAAAGATGCTAACGTAAAAACTCACTACAGGTTAATCTCCAACGGAGCAAAAGAAACAAAAGAATATAATCTTTCAGGATTTTTCAGAAACTTCAGAGGCGAACCGATATTATATTCATATGCAATTCAGCCAAAATCAGATTTGAGGCACGTATATTATTACAGCGCACTTGGCGGACTTGCTTATGTTGATGATATATCTGACAACTATCCGAATTTTCCGTACCACACAAAACAATACAGAGCTAACGGAAAATTGGCAGGCGGAGTATATGTAGAAAGCCATGACGTACAATATATCTTCAAACCAAACGGAAAATTCAAAGGGGTTTGGTACAAAGAAAAAATGTACGACGAAAAAGGCAAGGAAATTATGACAAGAACAAACTGGTAGCGGTCAAAGACCGCTCTTGGCGAAGCCTCGCTATCAGAGAAAGCGAAAGATAATAACATAAAAAGGAAAATTATATGACAAACAGAAAACCAAATATAGCAATACTCGGAGCAACAGGAGTTGTAGGACGAGAAATTATTCAAATACTTGACGAATTAAAAGTTGAATACAATAATATAAAGTTCTTATCAAGCGCAAAAAGCGCGGGCAAGCAGCTAGAATTTCAAGGAAAAACTTATACGGTAGAAGAAGCTACTCCTGACAGCTTTAACAATGTGAATATCGTTTTGGCATCTGCCGGCGGTTCTACTTCTCAAAAATTTGCACCTGAAATTGTAAAACGAGGCGGAGTTCTGATTGACAATTCAAGCGCTTTTAGAATGGAAAAGGATGTTCCTCTTGTAATTGCCTCGGTTAATGACGAAGATTTACGCAAACACAAAGGGATTATTGCAAATCCTAACTGCTCAACTTCTCAATTGATGCTTGTTTTAAAACCGTTAAATGAAAAAGCAAAAATCAAAAGGCTGATTGTTTCAACATATCAGGCAGTATCAGGAGCAGGATTAGCGGCAATTAACGAATTAACCGAAGATACAAAAGCTCATCAAAGAGGAGAAAAATTTGAAAACAAAGCTTTCAAAAAACCGATTTCTTTTAATGTTATCCCACAAATTGATGTATTTACCGAAAACGGATACACAAAAGAAGAAATGAAAGTTGTTAATGAAACTAAGAAAATACTTCACCTTTCGGAAGATTTACCGATATCCTGTACCGCAGTGAGAGTTCCTGTATACAGAGGACACTCGGAAGCCGTTGATATTGAATTTGAAGAAAATATAACACCGGAAGAAGTTAGAGATATTTTATCAAAAACTTTTGGAGTAAAGGTCATAGACGATATTGATAACTACGAATACCCGACAACACGTGATGCGGACGGTGTTGACCCTGTTTTTGTCGGAAGAATAAGAAAAAATCTTGCGTTTACAAACGGAATTACTTTATGGTGCGTAGCTGATAATCTTCGAATAGGTGCTGCATTAAATACTGTAAGAATTTGTCAAAAAATTATTGACATGGATTTATATTAGTATTTTTATATATAGGGTAATTAGGTAAAGGATTATATTATGCCAACACTTGGTCAAGCAATAAGCACACTTAAAATAAACGGCCAAACTCATATTATGCCGGCGTTAGCAGATTCTAGCAGAAAACTTAATATGGAAATTCAAAAGGAATTAAGAATTAAGAAAGAATACAAAGCTGCAATTAACGGAACAGATTTCGGAACCGAATGGCGAATTGAAAAGTTTGAGCAATCTGATATTGATACATTTACAAAAGAAGTATCCTCAAAACTTGATTTGCCGCAGTATGAAACGTACGCACCTTGGAATCCTATTTATAAAAAATCAAAAACTATAATAAAGTAACACAAATCAAGTTTTGCATAATACTTTGTAAAATTTTATAAAAAACAGCAATTTTTCTGATGGATATGTTTTTATATAAATATGAACGGTATAAATAGTAGTGTGCCAATAAGTTATTCATCAGCTGATGTCGGAGTTTTAACCCCGCCGGATAAATTGGTGCGCTTTAAAATTACCGATAAAGAGTTAGAAGATAAATTTCAACGTACAAATAATCAGGTAACGTCAAAAGAAAAACATTATAGTTTCGAAGATAAGAAAAAGACACCTTTATTGGTAAAACTGCTATTTGGCGGCGGAATAATTGCGGCCTTTGGATTTATATTAAAAAGTGTTTTGAAAAAATAATAAGCATATAAAAAGTCCTTAAGTTAAAACTTAAGGACTTTTGTTTTATAAAATTTAAATATCATATTACTTTAATGATTCAATTAACTGTATAATTGTTGCACTTTGCATATCGATTTCCGCAATTCTTTCTTTTGTTTGCTCAATCAACTCTTTTGGAGCATTTGCAACAAACTTAGGATTATTAATTCTTCCTTCTAAAGATTTCTTTTCTGCGGTTAATTTATCCAATTTTTTCTGCTGACGCTTGATTTCCTCATTAAAATCAATAAGATTTTCTAAAGGAATTACGATTGTTGAAGCAGAAACTACTGCAGTTGCGGATTTCTTTGGCGCAGGAGCATTTTTGTTTGCATATGAAATATTTTCAACCTTCGCCAAACGATGAATATAAGCTTCTATAGCCTTAAATATAGGCTCTTCGTCTTTATCGGCACGTATCTCAATATCGACCTTTAAAGAAGTAGATATATTGAAACTTTGACGAACATTCCTTAATGATGTAATTGTCTCAAATACCAATTCCATCTCTTGTGCTTCCTTTGTGAAAGCATATTTTTCATTGTAAACAGGATAATCCGCAACAATTATTGCACTTGCTTTTTCGCTATCTAAATGCGGTAACAGCTGCCATACGCGCTCGGTAATATGCGGCATAATAGGATGTAGCAATCTCAAAGACATATCAAGAACATATCTCAAAACTCTTTGAGTATTGAGTTTTAAGCTTTCATCCTGAAGTTGAATTTTTGCAATTTCTACATACCAATCGCAATAGCTGTTCCAGAAGAAATCATACAGAGTATGAGCAGTTTCTCCTATTCTGTAATCTTTAATATTTTCATTAATTTCTTTGGCTGTTGAATTTAATTTATCTAAAATCCACTTGTCGGCTATTGTAAGATTATCAAAATCTATTTCTTTGCCGTCAACCCCATCAAGATTCATCAATACAAACCTTGAAGCGTTCCAAATTTTATTTGCAAAGTTACGACCGTATTCAAAACGTTCTTCACTCATTTTGATATCTTGCCCGCCATACGTACAAAGTGAAGTCATTGTAAATCTCAACGCATCACAGCCATATTTGTCAATAATTTTTACGGGATCAATTGTATTACCCTTAGATTTTGACATTTTTTGACCTTTTTCATCACGAATTAGACCGTGAATATATACGGTAGAAAACGGAGCTTTACCCGTAAATTCCAACCCCATAGTAATCATTCTTGCAACCCAGAAGAAAATAATATCAAAACCTGTTACAAGAGTTGTTGTCGGATAGAATTTTTTGAAATCATCACTATCGGTATTCGGAAATCCCATAGTCGAGAATGGCCATAGACCTGACGAGAACCATGTATCAAGTACATCACTATCTTGTACATAATTTTCAGGATCAGGATTTTCTTTTGCAACAATCATTTCACCTGTTTTTTTATGGTAATATGCGGGAATTTGATGACCCCACCACAACTGACGAGAAATACACCAATCACGAATATTTTCCATCCAACCTAAGTAATTCTTTTCCCAACGGTCAGGAACAAACTTAATTCTGCCATCTTTGACTGCGGCAATAGCTTCTTTTGCAAGCGGTTCCATTTTAACGAACCATTGTTCCGAAAGTAACGGTTCAATTGTCGTTCCGCAACGCTGGCATTTACCGACATTATGTTCATGATCACGAGTTCTTAGCAAGAAATTCTCATATTCAAGCATTCCGATAATTTTCTTTCTGGCATCGTATCTGTCAAGACCGTGCAAACTTTCAGGAACTTCGCCGCAAGCTTTCATCTTCCCGTTTTCATCCAAAATCCAAATAGGTTTTAAGCCATGACGTTTACCTACTTCAAAATCATTCGGGTCATGAGCCGGAGTAATTTTTACAGCACCTGTACCGAAGTTTCTATCTACATATTCATCAGCTATAATAGGGATTTCACGACCTGAAAGCGGGATTACAACAGTTTTGCCGATAAGTTCTGAATACTTGTGATCATCCGGATGAACGGCGATTGCAACATCACCAAAAATCGTTTCAGGACGAGTTGTCGCAACTATAATCGCACCGTGTTCACCTTTTAAAGGATACGAAATTTCCCATAAATGACCCTGCTCTGTTGCGTATTCCGTTTCGACATCGGAAATTGCACTGTTACAACGAGGACACCAATTTACAATATATTTTCCTTTGTAAATTAATCCTTTTTCGTATAATCTTACAAAAACTTCTTTTACCGCATCAGAGCAGCCTTTATCAAAAGTAAATCTTTCTCTTGAACGGTCAAAAGATGCGCCCAATCTTTTACATTGGTCTAAAATTGCGGATTTATGTTCATTAGCCCATTTCCAAGTTTCTTCCAAGAATTTTTCTCTACCCAAATCGTAACGAGACAAACCTTTTTCTCTCAAATTCTTTTCAACAACGTTTTGAGTTGCAATACCGGCGTGATCGGTTCCCGGAAGCCATAAAGTTTCATATCCCGACATTCTATGATAACGAGTAAGAATATCTTGTAAAGTTTCATCCAAAGCGTGCCCCATATGAAGGACACCTGTTACATTTGGCGGAGGAATAACCATAGAATAAGCAGGCTTATCGCTTTTTGCATTCGCCTTAAAATATTCACCGTCTTCCCAGAATTTGTATATCTCATCCTCAGTAGCTTTCGCATCATAAACCGTAGGTAAATCATTAATATTAATCGCTGTTTTAGTCATAAAAAACCTCTTTAATTTCTCTCGTATGCTTTAAGGGTAACATGAACAAGTTTTTTTTTAAAGAGATAATTTTACACATGATATTGGCGGATTGCTTATACATTACAGTCTATTTATACGGTTGCTCAAGTCTGTTTACTTTTCCTATACCAAAGCCTTCGTGTAAAACTTTATAACCGGCATACAGCATAAGTCCAAAGGCAGATAATTTAGAAGTAACTTTGCCGCCAATTAAAGCAAATAACCCCATAGTAAGAGGAATTGCCTTATCAACACAAGAAGATGCAAAACCTCTCATATAACCGTATACTGCTTCAAACGGCATCAAAAAACTATTGTCCACTTGGAAATTAAATATTTTTTTCTTAACTTTTCCTAACACAACGCTTGGAGATTCCATATAGTTTAAGTTGTCCGCAGCAGCAGTAAGACGGGCAGATTCATTTGATTGAGAATATGTATCAGCCTCTAATTTACCCATTACATGAGCGTCATAACAAGTCATACCGATAGCCGCAAGACCTGTTGTCCTTGCTGCTAAACCTGCTATATTACTACCTATTCTTGAAATTATGCCACTCATATTATTTTTTCCTATTTAGTTTCTGTAGCTGATTTCTTTTGAGTATCATCCACTTCAAATTCTTTTTCTACTGTTTTGCCTGCCATTTTTAACAGTGCACTTGTTGCCTGTTCTGCATCAAGTCCGTAGTCATTTTTTGTTTCTTGCATTTTCTTTAGAATTTTTACTGTTAAATCATCCCCCAAAATTGCACGAGATTCAACTATACTTAAAGCAATAGCTCTTATTCCCGCGTTAGGGTCTTGGAGCATCTTATTTACAAGTGCCGTTAGTGCAGGGTCATCATTTCTTGACGGGTCTTCTGTTAATCTGTCGACAACTTCATGAGCACCCATTTTTCTTACTTCGGCATCCTGACTGTTCAAGTAATTTTCTAAAGTTTTTATATATTCATTTGTTAATGCAACAACTTTACGTTTTTCTGTTTTTTTACCGTCTTTTGATTGAGAGGTTGTTGTGGTATTATTTTCTGTTATTTTTTCGCTTGACGAAGAGTTTTCGGAATTATTATCCGAACTGTTTCCGGCGTTTGTTTGTTGATTATTATCTACCGGATGAAAAACACCCTTATCATCATAGTAACCTAACTGTCCGTTATTATCTTTTACATATTCGTGAAATTTTCCATTTTCATCGGTAAAACCTTGTTTTCCATTATTATCAACATTTTGAGAATTTCCGCCGACACCGTCTACGGATGATTTATCGTTTTCTTTTGACTCTGTTCCAGAACTATCGGAGTTCGAAACATCGTTTGCTGCTTGTGTTCCATCAGATTTGTTACCATTCACAGAGGTATCCCCATCAGCCCCCACGCTATTAGATTGATTATCCTGTCCAACAGGTTTTAATGATTGGAATTTACCTGTTTCATCATAATAACCGACATTACCGTTTGCATCTTTTACATACGGATAATATTTTCCTTGTGAATCATAAAAGCCAGCCGCTCCGCTCGGGGCATTTGAAGATGGAGGAACAGCTCCTGATTGGGTTTGAACTTGTTGAGAAGTTCCGTTATTCATCGGTTGCCCGCTTGGGTAATTTGTCGGAGCATAATAACTCGGTTGCATTACAGGCTGTTGTACAGGTTGCCCGTACATATTCTGTCCCGGTTGCGTCGTATAATAACTTGCAGGATAACATCCGCCATTAGTACCTGCACTACTGTATGCCGACGAGGTTTGCGTCGGATAAATAGATCCGTTTCCGCCTACGGGATTCACCATAGGATTAATAATTTGGATATTTACTCCGGCATAACTTGGTGCCGGATTTACAGGCGGTGTCTGATATTGAGACAGAACAGGAGGGACATAAGCTGTTTGCTGATTAACAGCCTGTTGTACCGAATTTCCTTTATTATATGGTATTTGTCCGTTTGACATATAATTTTGCATGACAATAACCTTTTCACTACCTAATTCTATAAAGTACAAATTTCAAAAATAATTGCCTTAAATAAGCTAATTTTAAGAAATATTAAGATGTTTTTCATAAAACCAATAAAAAACTATAATCATAGAATGAATAGTTATGAAGAAAACTATATAAACAAGCGTCCTCAGAGTCTATGCAAAATGTGCGGCAGGTGTTGCAGAGTCGTTACCAACACTAAATACACATATCAGGAAATCCTTGATATGGCTAATGGTGGCAATGAATATGCTCAAGATTTTATAAAAATATTTGAACCATACCCGTCTATTGATGCAGCAAGAGAAGTTGACAAGGGAATAGTAGATAATATAATTACGCACCTTAAAAACTCCGAACAATATAACGAAGAAACACTTACTTTCTATAGATGCAGATACATATTACCAAATAATATGTGTTCTATATATGAAGAACGCCCAAAACTGTGCATCTATTGTCCGTCAAGCGGATGGGTAGTAGTGCCGCCGGGCTGCGGATTTGAAGCCTGGTTATTTTTAAAAAGAGAAGAAGACATGCAAAAAGTTCGACACGCAAAAGAAGAGCTTTTAGATTTAAAAATAATGAAAACAAAAACAAAGGATGAAAAACTTTTAAAAAAAATAGATTCTGTTGAAAAAACAATCCAAAAAACTATTGAAATGTTTGCCCCTCATGGTTCTGCCGAATGGTAATTTTTATTTTTAGTATCTATATAAAATATTACTTAGAAAGTATTACACATAATATTTGTTATCGGAATTAGCGATACAAATAATTTGTTTTTATGTGACATTCTTTCTTTTTGTT
>DEFJ01000019.1:560-44297 GCA_002350725.1 Cyanobacteria bacterium UBA2855 | reverse complement strand
ACATAAAATTAGTTATCATCACACCGTGCCGATTACATATTTTATGCTTCTAATTCTCTGCGAATATCATCAACCGTAACATGCATAACAGGAGTATTCTCGTCTTTTTTCAAATAAACCTCTTTTATTCCGGACTGAACAATAAAACGTTTGCACAAAATACAAATAAAATTGTGTCCCCAAATATACATCGTTGCACCTTTACATCTGTCTTGTCCCGCTTGTATTATTGCATTCTGCTCGGCATGAATTGAACGACAAGTTTCGTATCGAGTGCCTGACTCAATATTATTTTCAATACGATAACATTTACCTCTCTCATAACAGGATTCAACTTTTGATGGGGTCCCGTTATAACCGGTTGCCTTTATTTTTTTATCATCACCAACAATAACAGCACCCACTTGTGCCCTTAAACAATTTGAACGACTTGCACAAGTCTTTGCCATATCAAGAAAATATTCTTCCCAACTCTTTATATCCATAATCTTTTGTCCTTAATGCTTGTAGTTTTTTATTCCGGTTAATATCATTGCTATATTATGTTTGTTTGCCAATTCAATAATCTTATCTTCATTGGCAGCACCACCCGGTTGAATTATAGCTGAAATCCGATTTTGCACAGCAGCATAAATACAATCAGCTGTAGGAAGAACATTATCAGATACCATAATCGCATCCTTTGCCCCATCACAAGCTGTATTTGCCGCAGCCTCACATGCGCTCACCGGAGAAACAAAGCCTTGCGCAATTGCTATTGTTTTAAAATCTTTAGCTATAACTATTGAATTTGAACGTGCATATTTTGAAACTTTCCACGCAAAAACCATATCCTCAATCTGCTCTGTTGTAGGTTTTGTTTTTGTAACAACCCTGAATGAATGTTTTCCCAAATTACTTCTGTTACAATCCTGATATAAAACTCCAAACGGTGTAACATGAATATCTTTTTGCATCAATAGTTTATAATCTTTTAATGGAGTATTTAATCTTATTACTTTTAAAAGCGGATTAGATTTTAATATATTTATTGCTTTTTCTTCATATGCAGGTGCCAATACAAACTTTACAGACATAGAATTTATCAGTTTTGCAGTTTCAACATCAACCTTTTTGGTAAAACCTATTGCACCAAAAAATGATGCCATAGGATCACAATCAAAAGCCTTAGTATATGCTTCTGCAATTGTAGGTGCCAAAGCTACACCACAAGGAGATGCATTGTTAACTATGGCTACAGCACATACATCATAAAACTCGCTCAAAATATTTGCCAGTAAATTTGCACTCAAAACTTCATTATAAGAAAGTATCTGCCCACTTATAACTTCATAATCAGCAATACCTTCCATTTTTAAAATTCCGCCTTTTTGTTGCGGATTTTCGCCATAATACAAGTTCCACATTGTATCAAGCGTTGTATCAAGCTCTAAATTCCACTGACTGTTTGTATCATCATATAGTTTTATTTCTACACGCTTTGCCATCTTTTTCTATCTCCTTATCATTCTCTAATTTACCATAAAAAATACATTATGTAACATACATGTTGAAATAAATTTTGGTTTTCTATATAATATGCAAGGAAAGGTATAAGAAAATAAAAAGGATTCACAAATATGAATAGCATTAAAAATACCGAGGGAGTCGGGAAAAAGATAGTAGAAGCATTAAAACAACAATCTGATGTAGAAGTAGTTCCTGTAATGGAAGAAGTAATAAATTCCGAGCCTGAAAATTTTATTCCTTCAGGCATTAGTGAAAATCCTGAAACAGTCACAGAGTCGTTATCAGTTTCTCAATCTGCATTTGAAGCTGCAAATGATTCGTTAAATTCATCCTTCAATATGAACGGTAACATGATTGATAATGCATTTAACAATGCAATGATGAAATTCAGACCTAACAATCAAGAAATGAATTTATCAGCAGTTGACGACATGGATTTACCTGCAAATGTTGCAGTATTAAGACAATTAATTACAAAAATTCCGGCAGGAGTTTCTAAACAAACCGGAGCTTTAATTATCAAACAAACAATGGAAGCTCTTGGAATTTCAATGACTAACGTTCTTCAAGAAGCTCAACAAGTACAAGAAAACTTGACTCAATCAGTAAAAGATTGTCAAACTAATGTTCTTGAATACAAAAAACAAATTAATATTTTAGAATCACAAGCTCAAAAATATCAAAAACAATTTGCAGCTATAAACGATATTATCAGCTTGTTTATTCAAACCAACTAATAATAATTACATATATAAAAAGCCTCATTAACTAAATTAATGAGGCTTTTTTATGGAATATACTACTGTTTTAATCTTAAAATTGCACTATGACGATTAGTTGTTCCGTTTTCTTTTCGGTAAGAGAAAAATAAATCATTATTACAACATGTACAATATGGGGCAATATCGATGTTTTTCACTCCGCACTCTTCAATTTGCCTTGCATTAATTTTTTGCAAATCAACAAATATTTCACCGTTAATTTCTCTATATAAACCGCTAAAATCAAAGACCGTTTCTTTTAATTTTTCATAAACTTCTTCTCCCACATTATAACAACATACCCCAATAGCTGCACCAATTGCCGCAGAAATATTGTTTGGCTTGCATCCAAAATTTTCACACATTTGGTGAATTGTTTTTGTTGCAATATTACCGGCAGTACCACGCCAACCGGCATGGGATACCGCCCCAACATTTTTTACATCATCATAAAAAACTAAAGGTGTACAATCTGCAAAATTTAAAAATATTGCTATAGCATTATCAGCTACAATCAATCCATCCGTGTCAGGATAAGATTTTTTCTGCGCAAACGCCTGCTCTACATGCGAAGTATGAGTTTGAGACGGAGATAATAAATTTTCATAACCTATATTTAAATATTTACAAATATCCCTTTTATTATTTTCGACAAAATCTGCCATATCAAGCTCTTTAGACTTGATACAGCTTTCTCTTGTCGTAAAAAAATGTTCGGTCTTTATTATATCTGATTTTAAGACCTTTTTCCCATTTACACTATCTAAATAAAACATCAGATTATGATTTTTTTACATCGTCCTTAATAACAATAAGATTATTCATAATTTTCATTGCACAGGTTGGAAGAACTACATGCTCTAAACCATCAGCAATACTAATAATTTTACCTGCACCGAGAATTACATCTTCACCTTTATACATAAATTTGTAATCATCTTTTCTGTCAGAACGTATTGTAACTTTGTCCATTTTAATTTTCCCTTTCGATTATATAACTACCATATACTACTAAACTTTTTTTGAAATACCCAGCGGGTCATAAAAAATCCCATCAGAGATTACTTCTTCATACAAGTATTCATCGGCTTTAAATTCTTCTTCAGTATAAGGATACAAATCTATAGAAACATCAAGTGTTGTTTCTATCTTACCAATGATAGGCCAGATTTCTTCCCGTCTGGATTTATCTGAATTTTCAAATAACGCAACGATTTCTATATCTTCATCCTCATGCAATTGTCCATCACGACAAGCACCAAAAAGATAAAGACCTCTATAGTCCTCAAACTTTTTTCTAAATGCGTTAGAGAGTAATTTTATTACCTCATGAACCTGTGTAGACATATAATAGACCCCTTAGAATTAAATTAAAGATAACACTTCATCACTTTTGACCGTAACTTGTTCGGAAGTTTCCAAATTCTTTACCGATACACTACCTGATTTAATTTCGTCCTCACCTAAAATCAATGCAAATTTAGCAACTTTAGATGCTTTTTCTAACTGTTTGGTAAATTTTTTGTTTGACAAATCAAATTCAACATTTTTTCCCTTAGCTCTTAAATCTTGCGCAAGTTTAAAGGCAGCATTAGAATTATTTGAAACTATAAACGCATCAGCTAACTTTGGCTCGATATGCGGCAATAAAGCATTCAAACGTTCCATCCCCATTGCCCAGCCGACAGCAGGAGTATCATCACCGCCAAGATTACGCACTAAACTGTCATATCTGCCTCCGCCGCAAACTGCATTTTGAGCACCCAAACTATTTGATTTTATTTCAAATACTGTTCTGTTATAATAGTCCAAACCTCTTACCAACAGCTTGTTCTCGGTATATTTCACACCGGTATCATTTAGATACGATTTAAGCTGTGAATAGTGTTCGGAACATTCTTCACATAAAAAGTCCGATTGTATAACGGATTTAATTTCAGGTTTTGCATAAATTGCCTGACAAGATTCAACCTTACAATCCAACAATCTCAAAGGATTTTTTTCATAACGGGTTTGGCAATCTTCACATAAATTGTCAAACTCGGGCTTCAAAACCTCTTTTATCCTTGCTTTATACTCTTCACGGCACTTAGGACAACCCAAAGAATTAAGTTCGACCTCTAAATCGTTTAATCCGAGAGCCTTTAAATATTCAATCGCAAGTAAAATTGCTTCAGCATCAGCTGTAGGCTGCTTAATCCCGAACATTTCGATACCAACCTGATGGAATTGGCGTTGACGACCGGCTTGAGGGCGTTCATACCTAAACATTGGACCTTTATACCAAAGTTTAACCGGCGCAGATAATCTTGCCATACCGTTTTCAATAAAAGAGCGAACAACACCGGCAGTATTTTCAGGACGCAAAGTTAATGACCTGTCACTTTTTTCAAAAGTATACATTTCCTTGTTAACGATATCCGTTGTATCACCGACCCCACGAGCAAACAACTCCGTAGCCTCAAAAATCGGGGTTCTTATTTCGTGATAACCGTAGCGAGAAAAGACATCTAACGCTGTTTCTTCAAGCCTGTGCCAATCTTCTACATCTTGAGGTAATATATCCTTAGTCCCTTTAATTACATTGATTATTTTTGCCATATAAGTAATTATAGCCATGACGAAAACAATTGTCAATGAGCATTATTGTAAAAGCCGTATGAGAAACCTCATTATGATATCAAACCAACTCTACCCAAAATATCTTTTCTTGTATAAAAGCCGTATTTATCAGCAAAATCAGCGATGGAAGTCAAATTTGTTCTGTTTGATCCGCTCTGAGCTCCAAATGCTGCAAATTTAGTTTCATATTCTTGATTTTCTTCGGCAGCAGCAGCTTTCTGTTTAAGTTCTTCTGCTGAAGAAGCACCCTCTTTATCTGCCAATAAATCATTATACAAATCCATAACCCCGCTGCTATAATTTGATGTAGGATTTTGACCAATATAATTCATAGCGTCAGCACGCATAGATGGAGTTTTTAACATTTCTTTTAAGATTTCGCTTCTCATAATGCTGCTCATGTTACCAAACATAGTAAGCATATCAATACCATATTTGTTAATCATCATTGTGAAAAGTTGACCTTTTGTTTTAACAATCGCATCAAGCAGCAATTGTTGAATATATGTAGGATAAGTTTTTATATCGGAAACAATTTTTCTGTATATTTCAGATTTAGGCATTCCGCTTAACTCTTCGATATATTTTTGCATTTGAGTTTTTTCGGAATTATCTGATTTTTTGTTATCCATACCGATAGCACTCTTGATTTCATCAAGAGCCATCCTAACACCGCGTTCCTCAAGCATTGCTACTTTATTTTGAATTTCAGCGGACATAGCAGCAACTGCAGATGGTGCCATTAATTCAACTTGAGCAGTAGCAGCTTCTATAGCTTTTATGTTACCTGTTGCTTCAGCTTTTTCATAAGTTACTTTTAATGCTTGAGCCTGAACAGATTCATCATATTTATGAATATTCTTGGCTGCGTGCTCTACAACTTCCGAGTATTTTGAAGAAGAAATTTCTTCATGCATTTGCAACTGATTTGACTTATCACATTTTGAAATCTGATCGGATAATTTATTTAATTCTCTAACAGCTTCTTGGCGAGGTAAGTCATTTTCAAGTACCTTATGAACAGATTTAAATGCAGCTGTTTGTTGGCTATTTGCCATTTTCTCAAGTGTATCGCTGTTAAGGAAATTCTTCATACCTTCAGCTCTTACTTCTTTATCTTTATCATTGGCAACAAGTCCGACAGTATCAGCTTGCAAATCCTCTTTAGCTTCATTTGCGTGCATTGCATAGAGTTTTCTGGTCTCTTTATCTGCCATACTGTAACTTACTTTTAATTCATCTATATTATCGGATTCACTTATAATAAAACTTATTGCTTTGTGTTTTACATTTATATCAGAATCATTTTGAGTTTTTTCACCCCAACGTTTCTTTATATCTTTTGTAACATTACTTACCTTTTCTAGATTATCTAAAGCTGAGTTTTTCAATGCAGAAGCTCTTTGAGCATCTTTATCATTATTCAAATTATCTATAAATAAATCATGATTATTTATATCACTGCCTAAAGCTTGTACATTTCCGGTAGTAGCAGCTTGAACAGAGCCTTCTGTATTGGCTAAAGCTTTTTGTAATGTTTCATTCGTTTCTGCCAATTTAAATAAAGCTGCTATTTCATCAGCATCACCGGATTTTATAGCTTCAGACATATATTGAGTGAATGTTTCCGGATGTTCCAAGCATTTTGCTTGATAATATTCTGCCTTAATTTGTGCTCTTTGAACCGGTGTTTTAGCCGCATCATATCTTGCAGCAAAATCTTCATCTGCTCTGACTTCATTATCTAAAGCCGTTGGCTGACCTAAATTTGCACCGAAATCATTTAAGTATTTATCAGGAACTGATTCCAAAAATGCCATTGCAGCTTTTTGTTCTTCCGTTCTCTGATTCTCAGGTACGGATGCCAATTTATTCTTAATCGCAGTACCTATACTAAATTCTAATTTACCGCCATTTTCAGCACATTTAGCAATATCTTCAAAGCATAAACCTTTTGCAGCATCAGTTTTTCCTTGTCTTTCTAATTGCTCTTTGCAAGCATCTAAAATAAAGTTAGCTTTTTTCAAGTTACTTTTTTCAATATCTGACATACGATCAGGACACATCTGCTCTTTTGAAGAAAGCATTTCTGCAACATACGCAGCTTGAGCAACACTGGATTCGCTGCCAAATTTCTCCACTGTCATATTGTTTTCGCTGGCTGCTTGAAGTTGTAGCATCTTCATTTCAATATAGTCTGAAGAAATTGAATCGGCTTTTTTACCTGTCTTAGCCTCGAAAGCTCTTTGGTAATCCTCATCGATTTCTTTTGAACAAGATTGAATTAATTTTAACTGCTCATCTTTAGAAAGTTTATCCCATTCTTCTTGAGATTTTGGTTTATCTCCCGAATATAAAAACTTATTCTTTGCATATTCATAAACATAAGATTTTGCCTGTTTTTCAGGTTCCATCTTACTAAATTTTACAGAATCATAACCTAAACCATCTGCTTTTTGAGTAAAAGATTCTTGTTCCTCAGCTTTTGTAAAATCAACTGATTGTTTTTTTTCTGATTTATCTAATTTTGTCGCATCAGCCTCTTTTTTTTCTGAAGTAAAAAAGTTAGAAGATTTTGTTGCAGCAGGAGTTTCGGTTTCTTCTGCTTTTGTAGCTTCATCAGCCGACCCTACAGCGGTTTCTTCATCTGTTTGGGCTGCTGTAAAAAAGTTAGTTTTTTGAGTTTGTTCAGGAGTTTCAGTCTGTTCCGGTTGTTCTGTAGCTGATTGAGCATTTGTTTGTTCTGTAGTTTCAGCAGCATCTGTTGGTTCTGCTTGACTTTCAGCAGATGCCGCTTCTTCTGCGCCTTCAGCTTCTGCTCCTGCAGCAGTTTCATCTGCGCCTTTAGTTTCTTCTGTTTTTTCTGTTTTTTGTGTCGTTAAAAATTTATTAAATAGAGCATTCTGTTCTTCAGGAGATTGTGTCGAAAAATCAGGATTTGCATTCAAAAATCTTTGGAAGTCCTCTAAAGTAAGCTCTATACCTTGTTTTATTGCACGTTTTTTAAATTCATCAAAAACCGTATTAGTATAATCGCTTTTTGCGGCACCTGCCGACTGTGCAGACGAAGTACTGCCGCTCCCGCTTACCGAGCTTACGCCTGTATTAAATTTTACTTCCTCTGATACCATTTCTTAATATCCTCAAAGTTATCCTCTCTATACACATGTAAAAACATGTCAGAACAAGGAATTGCAGGACATTATACAAATTGTTACATTTATTTACAAAGTATATAAATTTTATATGATATATGGATTTTATTAGACTTTAAGTCAATATAAATTACCCTCTCTTGAATTTCTGATTTTCGGCTTTACCTCAAATCGAAATTCTTTTCTCTCCACAGGAGAGATACAAAAATCTCCCTTGGGGGAGAGTAATTTTTCTTAATGAGCCGGTTACGGCGAATTTAGAAAAATGAGAGAGGATCAAGACCCTACTCAAAATTTACTTAATAGGCTTATAGCGTGTAACCCTATCTTTAATTAACGGCGCATTTTTAACATTTGATTTTCCAAAATATTCATCAAATTCTGATTGAGGCAATAATCCTATAGCACCATTATTTGTTCTAAAGTTTGCATAAAACTTTAACTGTGCACCGAACACATCCGGTATATAACATATTTTAAAGTCTTTTTCTGCCTGTCCATTGCTAATCTGTCGATATGCCATCAAGTATCTGCCATCTGTCCTTGGCGTATCACATATCGCAATTACTTTTCCAACTAAAATACCTTTTTTATTTCCTACTTTATTGTCATAATTAAAACAAAAATTTTCAAAATCTTTTTCATTATTGTCGTCAGAAAATGCTAAATACCTGATTGACTCATTACCACTATGTAATTCTCTTTTTAATACAATATTGTCATCTCTTTGTTGAACCATTTCAATATTGTTAGGTACATAATTCGGATTATACGGCTCAACTGACGATGAATTTAGAGGACTCATTGCCATAAGCACAATAACCGGCACTTTTTTTGCTATGCCGGAACTTCTTTCAGGCTGATAAGATACAGAATCAGGTTCAAAGTCGCTGTGTCTTCGCGTAAAATTTATACTACCATTACTTTTTAAACTTAAATTAGATACAGGTGTAATTGTCATCATTAATCCCTTTATATTTTCATTTCCCCATAAAGATTATAACAACTGAAGTAAAAATTTTGTTATTAGTTATATACTTTTTTAATAAATGTTTACACTTGCATACCCCCTATGTTTGTTATACCCTATAAATATATAAATGCTTATTTGTAGGTCGGATTTTATCCGACAAAAGTATAAAAGAAGGAGAACAAACAAAATGGCTGAAAGAAAGTTAGTCGGAACAAACGAAATGTTCAAAAAAGCACTAGCCGGCGGTTATGCTATCGGTGCGTACAATGTTAACAACATGGAAATTTTACAAGGTATTGCAGAAGCTGCAGAAGAAACTCAATCACCTATTATTTTACAAGTTTCTGCAGGTGCTAGAAAATATGCTAACCAAACATACTTAATCAAATTGGTTGAAGCTGCATTAGCTACAACTACTGTACCTATCGCTCTTCACTTAGATCACGGTGCAGATTTTGAAATTTGTAAAGCATGTATCGATGGCGGTTTTTCATCAGTTATGATTGACGGTTCAAGATTCCCGTTTGAAGAAAACGTTAGAGTTACTAAACAAGTTGTTGAATATGCTCACGAAAGAGGAGTTTCAGTTGAAGCTGAATTAGGTAAATTAGCAGGTGTTGAAGACGACGTTAAAGTATCAGACAAAGATGCTAAATACACTAACGTTAAAGAAGCTGTTGAATTCGTTAAACAAACAGGCTGCGATTCTTTGGCTATCGCTATCGGTACTTCTCACGGTGCATACAAATTCAAAGGTGAAGCTAAATTAGACTTTGAAAGATTGAAAGAAATTAAAGATGCGTTAAAAGAAGCAGGATTTGGTGATTACCCTATCGTTCTTCACGGTTCATCTTCAGTTCCGAAAGAATTCGTTGAAAAATGTAACAAATTTGGCGGTAACTTACCTGATGCTCAAGGTGTTCCTGAAGAAATGCTTAACTACGCTTCTAAACACGGTGTTGCTAAAATCAATATCGATACAGACTTGAGATTGGCAATGACTTCTACTATCAGAGAATTCTTTATTGAACATCCTGAAAAATTCGACCCACGTGAATACATGGGACCGGGCAGAACAGCCGTTAAAGAAATGGTTATGCACAAAATGCGCGATGTATTAGGAACAGCAGGTCACGCTAAAGACTAATAATTTTCCGCTAATTATAATTAAAAAATCCTGTCATTATATGGCAGGATTTTTATTATATTATTTACATCCAAATCATTTACACGCAACTTACAAAAAAAGCGGGCAATCATTTTTGCCCGCTATATTTTTTCATACTTCACTTCATTTATGTCGGAAAATACCAACTGCCATTATTTCTTCAAGAAATCAGGAATTTCGATATTCGAAAAACCTGCTGAAGAAGATGGCATTGAACTTCTTCTTGACGGAGTTGATGTTGAAGTTGTGGAAGAGCTTACGCCTAATCCGCTTGCAAATGAATTGCTAGAGAAGAAATCGTTCAATTTGCTAATATCAGGTTTAGCTGTCTGTTCAAGATTTTTCTTAACATCAAATCCTGTAGCAACAACCGTAACGCTGATAGAATTATTTTGAATATTTTCGTTAACAGCAGTACCGATAATAACAGTAGCATCTTCTGTAACGGCATCGTGGATAATATTTGCCGCGTCAGAGATTTCATGCAATGTCATATCAGGTCCGCCTGTTATATTAACGATAACACCGGTTGCACCGTTAATTGAAGATTCAAGTAATTGAGAGTTAATAGCAATTTCAGCAGCCTTAACAGCTCTGCCTTCACCTTGAGCAATACCGATACCCATTAATGCAGAACCTGAACCCTGCATTACACTCTTAACATCAGCAAAGTCAACGTTTATCATGCCAGGAGTTGTGATGATATCAGAAATACCCTGAACACCTCTTAACAACACCTCATCAACAATCAAGAACGATTCGGTCAATGAAACTTGTCTGTCAACTACTTGAAGTAACTTGTCGTTTGGAACAACAATAACAGCATCAACACATTCTCTCAATTTTTCAAGACCTTGTTCAGCTTGATTTTGTCTCTTACGACCTTCCCAATTGAAAGGTTTTGTAACAACTGCTATAGTTAAAATTCCTAACTCTTTAGCAATTTTCGCAACAACAGGAGCCGCACCGGTACCTGTACCGCCACCCATACCCGCTGTTATAAACACCATATCAGCGCCATCTAATGCTTCTGTTATTTCTTGTTGAGCCTCTTCTGCAGCCTTTTCTCCAACTGACGGATCACCGCCTGCACCAAGACCTTCTGTTGATTTTATACCTAATTGAATTTTATTTTTAGTTTGACCAAATTCCAAAACTTGTAAATCTGTATTCATCAACCAAAATTCAACACCGGACAGACCATTTTTTATCATACGGTTAACAGCGTTTCCGCCGCCGCCACCAACACCTACAACCTTAATCTTTGTAGGGTTAACACCACTTCTTGTCGGTTGTTCCGGAGCAGAAGTTGTTTGAGTTTCATCTTTTTTCGCAAAGATATCTGATACGAAATTTTCCACGATTTTTACCTCTTATATTAATATATTACTTGACTCCACCTATTATACTTCGCAACTTAACGAGTATATCAATAATATACTAACATACTATTTTAAAGAAAAAAAAAGTACAATAAATTTCACGGAATTATGAACAAAAGTTAATATTTTTATAAATTTATAATTATATCTTTGCAGGAGATGTTCCCCAATGGAGTTTATCTCTAAGCACTGTATAAAAATCAGTACCGTCAAGCAATACAAGTTTTACGGGACATTCGTATTTATTTATTGTAATTTCAGTATTCACCCGCATAAATTCTTGACCGTCAGCAGAAAAGAAATACCCGTCAGGCTTATTTGAACTACATATAGTTATTGTTTCGGAATCAGGAACGACAAGCGGTCTTGCGGTAAGCGTATGCGGACATATAGGAACAATTACAAAAGCATCTAAAGACGGAACCATAACCGGACCGCCGGCAGACAATCCATAAGCCGTAGAACCTGTAGGAGTAGAAATAATAATTCCATCCGCTAAATAATCGCATACAACTTTCCCGTTTATTTTTAGTGAAAATTTTGACGTCCTGCCGGACAGAGAGCTTTTTATAACAAAATCATTTAATGCAGTATATCTGTCATATCTAAGCATAATTCTGTCATCAATAGTATACTCGCCATTCAATATTTTATTCACGGCATTTTTTGTATTTTCAGCAGTACATTGCGACAAAAAGCCTAAACGTCCAAGATTTACACCAAATATCGGAGTTGAACACTTTGAATAAAATCTGGCAGCCTTTAAAATAGTACCATCTCCGCCAACAACAAATACGAAATCAAACCCGCTTTGCAAGTCATCAATATCGAACGTCACAACATTTTTCCCGTTTTGAATTAATAACTTTACTATCTCATCTTTCACCTCAACGGAATGCTCTATGTTTGTATTGTATACCACTGCAAATTTCTTTAATATCATATTGGTATTATATCATAAAAAAAAGCCTCCGCGAAATTCGCAAAGGCTTTGTTAAATTAAACTATCCTCTATCTTCTTATCCCAATATTTATTGTTGAATTGGTTCTCTCCAAAGAGGAGAATCACCAAATTTATTTTGAACTTCGTTCATATCGACTGACAAAACAACATTGCTTGGAGTAAATATGAATACGAGGTCACCAACTTTTTGAGGCTTGCCGTTCAAGGCTAAAGCCGCGCCGCAAACAAAATCAATTGTTCTTTGAGATTGAACTTTGTCTAACAAATGTAAGTTCAATACTATTACTTTATTTTCTTTAAACTTCTGAACGATTTGAGCAGCATCATCAAATGAATGAGGTTCCATTACAATCACTTCATAACCTTTGTAGTTAGGGTGATTTACAACTTTCAATTCATTAGTTCTGTCTTGTCTTGAATTATATGAATAAGAAGGTGCTACTGCAAGATTATCAACAACTTCATAATCTTCGCCTTCATAATCTTCATCTAACATATCATCAATATCGGAATCGCTTGATCCCCATCCGTTTACACAAAAATCAATTGCTGATTTTAACATGTCTTTAACTGCTGCCACCGTTTTCCTCCGTCCTTATTAAATTTATATTACTTTCTCTCTCTAACTGAATAACCTTCTGCCAATTCTGAGCATTGTTGCGCCCTCTTGAGCCGCTATCACATAATCCTGACTCATCCCCATTGATAATTCGGGAAGCTTACAGTTGAACTCTATTTCAAGACTATCTCTTGTTTTTCTTACATCAGAAAAAAGCTCTCTCAACTTTTTCTCTTCTTCTCCCAGAGGTGCCATATTCATCAATCCCAAAACTTTGACGTTTGGTAAATTCTTAATTTGACCAAAGCAATCAAAAATCTCCTCTTTCGAAAAACCTGACTTTTGAACCTCACAGGCGTTGTTCAACTGTAATAAAATATTTTGAATTTTGCCAATTTCAAAAGCATACTCAGAAATCTTTTCCGCAAGTTTAACAGAATCAACGGAATGAATTACGTCAAATCTTTCTACTGCTCGTTTTGCCTTGTTAGACTGAAGATGACCGATAAAATGAAATTCAGACCCCTCTTTTACATAATCAGGCAATCTTTCAATTTTTTCGGAAGCTTCAATTACTCTGGATTCACCAAAACATCTAAGTCCGGCATCATACGCTTCTACAATAGCATCTTCATCAAAATACTTTGTAACAGCAACTATATTCACGTTATAAGGTGCAATTTCTTCTTGTATTAGCTTAAGATTTTTTTCTACGTTGTATCCCATAATCTTGCTCCTACAAGAATCTACCCAACAAAGAGCATATTTTAATTTTATCCCATATCATTGATATGGACAACTATTTTATTTTTTACACTTATTCACCCCTATCACAACCCCTTAAAACCATGTCGCGACATGATTTTGAGGATTTTAATATTTCTTAAAACACTGTTAATATTTTGTAATATTTTAAGATTAAGGCATGCCTCTATTCCCCAAGTGATATAAAGTTTTAAATGTGCAACAAAAAATAGTTACGGTAATAATTTAAACTATAATGCAAAAAAACAACTCCTCTATATGAATGATTTTATTAAAATATGCCTATGAAAAAGATGAATATCTTTATAAGACATATTCTATTACAAATCAATAATTTTTGACAAAATAATAAATTAAACTATGTTCATCATTAGTTGCAATGCCGGTAATATAACGACCGTTATCACGTTTTGTATGCAACAGGCAATACTGTGAAGTGCCCTCATATATAGGTGAATTAGATGCTAGAACATACATATTATTCAATTCTCTTCTTGTAATTATGGGATTTATACATTTTTGCTTTAATTCATTGTCAACGTACTTAGAATTTATTTTGAACTTTAAAAAATGTGTATCTTCACCATCAAACGAATTTTCAATATAGAAATAATAATCCTCGATATCGTTAGGTAAAGTTTGCGGAAAATGGTCAAATTCAGGATTTTCATATTGGGATTTGATTTTACGTAGTTCAGATTTATAATCTTTTATTTTTGGTTCTATAGGTGTCGTATCCCAAAATGACATTCCTCCAAATATTGTAAGTCCTATAAAAACTATTGCTATATATGCTATAGAGCTACATATTGCTAAACATACATTCATATCCCATTTGAATTTTTGAAAGATTAATTTAATAACTTGTATAATAAAAACAGGAGAATATACCGTGACAGCTACAATTCCCATAAATTGCCAATATTCAGTATCTGAATTCTTATCAGTATAATCTGAAATAGTATAGATAACAAATAACAACAATGTTACAATAATAAAATATAAAATTGAAAAAATATTTATAATTAATTTCTTATTAATATTCATAATATTTCTGTATATTATAAAATAATAGCCATGTCAACATAGTAACATGGCTATTAAATCTTATAATTTTTCATTTAAATATTTCATCAATTTTTCTTTGGGAAGCCGGTAGGTTGGGTGGAGCCAAAATTACCATTGAATAATAAGAGTTTTGGTGAAAAGCGAAACCCAACAATATATTTTTGTTGGGTTACACCTGTATCAATTGGCGTTTTATCTTTTCTACCCTTTTTGTTCCACCCAACCTACCAACTGCACAAATGATTATTTATCTATCTTTAATTTCGTGCATTAAAATGCACGCTACGGACTACAAAAAATACAATATATGCTGGAAATATTCCTCCTGCGGATAATAAGTATAATTTTACAATTTCATATATATTATTTTGGGAATATATGATGCTAATTAGTAAAAATATAATATCCATGAGTAAGATAATTAGCATAAATTTTAATGTATAAAATTTATTATAAAATAACTTATCTAAAAATTGTTTTGTATTAGTAAGCACAAATCCAAAACAATATAAGATAGTTACTGATAAAAGTTTTACTACAACATATATAATATTTGAAATGATAATTAAAAGTAAAGCACCAACTAAAGCAGTTATACTATCAGGATTATCAGATAAAATAAAATTTCCGGAAAAGTTACTAAAGAACCCTAAAAACACATTATTACTATAGCTATAAAAACTAAAGAATAAGTTTATTAAAATAAATAAAAGTATTTCAAAATATTTTATAATTTTTTTTATGATAAACATAATATAAATATATTAAAAACATAGCCTTATGTACATAAGGCTATTAAAATATCACATTGCATTTGGAATTTTAACTAAAATAATTATATAATATGGAATTATATGACCTTCTAACTGTAATCTTCTTCCTAGCCTTCCTCGTACGCTTGTCCGTTTTTCATTAAAATTATATAAATCTTCAATTCTTAATATAAGTGTCCCGTCATCTTGTAAATGAATCCCTTTAATTAATGCTCCATGCAAAGAGTTGTATAAATCTCCTTCTTCAAATTCAATTTTTGTTTCCGGAATATTTTTATTTTTTCGTATATTATTTATATTATTTTTCAAAAATTCAAGAAACTTTTTATCGTGTAAAATTAAATTTGAAATACTGCTATCATAATTTAATAATAAGACTTTACAATTATTCATTCCTGTTTTTTCTTCAGATAATCTTTTATGAATATATTGTTCAATATCTGTACTATTTAGTTCTTCTATTTTATTATACATAACACCGTTTTTGTTAACATATGGTTTGTTGAAATTATAATTTTTCGATGCTACTTTGTATAATTCTAATGACTCATTTAAGTTATAATGTTTCGCATATATTTTAGCCAAATTGTCAACTAATTTTTTATCCGCATCATTTGCGAAATATTCCTCAACGGTAATCTTTGTTTGAAAATAAATTTTGTCGTAATAATTCAATTGTGCATTTTTAATTTCTGATATATTTTGCATTTCTGATAATTGATTTTCTATTTCATTTATATTACTGCGTAGTTCTTTTTTAGAATTTATTAAATCCTTTTTTGCATTCTTAATATCTATATTTAAAGGTTTAAGATATTCCGAATTAACTGTATATTCGACCTGCTCAATAGTTTTTATTTCCTTGTTTATCAAATTAATATTGGCATCACATTCATCTTCAAGACACCTTAAATCACCTTTTAACTTTTCAAACTCTAGTCCAAGATTTTTTTGTTCTTGGATTTTATCTCTGTGGTATTCGATTGGGTCTGATGAGGGGTATTTCTTGCGTTCTATCCAACATTTACAGTTTGGGTGCGGTTTATCAGGAATAGTATTTGCATCATCAAAAGTTTTTCCGTCCATTGACCGGCATTTTTCACACGCACCCGGTTCTGAGTGCCATAAGTAATAGTAGTCGTTTAGTTCAACATTTCCGTATAAAGTCTTTGTATTTTCTTCGATTGTCATTATTTTTCCTCCTCAGTTAAGTTTTCTGCTACCTCATCTACAAATTCATTTGTATCAATTTGGCTATCATCCTTTGTTTCCCATACTGCATTATTAGATGCTCCCATTTGGATATATTTTTTTATCACCTCTAACGGATAATATTCCAATGCTGACTGTAACATTGCATAAGTCTTTTCACCAAAGCGGATTTTGGCAAGTGCGCCGTGTGAGTGCGCAGCACGAACCCAGCACGTCCCTGTGAAAAATTTTACGGAACGATTTAAATTGCTAAGCAATTTAAAAAGTGAAGAGCAAAATTTTGAACCGCCAATAATCCAAGACAATCTGAGTCCTCTTCAAGCCGAATTTGTTCTTCTAGTACAGTTTCTTTTTTGTATCCCGTTAACAAATTCAATCCGCATTGAAAATCTTTTACTGCCTGCTCTTGTCCGACGGTTTTTATGTGTTCCCGAATAAATTCCGCAAGTTCTGTATAAATCTTGTGTTCGTTTGCTATTTCTGCCAATTCCGGTGCAAATTTTGATTTTTTTATCATATCGTTGTATGCAAATTCGTTGCGCAATTTGTCACTGAACCACATACTTTTCGGGCGGTTCAGAGTTTCTTCATCAGGGAATAAGATTTCTTTTGTTTCTTCTGTATTAAAGTTTTCTGTCATAATTTTTCTCCTGTAACTAATTATTTTTGTGCGTTAACACGGCACCCTGCGGACTATGGCTATAAAAGCCATAGTTAGTCTATCAATTTTATAGAAAAGGAATTTTTTGATAAAATTCCTATAAATTCAAAAAGCTTTTCTTATTTATATTCTTATTATTTATGTTGTTTCCGCATTTGTAAACCCAAAAATCTATAATCTTAACAAATCATAGTGTAAAGATTTATTGTATCATGGCAAACGCTTTCTACATAAGGATTAACAGGGTTTTTTGTTTCTAAAAAATTCAATTTTTTTTGATGAAAATTTTTAAAAACCTGTACTTGTAAGGTTTTCGGGGGATTGTTTTATATGATATTTTTTTACATACAAACTTTACAATTGAAAATTTTACCTTTTTCAATATTTTTGTAACATTTTTTTAAAAAATATACGTATTTACGCAAAAATAAATATTGATTGTGTTTACATGGACATAACAAGTGTAGAAAAGTTCATTATGGTAAAAATAACACCCGCAAATTTATATACCCCTAAAACCAGTCACAAGTTTATGAAAAGCATGGCAAGCGGAGGCTTGGCACGTTTTATTGCGTTAGAGGCATTTGTAGAAGCCGGCAGAACATATCAAGCATACAAACGCGGAGGTTTTGACGAAGGCAGAGAACGTATAACCGAAGAGTTTACAGGTGCAGTATTTTGGTTAGGCGGGGTTAAAGCCTTTAATGCGATAAATGACAAAATCGGTAAAAAGCTTTTAAATATGCGCACTGCAAAATTTGACGTAGGTGAAGACAAAGCAAGAAATCCTATTGCAAACTTTATAAATGCCGAAACAAGCACAAAAGATGCAACAAAGAAATTTACCGACAAACAGCTTGCCAGATTTAAAGCAACAAAACTTATTGCCAGCATATTGATGGCAAACGTAATGATAGGCTTTGTTGTTCCAAAAATTAACCAAAGCATTACCCGTTACTATCACAGGAATGATAACAAAAATGTTACCGCACAAGAAAATAATCCGGTAACTATACCACAGCAACCTGTTGAAATTAACATGCCACAAGAAAGTATGGAACAGTTTCTGAATAAATCTAAAGCTGATAAGAAAGATGTACCATTTGGCGGGGCATTTAATATGATGTCTTTGGCATACAATCTGGAACACAATACAACATGGCAGCTTCTTTCAACTGACGTTGGTACAGCCACCGGACGTACAATAAGTGCAAGAAATAATGACGAACGCCGCGAAATTCTATTTAGAGATTTATCTTCTATATTCTTCTATATGTTTAATATGCCTTTAATCAATGCAGGCTTGAACAAGCTTGAACAAAACGGCAGAAGCACAAGAATAGATTCTATGAATGCAGATTACACATCTGACCTTATGAAACAAATCATAAAAGAAAACGGCGGAAGCATTACCGCAGAAAGATTTGCTCAAGAAATGTTTGGCGTAAATAAAGACTTCAAACTGCCTGATGCGTTTAAAGAAAATGAATTCAAAAATGGATTTATGAATATAGATGAATTCTTGAAACACGTTGAAACATTAGCTCCGGATAAAGCTAAGGTCGATGAATATAAAGAAATTGCTCAAGCTATGGCAAAACTTCAACCTGCAGTAGAAGGTAATGAAAGGATTACCGTTGAACAAGCAGAAAGAGTATTCAAAGGCGGTTATTTGAACAACCCTGAATATCTCAAGAATTTATACGAAATTGAATTCGGTAAAAATAAGAAAACAAGCGTTGCAAACTTCTTAGATCCATATAAATTCATATCAAGTGAGTCGGTTGAAAGCGTAAATGATGATGTATCATACTTTGTAAAACAAATAACAGAAAAAGCAGCCAAAGCTAAGAAAGAAATTACGGAAGAAGTCATTGAAAAAGCTGTTAAGAGCAACTTTAAGTACAACGTACTTAACTGGGGCGCAGGATTTGCAGTATCAGCGCTGTTCTTGTCAACATTAATTCCAAAAATGCAATACTGGATTACAAAACACATTACAGGTTCTAATGCCTTCCCGGGAACAGAAGAATACAGAAAACAACAAGCCGCTCAAAAGCCTGAAGCATAATGGAGAAAATTAATGAAGGTAGCATTTAATACAAATAAATTTGCAAGTACAAGTATAATTAGAAAATCAAATTATACATCTTTTGGAGAATCAGATATCCCTGACGATTACAGATATAGAAAGTCGGACAATAGCAGCCTCATTTATCGAGAACTGAAAAGAGAAGAAATAAAAAACAGATATTACACAAAATTTAAAAATCTATACGATAGAGCTGACAACGGAGATATAGACAATACTTTGTTTTGGATAATGAAAAAACGTCTTGAACAACAAAAAGCTGCCGAATTAGCAGATCTTGAGAACGGTTTATTATAAACAAAGAATACTGAAATTTTTGATTTATTTTGTTGTATAATAATCGAGTAATGTTGAAAGAGGTTATACAAATGAAAAAAACTACAGTGAAATATCCGTTTCTAACAGAAGAAGTAGAAATATATGAGCGAGAAAACGGTCATAAGATTGTATTGGCACACAAAGAAGGTGATATGTCCAATGTAAGCACCTGGGTTAAAACAGGTTCTATTAACGAAGATGACAGAATTAACGGGATTTCACACTTCCTCGAACATCTTATGTTTAAAGGAACACATAAACATAAAGCCGGAGAGTTTGACAGGATGCTTGAAGCAAAAGGAGCTATAGTAAACGCTGCGACTTGGAAAGATTATACGTTTTATTATGTTACCCTACCCAAAGGCACTGACTGTAAAGACCTCAAACTTGCAATCGAATTACACGCAGATATGATGCTTGATCCAATATTACCGGATGAAGAAATCGGCGCTCCGTTTGATTTAAATGACACAAACGTAACAGATAAAAGAGAACGTCATGTCGTAATTGAAGAAATCAGAATGAGAAAAGACCAAAATTGGACAAAAATCTACAATGCTTGCAATTACAATATGTATACAAAACATCCGTATAAACGTGATGTAATCGGGACACCTGAAATTATTTCACAAGTTACCCGTGATGATATTATGAACTATTATCAAACTTATTATTCTCCTGAAAATATGACAACAATTATTGTTGGAGAATTTGATAAAGAAGAAATATTAAAAAAGGTTGAAAAAGAATTTGATTTTAAAGGCAGAAAAAATGCTCCTAAAAGAATAAATGAAATTGATAAACCTGTTCAAGAAAAAAAGGTTATTGAAAATTCCGCACACGTAAACACAACATACTTTATGTATGGGTGGCTCGGACCTTTAGCAAAAGATATTAAAGGCACAATTTGTTTGGATATAATCAGTATAATCTTGGGTGATGGAACAAGCTCAAGACTTTATCAGAATTTAATAGAAAAACAACCAGAGCCGATTTTTAATATGATAAATTCAGAACATTATCAATTCAAAGATGGCAATAATTTCTTTGTTCAAGCAAATTGCAAACCTGATAAAAAAGATACGGCTATTGAACTTGTAGAAAAAGAATTAGCTAACTTAATTTCTAATCCGATTACAGAGCATGAAATGCTGAAAGCTAAAAAGAAAATTAAATCAAGATTTGCATATTCCGCAGAAACCGTTTCTGAAATCGGAGAAACAATCGGCTATTATATGACAGTATGCGAAGATTTAAGACTCATAGAAGATTATTTAAAAGATCTTGACGGCATAACAATTGAAGATTTAAAAAGTACAATTGAAAAATATTTGAATATAAATAATTCAGTATTATCAATTCTTGTACCGGAAGGAAATTAATAATAAAAAATGACAGTTCTAAACGTAATAAAAAATAAAACCTTAAATGGGGCACAAATAATAACAGAAACCCTAAAAGCACTGGATACAAAATGTATCTTCGGCTACCCGGGCGGAGTTGTATTGGGACTTTATGATGCTTTATACAACGATAACGGAATTAAACACTACCTTGTAAGACATGAACAAGCTGCCGTACACGCAGCTGAAGGCTATGCAAGAGTTACGGGCAAATGCGGTGTTGTTATTGTAACTTCAGGACCGGGAGCCGCAAACACCGTTTCCGCTATTTCAAACGCATATATGGACGGCTATCCTGTTTTGGTTTTAACAGGACAGGTTGCAAAGCACAAAATCGGAACCGATGCTTTTCAAGAAATTAATATTGTAGAGATTACAAAATCTTGTTCTAAAGCCGGATTTCAAGTCCTTAATGTCGACGAACTGGAAGAAACACTTATTAAAGCATATAATTGCGCTATTGAAGGGAAAAAAGGACCGGTAGTTGTAGATTTATCCCAAAATATTTTTAATGAAGAATGCATTTATAAAGGTATTGCACAAATAACTGAGAAAAGTTCAGTTTTGATTGGAGATAATATACAAGATATAATCGCGGAAATTGAAAATTCCGAAGCTCCTATTGTTGTTGCAGGCGGAGGGGTTCAACATTCCAAGGCTTATAAGGAATTATTCTCTTTTGTAAAAACATTAAATATTCCGATAGTTTCAACAATGATGGGACTGTGCAGTTATCCTCAAGAAGATAAAAATTACTTTGGAATGATAGGATTATTTGGAAATGCTGCTGCAAATTGCGTAGTAAAAAACTCGGATTTAATTATTTCTTTGGGTGCAAGATATAATGACAGAATTACAGGCTGCTTTAAAAACGGGGAATTAACAAGAAAATTTATTCAGATAGATATAAACCCAAAAGAAATATCTCGCGTCATCCCTGCATATAAGTATATTGTAGGAGATATAGAAGAATTTTTAAGCTCCGTCAATCGAATTCTTTCAACTAGTAACTATAAATCTCAACATGAAAAATGGTTAGATTACGCTCAAAAATACAAATCTTTCAACAAAGTAAACACTCCGATATCAGAAAATCTTCAAGGATTTGAAGTTATACGTGAAATATATAATTTTGCAAAAGACAAACATTATGTAATATCAACGGAAGTCGGACAACATCAGATGTTAACCGTTCAAAATTACAAATTTGCAACCTCAGATAAATTTTTGACCTCCGGCGGCTCCGGCACTATGGGATTTGGGTTTCCGGCTGCAATAGGAGCAAGTATTGCACAAGGGAAAAGCCCTGTGATTTGTATTGCAGGAGATGGTTCTTTTCAAATGAATGAACAAGAGCTTGCAACTTGTGTTGATTATAACATTCCGGTCAAAATTTTTATCATGAATAACGGTTACTTAGGGATGGTTAGACAACTCCAACAAGGCGGTTATGAAAAAAGATATTCTCAAACAAAAATTTCTAATCCCGATTACATTAAATTGGCACAAGCGTATGGAATAAAAGCCGAAAGAATTAATAATAAAAATGATATTCAAAAAGCTTTAAAAAATGCATTTTCAGTAAATGAACCATACATAATTGATTTTGTAATTGAACCGTTTGAAGTTGTATAAACTAATCTTTTGGTTTTCTTGTCGGACTTTTTCTTCTGGTTGCACTGAGAGTATCAATCTCCCTGTTTACCTTTGTAAAAGCTTTGTCTAATAATTTTAAATATTCTTCCAGCCTTGAATTTTTGATATACTCATCTGAATGGAAGTACATTTGTCTGTTAGCATGCGTAAATTTATCAGATATGCTTTTCACAACAAATTTTAAAAGCTTTTCATCAATTATATAGAATGAATCTTTTACAATATCATCATTCATGACTAAAATTTGAGTCGCAGTTTTGCCCATAGCTTTTGGAAAACTTAATCTTAAATCATTTCCTTCCGGAGTAATATTTTCAAATCTTACCGCAGTCGTAGACATTTCATTACTTATACCGTTAGATTTTCTAAAATCATTTATATTTACAGCCTTTGGAAGCTTTGTTTGGACATCGACTTTATACTTTTTCATTTTTTTTGCAATTCTGTTTATAATCGGCAATATAGTTTCCAAAGAACCTTCATTACCCTTAGAAAATTTTTCTTTTAATCTTGCTTGTTTATCAAGCCATCCCTGAGTATGCGCTTCGAATTTTTCCAATTCTTGACACATAAGAATAAGACATTGAGAAAATTTTGAGTTATCCAATTCTTCCTGAGTGTAGTAATCCGGTATTGCATTAACACGTTTTTTAACCGTACCTGTAACCGTATATCTATATGGCAAATTTCTTTGTACCGAACCGTTTTCATTTACAACAAAGGTTATATTTTCATCTTTGCCTGCAAGATTTTCAAGTGAAATTAACAAATAATTCTTATTACGATGCTGTGAATATTTTACGGTCATTCTTTCTCCCATAGGTCCTATACCATCAAATGTCATAGCTCTATCCCCTGACGTACAGTTTACATAATTTGGGTAATAAGACCTTACATTAAATCTCGATGCATCGTTTGGAATTTCTCTATACAGTTTACAGATATTGATAAATTTATCTATTATTGTTTCTGCTACATCTAAATCTTCATTTTTAATAACTGCAAAATTTTTAATGGCAACAGACGGGGTTGAATATTTAAGAGTTCTGTTAAGCTCTGCAATTTTTTCGCTTACGCTTTGTTTTGGGATATAAGGTCTTGGTACAGGATGCTTGGCATTATTTCTTAGTTTAAGCACATCATATTCAACCTGTTCAAGAATTTCTGTTAACATATCTTCGGCTTCATCCGAATTTTTTGCAATTGCAGGTGAATAAATTAATTTTCCGTCTTTAACAGTAAAACCTTTTATTGTATCTTGATTTGATTTGTTTACAAAATCTAAAGAAATACCATTTTTAGATAAAGTTTTTACTAAATAATTATATTCTTCCCCTACAAATTGTATACCGTCTTGCAGAGTTTTACCCACTTGATAAACTCCGGAATCTCGCAATATTTTTTCATTTGAAATTATATTTTCCGGATTTAATTCCTCATACAAGTATCTTATACCATAAATAATACTTGATACTACATCATTTACCACAGTTTTTGAGTGTCCGGCTAATTCCTTTACATTGTTTTGCTGAAATATATTTTTTGCAATGTTGTAATCTAAATTAATTTTCATATCTATATGAAAGCCCGTAAAAATATTTTTTGCTCAAAAAACAAAATATATATTGCATTTTTTAAAGTTTCATGTTATATTGTAAGCACAAACAGGGATTATAGATAACTGAAAATCTATTTACGGCGTTTATACCCTGTGAGTGTTAGAGATAGTGTTAATCCAAAAAGAGATTGATGGCTGCGGAAGAATTTAATTACAAGTATATAAAAGACAGAGCCTCGGCAGGGAGTTGGCGCAGAGGTTATGAATTATTTGTCAAGGATATGACTTTTGACACATACCCTGAAAAGAATTTTTATATGGGTAAAGTAAAAGGAAATTTCCAAGACCATTATAATACTGACCTTATATTTAAAAAGAACAAAGTTGAAGCTCGTTGCAATTGTCCATTGAAAGAAGAATGGTGTAAACATGCCGTTGCAGTCGGATTAAAGGCGGTTAACGAGCACGCCTATGAAGATTGGTTAGAAACCAAATTTGGTATAGAACCGAATTTTCCTGATGAAAATACCGTCCTTACAGAGGAACCTCAGGGAAGTTACATTTTCCATTTTAACCCTAAAAGAAAAGCTAATTTCTTCTCTGTGCTTGTTCGTTCACGTGAAACGGGTAAAATTGTAAGACAAATAGAAAATATTTTAAGAGCATTAATTGAAACGCAGAAAAAAGATAAATCTTTTGTACTAAACAATTCTCAAAAAGTAGAATTAGAAATTTTCAAACAACTTTTAACAATATCAAGACAGGATAAAAAAGCGGGTTGGTATGACATTCCGATTACAAAATTTGCACCGATGTTTCCGCTTTTAAGAATGGCTGATGAAGTTTTGGATGAAAAGACAAAAGAACGATTGAAATTTGTCGACGAAGAATGGCAGTTGGTATTAAATGTAAATGCATCTCAAGGTGGTACTATAATGCTTGCTTTAGAATGGAAACGCCCTGATAAGGATGATGTATACCCGTTTGAAGAAGTAAGATATTTTTCACGTCACTTAAAATGGGGAAGATATAAAAACATAATTTTTCCGACAAATATTGCGATGCAATCAGTACCTCAAAATCTTTTAAAATCATCATTTACGGATTTAAAAGATTCTGACGGAGGTAAATTTATATATGAAGAGCTTCCTAAATTACGTGAAGTCATGGAAGTAAACATAGATGAAAACATCTCAAAATTAATGCTTGAAGAACGTCCGCCACTAAATATCGTAACATTAGGCATAGATTACGACCAATCCTTAAAAGCAGAGTTAGAATTTGAATATGACGGAGTAAAAGTTCCATTTACAAAACAGGCTGACAAATCACCGTACATTACAGTTAAAAAACCGGGTGAAGATTTTATATATTGGATTAAACGCAACTACAAGCATGAACAAGAAGCCTACGCTATGTTATTAGCTTGTAAATTTGTTCCTATGCAGACAAATAATCTTGCTTTAGAAAAAGAAAATGCAATTGATTTTTACAATTATTACATAAAACAAGCAGGTGAAGGTTGGAAATTTGTTGAAAAAGACGACATGAATTTCTTCAAACTAATGGAAAGTCCTTTCAAACTCTGCGCAAAGATAGACTTTTCGGAAGAATCACATGATAGTTTTGAAATCCAATTATACGGTCAAGCAGGTGAAGAAGTCATAGATTTTGATGAAATATATGAAACTATTCAAAGCGGCGAAAAATATGCCCGAATAAGAAGTTTAGGCTTTGTCGAGTTTCCGGCTCAAGATATTTACTCAATGATGAGAGCCTTCAACTCTTTTGACGTATATAGAAACGATGAAAATAAATTTATAGTAAAAACATATCGAGCAGGTTTGTTGTCAGAACTTAAAAACTTAAATGTAGAGCTTGTATTGAGTGATGAATTCAAGACATTTTGGGAACAAATGTCAACGTTTTCTCCGGATGTCGGATTGGAATTACCTAAGACTTCTGTGGCAACATTTCGTGAATATCAACTTAAAGGTTACGGTTGGCTGTGGTTTATGTATAAATACGGTTTGAACGGAATATTGGCAGATGATATGGGGTTAGGTAAAACATTACAGGCGCTAACCGTATTACAAAAAGCACGTGAAGTTGACGGTCAAATGCCGACACTTGTAGTATGCCCTACGACGGTTGTTTTTAACTGGGAATGCGAAATTCAAAAATTTGCACCTGAATTAAGTTGTTTGAAACTTTCAGGCACCGAAAGAAAAAGTTTATTCAAAAAAATTCCTGAGTATGATGTAGTAATTACAAGCTATGCACTAATTCGACGTGATATTGATAAATTAAAAGACATAAATTTCAGATACATTATTCTGGATGAGTCCCAGAACATTAAAAATGCGATGTCACAAACGGCTCAGGCTGTTAAGAAACTTCAGGCAACACATAAACTGGCTCTTTCAGGTACTCCGATTGAGAATAAATTGGAGGAATTATGGTCGGTATTTGATTTTCTTATGCCGGGATTTTTGCTTTCCGCAGCGGAATTCAATTCAAGATACGTTAATCCGATTATGGAACGTCAGGATAAAACCGTTGAAAAGCGGCTTAAACTCCAGATATTCCCATTCATATTGCGTCGTATGAAACGAGATGTAGCAAAAGATTTGCCTGATAAGGTTGAAAATATTGCATACTGTGAATTAACTGACGAACAGAGAGATTTCTATTTACAAGTTCTTGACAGTACAAAAGAAGAATTATTCAAGAGTATTGAACAAAACGGTCTTGAAAAAAGCCGATTATCAATATTCTCAGCACTTCTCAGATTACGTCAAATATGCTGTCACCCAAGATTATACGACAGAGAAAATGTCAAACATATTTCATCATCAGGTAAATTTGAAAAACTTAAAGTCCTATTGGAAGAGATTATTTCAGAAGGACACAGAATATTATTGTTCAGCCAATTTGTAAATATGCTTGATATAATTAAAGGTTGGCTGGAACGTGAAGGCATTGATTATGAATACTTGACAGGTAAAACGAAAGATCGTCAGGCCGCTGTTGAGAGATTTAACAGCAGTAAAATTCCTATATTCCTGATAAGTTTGAAAGCCGGCGGAACGGGCTTGAACTTAACCGGTGCTGATTACGTTATCCATTATGACCCTTGGTGGAACCCTGCGGTTGAAGATCAGGCTACAGACCGTGCATATCGTATAGGACAAACAAAAAAAGTATTCGTATACAGGCTTATTACTAAAAATACCGTTGAAGAAAAAATTCAGCGCCTTAAAACCGTGAAACGTGACCTTGTTGACAGCGTAATATCCGTTGACAGAAATATTGTAAAATCACTTACTATGGACGATATCAGAGATATCTTCTCAGTTGATTAGTGTTTTATTTTTCGGCTTAATATTTGTTCAAATTATTATATAGCATAAGTTTTTTATACTATAATTTCGATATGGAAACAATTAATCGTTTGAAAAATAAAATTGTGGTTTCTGTGCAGGCTATGCCGAGTGAACCTTTGTATGAAGAAAAATGCATGGCTGCAATGATGAAATCTGTTGTTAAAGGTGGTGCAGGCGGATTAAGAGTTGCAGGAGCAAGAGATGTTAAAAATGCGAAGGCTCTTTTTGATGTACCTGTAATAGGTCTTACAAAACCGGATGTTATTCCAAAGAATTGGCAGGAAATAGTTTATATTACACCAACTCTAAAAGAAGTAATTTCTCTTGTTGAAGCAGGCGCTGATGTAATTGCATTTGATGGAACTATGCGCCCGAGAGAAGGCGGATGTACACTAAAGGAAATTATTAAATATATAAAAATAAATAAACGCATATCAATGGCAGATGTTTCGACTTTAGAAGAAGGTTTGAATGCCGCTGATTTAGGTGCAAATATATTATCAACCACACTTTCCGGATATACTATGGAATCTCAAAGCGTTTCTCAGAGTGAACCTGATTTCAATTTATTGGAAAATCTTGTGAAAGAGGCTCACTTACCTGTTGTATTAGAAGGACGTATCTGGGAACCATGGCAAGTTGATAAAGCTTTTGAATTGGGTGCCCATTGCGTTGTTATAGGTTCAGCAATAACCAGACCTCAATTAATTACTAAACGTTTTGTATGCAGAAATAAATAAGGAGCTGTACATTATGAGAATAAGACTGATGTCAGGATATGACAGATTAAACAATATTTTTAACATAATGAAAAATTATAAAAGTATATCGGAACAAAAACCAATTACTCTCAAAACTATAAACCCTGAAAATATAAAACCTGACACATCAAATAAAAATGCTATAAAAAAATAAGGACATAAAAATGAGAAAAGCTTTGGCTATTGATGTAGGCGGCACAAAAATATATAGTACGATAATCGACGAAAACGGACAGATTGTGGGAGACATTGAAAAATATTCTACCCCGAAAATATACAACGAGATATTAGAATTATTTAAAACAATTATTTCTAAACACGAAAATGAAGTTGATGTTGTCGCCTTTGCGACATGTGGCGCCGTAAACAACTCGAACGATGGCATTTTAGGCTCAACTGGAAATATTGCTAAAGATTATCCAAAAACAGATTTTAAATCTCTTAGCAATAACCCGGTTTTCGTAGAAAATGATGCAAATTGTGCAGCATGGGCAGAGCATATTATTGGCGCCTCAAAAGGTTATCCGTATTCTGTTATGCTAACTTTAGGTACAGGTGTAGGCGGGGGAATAATTTTAGATAATAAATTGTACAAAGGCAAAAGCGGGGCAGCAGGCGAAATGCACTTCAAAATGTGCAGAACGGCAACAAGGAATTGTACTTGCGGAAGCCATGATTGTTTTGAAGCTTACGCTTCAGGTACAGGTTTAAGACTGACCGCAGTTGAAATTTCCGGTAATCCGGATATAACCACATATGATGTAATTGATGGGGTAAAAAACGGTAACGAACTTATGCTTAAGATTTTTAACACTTGGCAAAACGACATCCTAAACGGACTTATAGGACTTGCGGATATTTTTGATCCTGATGTTGTTGTTTTGTCAGGCTCTATGGCAGAATTTGTTGATGTTGATTTTTTAACCGAAGCTGTTAATAAAGAAATTGTTACCCAGCCTACAAAAGTCGTAAAAGCTACTGCCGGTAACTATTCCGGAATGATAGGCGCAGGGTTATTAGCATTGAAAGTCGGTACAAATGGGTAAAGCAAAAAAAAGGAGTTTACATCTTGGAATTAATAATAGAATAACAAACCTATCAAGAGAAGATGCCGTATCAGAAGTTATTAAATTATTAAAGTCTAAAAATTGTGATAACCAAAGAATTTATGAACTAATTACCCTCTTTGGCATGTCCGCGGAAGAATTGCTGGAAGCCGGTGCCACATACGAATCCGTAATGAGTTTGCAGGGTATTGTAAAAGAATAAACTATTATTTAAACGTTAACATATGTAAAAAAACTATTCCAAATTGTCAATGTTTTTTCTTCAGTGTTTTTGGTATGATAGAAGAAAAGGTTAGAAAAATGGCAATACAACCAATAACAAATACACCAATAACCCCACAAACACAAGCAAAAGATAATTCACTTGCGTTGAAAACAGGTGTTGCTCTAACTTCTGCTTTAGGGGTAGCCACCAGTGTTGCATTGATTGCAAAACATCAGGGATTTTCTCTAAACCCTACAAAAATAGCAAATACAAAGGTTAAAGACTGGGCAATATTTAAAATTACTAACCCCGAAAAGCCCGATGAAAAGGTTTTAAAATTTGAATGGGCAGAAATCATGAGCATGGGTATAGGTTCCGTAATTGGCGGACTTATCGGCGGTGCGATTTTGGATAAAAAAGAAAATTTTTCATCAAAATGCAGTGAAGCAGTAAGCCAATTACTTGGCGATATAACAATTCCTTTATCGTTTGTTGCCCTTCCGACAATGCTATATAAAAAGTTTGAAGACCTTGCCACAAAAGAAACTTCGCATACAAAATTACAATCTTTATCAAAAACAGTCAAAAATAATAAGTTCTTAAAAATAGCATGCCCAACATTAGTCAGCGGGTCAAGCCTTGCTGCAGGAATTATCACAGGAAATAAAGTTTCCAACAAATTAAACAGTAAAATTCATGGGGAAGACCATTCAAGAGGAATAAGACTTACTGATTTTGCGCCACACCTTGATGATGTCTGTCTTGCAATAACCCTTATGGCAGACAAATCACCTGTAGGAGATATAATATCAAAATTTGTACCTATCGCATTGAGCGTAGCGGGAATTGAAACAGGTACAGCAAAAGCGCCAGAAAAACAAAAAGCATAAATTCTCGTTAAGATATGTAAAATATATCTCATATATATACAATAAATATAGAAAATATGTTATAATAAAGTATAACCATTTTCTTTATTTTCTCCTACACACTAACCTTTTTACACAAGCCGCCCACTACAGGCGGTTTATTTTTTGCAAAGAAAAAGCTATGTACTTTGAGGTGCATAGCTGTTGATTAGGGATATGTGTATCTTAGTCTCTAAGGAGTATATTGTTATATTATCAGGGCATGGGATAAATGAAATCATCCATTTTTATGATGTTTTAAAAAATTTGAATAAAAAATAAAAATGCTTATTTAAGCCTGCACGGAGAATCAAAAGGCTATACGACCGTTCCCGAAGCGGAAAGCGAATATGACATATTTCACCCAAATTGTATACACACGCTACGTATAACAGACGGAGTGCTGCAACAGTATCGTTACTTAGGTGTAAAATTCCGACAATGAATTCATTAAGCAGTTTTGTTTATGCTGTGCTTGATGAAAATGTAAGACCTTTTAAAAATGAATATGTTTTAGGAAATATCACCACAAAAGTAAAAAACTTTTTAAAAGAGCAAAATATTATAATATCATCATAAAATATAAAATTGACTTATGGAAAAGTTGAACATATAACAAGAGAATCTAAAAAAGATATACAAAAACTTTCTTTATCGCAAGTAAAAAATATTGATAAATACATAGAAAAACAAAGCGGATTGTGAGCAGAGGGCGATTGGACAAATCAGTCTTGTTTGTCAGGTAACATGCAGCTGCATTTTAGCATTAAAAAGACAATTGAAGTTTGAGCGCGTGCATAATAATGCATGGCATACTACGGACTATATATTTGTTAAGTTAAAAGGCTGTTATAAACTTAATCCAAAGTTGCAATAGCGCACGTATCAAAAGCCTTGGATAAATCCTCTATTGAAATATGATATTCTTCTTTACCTATATTTGGATCAATAAAATAAACATAATTATTATCAACTCTCGAAACTGCAAATCCATGTTTTGACAGCAATTCAACTGGCTCACCTTTTGAATTAAATGCCTTATTTATTACATGCTCGGAATCATATCGACCCAATATTGCAGCATTATTTTTGTAATTAAATTTTTCTTTAATAAAATCAGGTGTCAACTCAGACAAATTATAACATTTCAAATTTTCTTGTCCTACAAGCAGAATAAAAGCATCATAAATTGTTCCACCATCAAGAGCTTCCTTTTTAGTACGCCCAAGCTCAACTAAACGTTTTTCAACGGCTTGTTCAATTGCCTTAACATCACCGTCACCGCTTGCGCCCTTCAAAAATCCACCATATGCGATGTCTTGTTTTGTAATAGTATATGGTTTTTCAGCACCATTCAAATTTACACTTACATTACCTAAGTCGTCTGTAGAAAGAATTTTAGAAAAATATTTGTCAGCATTTGAAGTCAATGCAATTGCCATAATAGGTGCAATTAACCAACAATCTCCGGCATATCCTTGAGAAAACATTTTATCGATTTTCCCGTTTGGCAAATTCGGGTCTTTGTAACCTGTATTAAACCCTTTACTTTGCAATATTTGTTCCAATCTTGAAGCATCCATTGTCCCGATTTTATTCAATTGAGTATTTAGCTCGTCATATGCCTGCTTTCTCAAGCCGTCCATATCAAATCTAACGTTATTATTATAATCTTCAGGAGTACCAATTGATCTGTCTATAATATGACGGATTAGTTTTTCTCTATTTTCAAGGCTCATTGTCAAATTTTTATCCATAATAAATTGAATAAACGACTTTCCTGTATGTTCAAGAAAATAATCATTAGTAATAATTGGTGAAAAATTTTTGTTCATCATAATTTTTTCGATAAAATCCATATCCGGAATACCACTCATAGCCTCAAGTAAATATTCATTAGTTTGCTCATATGAACCTGATTCCGCAATAAGAGTTTTTAATCTGTCTATAATAGCATTCATTTCAGAATTATTACTTATTCTAGCCCCCCATTCTTGCTTAATTGCAGTCAGAAGATCCGTACCATATGTTGTTTTAAAATAATACATTATATTTTGTATATTTGAATTATCCACTTTAGCCATTGCAATTTTTAATCCGTCCATATCAGTCGTTGGTATACCTAAAGATGTTTTTGCACATATGGCAGCATATATTTCATCAGCAAGCGGAGAATGCTTTTTAATTTCCGGTCGCTCATTACCATTTTCATCAATATCCCAGCTTTGATATTCTTCTATGACATTTCCGTTTGCATCCCTTAATATTTCTGTATCAACCATCGGGTGATGATAAACACTGTCAATATCAGACTTGAGGTAAGCTGTTGTACCCACAGAACGTCTATATTCAAGTTCTTCTTGAGTGTCTACAATATCACTTTCAAATACAGTTTCCAACTCTCCATTTTCTTTTTTTACATAATACTCATTAATGTATTTATATTTAGTTTCTCTTATACTGTATGGTTTGCCATTTCCATCCAACATGGCTTCATAAGTTACACTGTTATTATCATCGTATTCCTTATAACTGCCGCCTTTCATTTTACCATCTTCGTATCTTCTTTCACTGACAATATTTCCATTTTTATCATATTGGTATTTTGTTTCCTCTGTTCTATAAGCTTGTCCGTTACGTAAAAAAGTTCTCAACGTAAGGTTACCATGGTCATCATATTTAGATAACGACACAACTACTTCATCCTGAGAAAAATCAACGACTCTTGCAACTTCTTTGCCATCTTTTTTTATTATTGTAGCCGGAGGCAAACCTGTTATATAGCTTTGCTCCTCGTATACTTGATACTCAGGCTCTGGAAACCTCTTTTTTAACGCATCAATGGTATAATCTGCAGCATTAAATTCCGGAATATCCGTTTCAAAATTTTTAACAATTTTTGCAGAATCTTTTAATAACATATCATTATCAGATTTTTGATTTTTGTGTACATCCGGTTCGGATTTTTGTTTTTGATAAAGCTTAATCAGAGAATCTTTAACCCGCCTAAATTCCTCATCACTTGCTAAATTTAGCACAGAATTCTCAGAATCAATATTTCCATCAGGCAAAGATTTCGAAATATCCAAATCTAACAATGAATAAATCATCATCATCTCATCTTTGTTAATTGTTGTACCATCATTATCAATTGCACAAATCTCATTTAAGCGTTTCAAGCCTTGAGAATTAAGTTTATCTATTTTGTCAGAAAAAATAGTAAATACTTCTCGCTTCGAAACTTTTTCTCTTTCTTTAAAAATCTCATCAGTAGTACGTTTAACATAATTTTGATATTCTTCTGAATTTTTAAATCTGTCTATATTACCACTCATATAAAATCTCCGCACAACATCTTACTTTTTATATAAAGATACATACGGAACTTTTATGAAAAACTTTAATTACTACAATAATATGTTACATTATACTTCAATTTAGGTTGATATATACTATCTTACAGAACCATGCCATTACGAGCCTATCAGGGCGTGACAATCCGAACGTTTAATTTGGCAATAATGATAAAATAACCGGATTTACATGTCCAAACAAATTTATAAACCGCGAATACGTTCAATACGTTCAAGGTTATCCAGAAATGTTTCCGAGGCTTTATATAAAGATGCTTCAGCCCATGTTAGAGGATTATGAGCACCCGGAACATATTTTACTGCACCATTTTTCATCGTTACCGCTTCATAAGCCTCAGGGATTTTATATGAAGGACAGGAATACATATTTGATTTGGTCATGTTTTTAGGGGTAATTCTTGCATAACTTCTGTTTATATGTTCTGTTTCACCTCTTATGGCTATTGAAAGAAGTTTTTTATCTTTTTCAGATATAGCACCATTTCTCTCAATATGATTTAACAATTGTCTGACAACCGCACCGTATCCGTCGGCAATTTCCGAAACCAAAAACCACTCTGCCTCATTACTCTTTTTGTTGTCTGTCCATTGATTTTTTAAAGTATGATAGTCTAAATTCAAGTATTTGTCACCCTTATAACGTATTGCACCATTATCTCTAACTAAATTTTTTTCGAGCTTCTTTAGCAGATACAACTTTTTTGCACAATCACGATAAATATCATTTGAATCAATTTTTTCTGTTTGTGGAACAAAAGCCATAGCAGAATCATAATACCTTTCATAATATTTCATGTCTTTAGACTTTGTTCCTCGAGGATGCTGAGCAAGCGTTTCAATATCAGGTTGCATGCTAATTCTGGCTTCACCACGCTTTAATAACATTACTAAATCTTTTTTATTTACAAAAACATCACCGTGTTTTGATTTAATTATACTCTGACGAAGTTTTAATAATTCTTCATTTTTCGTCGGTTGAAACATAAGTTTTAAAATATCTCTTATACCCTGATTGCATATCGATGTATCACTTGTCAATGAGGTCATAAAGGTTTGTTCTTCCCATGCCCCGCATGAGCGAGCTTCCGGATAATCAACAGCTTTTAAATATTTAGTACAATTTGCAATTGAATCAACAACTGTTTGTGGAATTTCACCTGACGTTTTATAGCCGTATTTACCCCCGCTCAACCCTGTTAATATCAAATCAGAAGCCTGTTGTAAATAATTGCCTACAGACTCTAATCTGGTTTTTGCAAACCAAATATGAGGCTTGTGAGTCTGCGGAACAAAGCAATGACCAACACCCGTTTGCCCCTGCCAAACATGAATACCGCTTTTTTTATATTTTGACGGAGTTTGTATAACATCGTCAAAAACTTCTTTTTGTCCGTCATATAGTTCTGCTATTTTATTTAGAACATTTGTACATTGTTCAGGATGTTGACGTTTTACGAGAATCATATTATTACACGTATCTGTAATCCATATCATATCCGACATCAATTCATTCTCTTTACGATTTATCAATGATGTTTTTACAAATGAAGTTTTCTTATCCATAATGTATGAGAAAGTATCTTTTTTCTTTGCGAAATCAAATAGTGCTCTAAATTCTTCAAAAGTATATTTAGATTTTAAATACCTGTTTACTTCTTCATTATGAACAGGAATTTTATAAGTTCCAAAATCTCTCTTTATTGGATTATATCTTGCAAAATTCATATATGCGATGTGTTTTTTAATATGACGAGGTCTTTTCATCCCGTTTGGGAATTTTGCCTCAAAATAAATGTCGTAATTTTTATGATTTTGCTTATTAAAATTTATATTACTAAAATCTTTATACCCTACAGATGCTACACGCATAACTACTCCTTTATAATTATATTATAAAACCGAACAAAATATAATTTGCTACTGTCAGATAACAAATTTGTACAACATACTGCAAGTTAAATAAATATTTTCACTATTAGTTATCCACAATAGATATATATTTATTTATATTTTGGCGATTTGCATTTTTATTTAGACTCTTTATAACCGTTTTTTGTTTAGGAGTATTGTTAGTTAAATTATCTTTTGCAGGGGTTGGTTGAGGTGTAGTAACATTGTTTAAATCCTTTTCTACATCTCTTATCTTAAATTCTACTTTTGGTAATTCTGTACCTGTTGCCTCCGGTAATTTCGTGTTTACCGGTTTTACATTTTTATTCTTTTTCTCTTTCGCTTTGCCGCCTAATGCCCATCTGAATCCAACTGTCAATGCTATACCGTTTCTGCCGCCATTACGCATCATTGCTTGTGCATATCCTGTGAAACGTTCGCCTATTGATTTTTGTAAACCTACACCGTATTCTACATACGGTTTTGTATGCATTTGAGGCAATACGTGTCCGTTTGCATCCATATTCGTCTTGTTCATCAAGTTCCATATCATACCAACTGATGCGTATGGCTGCCATCCGTTCTTTAAGTTCGCTACAAATCTTACATTTGGATTTAACATTATTGTATGCAGTGGATCCGCATTTATCCTTACTCCCGCCGCATTCGTGTAATCCAACGTCTTTATCATACTGTAACTCAGCATTAGGTTCGGCTGTATTATATATTTGCCTTCCTTGAACTCTATGTTGTATCCCGTCTTGTTCGCTATGCCGCCCATTATCATTATGACGTCATCCTTGCCGTACATAGTGTTCGCTTCCCCAAAGGCTGCTCCAGCATTGATTGTCGTTGCATTGAAGAAGTTGCCCCTGTAGAAGGTTTCCGTTATGCCTAATATGCCGCCATTCGTTGAGCCGCTTATTCCTGCATAATCTACCTGAGATCCGTTATACCCTACATACAACGTGCCTACATTCGTCCATCCGTGACGTAGTTTGCGGAAATCACTGTCCCCGCCTATTAATGTCCCGTATCCGATTACATCTACCTTTGGCCCGTTATCTAAATTTACGTTTTCAAATGTCGTATATGGCTTAACCCATACTGCCTTGTTCGTCTCGTCGTAATTTAATCCGCCGCTCAATGACATGTTCTCATTGAAATCCGTACTCATCGCATATACATTCGCCTGTGTCGCTGCCATCCTCTTTGAATATGGTGACTTCATAAATACATCCGAATGCTCAAACGCATGACCAAACGTCTGTGCCATCGTTACCTGTCCGCCTGCCTGCGTTAATACCGGTGCACTCAATACCGCCGGATTGTACGTCCTCCAATCACTGCCGCCGCCTATGTCCGTGAATCCGCGCACAAACGTGAATAATCCGTTTCCTGGATTGTAACTTACATCGTATTTGTATATCGGTGAATATGATACCGTACTTATTGCCGTTCTTATCCTGTCTTTTAATACCTCATTAGATATCGGTATTTGCGTTATTTCCCTCGGTGCATCAGATAATAAATTCATGTTCGCTACGTTTATGTATCCGTCCCCGCTTACACTGTTAGCTATTATCCTATCCATTGCACTGTTCGCTAAGTCTACATCTACTCCTATGTTCAATATGCCGTTTAATACCATATTGTTTATTGTCATCGCACCTATTCCGTTATTTACCATATTTGCCGTAGATGCACTTCCTACCGTTAAATCTCCGCTTAATAAACTTTCCTTTGCCATATTTAACGTTGTATTGTTCAATACCGTGTTTACACCGGCTATCTGACTCTTTATGTCTATTGTAGAATTCGTTATATTTAACTTAGATCCGCTTACACCCGTTATCTTTCCTTGTAAATCTGCCTCTTTGTTATTATCCCTTATGTTTACACTGCCGTTTGCACCCATCAAGACTATATCATCTCCGATTGTCGTCTTTCCGTTGACATTTATTGCCCCCATCGTCTTGATGCCGCCTTCGTTTCCGCTTATCTCGGAATTGTTTACGTTTACTGTAGAATCTTCCTTGATTGACTTGATTACATCCTTTCCGCCTGTTAACTTAACATCATTCAAGTTTATAGTCGTGTTATCGTTGTTTATCTCAAATCCGCTGTGTCCCTTCAAATCTATTGTAGATTTCTCCGCTCCACTTGCTTTTCCGTTTATATTTAATTCGCCAGCTGCTGTCTTACCCATATCTGCCTTTGCTTCATATCGGTCACTCGCTCCGCTTGCGTTGAAATTCCTTGTTCCAATTCCGTCATACTGATTTACCAACATCAAAGTGTCTTCGTCTCTGGATACTTCCGTGCTCGTGTTTACACTCGTCTTATACTGCAACGTGTTCTTATCCTTTACTCCCAAATCCTGTGACGTCGTCGTTACCTTTTCCGTTACATCATATACATCTCTCCAGTTCGTGTCTGTATTTATCGTATATGACTCTATCTCTTTCTCACTGTGCTCCTTGTGGTACTGTGATGCTAATCCGTCGGCTACCTTTAATTCAAAGTTGTCATCAGTTCCCTCTAATACCTTGTATTCAAATTCCCTCATTTCTCCCGTTAAATTCAACTTATCTAACGTTAATGAGCCAACTCCATTACTGTTTACTACTATTCTGTCTCCGCTTGCAATCGTAGAATCACTTAAATCTAAATCCATTGCCATCGTAGCTTCACCAATTATATCGTTTATGTTGTGACTCGTTATTGAACCGTCAGATATTACTATTCTACCACCATTCATATCTAACGTGCCATCTACTGCTCCGTTTTCTTTTAATTCTAACGTGCCATCAATATTAGTCTCTCCTGCCCCGCTTACGGCCTTACCCAACGCTCCACTTAAATTCAACGTGCCATTGTTCGTTATTGCCCCGCCAAGATTTTCCGCCGTACTCGTTAACTCGCCGCTTACCCTTACTTCCTGATTTATCTTAGCACTGTTTACTACGTTAGCTCCACTCGCTATCTCTGTATGTCCGCTTCCGCTTATTACGTTCTTGTTCTCCCCGCCGTTGAATATTATCTCAGCATCGTTAACTACCGTGCTGCCCTCTGCTATGCCGCTCGCACTCGTCGTTATCTTTGCACCAGCTCCGCTGTTTGTTATTACTCCGCTCAACGTGCCGCTGTTCTCTACTTCACCGCTGTTATCTATTCCAACTATGCTGCCGCCGCTATTATTCGTTACCTTATTCGTGTTCGTTATTCCGCCACTTATACTGCCGCTGTTTGTCAATTCGCCGCTGTTTTCTACTGCACCGCTTATACTGCCCGCATTATCTACTGCGCCGTTCTTATTCGTTATCCCGCCGTTTATTACCGTGTCTGCATTTGTCACTAACTTCGCAGCATCATTGTCTAACGTTACTACCGTTCCGTTGCTGTTTATCTCAACATCACTCATATTCAATGTCGTCGCTTTTTCTAAATTGAAGCCGCCCTTGTCGCCAAAGTTTATCGTAGAAGTGCTTCCGCCTTCCTTCTTACCGCTTACATTGAATATTCCTGCCTCGGTTTCGCCTATGTCTGATATATCTATTCCGGTGTCTGCCTTGTATTTTTCGCCAACATTGTATACCGCATTCGCATCATTCGTGCTAAATGTCCTATCCGCTATGTCTGCCTGATTTACCAATGCTAATGCATCTCCGGCATTCGTATACGTCTCTTCTCCTCCGCTTCTGCTTGACTCACTTACCTTGATTCCCGTCTGTGAATCATTCAATCCTAATTGTCCCTTTACTGTCTCCGCACTTACATGCTTATCTTGGTATACCTTGCTCCAATCTGTTACTGCTTCAACTACATGATTAACATCATATGCACCCTTCTCCTCTATTATATATTCTGTTCCGTCAAACGTGTCTGCATCAGATGTTAATTTGAAATTGTCACTGCCCTCAACTATCTCTACGTTGAAGTCCTTATTCAAATGATCTACTGTAGCTCCGATTATATTTACAGGTCCTAATTTTACACTGCCTGTTGAATCACTCGCTACCCTTATCTTATCCGCTTCGCCGGTCTCTAAGTTCAAATCTATATTTAATACCCCGTCTCCGGCTACACTGTTGATTACCGTTCCTAAATCATGACTCGTTATTGCACCCTCAGATATTGTTACCTCTCCTCCGTTAATATCTAATGTGCCATCAACCTTTGCTCCGCTGTTTATTGCTATCTCATCGTCTACTTTTGTTGTTCCGCCTCCGTAGATTTCCTTATCTAATACGCCGCCTGTAGTAAATTCTGCACCAGTATTGTTCGTTATGGTTCCGCTTATCTTATCCGCATCCGCTTTTAATTTTCCGCTGTTTTCTGCATCTCCGCCTATCGTACCGTCTACAATAGTCTCTCCGCCCGTTACCGTTACATCTCCGCCTACGTTACCACTTATCGTCGTATCGCCGCTGCTCGTTACACCGCCATCTACATTTCCCGTTACCGTCGTTGTTCCGTTGTTATCTATATCGCCGCTCACATTTCCCGTTACTTCAGCTTCACTGCCGTTTGCTACCGTTACATCTCCGGTTACTCCATCACCTACAGTTGTCTTGCCGTCATTAACCTCAACTCCTGCACCTACGTGTCCGTCTACCGTAGTTTCGCCGCTGCTAGTTACTTTACCCGTTACATCTCCGCCAATATCCGTTGTTCCAGCATTTGTAACATCTCCGTCTACGTCGCCGCCTATTTCAGTCGTTCCTCCGGTTACTGCAACATTATCTCCTACGCTGCCGCCTATCGTCGTATCGCCGCTGCTCGTTACTCCGCCATCTACATTTCCCGTTACCGTCGTTGTTCCGTCGTTATCTATATCGCCGCTCACATCTCCGGTTACATTTAATGTTCCGTTATTATTCGTTGCATTTCCGTCTATTCCATCATTTGCCGCTAATGTTCCGCTATTGTTTTCTACATCTCCGGTTATCTTTCCGTCTGCTGCAAAACTGTCTCCGTTGTTTACTACATCTCCGTCTATCGTGCTTTCTGCATGGAATGTGCTGCCGCTATTATTCGTTACATCACCCTCAACAGCACCCTTAGTCGTCATATCTCCACTATTATCTATTGTGCCGCTTACTCCGTTTGTTGTCAGATTTCCGGTGTTATTTACGTTTGCCTTTGTTATATCTCCGGCTACCGTAGTTTCTCCACTCGTATTCAAATCATAGTTGTCCGCTAATGCGCTGTCTCCAACTATTGCTCCATCTATGTACGCATCCTTTAAGTTTACATTCGCATCACTGTCTGATACACTTATTACTGTCGTGTTTTCAGCCGTCTTACCCGCCGTATTATCCGTTATCTTAACTTTTTCTATAGTTAAATCTGTGTCGTTCGCTAACTCAAATCCATCGTGATTGTTCAAATCTATCGTTGAAATATCTCCTCCGGACTTGTTTCCAACTATATTGTATTCTCCGGCTGCCGTCTCACCTAAGTCTTCACTTACTGTATGTATAGCACCCGCATCACCTGTCGTGTAATTTCTCTCTGTTTCATTTGACTTGTTCAATCTAGCTAACGTATCCAACAACGTCTTGTCATCTCCGCTGCCTCGATCCTCTCTCGTCGATACTACCCCGATACTGTCGTTCGTCGTATTCGTCGTTGTTAATCCCAACTTTCCGTACTTTGTTACATTGTCTACATCATGATGGTAATATTCCTGCTCCCAACTGCTGCTCGCTGCTATATCATCATCATAACTGTATCCTGCCGTGTATCCAACTATATATTCACGACCGTCTAACGCTGCCGCAACTTCACTGCTTAATGCTAATCTTAAACTGTCACTTGCCGTGTTCAATACCTGTATCTTGTAGTTCTCATCCATATTGACTACTCCAGGTACATTCACAGGCTGATTCGTCATACTTATTCCACTTATAGTTATAACACCGTTACTGCCTGTGCCCGCATTTATCCTATCTATACTGCCGCCACTCGCACTCGTTACTCCTGTCATATCAAAGTCTATTGCCATTCTTCCGTTGCCAACTACTTTGCCTATGTCATGACTCGTTATTGCTCCTGCTGATACCGTTAAATTCCCACCATTCATATCTAACGTACCGGCTATCGCTCCGCCATTACTCAAGCTTAATGCGCTATCTACTTTCGTTACGCCGCTTGCGCCGCTTATTGCCTTATCTAACGCTCCGCTTAAATTCAACGTGCCATTGTTCGTTATTGCTCCGCCAAGATTTTCCGCCGTACTCGTTAACTCGCCGCTTACCCTTACATCCTGATTTATCTTAGCACTGTTTACGACTACAGCTCCACTCGCTATCTCTGTATGTCCGCTTCCGCTTATTACGTTCTTGTTCTCGCCGCCAGTGAAGATTATATCTGCATCATTATTTACCGTGCTGCCCTCTGCTATGCCGCTCGCACTCGTCGTTATCTTTGCACCAGCTCCGCTGTTCGTTATTACTCCGCTCAACGTGCCGCTGTTCTCTACTTCACCGCTGTTATCTATTCCAACTATTGCGCCGCCATTGTTCGTTACCTTATTCGTGTTCGTTATTCCGCCACTTATAGTGCCGCTGTTTGTCAATTCGCCGCTGTTTTCTACTGCACCGCTTATAGTGCCGCTGTTCGTCAACTCATCTTTGTTATCTACTGCACCGCTTATACTGCCCGCATTATCTACTGCGCCGTTCTTATTCGTTATCCCGCCGTTTATTACCGTGTCTGCATTTGTCACTAACTTCGCAGCATCATTGTCTAACGTTACTACCGTTCCGTTGCTGTTTATCTCAACATCACTCATATTCAATGTCGTCGCTTTTTCTAAATTGAAGCCGCCTTTGTCGCCAAAGTTTATCGTAGAAGTGCTTCCGCCTTCCTTCTTACCGCTTACATTGAATATTCCTGCCTCGGTTTCGCCTATGTCTGATACACTGTAATCAGCTCCAACATTGTATACCGCAGTCGCATCATCCGTACTAAACGTCCTGTTAGCTATATCCGCCTGATTTACTAATGCTAACGTATCACCAAGTATAGTGTCCCCTACTACTCCGCCAACTTCGGTTATTAACATTCCGATTGAATCGTTCGCTGTCGTTGTCGTCGCTAATCCTAACGTTCCATACTTGTTGTACTCAGTCGTGTATCTGTGGTAATATGTGTGTCCCCAATCTGTCGATGATTCTATTTCATCATCATGATTTATCTCATCCCTATGCTCTATTGTGCGTCTTGCTGCCTCAAACTCATCCTGTACAGATTGACTTAATGCTAATTCTAATCCGCCTTCTCCACTCTTATTTAATATCTGTACCTTGTAGTCATTAGCCATATCAGAAATAGCTTTGCCGTCTAATATTGTGTATTCATCTATTATTAACTTGCCACTCGATGCTCCCGCTACTACCGCACTCAACGTATCTGAACTGCCGCTCGCATCTAAGTCTAACTTCAATGTAATATCTTCTCCCAATATTACATTGCCTAATCCTATTACATCTGTTCTGCTGTTCTGTGAATCAATTCCACTGCCAACAGCATTATTCGTT
>DEFJ01000019.1:0-287 GCA_002350725.1 Cyanobacteria bacterium UBA2855 | reverse complement strand
TGTACTACAGTTCCTGAGAAGTTAGTAGTTCCGTTAGCTCCGCTAATACCACTTCCCAACGTGCCGCCGCTTACGTTTGCTATATTGTTATTTGTTAATGCTGATTTTATATGTCCCGCATCCGCTACATTTACTGTTCCGTCATTTACAAAGCTTTCCGTAGCTTCTATATCTGCTCCAACCGTCAACGTGCTGTTTTCTGCGTTTGTTACATTCTTCTGACTTACTGCTCCGTTCTGTACTACAGTTCCTGAGAAGTTAGTCGTTCCGTTAGCTCCGCTGATACC
>DEFJ01000005.1 GCA_002350725.1 Cyanobacteria bacterium UBA2855 | reverse complement strand
TTTTTTTATTTAATATTTATAATGTTTTGAGGTTGATTTATAAAATTGTACAGGAATTGCTTAACTTTTGTTAAGCAAATAATAAATGTTTAATGGCGGAATACCTTTGTTTATAGTCCTTTCCCCACTTCCATATCTCTTCTGATAAATGTAGGTTAAATCTGTGAGCAAATGATCTGCTCAAAACTTTTCTAAAACTGCGTAAATATATATTTTTAATTTCTAATCTTTCTTCCTCTGTATGTTTTTTAGAATAGTTGGATTTTAACATTTTTTCGGAAACATATAATTTATGATTATATAAATAAAGATAAACCTTAGCCGTCATATATAATCTTTCTTGACCTATTTTTGGTTCTTTTTCAAAATATTCAATTAGTTCTGCTTTTTGTTTTTCATATAAAATATTTCTAAAATATGAATAAAATTTATCCATAACATTTTTCCCAATTCCAAATAAATTAATCATAGTTTTAACATCTACGTCAGAGCAGAAACCTTTTATCATAAAATCAATTATTTCATTTGAATGATATTGAAACATTAAAGGTAATCCGGCAGATCTTTTTTTATTTTTTTTAATAAAATAATATCGATTATGTCTTACTAATAGTAAATTATCTGCTACTAATTCTGTGATTATTGGCATTAATTCATCAGAATCAAGTTCAGAAATAGTTTCGATTTCTTCTATTGAAAAATCATTAAGCCGTTTGCAAAGTTTTAATATTTGTTCTTTCATTGAGTAATCCCCTTAGTGTATTTTCGTCAAGTATTTTTATTTGATTTGTTTCTGCTTTTTTCTCGATTTTATTTAACAATTTAACCAATTGGCGGAATTGATTTTCTCTTGTTGATAAATATTCTAAGCCATCAGCAGTAAACGGTACTTCAGTTAATTCTTCTAAAATTTGCTTGATATCTTCAGGTTTATATTTTTGAAACTCATACTGTTTGTAGATTCTATCTATCAGGTGAGGATATCTTGCTAGTTTAGTATTTACGTTCGCCATTCCTACTAAAACAAGCGGACAGCCTGTTCTATCGTGCAAATCCCTTAAGGTTTCAATTGTTTTTTTGTCTATTAAATAATCAACTTCATCAACAATAATCGTTTTTCGATCTTTTACTAGCGTTTTTACAATCTCGTTGAATGTTTCATCAATATGCCAAAATGTCTCAATATTTAGTTCTTCGGCTATATCAGATAACAGCCATCTTGTTGACATACCTTGATTTGCTCTTACATAAATACATTCATTTCTAAATGTCCACCATTTGATTGTTTCAGATTTACCTAGACCATACTCTCCGTAAACAAGTGTTATTTTGGGAATATTTGGCGGAAGTTTTTTAAGTTCTTCCATAAGTGCTACAAAATTTTTGACGTTTTTTGTTTTTACAAATACATTCGTTTTCATCTGCTAACCTCCATATAAGTTGTAATATTCATCACTTCTAATATAATCTGCGAGCCATTTCCTATCTTCAGGATTTGTGCAGCCGTTATTTATCAGCCATTCGTATTTTTCATAATCCGAATTAAACATAGGTTTATTCATTTGTTTTTCACGAGGGGTTAATTTATGTTCACGAACCGTTTTTTCAGGTTCAAATTCTTCGATTTTAATTATTGGCTCAGGCACAATATCCAAAACCTGAAGTTCCTCTTCAGGGAATGTTTTCTTTACCTGTTTAATTAATCTGTTTTTTATTTTTTGTTGTTTTTCAAATTGATACTTGTATTCTTCCATATCTTTTACAGTTCCAAGAACACGAGCCATCGGGTGTACTTTTTGAACCCTATGGGCAACACATAAAAATTCCCCTTTAGTCGAATATACATTGACTTTTGATAAATCAAACAAGCTGTATCGAATGTTTACCTTATCCCGGATTCCTAATATTGCCTCGCTCCTATAATGCATATTTAAGAATGTAATACCATGTTTATTAATTGTTCTGCCTTCAGTTTTCATCATCAAATCATCGAGTCTTTGAACATCAATGTTTTGTTTTTGAACGCTATTTAAACACTCTTTGATTGTTTTAGTTCTATCGTTCGGACAGGGTTGGTTATTATGAAATTCAATCCAACTATTAATATATTTACTTGCTTCCGAAACTGTCGGAATATGATTATTGGTAAGTTTTTTATGCCATTCTGCGTGTAAGTGTTCCCCTCTTTTTAACCACGCCGGCTTATCTTCAATAGAAGTTCCAATGTAACTCGGCATTCCTTTTTCAAGTTCTTCCTGAAACTCTCTGAAAAATCTTTCTATAACTTTTGCTCTTGCATTATATGGTTTAGCAAAAACGGAATGTATATTTAAGTTTGCATAAACTCCGTTAAATAAATCTTCTTCAAAGTCCTCTTTTTGGAAAAATCGGGATTTAAATGCTTTTCCATTATCCTGATAAACGACCTTCGGTATTAAACCTAAATTTATAATTGCATTCCTTAATGCTGATGCAATACATTGCGTACTTTCAGTCATCATAATTTC
>DEFJ01000034.1:9567-99754 GCA_002350725.1 Cyanobacteria bacterium UBA2855 | reverse complement strand
TTTTTACTCTAACATACAATTCTTACATACATGATAAAATTAATAAAAAATTAATTATTTGTAGCATATTTTTATTATTTTTGCCAAAAAATAAGGTGCATCGTATGATGCACCTTACTGTTGTCTATATTTTTAGGTTTTATACTTTTGCCAATTCCTTCCTTGGGCAAGCTATAGCAGCTTGAGCTGCAGCCAATTTAGCTTGTGGAATACGGAATGGTGAACATGAAACATAGTTAAGTCCGATTTTGTGTGCGTACTTAACAGAATCAGGGTCGCCGCCGTGTTCGCCGCATATACCGCCAACAAGTGAAGAATTAACTTCTTTACCTTCATTGATAGACATTTCGATAAGTCTTCCAACACCCTTTTGGTCTAACGTAATAAACGGATTAGAAGGTAAAATCTTTTGTTCAACGTAGTTCTTTAAGAATTTGCCTTCAGCGTCATCACGAGAATATCCAAATGTCATCTGAGTAAGGTCATTTGTACCGTAAGAGAAGAATTCAGCTTCTGTAGCAACTTCACCTGCAGTTAGTGCTGCACGAGGAATTTCAATCATTGTACCGAATTTGTAATCAACTCTTACTCCCTTTTCAGCCATAACTTGTTCTGCAACTGCAACTAATGTAGCTTTTGCAGTTTTAAGTTCGTTGATATGACCAATTAAAGGAACCATAATCCAAGGTTGAATATGATGACCTTCCTTGGTCAAATCGCAGCAAGCTTCGAAGATTGCTCTAACTTGCATTTCGTTGATTTCAGGATAAGTCAAACCTAAACGGCATCCGCGTAAGCCCATCATCGGGTTAGATTCCGATAGGTTTTCAACGATTTCCAACATTTTTTCATCTTCTTTGTAATCTTGATTTAAAGCTCGTTTTGTTGCAACTTTTTCAATCAATTCTATCTTAGAAGGTAAAAATTCATGAAGCGGCGGATCTAACAAACGTACTGTTAAAGGTTTGTCGCCTAATGCTTTGAACATTGAATAGAAATCGGAATATTGCATAGGTAACAAGTGTGAAAGAGCTTCTTTTCTTGCTTCTGTTGTGTTTGCAATAATCATTTTTTGTACCCAAGGAAGTCTGTCAGGATCCATGAACATATGTTCAGTTCTGCAAAGACCTACACCTTCAGCACCGAATTTTTTAGCATTTTCAATATCCTTTGGAGTATCTGCGTTAGCTTCTACATGAAGTTCTTTGATTTCATCAACCCAAGAGAAGAAGGTTTCAAAGTCTTCATCCAAACCTGCTTGAACAAGCTCAATAGCACCTTCCATAACTTCACCGGTTCCTCCGTCAAGAGAAATAATATCGTCTTTGTGGAATACGGTTCCGTCAGAACAAGTAATTGTTTCTTTAGCTAAATCAATAACTAAATCTTCACAACCTGATACACAAGGTTTGCCCATACCTTTTGCAACAACTGCTGCGTGAGAAGTTGCGCCGCCTCTTAATGTAAGAACACCTTGTGATACTGCCATACCGTGAATATCATCAGGACAAGTTTCAATTCTTACCAAGATAACTTTTTCGCCGGCTTCACCACGTCTTGCAGCTTCTTCTGTATCAAATACAATCTTACCTACAGCTGCACCCGGAGATGCGTTTACACCCTTTGAAACTTTGTGTGAGTGTTTAACTTTATCAGGGTTGAAGCAAGGTAATAATACTTGATAAACTGAATATGGATCAACTTGGTTAATAGCTTCTTCCTTAGTAATAATACCTTCGTTGTACATATCAACGGCAATCTTAATCGCAGCCTTAGCTGTTCTTTTGCCGTTTCTTGTTTGAAGAATCCAAAGTTTACCGCGTTCAACCGTAAATTCCATATCTTGAACATCGTGGTAACCTTTTTCTAATTGTTTTGCAATGTCAACATATTGTTTGTAGATATCAGGCATATCAGTTTCCAATTCGGAAATTTGTTTTGGAGTTCTGATACCTGCAACAACGTCTTCCCCTTGAGCATTTACAAGGTATTCGCCGTAGAATTTATTTTCGCCTGTAGCAGGGTTACGAGTGAAAGAAACACCTGTTGCACAATCATTACCCATATTGCCGAATACCATTGTTTGAACGTTAACTGCGGTACCGTAGTTGTGGTCAATTTTGTTCATATTTCTGTATGCAACTGCACGAGGAATATTCCAAGAACGGAATACTGCTTCAATAGCTTCTTGCAATTGAACATACGGATCTTGAGGGAATTCTTTTCCCGTAACTTCTTTGATAGTTGCTTTGTAAATAGGAATCAAAGATTTCCATCCGTCTGCAGAAATTTCTGTATCGGAAGTTACACCTTCTCTTGCCTTAACTTTTTCTACTTCTGATTCAAAGTATTTTTGTCTGTCCATTTCCCAAGCTACAGAACCGAACATAGTCAAAAATCTTCTGTATGAATCGTAGCAAAAACGTGGGTTATTAGTTAATTTAACCATAGCTTCTACGGTTTCATCATTCAAACCTAAGTTCAAAATTGTTTCCATCATACCGGGCATAGAAACTCTTGCACCTGAACGAACGGAAACCAATAGCGGATTAGTTGTATCGCCGAATTTTTTACCGGCTTTTTCTTCAACTGATTTTAACGCTAATTTTACTTCATCCATCAAACCTGCAGGCATGGTGTTGCCGTGATTGATATAATCCATACAAGTTTCAGTGGTGATAGTTAATCCCGGAGGTACCGGTAATCCTAAATTAGTCATTTCGGCAAGGTTTGCCCCTTTTCCGCCAAGCAGGCTACGCATATTTGCGTTTCCTTCGTGGAAAAGCCATACTCTTTTTTCTGTCATAGTTTTCCTTTCCATGTTTATATAATAATCACCAAATATAGAAATCGCATTCTATGACAAAATAGTATCATGCACAATGCTCAAAGTAAACATGTAGTTTAGAAAATGAGCTAAATTTTGAATAAATAAAATGCGGGTGAAAAATTTTTCACCCGCTTGCAATTATATATTTTTTGCAAAATTAGTTTCCATATACACGAAGGGTTTTTTCACCGTATAATATAACGAAAAACTTTTCCCAGTCCGCAGCTGTAACTCTTGAAATTCTACCGTTTTTCATTGCTGTACGGATTGAGCAATCGCCCCAATTTACTATGCCTAAAACTGTTTTACAAGTTGCTGAACCTGATTTATTGCCTAATGTTGCACCCGGAGTTGCATAATCCATAGCCTCTTTTGTTCCGTTGTAAATCCCAATGCCCCATGGTTCATACGCACTCGCTTTTAGCCCTATTCCCATTCCGAGGATTGCAAGACCTAATAATACCACTAATTTTTTCATATAATACCCCTTTCTTAATTCCAAAACACCACGAACTATATTCTATTATAAATATTAATAATGCACAATGTTTTTAAGAATTTTTACAATAAAAAACGGTTTCTATTGAAACCGTTCATTTATTTCTTATAACTTATTGTATAACTTTAGGTTTTTGTTTTGGCTTTTCAATTTCTAATTTTGCTGCTTTTCGTTTTTGAGCAAAAATCTGTTTAGATGTTTTATTCAAATTCTTCTCAATAGCATTTAACTCGGCTATACCTTCTTCTGTTCTTGATTTTGCAAGAATATCTATATTAGAAATGCGAATATTTCTACCTGTTTTATCCTTATATATTTCTTTAACAACGCTATATGGTTTAATATATTCTACTTTCTTTTCCAAAATTGCAATTGCCGGTTTTGGAGGAGTTATTCCCTCATTTGTCCAATCAACAGGCTGTTTTGGCTTCGTCGGTTTTGCCGAGACTTTCTTCGGTAGAGCATGACGCAATAATGATTCTTCGTTACGTGCCCCTCGTTCAAACCATCTGCTTTCATATATTCTCTCCGGCATACGTACAAAATCTTTTATATATGGTTCAGGTTCACCTACAAGATATCCTTCCAATAAGTCTAATCCCGGAGTATCTTCATCCACGCTATGAACAACTTTTTTATCAATAGTGAGAACTTTTAGTTTAGTTCCAAAGATAGATCCGCTTTCTTGTTTTGTAGTTTTAATATGTGCAACTTTTCCGCCAATTTTTTCCAGATATCCTAATAAGATATCTAACATTGGAATTCCTGCGGCACCGTAGTGTTTTTTTGCTTCCCGTGTCATGCTGAGAATTTCCTTTTCTGAAAAATTTGCCGTAAAATTCTGTTTGTTTGAATTATTGTAATTTTGAGTAATGCCAATTCTTTCTACACGCATATTTATTCCCCTTTCAAGCTATGACTGTTATATATTTTGAATATCCACAAATATATCAAAAAAAATTATAAAGTCAACAAAAAAAGACTCCATTTCCGGAGTCTTTTTGTATAATATAGTAAAACGTATTAACGTTTTGAGAATTGGAATCTCTTACGAGCTCTTTTTCTACCGTATTTCTTACGTTCTTTAACACGTGGGTCACGAGTTAACAAACCTTCCATTCTCAATACGTTTCTGTATTTTTCATCAACAGCAACCAATGCTCTTGAAATACCGTGTCTGATAGCACCACATTGTGCTACAACACCGCCGCCTACAACTTTTACTCTTACGTCATATTTTTCTTGGTTATCCGTAAGAACAAGCGGTCTATATACTAACATTTCAACAGCCGGACGGTTGCCTATGTAGTTTCTTAATGTTTTTCCGTTAACGAAAATTCTGCCTTTACCTTTAACAAGCTTTACAACTGCGATAGAGGTCTTTCTACGGCCTGTTGCTTTAATTTCAGTATCTGCCATTATTTAGCCTCCTTTTCCAATACGATTGGTTTTTGTGCAGCGTGCGGATGCTCGCTTCCTGCGTAAATTTTCAACTTAGTTAACTGTTGAGCGCCCAAAGTATTGTGTTGTAACATTCCCTTAACAGCTTTTTCCAATGCTAAAGTACCGTCTTTTTCCATCAATTCTTTGAAGCTTGCGCTCTTTAGTCCACCCGGATATCCGGTATGGTGCAAATAAATTTTATCTGTTTCTTTTTTACCTGTTACTATAACCTTGTCTGCATTGATAACAACAACAAAGTCGCCGGTATCAACGTTAGGTGTATATTCAGGTTTGTTTTTTCCTCTTAAGATGTTGGCAATTCTAACTGCAAGACGACCTAATACTTCGCCTTCCGCGTCGATTAAATACCATTTTCTTTCTACTTCTAGAGGTTTTGCTGAATATGTCTTCATGCTTTTTCTCCGTTATATTTTATTTGTATGTTACTTCCATTAGTGTTAACCCGTAAGGGCTAACTGTTTGACCGGCTTTCGTCCGATCTTTTGCTTCCAAAACATCTTTCATATGTTCAGGCTGCAAATTGTGTCCTTCTATATAAAGAAGGGTTCCGACTATTGTTCTTACCATATTATAAAGAAATCTGTTTCCTTTAATATCAATAAAAACTCTATCATCATCCGCTTTATAGCATTTGATGTGCGTTAAAGTGCAAACTTTGCTCGGGTTAAGCGTTCCGGAACTTTTGAAACTCGAAAAATCGTGTTCTCCCAACAGATAATTCAGAGATTTTTGCATCCTGTCTAAATCTATCGGAAACTTTACTCTCATTAACTCTCCATCATAAGCGTTTTTACATCTTCTATGAACAAATTCAAATCTGTAAAACCTGCTTATTGCAGATTTTTGAGCGTGAAAGTTTTTATCGACTTCTCTTAAGTCATCGACAGAGATATCATCCGGCAAGATTTCATTCATCTGGTAAAGGAACTTTGAAGCAACAATGGGTTCTTTTACATTAAAATGAATTACTTGCCCTTTAGAATTGACACCTCTATCGGTTCGTCCAGAAAAGACTGCCTTTATCGGTCGGCTATATTTGCTAGCGTCATCCGGCTCACACCGGCTTGCGCTATTTTTTATCAATGTGCCAAGTGCTTTTTCAAGTTCTCCTTGTATTGTCGGTAATCCTTCTATCGGTTTGCCGTTTTTTAATTGAAGTTGGCTACCGGCATAATTTTTACCGATATATTGAACTCTTAAAGCATACCTTATCAATGGCTTACACCAATTGGATTAAAGCCATTTCGGAAGCATCACCGCGACGAGGAGGAAGTCTGAATATTCTTGTATATCCGCCTTTTCTGTCGGTATATTGTTTTCCGATTACTGTAAATAGCTTTCTCAAAACTGTTTGAGGTGCTAATTTTTTGTCTTTCACTGCTTCATCGAACACTTCGCCGGTCTTTAAATCCATAAATTTGCCGGTTTCTTTGTTGTAGATGTATCTGGCAGCTTGACGTATAGCAGCTAAATCACCTTTTTTAGCAAGAGTGATAATACCTTCAGCATATGGTCTTAAAGCTTTTGCTCTGGCCATAGTTGTTTTGATTTCACCATGCACAAAAAGCTCAGTAGCTAATGCTCGCAACAAAGCATCTCTTTGATCCTTTGCCTTACTTAGCGTATGTTTTTTTGTCATGTGTCTCATTTTGTTTTTCCTTATAATTTATTGTTATTAATTTTATGTTACTAACCGATTTCTTCTTCGATTTCAGGATTTGGTGCCAAATCTAAACCGAAGTGATGTAATCTCTCAATTACTTCGTCTGAAGATTTTTTACCGAAGTTTTTAATGTTCAACAAATCATGTTCTGATTTCTTCAACAATTCTGCCATTGAGTTGATACTTGCTCTTTTCAAGCAATTGTATGCTCTAACAGATAATTCCAATTCTTCGATAGTCATTGTAGGAACTGTTTCACTTTCCTCAACTACTTCTTCAATTGCGGCTACCGGAGCTACTGCCGGTTGACCTGTTATTGATGCAATCTGCATAAAGTGGTCAATCAAAAGATTTGATGCTTGGCTTAATGCAGTTGAAACTTCTATTGAACCGTTTGACCAAATTTCCAAAGTCAATTTGTCAAAATCTATAGAATCACCTACACGAGTGTTTTCTACGTTGTAGCTAACTCTCTTGATAGGCATAAATGTTGCATCGATTGGAAGAACATCAATTGAAAGCCCTTTTGAATCTCTAGGTACATCATGCGGTACATATCCTTTGCCAGTTTCTACAATAACATCAGCGTGGAAACTACCGCCTTCTTCAACTGTACAAATTAACCAATCTGGGTTAACAACTTTTACGCCTGCAGGCAATTGAATATCACTTGCAAGAACAGCACCAGGTTTATCAACGTCTATACGTAAATGTTGAGGTTCTGCGGAATCAGTTTTAACAACCAATCCTTTCAAATTCAACATTACATCAATAACGTCTTCTAATACGCCCGGTATAGCTGTGTATTCGTGAGTAATACCTTCGATTCTTGCAGAAGTAACAGCAGTTCCTTCAAGACTTGATAATAATACACGTCTTAAAGAATTACCGATTGTTGTCCCGAACCCTTTTTCCAATGGTTCGATAACAAACTTACCGTATTGTGAACCGTCTGAACTTGTTGTCGTATTAACGCATTTAATTTTTAATTCCATTCTTTTAATCTCCTAGTTTTAAAAATAACTACTTGGATTTTTAAATCCTCTCTCGGACTTATTTCCGGTATATACCGGTTACGTTTTGACTTCTTTGAGTCTTGGATTATTGCTTTACCCTTCGCTGCCATTCACTTCGCTTTCGCTGTCGTTCATTTCGCTCCGGGTTCCTTCGAGTTTCGTTCGCCTTGCTCACTTCACTCTACGCAAAATCCGCTATTTAGAGTAATATTCAATTACGAGTTGTTCTTTCATATCCGGATCTAATTCTTCTCTTTCCGGAATTCTGTCGAAAGTGATTTTCAATGCATCTTTATCGATTGTCATCCATGCTGAATCACAAGGCATATCAATCATTTCAGTAACTGATTTTAAGAAATTATTACTTCTTGATTTAATAGTAATTACATCACCCGGTTTTACTGAATATGATGGAATATCTACTTTCTTATCATTTACAAGAACGTGACCGTGGTTAACAATCTGTCTTGCTTGTTTACGAGTAATTCCTAAACCTGCACGGAACAAAATGTTATCCAATCTTGATTCTAATAACTGTAGAAGAATTGTACCTGTAACGCCTCTTCTTCTTTCAGCTTCTTTATAGTATCTTGCAAATTGTTTTTCACTTACTAAGTATGTATATCTGATTTTTTGTTTTTCAGCAAGGTGAATAGCGTATTCTGAAAGTTTCTTTCTTACTGCGCCATGTTGACCTGATGCTGTTTGTCTCATAGACGAAGTCAGCTTTCTGTTAGAAAGGTCATTGACTTTTTTATTTCTAAACAATTTGTTAGAAGGTCCTGTATATCTAGCCATTTTTTAATTTCTCCTTTTTTCTTGTGGCAGGGCATCTATGGTTTACGATTTGGCTTTTTCGCAAGCCCCTGCCGATTTAATTCTAATATCGGACTAAAATATTTCTTATAATCCGTTATACACGTCTTTTCTTAGGGGGACGGCATCCGTTGTGAGGAATAGGGGTTACATCTCTAATTAATGTAATTTCTAATCCTGCAGCTTGGATTGCTCTGATTGCAGTTTCTCTTCCTGAACCAGGTCCTTTAATGTGAACTTCAACCTTCTTCATACCTTGGTCAATTGATTTTTTAGCTACTAATTCAGCTGCAGATTGTGCTGCAAACGGAGTACCTTTTCTTGCACCTTTAAATCCGCTTGCACCTGCTGTAGCCCAAGCAATAGCATTACCTTGAGTATCAGTAGAAGTTACAATTGTATTGTTGAATGTTGACTGAATGTGTACAACACCTTGCAATACATTTTTCTTTTCTTTTTTCTTTGTTTTTACTGGTCTTGCCATTTTTCGTTCCTTTATGTTTTACTTATTTCTTTTACATTAAATATAATTGGTTACTAAACTGTCTTTTTCTTTGTAATAGCCAAACCTTTCTTACCGCGGCGAGTTCTTGCATTCGTTTTTGTTCTTTGTCCGCGAGCAGGAAGGTTTCTCTTATGTCTCAAACCACGATATGAACCGATTTCTTGTAAACGTTTAATATTCATGGAAACTTCACGTCTCAAGTCACCTTCAATGTGGTAGTTTGCTAATTCGTTACGAAGGTTTTTAATATCTTCTTCTGTTAAATCGTCTGTTCTTAAATCAAGAGAGATTCCGGTAGCTGCCAATATTTTCTTAGCTCTTGTTGGTCCTATACCGTAAATATAGGTTAATGCTACTTCCATTCTCTTGTTACGAGGTAAGTCTACACCTACTAATCTTGCCATTTTTAATTTCTCCTTTTCTTTGGCTTGTGGTAAACATTGTGTAATTTGTTACTTAACGCTTTCAGAATGTTCACTATGTTATTATTCTTTGAGCTTCAGGGGTATTTTGCATCGAATTTATGTTGCTGTCGTGCAATACTTTACACAAAATTTACCTTGGTTGTTAGATTTTTTTTGATATGAGGGATAAATACTTCCTCACCAGTACCTCTTTTAAGTCTTGTACTTAGACCTTTGCAAAAATTAACCCTGTCTTTGTTTGTGTTTAGGGTTTTCGCAAATTACGGCAATTCTGCCTTTTCTTTTGATACATTTGCATTTATCGCAAATTTTTTTTACTGATGATCTTACTTTCATTTTTGTTTTCCTTTATATTAATTGTGAGATGTGTTTTCTTGTTTGCTATTTAAGTCTGAAGGTAATTCTTCCTCTCGATAAATCATACGGTGTCATTTCAACTTTTACTCGGTCTCCCGGTAATATACGTATGAAATTTTTTCTGATTTTGCCGGATATATGTGCCAGAATTTCGTGGTCATTTTCCAATTTAACTCTGAACATAGCATTCGGCATGGATTCAATAATTGTTCCTTCTATTTCGATAACGTCTTTTGACATATAGTCCTCATTTTCGGCTAATTTTACATGTGCACAATACACCCTTTTTAGGTGTCTTTTTTAATCTTACTTGCTAAAGTTTTGAATGCAAGCAGTATTATTGCTTTTTCATGCAAATATATTATTATATTTTATTGAATGTTTTTATAATAAAGGCACAGTATCAATAAATACAAATAATACTAAAATAACGTTATAATCAAACTTTTCACTTAAATTGTAAATTTTTCTTAACATATTTAATTATTTAATTTTTAAATAAACAAATTATGGAATTTTTGTAGAAACTGATTAATTGTAAACTTTCATTACAAAAATGAAAATGTTTGAAATCTGTTTATTCAAAAAAACTTTATATACATGAATAAAGAAGAGGAGTAAAAACCATGGCTATGAAAGTAGACGGTATTGAAGACGAAAATGATTTAAAGCGAGCTCAAGCTGCGGCTCAGGCTGCAGGCGGTGCTATTCCTAATTATCAGGATTGGGCAAATGTATTGAGTGATTTAAAATTAGCCGGTATTGATTCAACCGGATCATACGAAGGTGACAGAGCGTTGAGAGATGAGTTGGAGCGTGAAGTTGACCAGTTTTTAGAGGAAGCTCAAGAGGCTCAAAGGCAGCAAGAAATGCAAAAGCAAGAGGGGGTTCAGGAGTCGACAAAAAACGATAAAGAACAAGAAATCAAGGCAAATCTCGCAAATGCAACCAGCTCAATGATAATGGCTGATTATATGAAATATTATCATTTAATGAGTTAGTAAGAATTTAAAAATAAATTAGTTTATGTTATACTGCCTCCTATATAGGAGGCAGTTATGCTAAGAGGACCTTTTTTGGATAGAAATTGGATGGGGCAGAACCCTGATTACAATTCGGCAGATATCGTAATGTTAGGATTGCCGTTTGACGGTACCGTATCGTATAGACCCGGTTCAAGATTTGCGCCTGAGCAGATAAGGCTGGCGAGTTGGGGGTTAGAAGAATATTCTCCAAAATTCGATAAATTTTTAGAGGACGTTAATTTTCATGATGCCGGAGATTTAGAGTTCCCTCTTGGCAATACGTATAAAAGTTTAGATTTAGTTCGACAAAATGTAGAAGATATATATAAAGATGGCAAAAGGGTTTTTGGTATAGGGGGAGAACACCTTGTAACATTACCTGAAATTGAAGCTGTATCAAAGTTTTACAAGAATTTAGCCATTGTGCATTTCGATGCGCATACTGATTTAAGAGAAGAATATTTAGGAGAAGAAATGTCTCATTCCGCTATTATTCGACATTCGGCGAAAATCGTTGGGGCAGAAAACCTTCGACAGATTGGAATACGTTCGGGTATGAAGGAAGAATGGGAATTTATGAAGGAACATAATACGTTAGCTCATAAATATTCTGATTTGGATGCATTAAAGGGTAAAAAGATATTTGTTACGGTGGATTTAGATGTACTTGATACATCTATTATGCCCGGAACAGGCACTCCTGAGGTTGGCGGATTGCAGTTCAATGAGCTTGTCGGGTGGTTTGAGTATTTAAAAAACTTTGATATTGTAGGGGCAGATGTGGTTGAACTTGCACCGGATTATGACGCATCAGGAGCTTCAACCGCCGTTGCCACAAAAGTTATACGTGAATTGTTAATGGTGATGTAGGGGTAAAATGCTAAACATTAGAATACAATTTTTAAAAGATGAGATTAATAAACACAATTATAACTATTACGTAAACGACAATCCGACAATTAGCGATTATGAGTATGACAAGCTTTTTGCAGAGCTAAAGCAAATAGAAGCTGACCATCCCGAACTTATTACCCCTGATAGTCCGACACAGCGTGTAGGCTCTGTCAGCGAAAAGTTTTTGCCGTTTACTCATACCCATAGACTTTACAGTCTTGATAATACCTACAATTACGATGACTTGAAAAGTTGGTACGAAAAAATTACAAAAGAGTATGGAAATGATGTTGAGCTTGTCTGTGAATTAAAAATTGACGGTTTAGCAATTGCACTTACCTACGAAAACGGTATTTTTACCCGTGGGGTTACAAGAGGGGACGGAATTACCGGCGAAGAAATTACTCAGAATTTAAAAACAATAAAGGCTATACCTCTAAAATTGAAAGATAGTGTCAGTCTTGATGTCAGGGGTGAAATTTATATGCCAAAATCTTCGTTTGAGAAGTTGAATGCCGAAAATTTGGAAAAAGGTGAAAAACTTTTTGCAAACCCTCGTAATGCGGCAGCAGGCTCTTTAAGACAGTTAGATAGTACAATTACTGCCAAAAGAGATTTATCAATGTTCACGTATACCCTTGTGGCAGAGGGGCTTAGTAATCCGCCCAAAACTCATTATGAAAGTATAATGTATATGAAAGAACAAGGCTTCAAGGTTAACCCTAACATAAAACTTTGCAAAAATGCCGATGAAGCGATTGCATATTGTAAAGAGTGGGAGAATAAGCGTTTTGATTTGGATTATGCAACTGACGGAGTTGTAATTAAGGTAAATAAAATTGCTATTCAAGAAGATTTAGGGTTTACCTCACGTGCTCCAAAGTGGGCGACGGCATTCAAATTCCCACCGGAAGAAATTTCTACTGTTGTTGAAAGTATTGAACTCGGGGTAGGTAAGACCGGTGCAATTACTCCTGTTGCGAATTTCAAACCTGTTCAACTTGCAGGAAGTACGGTTTCCCGTGCGACTTTGCATAATTTTGATGAGATAAAAAGACTTGATATAAGAATTGGGGATACCGTGTTAATAAAAAAAGCGGCTGAAATTATACCAAAGGTTATAAAAGTTGTTGATACTCCAAATCACGATACTCTTCCAAAATATGAGCCGCCGACGGTGTGCCCTGTCTGCAATGAGCCTTTAACTACTCTTGAAGGTGAAGTTAATTTGTATTGCACAAATCCTGATTGTAAAGGACAAATTAAGGCTAAAATTGAGTTTTGGGCATCAAAGGATGCTATGGATATTGATTCTCTTGGCCCGTCAATTATCGAGCAATTGTATGATAAGAAGATGATTAAAACTCCTGCGGATTTATATAAATTGACGGTACAGGATTTTATGAAGTTGGATTTGGTAAAAGAAAAATCTGCAACAAATTTGTATAATTCAATTCAGGAAACAAAAAATCGACCGCTTAAAAGATTTATTACGGCACTAAATATTAAAAATATCGGAAAAGAGACCGCAGATATTTTAGCAAGAGAGTTTGGCACTCTGGAAAATCTTAGAAGTGCCGATTTAGAACGCTTAAAGAACTTGAATGGGATTGGCGAAATTACGGCTTTGGAAATTAAAAATTTCTTTAGCAATGATAAAAATATTGAGTTGTTGAATGAATTGGAAAAACTTGGAGTTAAACCCGAAGCCGCTCAGCAGGCAAAATCCGATAAACTTAAAAATAAAACTTTTGTTTTAACCGGAACTTTACAAAACATGACAAGAAATCAAGCAGGTGATATAATAAAATTACACGGCGGGCAAACATCATCGTCGGTGTCAAAAAATACATCATATGTTTTGGCGGGAGAAAATGCCGGTTCAAAACTTGATAAAGCTCAGGCTTTAGGTATTACCATATTGACAGAAGATGATTTTCTTGAAATGATAAAGGAAGAATAGTTAAAGAGGTTACAATGAATAAAAGAGCTCCAAAAGTTATACAAATATGTGGTATAAGGGGAATTATCACCGCAATATTTGTTGTTGTATGTTTGTTTGCAGGATTTGTATTGTTCCCTGCAAAAGTTGCATCAATTTTATGGAATAATCTTGCAGCTACTTATTTTTCAATTCCTCAAATCTCATTGTGGCAAGGTTGTTTTTTATGGGCATTTGTCGCTTTAAGTGTTTATATGTTAAATAACAAAAATTTTGCAATATCTTTTCAGCAGCCGATGGAGCTAAGTGATGCAGAGATGAAAGTTCTTATGGACAGAATTAAAATGCAGCAGCAGGCACAAAGGTTGAATGCGATGATTTTAAAATCTAACGATATTAAAATTATTAAAAAAGATATTCAGGTAAATCCTGAGCAGGATACTGTTAAGGAAAATGAATCCGAAAACAACATAAGTGAAAATAAATAATTATTTGAAAGGAGTATGAATATGAAGAGAATTTTGGCGGCCGTTCTGGTTGCAGGCATGGTTATGACAGGTTTTGGTGCGGCAACAGTTGCAGCAGATACTGCGCCGGTGAGGGGTTTTATTTCAGTAAGTACCTCCTCAAGTTCTGAGGTGGCACCGGATACGGTAGAAATTAGTATTGCGGTTAAGACAAGCGACCATAAATCTCTTCAAAAAGCGGCAGATGAGAATAAATTGAAATCAGAAAATGTTTATACTGCGCTAAAAGCAATGATAAATACCCAAAACGGTGATTTTATAAAAACTTCTAATTATAACGCAAGACCAGTGTATGTTTACAGTTCAAATAACAAAAAATCTCTTGATAAATATGAAGTTTCAAATAATGTAATCGTTCATACAAAAAATATTCAACAAGTTGGAGATATGATTGACAAGGCAATATCACTCGGGGCTACTGATGTCAATTCATTGAACTTTTCTGTTTCAAACTACGAAAAGCAATGTAATGAGTTGTTGGCTCAAGCAACAAAGAAAGCTAAAACAAGAGTTGATATTGCGGCAAAAGAATCTTCAACCTATGTAACCGGCGTAAAGTCAATGAATATAAGCTGTTCTGAAAATACTCCAAGAGTTACATATCGCTATATGACAAACAGTAAAATGGCATTAGGGGCATCTATGGATGCTGCACCTGAAGCTGCAGTTGCGACCCCTATTCAAAGCGGGAATATTAAAGTGTACGCAAATGTTAATGCTGAATATTTTGTAAAATAGAATGTGTTTTATAAATGTGATAAAAGCCCTCGTATTATACGAGGGCTTTTTTGTATGACTTAATCTTCAATAAACACGTGTGCACAGTTCATTGTAACCCAATGCCCGTTACCGCTATATTGATTTGACTTAAATATCCTGCTAAGTTTTTGATTGTTTTCTGATTATATTGATTTTAACTTTTGCCTTAAAATATCAGAGAAATCTTTTGGCGGTTCTGATTTTTTTAAATGTAAAATCCTTTTTCATAATCATTATAATTTAAGATATAGGTGAATCTGAAATGTTGTTATACTACGAGTGTAACTTATAATCATGATGAACATGAAAATCTTAATGAAAAAATAATGTTTTATTTTTGCGGTATTTGTGATATATTTTTAACAAGATGTTTTAAAATAGGGGACTAAAATGAAAAAGATTTTTAATGTATTATTTTTAGGATTGTTTCTGCTTTTGGTGAATGCAGGTATTGCATCCGCCGAAATTATGAAAAACTTTTATGCTTATCAGGTACAAAATGTTGACGTGAGAAAGCTCGGACAAGAGATAAAAAATGTTGTTGACTCGTATCAAGGTAGTGATGGATTCAAACCTTTAGAAAATGTAAATAATGCTTATATCTATTCTGATGCAAATTGCAGTTATTTCGTAAGATTGTATCCTGCCAATAAAGATACAAATATTTTTGTAGTATCAAATGAAAAATATGATGTTGATAACAATGAAATGACACAATTATTGAAACAATATGGTTATAACATTGCTAAAGTTGAAGATAAAGCAGCCATAAAAGAATACAAGTTTGACTTTTTTACATTGGCGAGAAAACAAGAATTGGGTAATTTCTACATTTCTCCGGATTTAGTTAAGCCTTTAAAAACAGGTATGGCAAAGTTAAATAACAGAATGGCAAAAAACAACAAAAAAACATCAGTATTTCCATACAGCAATGATAAAGATCCTATAAATCTAACACTTGTTGATTCTTTAAATTATTATGATGAAGCTGCAAAAATTTCTATTGTACAGAATGAATATCGTTTAAAAGAAAAAGAGAATAAATATGTACATGCATTTGAATATATTGTAACAAATAAAAATAATTCTGCAGCCTCTGTTACTGCGACAAGCGAAAGACTGGCAGGGTTAAAAGATGTAACAACAGAAGCATTTGTCGATTTAGACAGACTTGATTTGATAGATACTGTTGGAACATTCCCTCCGGTACTTGTGCTTACTGCCGGTACATCAGTATTATGCAGTGTTCCTAACTGGATAAGATTGGCTAAAATTACAAAAGAATCAAAAAGATTTGCTAACGCATTACCGGAAAATTACCAACTTGATGCACAACGCGATATGAGAATTTTGGTTTTAAAATATAAAGAGGATCCAAAACCGCTTAATTTTAGTATAAAATTCCCAACTCAAACATACAATATTACATTCTAAAAATAAATTAGTTTCATAAGATTGTATTGACAAATCATTAAAAACCCTCGATTTATTAAATCGAGGGTTTTATTTAAAATAATTTATAAATTGTATTTAATTACTTTTACTTAGAAATTCTTCCCGGAACAACAACTCCGCCTTTAAGATTTTTCTTGTAAAATTCTACGTGCGGTTGAAGTACACTGTCCAATACTTCCGGTAAAGTTTTTCCTGTCATAACAGCGGTTACAATTTCCTGATAAACCGTTGCATATGCTCTCAACATCGTCATAGCGCCGGCAGCTTCAGGAGTTAACCCTAAAGAAGATGTTTCAACTTCTTCTTTAAAGAATGCACCTGTAATTGTGTAAGATTTTGTTAATGCTTCAATATAACTTTGAGCATTTTCTCTGCAAACACCGTTATCTGAAGGGACTGTCAAAGCAAATACCAATTTGTTATCAGGATTAAAGTGTGCTTCAGCAGAATGATGCATAGCATCAGGAACTTTTGCAACCTGTTTTAAAGTATCTTTAACTGATTCATTTTGCATTTGAGCGTGCCAGTATACAGTGTTTTCAAATAATGAACCCATATACTGATGAACTGATGCATCAATGCCGTTCATTTTAGCATCTGCCCAGAAGATTCCCTCTTTTAATGCATCGTTGATTTCTAAATCAGAAGATAAAGATTGTTCAGACATTTCTTGAGCGGATTTCAACATTGAAATCATATCTTCCTTTTTCATACCCGCCCAAACAAGAGTGAATAATGCATGATCATCAAATGCTGAAAATCTTCCGCCAACGTCATCGTGGATAAATAAATCACCAATCCAATTTTGAGAAATGGATGTGCGGCGAAGTTCACTTTTTTCGCTGTTCCCGTCAGTTACGGCTATAAAATGTTTTGCAGCTGATTTTTCAGCTTCTTCTGTTGTTTGACCTTGTGCTTTGTATGAGTCAATCAACACATTTTGTATTCTTAAAAATCCGTCTTTTGTTTCAAATGTAGAACCTGATTTTGAAGCAATCATATAATTTGAAGAAGTAACATCTCCTAATCTTGCCATAAATCTGTTCCAGCTTGTTGAATCAACATCGGAATAGAAATCAACAACATCACCTTTGATGTTCAAACCGTTTATTGATAACATATGTTCTACTGTGTGTTTAGAACCGCCGATACCCATAACGCTTAATTTAGAAACACCGGTTTGGCTTTTGAAACTTTCAACCATAGAGTATAATTCGTCAACTCTTTTTAGTTGTTCTGCCGGTAAGTTTACCCAATTGAGAAAATGTCCCGGTTTATTTGCGCGGGATGAAAATTCTCTTACAAAATCAGATGTTTTTGATGAATATTTTGAAAAATCTACACCTGAAAAACTCGTTTTTACTGATGAATTTTTTGTCAACATTTATATTCTCCTTTTTTGTAGTGACAATTCAAGCATGTTATACCATAAACATGTTCGTGTTAAAATAGTTCTAACAGATAGGAGAGAAAAATGTATAACGTAAAAAAAATAAAAGAAGATTTGTTTTGGATTGGGGCAAACGATAGAAGGATAGCTTTGTTTGAAAGTGTTTATCCTGTTCCGACGGGAGTTTCTTATAATTCATATTTATTGTTGGATGAAAAAACAGTTTTATTAGATACTGTTGATAAATCTGCATCTCATCAGTTTTTTGAAAATATTGAACATGTCTTGAACGGTAGGAAATTAGATTATCTTGTAATTAATCATATGGAGCCGGATCATTGTGCGGAAATTCAGACAATAGTCGAAAAGTATCCCGAATTAAAAATTGTGTGTAATGCAAAAACTCAAACTATGATTAATCAATTTTTTGATATGAAATTATCTGATGCCAATTACATATTGGTTAAAGAGGGTGATACCCTAAGTACCGGTAAACATATATTATCATTTGTGTTTGCTCCAATGGTACATTGGCCTGAGGTAATGGTTACATACGATACAACTGATAAAATTTTGTTTTCAGCAGATGCATTCGGTGCTTTTGGGGCAATAGACGGAAATATATTTGCTGACGATGTGGATTTTGACGGACGTTATATGGATGAAGCAAGAAGATATTATACAAATATTGTCGGTAAATACGGGCCTCAAGTTCAGATGTTGTTGAAGAAAGCTGCAGGAATTGAAATTGAAATGATATGCCCGTTACATGGTTATGTATGGAGAAAGGATTTAGGCAAATTTATTGATAAATATCAAAAGTGGTCAACTTATACTCCGGAAATAAATTCGGTATTGATTGCTTATACTTCTGTATACGGTGATACGCAGAATGCTGCAGAGATATTGGCGGGTCAGCTTGCCGAATTAGGTGTCAAAGATATCAAGATGTATGATGCATCCGTAACTCACCCATCATACATTGTTTCTGATGCGTTTAAGTATTCGCATATAGTATTTGCATCAACTACATACAATAACGGCATCTTTGTGAATATGGAAAATCTTCTGCACGATATATTAGCTCATAATTTGCAAAATCGTAAAATTGCGACAATTGATAACGGTTCATGGGCGCCAACATGCGGGAAAGCGATGATTGATATAATTTCTCAATTGAAAAATACAGAAATTGTAGGTCAACATGTAAATATTAAATCTTCCGTAAAAACTGACAAAGTGGCAGAGCTTTCAGAACTTGCAAAAGCTATAAAAGCGAGTATGTAAATAATCTGTTATTATGGCAATTAATAAACCTTCAATGTTTTTATCTATATATAAATACTTGTAGGAGAATTTTATATGGAAAAATTAAGTGAAATGATTATGGGTAAGCTTGCTAAAGGCAATAAGATTAAGATAAAGTTGCCTCAAAATGCACAAGAACAGGTTCCTGAAAATATTCAAAAAATTCAAGAAGAAATAAAGCCTGCCGCCGAAGCGTTGAAAGAAAAAATAAATCTAGCAGATGATTGTTTTCAACTAAAAATTAAAGATTCAGTAAATAATGGTACAAAAGAAACAATTGAAATTAGTCAAGAAGATACGTCCAAAATATTTGAAGGACTGTAATTTTGATTGAGCTTTTATCTCTTGTGTATAAAAGGGTTTCTCCATTTGGCTAATACCCACATGACCTACTCTAAACACACGATATTCTTGTATTTTAGCCTATTGGGTAATGGACTATAATATTCCCTTTTTGTTTAATAATCTTGTCGATAAACAAAAGAGAGAGGATTTACAAATTATGATGAAAACAGTTGAAGCACCTACAGAGAAAAAAGTTATCAGAGTTGCAATAATAGAAGATTTTAAATTGACACGTGTAGGGTTACGATGTGCACTTAATGCAAATGAAGATATGTCAGTTGTTATTGAAGCCGAGGATGCTCAAACCGGCTTAAGAATGATGGAGAGAGAAAAACCTGATGTAATTTTGATGGATTTAGGTTTAATCGGAATGAACGGTATTGAGGCAACAATAAAGGTTAAAGAGATGTTCCCTGACGTAAAAGTTATAGCTTTGACTTCTCATGATAGGGCGGAAGAAGTTATTTCCGCACTAAGCTCAGGCGCAAGTGCTTATTGCTTAAAAGATATTGATCCTGACAAGTTGGCTAACGTAATTAGAGATGTAAACGAGGGTGCATGTTGGATTGACCCTATGGTATCTCAATTGGCACTAAATTCATTTCCAAAAATTGATAATATAGGATTTTTGCCAAATAAAAATAATGAAGAAGGAAGAGTTCCGTTGACAGAAAGAGAATATGAGGTTCTAAAACATCTTGTAAGCGGGAAAAGTAATACAGAAATAGCTAAAGAATTGATTGTAAGTGTACATACAGCAAAAGCTCATGTTTGCTCTATTTTACAAAAAATGTGTGTGAATGACAGAGTTCAAGCTGCGGTAAAGGCTGTTAAAGAGGGATTAGTGTAATTATTATTTAGGTTATATGGTTAAGTGCGGTACCTTATAGGTGCCGCATTTTTTATAAATTAAGAGCGTGATAAAATAAATCTGAAACTTTTTTGTTATAATCTTTGCCATCCGCTTTTGCAAACAGGTTTTCCCAGTGGCTTTCGGGTGTGCCGTCTGTTGAGTATGACGGGTTGCACATCATTAAGTGATGCGTGTTTGTGTCATACCTAAGAGGAAATAAATCTTCCATTTGCATAAAACTTGGCAATTTGTCACTCGGATATTCGTAAGCAAAAAGAGAGTTGTTAATTCTGTGAAGCCTTTCTTCGTAACTTCTTCCTCCTGTGTCGTTGTCGTTGGATACTTCTATTCCCGGAGTATAGCTGAATGAGTATTTAAATTTTTCAGAATGAGCTTTGACTTCATCATAGTTATCAGGTTCTATAAATCCGGTACCTGCTGTTAATCCAAGGTTTTCGTATCTTATAAAATCTCCGGAGCTTTTTTCTCCTATAAAACTAAGCGTAGTTTTGCCTGAACGGGCGCGGATTTCATTTATTATATGCTGCATCTGGGTGTAATCTGGCAGAGCGCCAACTCCTGTATAATTTTCCATATCATATCCGCCAATGTGTTTTGCAGAATCTATAAATATAGCTTCAAATCCTGTATTAATAAGATTTACATGTTCCCGGATAAAAATTTCTTGATGTTCGGGGTTTTTCCAATCAAAAGTTATGTCGTTATCTCCTTTTGTTGTAATTTTTATTTGATCTGCCGAAATTACCGTTCTAAATCCTGTTTTTAATCCATGAAAATGTGCAATATCATTGAAAGCATGAAATTGTTCAAGGGGAGAAATTTTATCAGTAATATCAAAGTTAATAATATTTTTGCTATATCCTGAGTTTAATTTTATTCCATATATTGAATTTTCTTCGTTGGGAGCTTTGTTATATCCGTCGCCATAAATATTTGGGAAAATTTGGGATAAAATTATACAATTTGCCCAACTTTTAGCGGACGGAGGAATTGCAGGCAAAAGTTTTATGGTACTGAGCAACCCGTTTCTGCAGTTAGTGTTTCTCATTTCTGCGATTGCTCGGTTATTTATTTCAATGTAGTTTGCTCTAACGCCCCATTTGTCATCATAATTCGGGGTTAATATCATATCTGGGAAATATTTATAAAAAGTTGTGCATTCACAAAGTGTAACAACGGATTCGATGGCTTGTTTTGTGCTTCTGGTAAGTAATTCTGATGGAACAATATTACCTATCCATTTTTTTAATCCTGCGGTGTATTGCTTGCCGTGAGTGAATTTATCAGGAGTTAATAGTGCGTTTTCCCCTAATGCAAGAAGTAATTTATTAGTGTAATTCATAATATTAAATTTTTATCATTGAAGCACATAATAAATCCACTGGCGGGCTATAAAATTTTATTGTTAATTTTTGTTCACAAATACTAAAGAAAAAAGTAATAAATGCCGTAGAAAAATATGTAGACGGGTGTAAAAATATGCTCAAAAAGGTTTTACTGACGGAGATAGGATGAGTCCTGACGAATATTCAATACAAGGAAATAACGGCAACAACAAGTTAAATAAGCTCGGCAACGGTATACATAAAGAATTAATTGACAAAAAGTATCACAAGTTGTTCGACATATTTGACACGAATCATAATGGGAAATTAGATTCAGGCGATAAAATAAATGGAGAAGGTATAACCCTGTTTGAGCAAGTGTTAAAAGAATACGCAGGGGATGATAATATTTTACAAACAAGTGAGAGCGAGTTTGCATCAGCAGTATTTAATTATAATTTTAATATGAAAGATGCAGATTATGCCGGATTTGTAAAGGCAGTATCTGATGTTGCCGGAACTGTCGAAAAAGAGGAAGAAAGCATATTAAACGACGGATGTAAAAAAATAGTTACACAATATAAGGGCGGCTTAACAATAACATCAATATATTATCCTGACGGAGAATTGAAATTAGAGCATATAGAGGAGCACCGAGCAGATACTACGACAAGCTATACAGTGGGAAGCATTGAATATAGCAAAGAGGAATTAGATAAAGTAATCAAAAAAGATTATGAGAAAAAGCTTGCAGAGTATAAGAAAAACGAAGCAAAGAAAAACGCTGGAAAAGAAGGCTTAAATTCTAATATCAGCGAAAATGAGATACCTACACTTGAAGAGTATACCGAATTGTATATGAAAAAAAATAAGGTATTAGAAAATACAAATAGCAGTAATTTTGACAGAAGTGAAACAAGATTTTCCGAAAGGGCAAAAGAAGAGATAAGAAATTATACTGCGGAATATTTAAATGATACCGCAGATAAAACATATAATACTGTGCAGCAATGGGATTATACAAATGGAGATTTAAGTAAAATCAGTATGGTAATAACCCAACTTTTAGAAAAGGGTTGGGAGGAAGTGAAAGGTTTATTCACGGATGTAAATGAGCAAGACTTCAAAACATACGCAAAGATATGGACAGAAAGTAAAGATGCTAAAGAAAAGGCAAATATATTATTAAGTGCTGCAAAATTTGAAAATTTAAAAGATACTCCGTACGTGCAAGCGCATCCGGAATTGAATACTGAGTTTAGCGAAGAATTTCAAAGAGCTACAGGAAACGAATTTAAATATGAGACCGGATATACATTCCAGCAGACGGCGCAAAAATATACCGAAGTAACCGGTCTGAAACAGCGTACAGAGTTGTTGGAAAAGGGTATAGAGCGTGTAAAAAGATTATATGAAAACGAAAGAGTAAGAAAACAAGGTTTTAGTGTTGCAGAGGACGGCGAGAATTATAGAGATGCGTTAATGGGAGTATTAACGGAATACTTCAACGGTGATAAGGAAATGGCTGCGACTTTTGTATCAGGATATACAAAGGAAATGACATCGGCAGAAGAAATAGATAAAAACCTATTACAGTTATTACAAGGAATAAAAAAGAGTGCGGAAGAAAACTACGCAAAGCTTTTAGACGGTGAAAAATATGAGGATTTATCCGAAAGATACCATAAAGAATACAGAGAGTATTACGGTGTAGAGGATAACCAAGCTCGTTTGGAAGAGTTAATGGGGGAAGCAGCCTCAACTCGAGGATTGATAAAAATTGGCGGTGTTATGGTGTTCTCTACATTAAGCGGAGCCGCTTTAGGAACAAGTGCAATATCTAACGGACTAAAAGCATTAGCGGAACGTTACGGCGCAAATTTGGTAAAACAGGGTGTAAGATTTGCAATGACAATGAATACAGTTGCTGTTGATACGGGAATTGAGATATTAGATGCGCTAAGCAGTGAGGCAGGACTAACTGACAGCAAGACAAAAGAGATAGTTGAAATAGCGAAGGGTGCAGCAAAATATATATTCTTCGGTTCATACGTAGCAGGACCGTTGGCGCAAAATGTTTCCAAAAAAATTGCAGAGTTCGGAAAATTAGATAACGCATTTTCAAAAGGAACATCGGTTGTGACGGCCGAGGGAACTACTACCAGCGTGACGGGCGAACAGTTCTTAAAAGGTATAATGGAGAATAATAAATATTTGGGAAAAGCCGGAGCTTTAGTAACTGAGATAGGTGCATATGCGGCATTAGATTTAACAACCGAGGAGGTTGGATTAAAGGATGCGCTGACAGGCAGTGCGAATATGATGGTAAGTTTGAAGGTTCTGTCAAGGATATTGCAAACTTTGATGGGTGGGCGAGTCAATGAGGCGGTAGATGTAGCGTTTTTGAACACCGCTATAAAAAGAGCAAAATTAGACAAAATGATAATGACTGAGACGAAGCTTAATGATGGCAGTGTAAAATACGGAGTTGAATTTGACGGTAAGAGATATGAGGCAAGTGATATAAATGATTTGGCGGCATTAATCACAACAAGATTGGCAATAGCAGGCTCTACAGTTTCGGGAGCAGAAGGTAAACCGGCACCTAAATATGAGGTGAAAGCGGATGAGAAAACCAAAGCCGATGAAACTCCAAAGGTTGAAGATATGACAAAAACTGAACCTGCATCTCAAATTAAGACGGATGATAATTCTTCAAAACCTTCTGATGTAAATTTTGAAACTGCAAAACGTGATTTTGCAAAAGAATTAAAAGAAATTTACGCAGAACGAAACGGTAAAAAATCATATAATATATTTAATGCAGAAGAAATAAATAAAATTCTTGCGGCAATTGATAGTCCTGAAAAGTTAGAGCTGGCAGATTGGATAATCCAATTCAAAAATACTATTAATACAGGTAAAAATGTTATAACATTGTCATCATATACTGCAAATGAGATTGTTGAAATTTTGAATGTCGCTACTTCTTCTGAAAAAATCGGTATAATTGAACAATTAGTTTCTATAATGACAGTTGCCCCAAACGGTAATGAGAAATTTGGAATTTCTGTTGAACGTATTAAAGAAATTATATCTTTAGCTGATACTCCTGAGAAAATTGACTTGTTGGATTATTTAATCCCAATGTTTGATGAAAATACGGGCAGTAATTTGAACAGTTACAGTATTACTAATATTCTTGAGGCTGCTAAAACTCCGGAAATGGCATCAAGGATAAAACGAATTTATGAATTGAACGGAACGAAAATAGATGCCTATACCGCCATAAATCACGCACAAAATGATAAGATATCAAGTCAAGCTGAAGTAGTAAGTCAGTTGATGGCAAAATATCCGGCAATTGAGTTTAGTATGATAAATACCATAACGGGACAAAAGTGGCTTGAATACTCGGATAGATTGTTAGGTATCGAAGATGAAGCTTTGGTGAACCAAATTAATAATGCGATAAAAGACGGAAACTATTTTGACGTATTGCATATCGCTGATTTTGCTTCATACCAGCAGGGCGGATATGAAAATATGAATCCGCAAATAAGAGAAGCTATGCAGCCTTTACAATGGTATGCAAAAAAGAATTTTGATGCGCAATATTCGGAAATACAAGCTATACAAGATCCTGTAGAACGTCAAAAGCAATTAGAACAGTTCGATATGATGATTCAAGCGGAGTTAATCGGACGTGTTATCAGTAGTAATACTACTCCTGAATTGTTTGATGCAATGTATGGCAAGATGCTGTCAGGTTTGTCCGATGAAACAAGAGCTCAAGTAGAAGAAATAAACAGAGTTACAGGCAGAAAATACTTGCCTTTATATGGTCATAACAATATTGCAGACAGCAATCCGATAAAATCAAAAGTTATTTCAAACAGTACAGGAAGAGCAAAAACTATAGAATTATACGGAAGTCTATCGGATGAGCAAAAAGCGTTTGTGGATAAGCATGCAGATATCTTTTTTGTTGCACACGACGGATACTATATGGATTCGTGGATGAAGTACGTTAAAGATATGACTTCAGCTGATTTTGAAGTTTTTGAAAAAAGAAAATTCGAAGATTTATTGAAAGCTCATGAAAATGGTGATATTACCCCAACAGATATAACTGAATTAATGAAAGTTAATGATGAAAATTGGATAAAGATAAACAAATTCGGATTAGTTGATAAATATTTAGGTTCTCGTAATAATCCGGAAAATAATATTGAACGTTATACAAACGGAAAAACTCTAAAATTTATTATTGAAAATTGTTCCGATGAGGAAATTCAGACTATAATTGACAGAAATATATTAAATCTTTCTTCTGACGGCAAAAATTCTTTGCCGGATGAAATGATTTTATCCCTTGCAAAACTTTCTGATGATCAATGGGCATATCTAAATAATACTTTAGGGATATTTAAAAACGGCATTCTAAATACGGGTGCAGGCAAGATTGAAGATATATTTGAAGGTATAGAATATCATGAAAAAGCCATGGGTATTATTGAAGGTCAACTCAACAATATCGACGGTAATAAAAAGAATATAGATAATCTGGTTGCGCATGGTGTTGAGTCTACTCAGGCTATGATTCAATCAGGTAAGTTGTTCTCAGGACTAACGCCTGAGGAGCGTGCACAATACGAAGATTTCTCTTGGGATAAAGGTTTTGCACAGGTTGACAAAATTAAACAAACAGTTTTGTCTGCCCCTGATAAATACATAAACGGCGAATACGAAACCCCTGAAGAATTAAATAGGGCGATAGAAAATTTCTTCCAATTGAATGGTGTCAGATTGGCAAAATTTTCTATGTATGCGGATAGAGAAGCAATTGATAATTTGATGCGCAGAAGATTTGCAGATGTGAGAGAATATCTTGAAATTACGGATGATTTTAATATTAAAGACTATGAACTTTTGCAATCAATGATTAATTCAACTAATATAAGCGGTAAACCGTTTATGCCTACTCAAAAAGTTGAATTTATAGATTTAATACAAGGTTATAAACTCAACGGTTTGAGTCTTGATAAATTGAAACCTGATGAAAATAACAGGCTTGATGTCGCACAGCTTAATATTGATTTGTTCCACCAAATCATGAGAAATTCCGGTATGAGTGAAGAAGAAATTTCATCAATTCCTATTGATAAATTAACTTCCTGGGATACAAAATATACGCATCTTCTTGCAAAAGAAATAAACGGTGAGTTTGACCAAGAAGGTGATGCAATGCATATTCCGACGCAAGCCGGTGACAGAGCGTTTACGGATATTATCAGAGCTGCAAATTTACATGATTTTAAAGAATATATTCACGATGAAAATAATATTTACGGAAAAACTAATAAAATTACGCAATCACAGTTCTCTGAGATGAATATGCGCTATGACAAGTGGGTAAATCCGTCAAAAGAGCATGAAGTTCAATTCAAATCTCACGACAGAAATACCGAGCAGATATCTCAAATTGCAACTCAGTTGGCAGAAGATATAAACAAAATGCTTGAGTTTAAAAAAGACGCATCAGGTAATGATATAGAAGACAAACCGACCAAAATGCTCAGAGGATTTTTCAAAAAGCAATTCCCTCAGTTTTTCAAAGGGGATGAATTTGTTTTACCTGCCGAATATACGACTAATAAAGCAAAACTTGAGGAATTAATAAATATTTTATCCGATACCTCAGAAAAAGGTCAGCTTGCTCAAATTTGGAACAGGGCAACAAATAATGCTAAATCCGATAAACCTGAAGTGGCTGACAGAGCCGGCAGAACCGTCCTTGCATTGAGCCATTTAAAACAAAGAGCGGAAGATATTGCAAAAGCCGAGGACGTGAAAGCTGCAAAAACCCTGGATTTGACAATAAAAATGTGGAACAGAAATCCTCAAGAGGATTTATTCCAAGGTAATTATTCAACCTGTTGTATAGGAATGGGTGGCGGAAACGGTTTTGCAATGCCTCATTACCTGATGGATACGGCTTATAATATGATAGAAATTCGTGACAACAATACGGGTAAAATTATCGGTAACGCTTTATGCTATTTTGTAAAAGGTGCAGACGGCAAACCGGCGTTTATTATAGATAATGTAGAAATAGCAAATTCAATGAAACCGTCTGATGAAGTTGGTATTCAACTTAGAAATGCAATCACCGAATACGCAAATAATGTAGTAAGAGATGTTACCGGCAAAGAAGATACCCCTATTTATATGGGTAAGAGTTATAATGATGTTCCTATTGGAGATTTGCAGTCCCACCTTGAAACGGTAACTTTTGTCGGTGATATGGACGGAGATATGATATATATGGACTTGTTTGACGGTCCGACGGAAAGAAGTGAGTTTACATCATCGGTAGAGCTGTTGGAATTGAAGGGCAAAGAACCGATGGAGCCGACAACCCGCCCAAAGGAAAATACAGATACAAAAGTGCAAGAGAATACTCAAACTCAAGCAAATTTATCTTATAATGATGTATACAGAGAACTTGATGCATTAGTTGACAAGGCTGAAATGCCGTTAGAAGAACATTCTTCGCTGTCTGCTGACTATAGGATTCAAAATTTTGATGTTGAAAATTACCGAAGCAAACTTGCCGGCATGAAGTCTGTTAAAGATGAGAGCAGAGTTCCTACGCAAAGATTTAATTCGGATGAAATAAATACGCTCATATTGTTGAAACAAAAATATGGTGATATCGTTGACCGATATATAAATATGACATTTACTGTTGAGGGTTCAGAAATTCCTGTATATGGTTCAGCCAAAGATATTGTAAAAATGGTTACTCTATCAAAACAGCACAAAATGTTGACGGCTGCGTTATCAAAATTAACCGTTAAAACTGAGGATAGCAAAGGTAATGAAATTGAAGTACCTCAATTAAATGCTGATGATATTGAAACAATCATAAGAGCGTGGGAAAAGAACAGTAAATTAACAAATGAACTGTTAAAAAATTTGGCAAGTCCTTATGTTGACCAATATTATACTACTGATATGACACCGAATGATATTTTAGAAATCGTGGAAGCTCACGAGCAAAATCCTACACTAACAAGAGAGTTAATGCACATAAAAGATGACAGATACCTTGATTCAAATGGCGAACCTCTTCCTCGAGTTACGTCTGATATGATTACAGATTATGAGGAGAATGGCAATCCTGATGGTTTACAAAAAATTTCCAATCCAAGGTTTTACGGAAACCAAATCGGTTTATTAGTAAGGCTTAGTGAAACTAATCCGAAAATTGCGGATTTATTTAAGAATGAGCATTCGGGTAATTTGGTTGAGGAGTTTCAAAAAGTATACATAGAAAATAAAAATTTTATAGATAAACTCCTTGAAGAAAAAGAGTTATTGAATATTGAGGGTCTTGATAATTGCCATTATGTAATTGAATTGGCAAGAGCTCAGAAAAATAATCCGGAACTGGCACAAGAACTCTTACACAGAACATTTACCCTTGGCGGGGAAACTCACAAAATGCCGGCACATCAAATTATTGATATTCTAAAAGTTACCAATGCAGATAATATTGATATAGTTAAAAAGGCTCTTGACGGATATACATATACCAGAGGTCTTATGTATCCGCAGGAATCAAGATTTTTTGCCGCTGATATTGTAAAAATAGCGAGTGTTGCGACAAAAGATAACAGAGATATTATTCTAAAAGCGCTTGAGAGAAAAGCCGTATATAACGCTGTCTCAGGTTATGAATTTAACGAGCAGGGCAGAATGCAAGCTAAAACTAAAGAAGTTGAAACATTTGCTTATGGCGCAGATGATATAGTCAATCTTGCCCGTATCTCAGAAATTGACAGAGCAGTTGTTCTGGAAGAACTTAATAAAACTGAAAGACCAACACTTGAAAGTTGGACAACCGGCAGTGAAAAATATGTAGACGTAAAAGATATTTATATAAAAGCCATGGAAACAAGATTTGGTGCTGAATCCGATTTCGTAAGATTACTTAAAGAAAGTTTGAATAATAAAATTTTAGGCGGTGAAAACTTTAGGACAATAATAGAAATGATGTCCTCGGATAAAGATACTCAAACTTCTTCTGTATCAATCGGATTAGATGAGTATAAATTACAGTTGGAAGATAAATTACTCAAAGATAAATTTAATAAAATTCTTGACGCTTATAAGTTTGATGAAGAATTTCAGTCAGTGCTCAACGATTTGTATAAATCTTTAAATGATACTAAAGAATTGTATAATTTGATTAATACTTATGACGGTATAAAATTTGATAGAACAACAGGTGAAAAAATTTCAGGTTCAGATAAATTAAAACTATTTAAAGCTCAAGTTCTTTCTGATTATAAATTGCTGCCGTCAGAAGACGTAAGTAAATTTTCTAAAGAAGATCAAGCTATGCTGAAAGCTTACGATAAAAATGATGTAGAAAATCTTGCAGCAGAAAAAGTTGAGGATAGATATGACAGAGCAATTTATCCTAAATATAATGCTAAACAAATTGCTTTATTGCTTGACATAAAAGCTATTGATAATAAATTGTATCAACAATTGATTAATATGCATTGTACTGATATGGCGGGTGGTACATACTTCCCGTTTGATGCGGATAATTTGGCATTAATCAAAGAAATTTCTGCCAAAGGTCAGGAATATTCTCATCTTTTAAAACACTTGTTTTTAAGAATGAATACAAATGGTAAAGCTATTCAACCTAAGTATCTTTATGATTTGGCGACAATAAAAGATTATGTTGAAAAATATCCGATTGACAGAATATATGACGGATTAATTGAGCATAATTTGGAATTAGCTGATTTAGAAAAATATATAAAGTTCTGTGAAAAATATGGAGATGAAGTTGTCGGGAAACTTTTAGATAACGGATTTAGTCTTGCTAATACGGAAATAGCAGCGGATGCTCTTAGCCCTGAATTTATTAATACAATGTTGGAAGATATAAGAAGAATAAAGTCTGAAAAAGGTATAACTTCAAAAACTCTAATGTATTGTACTTCAAATGATTCTTTGGTACAAACAAAAAATGACGATAGGTGGCTGCGTGGAGATGATTTGTATGCAAGTGTTATAGATGAAGAAGGTAATATTTACAAACTTGATAAAGTAAGCGGTAGAGTTGTGAGTGTAAATTTAGGTCAAAGTAAAACGGTTAATATTGCTGATGGTACAACATCAGAAGTAAGTATATCATATGATAAAAAAATGTTTGGAGAGCGTGAAAAAGATGTTCCCACATACATAGAAGTGTATCGAAATGCTGAAGACGGAACTGAGCTTTCCCGTGAAAAATTTATAGAAGCTCGTGTTCCGGGTAATTATGAAATATATTCATATGGTAAGGATTCTAAAGGTAATTCAAGAAAATATTTAGTTGGATTAGCAGAGTATGATGCTAACGGTGGTGTGCATATTGAGAAAAATGTTGAGTCTTTAAGCGGTACTAAAACTCAAACTGTGTATGCAGAGGATGCTGAAGGGAACAGATATTCTTATTATAAGATTACAAATAAAGATAATAAAGTATTATACCAAACTACTGATAAATTTACTAAACTTTCAGAAAATCATTATCAATCTGTAGATGACGGTCAAGGTTATGATATCGAATATTTTGAGGATAAAGTAGTTATTACTAAATTAGATGAAAATAATAACAAAACAAATGAAAAAATTGAATTCAAAATAAAAGATTTTACAGAAGAAGAATATGAGCAATTCAATGCTAAAGTTGAAGAGCAAGAAAAAGAACTAGAAGAAAACTTTTCTAATGCATCTAAAGGTGCAATGTTATTTCAAAAGGATTTAGGGAAAATTGATGTGGAAAAAATAATGTCCGAAATGGGCATAGAAGATAATACTATAGATAGAGCCTTAATTCCTACGCTTAAAAACATGTCAGGTGAAGAATATTTTAACCTAATAAACAGAACAAAAATAATAATCGGTGGATCTCAATATAGTGGCAATGCACAGTCTCTAGGTGGAGGAATTTCAGTATCAAAAGAACTGTATGGGAATCTGGGTACAATCTTACATGAAGCAGGACATGAACATTCTTTTGAACTAAGTCTTACCGAGATGGAAGAACTTCAAAAAATTTATGATAAAGAAAAGGAAGTATTTACTTCTGCGTATCCGCAAGAACTATTAGTAACAGTAGACTATTTCTTGGCAGATAATCAAGTATCAATGCAAAATAAAAATAATGAAACAATACAGGTAAAACAACAACGTGGTATGGAAGAAACAGATGCTGAGACAAAGTTGATTACAAAATATAAACCTGAAGCTGATGTAATGCAAGATAGAACAGCTTTTTTACAGCAACATTTTGCAGAAACAATAGCATATATTGCAAATAAATATAAAGAGCATAAACATGTAGAGAAAAAATCTCAAAAGGATGCATTGATAAATCCAATTCATAATATGCATCCAAAAGACTCGCACACTACAACACAAAACCCGATTGATGCAAAGAGTTTGGCGCAAAATCTAACGGCTCTTAATTCAATTAATAAAAAAGATATCCCGTACCAATATCGTGATATGTGGCGCAGCTGTGTAAATCGTGCAAAAAATATTTCTGATAAATTAGCCGAAAATAATATTTCTAAAGCTCTTATTGCAAAATGTGATGAGCTTATAAAAGATTTAGAGTTCATTAAAAAGAATGTTCCGTCAAAAGTTAAAGAAGGTATAGAAAATGCTTTAAAAGAACTAAATGCTGCAAAAATGTTAGAAATTAATAACGATTCAAGTGATAGTGCCGGAGTTTCTTTATATGACAAGTACAAATCCGAAATTGATAATCTTAAATCTTTTGAAGAAATTGAAGCATATAAGGTAAGAATAAAAAAAGAAAACTTGCCAAAAGATTTGTTCGGTATTTTAAATCTTAAATATCTTGAGTTACAGTTAAGACAGGCAATTCCTGATGAAGAAGAGTTTACAAGAATTTTTGAATCCTGCAGAAAATCTAACGGCAATATAAATCAGGGCGAGTTAAAGGCTGCAATTAGAGAGGCCGAACAACGCAGACATAATCCGGAATTAGAACAACTTGAGGCTGAATTACGCTCTCTTGTTTCCGGAGAAGAAGAATTTCAAAGAATTATGAATTCTCTTGGTAACAGCAGAAATGTTGAACACCTCAAACGTGCAATAAACTTTGAAAAAGAAAAAGTTGTAATTTCAAAGTTTACTACAACCAGAGAAATAGATACTTATCGTCAAAGAGTCAGCAACATGAATATGAGTCAGGAAAATAAACAGTATATCTATAATGCTCTTGCGACTAAAAAGAAATTGATAATTTTTAATCAAAAAGTTCCTGATATTGATATCAGAAAACAGATGCTGAATAATTGTAAAAATCCTGATGGTTCAATTGATTTCTCAAAACTTGAGGATGAAGTTTGCATGTTTCAGTTGCGGAATTATATTAAGGAATCAACTTCAAGACAGGATTGTCATCGTTTAAGAGAAATTGTGCAACGTACAAAAATCTCGTTTGAGTACAAATTAAGATTACTCACTGAAATTCGAGTAAGAGAATCTGATTTTATTTCAGATGATGATAATGTTATGGGTATTGATGGTGCATCAGGAGAAGAAGTTTATAACTTTATGCGTGGCGATATGTATCCTACAATATTTGATGATGTCAGATTCCAAAATCTTGGTTTAAAACAATCGGGTGACAATAATTATATTTATGAGCAAATGGAGCATGTAAATAGTGATTACGAACATCTTTTCCCTAATTTGATGGCATTAGGCGAAACAAGTTTACGCGGAAGAAATATAGTTACTCTGCCAAAAGAAATTTTGGATGAGGCTGAGGCGATGGGGCTATCTTGTATTATAGATTTAAGAACGGAAGCAAGCGGGGATTTTAATAATAGTAATATAGACTACTTCTATTTCCCTATATCATTTGATCCTTCTTGCGATACTTCTGTAATCAAAAATTTAGGCGGATTTTTTGACAGAATGGAAGCCGGTAATTTGTATATCGGTTGCGCAAACGGTATTCACAGAACAGATTTGGCTATTGCTTTAAATTATGCATTTAACACTGAGTGTACCGAAATTCCAGTTTTAGCTTCTATGCTTCGTAGAGATTTAGCGGGTACTTTACACAGAATTTATGTAAAGATTATGAACCTGACCCCACAAGAGCGTGCAGAGTATGGTTTGACTGATGTTGTAATGCAAAAATTGCCTAAAACAGCCGAAGAATTGGACAAGAGAATTAAGGATATAGTTGATTAATCGGCTAGGCGATATGCTTCACTGTATGTTTTTATGATACGTTTTTTTCGTTGAAATTCTATATCATAATTATCCGGCCAACCGAATTTAATTCGGTCTTCTTTTGTCATAGCCTTATACAAACTATTTAATCTTCTGTTAATGTCAGCCATATCGGTTACGTGATTTTTTGTATGTCCTGACATAAACGGTGGTACTTTTTGTTTTGGATTAAAAACATAGTTTATGGCAAGTGCTATATCTGTACGATGTTTACCTTGTGCACATGCTATATAATATTTCCCTCGTTCCATAATTTCAAACAACTCAGGTAGCTTATCAAGGATTTCCCTATCAGGTACAAGTTTTTTATCTATAGGAATGTGTATGTGCTCAATATTTGATTTTACACATTTTTCTTTAAAGGCTTTTGTATAGTCTGTTGTTCTTAAATCTATTATTGTATCAATTCCGCAATCTTTAATGAACTTCAGTAATTTAGGGCTTTTTGCGGATAATGTTTCTCCTCTCACTCCTTTATTACTTATAAGCTGCAAGTTCGGTATATTTGTTTTTAGCAGTTCTGCAAAATTAATAAATTTATTTTTTTCGTATTTTTTTGCAAAATAATCTAAACAGCATTGAAATCCTTTTTCTGTATTGGATAAGCCTTCTTTGGGATTAAACACCGTCGATTGTAATTTTTCAATAGGCAAAATCCTACGTCCGAAACTTATATAATTATTGCTTTTATTGTTATATATTTGTGCACTATTTACACTACTTACAAACATTTATAAATCCTTTTGTTAGTAATTATAAAATCAAGCAAGGCAAAAATTGCTATTTTAAAAATAGGTCTTTACATTTCTTAAAAATACAAAAAGTTACTATTCAATATAATCACTCGGGAATTTTAGCATGATTTCGTTGGCCAAAACGCATGCAATTCTACTTTCTGCTACTACAGCACAGGCTTCAACGGCACATGTATCCGAACGCTCAAAATGTGATGTTGTTTCTGTCATTGTTTGAGAATCTACGGTATTTAAAGGGGATTTTAATGTCGGTATCGGTTTCATTACAGCCTTAACTACAAGCGGTTCTCCGTTTGTCATTCCACCTTCAAGTCCGCCGGCATGGTTGGTTTTTCTTTTTATTTCTCCGTTTTCAATAAATATTTCATCGTGAAAATTTCTTCCCGAAATTTCTGCACCTAAATCGCCATCGCCTATTGAAACAGACTTTATAGCAGGGATACTCATTACTGCTTGTGCAATTCTCCCGTCTAACGCTCTATCCCAGTGAACATACGATCCCAGTCCAACAGGCAGATTATTAAATATAACTTCAATTTTTCCGCCTAATGTATCTCCTGCATCTCTAGCTTTATCAATTTCAAGGTGAAATTCCTCTTCGGTTTTGCCGTTTCCTATTTGTAATACATTTGAGGAACAAGTAATTCCATAGTGTTTAAGCAGAAGCTTTGCAACAGCGCCAACGGCTACTTCTGCCGCTGTTTTTCTGGCGCTTGACCGTTCAAGTACATTTCTCAAATCTTTATGATTATATTTAATACTTCCTGCATAATCGGCATGCCCAGGACGATATGCGTAAAAAGCTTTTTCTTCGTTGTATTCATCTGCTGCCAAATTCATAATTTTCTGCCAGCTCGTCCAATCCTTATTTTCTATTGTCAGTGTAAGGGGGGAACCTAAAGTCTTGCCAAATCTGACTCCTGAAGTGATTTTTACGGTATCAGATTCAATTTTCATTCTTTCGCCTCTGCCGTAGCCGTTTTGGCGGCGTTTGAGTTCGGAATTTATAAAATTTATATCAATATTTAATCCTGCGGGTAACCCTTCTATTATTGCAGTAAGGCATTCCCCATGACTTTCTCCTGATGTTAAAAATCTGAATTTTTCAAACATATTATTTCCAAATCCCCCATTTGCGTTGCATATCTCGTAATTTTCCGCTATGATCTAAAAAATCTAATACAAAATTAACAGATTCTTTCAATTGTGTTGATTCTGAACCTTTTCTAAATGCAATTGCGTAAGGTTCTTTAGAAAATCTCTTTTTTAGAATTTTAACAGAGCGGTCATCCAATGCAAGATTGTATAATATTGTATCATCGGCAATCATAGCGTCTGCTTCTCCTTTTTTGAGAGCTTTATACGCTAAATTGTAATCTTTATATCCGCGAATTATAGCTTCAGGGGCATTCATTCTTACGCTCATTTCTCCGGTAGAACCATAAACTATTATGATTTTTCTCCCGTTGAGTTGTTTTATTGAAGCAACACTTCGTCCTCTTTTTACAAGGATTGCCTGTCCTGCCATGTAATACGGATCAGAAAAGTCCACTACCATCTGTCTTTCATCGGTAACAGACATTGTTGCAATTAATATATCAACTTTTCCTGAATTTAGCATCGATATTCTGTTGGAGGCTGTAACAGGTACAAATTCAATGGCATCAGCATCGGCAAAAATATGTTTTGCAATTGCTCTTGCCAAATCAATATCAAAGCCTTTAAGATTTCCGTTTCTGTCTTTATATCCGAAAGGCCTTGTGTCGCTGCGGACTCCTACAATAATATGCCCGCGTTTTTTTATTACTTTAAAGTCATTTTTAGGTTTGATAGCGGAACATCCGCACAAAAATATGCTTAAAAAAATAAAAATACATATTAATCGTTTCCACATACCGTTTTCCCCGTGCTTATCCAATGTCATGATAGCTTAAATGGCATGCCTCTGTCAATTTATGTAATAAAATATAAGTTGTAAAACGGTATATATTTAATATTTCTTAATAATATATTCCTCATGGGTTTAAATATATTACATCATGCGTTAAAATATATATATAGCCTTTTATTCGTACCTTTAATATAAATAGCACACAAAAATTTATTGTAAATTTTTGTAAATATACACCCAAAAATAGTCAAGTTTTTTTTCTAAATACCGTTTATATAGGTATGGAATAAAAGTAGAAATAAAGAGGATAACGTAATGAAGAACAAGAAACAAGCAAGTAAAAGACGTGTAGTGGCGTCAGTTTTAAGCTTATTAATGGTTATGCAGCAATCAGCAACTTACCAGGCTTTAGCAACAAGTATCACAGATATTAGCGGTAATCCGCTAATTCCGCATGCTCAAACAGGTGAATATAATATTACACCTGATTTTGTAAATGAAGCAGGTCAAATAGGTTTCAGAAAGTTCCAGGATTTTAATGTAACTCCGGGGGATGTTGCAAACTTTATTATGACAGCACGTAACTCATCTCAATGGGTAAACGGAAGTCATGGTATGCAACAATATTCAGAAGCGCCTATCAATACTTTCGTTGCGGCTTCTCAAAACGGGTTTAACATCAACGGTATTGTTAATACTCTTCAGGATGTTGGCGGTAATCTATCAAATGGTCATCTTGTTCTTGTTTCTCCAAATGGTGTTCTTGTTGGACCTCAAGGTGTTCTTAATGCCGGTTCGTTATCTGCTATAACTACTACACAAGGTGCATATGATGCTTTGGCAAACCAAATTGTTACAGCACCTATGACAGATGGTATTAATACATATTATCAAGGCGGTGCAACATTAACAATTAATGATGTTCCAACTGTTATAAATCCTGATAAATCAGTAACTGTTTTAGGTAGAATTGCAGCTGATAAGGATATAAATGTAAGAACAGGTACTTTTGATGCACAAAACGGTTCATTAATTATTGCCGGTAATAATCATGCCGGTAATATTCGTGCTCGTTATGTAGATGGTACAACTACTCCTAACAGTTATGCAGAAAATTTATTCAGCAGCTTAGTAAAGACAAATCACAATGGTAATATTAATGTAACAACGGCAACGGAATTCAAAACTCAAGGTAATGCTCACGTATTGAACAGAGGTGACGGCAACTTTGTGGTTAATAATACCGGTGCAAACGGTGTTAACGTTCAAGATACTTCAAAATTAGAAAACTTGAACGGTCAGATGGATATTATCAATTCAGGGGCTGCTGGTATTAATATTTACGGTACAGTTGAAAATACCGGTTTAACAAATGTTAAGAACGAAACAACTGCTACAAACGGTATATTATTAGCAGCAAGAGGTAAAATTAATCAACACGGTTCAACAATCAATGTTGAAAACTATGCTGTCGGACGTAGTGCTGATAGACGCGGTATCGACGTAAAAGGTGTAATCGCCGGTGACAACGGTGCAAAGATAAATGTTGTGAACAGAGGCGCATCTAACACTTTCTTAGGCGATTCAGCAACTAATAACAATATTACTGCAACAGGTATCGGCGGCAAAGTTTATGTTGAAACAAATAATGGTAATATTTTAAATAATGGTGTTAACAAAACTCACGTTTATACTGAGGATGGTAACAGCGTTGAATTTAAAGCAAATAACGGCTCTGTTGGTGTAAATATTGCGCCTTGTGCAGACGGTGTTTGTAATGGAATCGGTAAAGATGCAAGAGATTGGACGAAATCAGTTAATATTAATACTGAGAACGGTGACGGCGTAGTTAAAGCTACAAGTACAGGCGCTAACAATGTTATTAATCTTGCAAGCCGTGACAGCAATATGTATGTAGATACAATTGATGCTGAAGGCAGAGTTATTCTTCTTGCCGATAATTCAACTACAAGAGGTGCTACCGACCATGCTATCTTGAACAGATCTCAAGATAATACCGGTAAAACTCCAAACCTTAAAGGTGCTGGTATTTCGGTTATCGCAAGCGGTGATATCGGAAGAAGCGGTCAAGGCGAAAAAGATTTGACATTTATTCAAACTAAAGGTCAATTTAATCAAGACTTTGTTGAAAATGGATTTGTTCTACAAAACGGTCAAACAGAAAACGGTGTTACTCACACTGATATTACAAAATATACTCCTGATGCACAATACGGTGTGATAATGTTATCAAACAACGGTGACATCAATGTTGTAGGACTTGATGGTAATGCAACTGATCCGAAGGCTCAAAACGATACTAATGTATGTGCAATGGTTGCAAGAAACGGTAATATCAATGCAGAATTCTCAGGTAATACATATATTGAAGATATTACAGCTGCAGATACTGTAAATGTTACAAACAGAGGTAAATATTTAATTGTAAATACTTTAGGTGAAAGACCAAAACAAGAATCTTCAGGTGTTACAGTTGCTGATGGTGATTATTACGGTCAATATACAAATAATCAAGTTGCAAAAACTGCTAACTTGACAGCCTTAGATTTAGCCGCTGTTGGTGATACAAATACAAAACCTCACGCAACAGTTGTTGTAAAAGGCGGAACTTTGAGAGGTCAAGGTTTAGGCAGAGGTCAATTACCTAACAATCCTCAGGATTTGAATATTGTTGCAGATCACGCATATGCAGGCGGTTATGAGTTTATTATGGACGATCACGGTAATGGCACATTCTACTATAATAAACTTCAACCGGGCGATCCGGGGTATACAGAGCCTATTGCTCTTGTAAATGATGAAAAACCGGCTTCAATCAGAGTTACTGCAGTAACTGAAGATCACGTAAATGCTATTAATGATAATCCTGATGATACAAGACGTACATACTATTATCCGGATGGCGAAAGTGTTCAAAAGGATGATCCAAATTACGATGGTGATGATGATGATAAAAACCTCGTAGTTCCTGATGATGACGATGATAGTGATATTGATAATGATATCGATAATGACTTAGATAATGATGCAGATGGTGATGCTGACGCCGATGCCGATGCAGACGCTGATGTTGATGCCGATGCTGACGCTGACGCCGATGCAGATGCTGATGCCGATGCAGATGCTGACGCCGATGCAGATGCTGATGCCGATGCAGATGCTGACGCAGATGCTGATACTGATGCGGATGCTGATGCCGATGCTGATGCAGATGCTGATGCTGATTTAGACGCTGACAACGATATTGATACTGATAATGATAACGACAATGATAATGACAATGACGCGGATGACGATAAAGATCCAAATCCTGATCGTAGATTAGATCCGGATCCGGGATTCGATCCTCAAGCTCAAACTATTGATGATAACAGATTGAAAGCGTTATCTCAGTTACACGAAATTGCAGAAGTTGTTCCGGCTATTGATAAACGTCAAACTATTCGTTTCAATCCGGGTTCAGTAGACGGCTTGCAGTTTACATCAACTGAAAACGTAGCATCTATCTCTAACGTATCAAGAGGCGGTGTTGCATTAAGACATAATAATAGCTTAAGAGTCGGCGATGTTGTCCCTGTTCACTTAAAATACGGTGATATGGAAGTTGATGCAAATGTAAAAGTTGTATCTGCCAGCGATGTTCAAGCAGGAGCTCAATTCGTAGACTTAGACCAAGCTACAGCAAATAAAATCTTGTATTTGAGTATGGTTGAACCAGATGCTGTTGCTGTAAATGAGTTACAAAATACTCAAAATGCAAACAACAATACAAATGCAAAGAATGCTAACTATTATAATCCATATGAAAGAAATGCAAACAGCGTTTCCGGTGATAATACAGCATCAGTTGATGAAGAAGAATAATTAGCATATGCGTAATAAACAAAAGCAGAGGTTTTTGCCTCTGCTTTTTTGTGCTATTTACAGAATACCGTAAATTTATTAACAAATTATATATCATATATGTTTAACTTTTGTAAATTTATTCACGCGAATTAGTTCTTAAGGATTATATTTTTTGCCCGTTTGTGTTATATATTTCATGTCAAGATAGAATTATACTGCGTGTATAATTCAGTATAAAGAAATATGGAGGCATTAATGTCAGTAGGTCAATTTGTATTTATGTTACACAGCCATCTTCCTTATTACAGAAAAGCAGGTATGTGGCCTTTCGGGGAAGAAAACCTTTACGAATGTATGTCTGAAACTTACGTTCCATTGTTGAATGCAATTTCAGAGTTATATGAAGAAGGGGTTAAAGCAAAATTGACGGTAGGTATTACCCCAATATTAGCTGAACAATTAAATGATGAACATTTGAAACAAGGATTTATAAAATACCTTGATTCAAGGATTGCTCAAGTTGCCAAGGATTTAGACAGATATCCTAATCCTGATGTGCCTCATTCTCAACATCTGAAATATCTTGCAAAATATTATTTTGATTGGTTCAATCATATAAAAGATTCGTTTGTAAATAAATACGGAATGGACTTAATTGGTGCATTCAAAAAATATCAAGATTTAGGTTGTATTGAAATTACAACATCAGGAGCTACACATGGCTTTTCTCCATTGTTGGCAACGGACAGTAATTTGAATGCTCAATTCAAAGTAGGTTCTGATACTACAAAGAGATTGTTTGGTAAAAAAGCAAAAGGTTGTTGGTTACCGGAATGTGCATATAGACAAGGTTATGAATATGTCGGAAAAGATGGTCAAAAACATTGGCGACCTGCAATTGAAGTTACTCTTCAAAATAATGATATCGAATATTTCTTCACTGAATCACACGTAATAGAAGGCGGTAATTCAATAGGTAACAGACGTGTTATTGGGGTGTACGGTAATATCGAATATATTCCGTTACCTGAAAGGCCTGCAACAGGATATGATACATATTCGGCATATTGGTTGCCTGATGCTCAAGTTGCTGTAATGGGCAGAAATGACAGAGCCGGGTACCAAGTTTGGTCTGCTGCTGACGGTTATCCGGGTGACGGTTGTTTTAGGGAATTTCATAAAAAAGACGATAAATCAGGTATGCATTATTGGAGAATAACTTCTCCTAAGACCGATTTAGGTGATAAAATGCTATATGATCCGGTTTTGGCTTTGAATAAAGTAAGCGAAAACTCTGATCACTATACAACCTTGATATATCATTTGTTAAATGACTATAAAAAAGCTCATAATGGTAAAGAAGGTCTGGTAATGGTTTCATTTGATACCGAATTATTCGGACACTGGTGGTTTGAAGGTATTGAATTTATCAAGCAGGTTATCAAAAAATTTAATTCATATGTTCCAGAAGTCGAAAGAATGACTGCAGGTGAGTACTTAAAAGCTCATCCGCCTACGGAGGCTATCCAAATTCCGGAAAGCTCTTGGGGACAAGGCGGACACTTCTATGTATGGCAAAATCATTTAACAGAATGGATGTGGCCTATAATTCATTCTTGTGAAAAACGTATTAATAGTATTGCAGATAAATATCCTGAAATTCCTGAGGATAAGTTGTTGCATAGAGCATTAAATCAGATGGCAAGAGAAAATCTGTTATTGCAAAGTTCTGATTGGCCGTTTTTGATTACAACTTGGCAGGCAAAAGATTATGCTACGGACAGATTCAGAGAACATGTTGACAGATTTGAAACTATTTGCGATATGATTGAAAGTGGCAATATTGATGATAATAAGCTAAAAGAAATTGAAAGCATTGATAATTGTTTCCCTGTGATTGATTACAGAGTATATCAATCGTTGGAAGAGGGGGTTATTCCTCAACAATCAAAAAAATTGGCTCCGTTGTATACCGACTAATTTGAATATAATCTTTTAAAGGGCGAGTGAAGTTGTTTCACCCGCCCTTTTTACTTAATATAACTTAATAATTTTTAAAATAATAGCAAAATGTGAAATTTTCGGGTATTAGTCTATCAGATGTAGTAATAGCGTGAAACGCTAAAAGGTTAGGATAATATGAATATACAAAACAATGTTACATTTCAGGGATATGTTCCCCAAAGTGAAAAAAGAAGAAATACAATAGTTGCTCTTACTGCTGCACCTGTTCTTGTTGCAGGATGTGTTGCTTCATCCCCGCTTTTTAATAAGTCACTAAGAGCAGGTAATTTTAAAGATACAATGAAGAATACAGCAAAAGCATTTACCAAAGATTGGATAACTCTTTTTTCTAAGGGTGCAAAGAATATTTTAAGACAACCAAAATGGGCTGATAAAATTGCAAAATGTGCAGAAAATGACAAACGTATTTTTGCTGCAGGTTTTGTTATCGAATCATTAGCGGCAATCGGATTGGGTAAGTTGATTGCTGATATGGGTTCAAAATTCAGACACCGTAATGATTATTAAAAATTTAAAACAATAAGTTATAATAAACCGGGGTTTTATATATGACCTCGGTTTATTTTATATTTTTTAGTTGTTCAACTATTTTTTGAACACCATCGTATTTTGCAAGAGCTAAAGCATTAGCTTTAAGGGTATTTAATTTTTCACTATTAGTTAAAAGCTCTTCAATTAAATTTTTCAAATGAGCTTCATTGGTTTCATTATCTTCAAGATATAGAGATGCACCTTTTTCTACCATGTATTGAGCATTTTTTCTTTGATGGTCTGCTGCTGCATGTGGATATGGAATTAAAATCGAGGCGATGCCGGCCGCTTCAATTTCCGATAAACTCAATGAACCGGCCCGAGATATTGCAATATCTGAGGCTTTCAGAACAGTTACCATATCTTCAAAATAGGGTCTTATTAAAAGTCTTTTATCTTGCTCATATTCGGGGTATATTCTAATAAGCTGCTCTATAACTCTTTCAAAATTTTTCTTTCCGGTTTGAAAGATAATTTGTATGTCATATTGATTGCATAGTTGTTTTATTAATGAAACCGCGGCATCATTTATAGTTCTTGCACCTTGAGAGCCACCCATAATGCAAAGAGTTAGTTTATCTTCAAGATTAAGATTTTTTCGGGCATCTTCTTTTGAAAGTGTTTTAAATTGTGGGCGAATAGGATTCCCGTTTACATAAAAATTTTTGTTCTTAATAAATTTATTTGCACTTTCAAATGCTACTGATACTGCGTGCGCGTATGGTGCAAGTTTTCTTGTCACAAGTCCGGGCTGAGCATCGCAATCGTGCATCATATAAGGGGTTTTAAGAACTTTGGCTGCAATAATTGCGGGTGCGGAAACATAGCCTCCTGTTCCAAATATTGCGTTTGGCTTGTATTTTAATATGTAGTAGCTTGCTTTAATTGTTGCAAATAAAAGTTGAACTCCCCATTTTAATAGCGCTATTTTGGCGCCACGAGGCATTCCGTGCACATTTATCGGGAGAAATTCATATTCTTTTTGGGTAACAATGTCAAATTCTAAATTTTTAGGATTCCCAACGTAATAAACTTTTGCACCTTCTTTTATAAGTTCATCTGCAACTGCTATTGCCGGATAAATATGTCCTCCGGTTCCTCCTCCTGTTATAAAATATGTTTTATTGGGCATTCTCGGCATTCCTTATTTTTTTAATTCTTTTTCTTGATATATTGAGAAGAACCCCTATCATACTCATTGATACAATTAGAGATGAACCGCCATAACTAATAAATGGAAGCGGAACTCCTGTCGTTGGGAATAGCGAGCTTGCAACACTCATATTCGCAAATGCCTGAAAACCTATAGAAAAAGTTATTCCGATTGCAAGGAGTTTTCCAAACATGTCAGGACATCTTGAGGAAATGATAAATCCTCTGTGTATAAGTGTCCAAAATAGTCCTATGATAAGCACGCAACCGACCCAACCAAGTTCTTCTGCAATAATTGCAAAAATAAAGTCTGTATGGCATTCCGGAAGGTACGAGAGTTTCTGAATCGAACCTCCATATCCGACACCGGTTAATCCGCCGGATGCGAAGGCTATCATAGATTGTATTATATTATAACCTGCGCCTTGTGGGTCTAATTCAGGATGCTGCCATGTTGTAATACGCTGCATTTGATATGGTTTAATTAACACTTTTGCCGCTACAGCTATGGAAACGATTCCTGCACCAAGAGCACTAAAAAATAACTTCAATGAACCGCCTGCGCACAAATACATTACGACACTTGTTAAAATCAATAATATAACCATCGACAAATTCGGTTGGATAAATATTAGTCCTATCATTACAAGGATTGGAATGTATGCGCTTGTCCAATTACTTTGTTTAAATAAATCCGTGTCTTTTCTAAATATTGTAGCAAGCAAAAGTACAACAGCAGGTTTTGCAAACTCTGAAGGTTGTAGTTGAAACCCCAGAAGATTAATCCATCTTTTTGCCCCGTTAACCGTTACGCCTAGAGGTGTCAAGTCTACTAATACAAGTAAAACAATTACAATACCTGCAAATATTACATTCCAGTCAGCGAGTTTTTTGTAATCATATGTCGAAAAGAATTTTAATCCGATAAAACCTACAACAAAGCACAACATTTGTTTTAATAAGAATTGTGCAGGTTGACCGCCTTCTTCAATACATTTAGGGGCTGAAGCTGAAAATATTGCCATAAAGCCGATAATAACAAGAAATGCGACAGTTATCAGCAGAACCTTATCCGGTGCTGACATAATAACTCCGGAAGTCCGTCTTTTTTTATGGCGGTCTATATATTCATCTCTAAGCTTTTCCGATCTTTGATAAGACATCTTCTTTAAAGACTCTTCCCCTTTCTTCATATCCGCTAAACATATCAAAACTTGCGCATGCAGGTGATAATAATACTACATCAGGCTTGAGCTCAATTGATTTGTCTACTGCACTTTGCATTGATTCTTCTCTAATTATATTTTCAAATCCGCAATTTTTCAAACTTTCTTCAAATCTATCAGTTGCCTCTCCAATTAATATAACTGTATTAATGTGATTTTTTATGGCTTCACAAAATTCTGTTAAATCTGTTAATTTATCTCTTCCGCCCGCAATTAATGTTACATTACAGTTATTAAACGAATTAATTGCAACCAAAGAGGCTTCGGGATTTGTTGCCTTTGAATCATTATAAAATGATGTCCCGTTTTTTTGTGCAAACTTTTCTAATCTGTGCTCCGGAACTTTGAAGGATATTATTGCTTTTCTTATATTTTCTGTAGAAACTCCTTCAATTTTTGCACAAATAATTGCACATTCTGCATTTTGCCAGTTGTGTTCTCCTATAAACGGGCAATCTTTGATCTCTATAATTTTTTCTTCTTTATTATCTCGTTTGAAATATATTGCATTATTTTTAACGTAGCAACAATTTTTTCCAACTTCGTCGCCAAACATAAAAATTTCACCTGAGGCTTTCTTTGAAAATTCTAAAAGTTTTGCATCCTTTGCGTTTAGAATTGAAAACGCAGGATTTTGAGGGTGCTTAAATATTCTGGCTTTAGCCTCAAAATAATTTTCTAAAGTTTTATGCCATGTTATATGGTCAGGAGTGAAATTTGTGAATACTGAAATTTGCGGCTGAAATGCAGGAGAATATGTCAGCTGGAATGAAGAACATTCGCAAACCAAAAAATCAATGCTGTTATCATCTGCGTAATCGCAAGGTGGTTTACCGTAATTTCCGCAAGGTTTAGCATTGTATTCGCTGCTTAATATGTGAGCAGTCAGAGCTGTCGTTGTGGTTTTCCCGTTAGTTCCGGTAATTGCAATGAACGGAGTTCTTGTCTGCGAAAAAGCAAGTTCAACTTCTGATATAACATGTATTTTTAGCTCCTTCAGCTTTTGCATAATTGGGCTGTCCGTAGGTACACTCGGACTCGTAACGGCAAGGTATGAATCTTTAATAAATTCATCACTGTGTCCGCCTGTTTCAATTTTTATTCCCATCAATTGTAATTCTTTAATAATTTTTGATTGCTCTGGTTTTGCTTCCGAGAATTCTGTAATGTAAACGTCTGCGCCGTGCCTGTTCAAAAATTTTGCGGCGGATATTCCGCTTACGGATAAGCCTAATACTAATACTTTCTTTTCGTGCCAGTTTATTATCATTTTTAAATAATTCCTCTAAGTGTTAAATAAAATATAACTAATGCTATTGTAGATAACAGAGCTGAAGTTATTGCAAATGCGCTAACAACTTTTTTTTCGCTCCATCCCAATAATTCAAAATGATGGTGAATTGGTGCCATTTTAAAAACTCTTTTCCCTGTAGTTTTAAAACTCGTAACTTGAATGATTACTGATAATGTCTCACATACAAATATCCCGCCAAGAAAAATAAGTAAAAATTCAAATTTGCCCATAACTGCAAGTGTTCCGAGTAAACCTCCGATTGCAAGTGAACCTGTATCTCCCATAAATACTTGAGCTTTAGGTTTGTTATAATATAAAAATCCAAATAACGCACCTGCTACCGATGCAGATATAATACCAATTTCAGGATATCCGCTGTATAATGCTATAATAGCTGCTGCAGCAAAAGAAAATACCCCCGTAGATGCTGCAAGTCCGTCTAACCCGTCTGTAAGATTATATGCATTTGAAGCTCCTGTAATTACAAATACAGATAAAAACGGATATAACCATTTTAAATCTATCCCCCAGCTTCCAATATAAAATATTGAACCGTATGGATTAGAAAGCATTACAAAAATTGTAGGAAGCAGTGCGATTGCAATTTGCCTTAATAATTTTTGTCTTGCGGATAAGCCGTTGTTTGCGTGACCTTTGATTTTTATGTAGTCATCTTGGAAACCTGCAAAGGTATAAAATAGCAGAGTTATCAAGATAATAAGTGCTGCATTGTCAAATTTTTCTGCCAGAAATAAAGCTATAACAGAGGCAATTATTATTGCCAAAATAATGAATACTCCTCCTGTTGTCGGAGTACCTTCTTTTTGGGCATGTGTTTCGGGTGCGCAATCTTTTACATATTGCCCTATTGTTCTTTTCTTTAAAAAGTCTATATATGGCACTCCGAACAGTAAGCATAAAATCATTGACAGTAAGAATGCTACAGCCATCATTATCATAATTTAACTTCTCCCTCTAATTTTCCGATTATTTCTTCAAACTTCATTGAGCGGGAAGCTTTTAGAAATATCGTAGTTCCGGCATCAAAGTTGTCTTTGATGTATTCGGAAACTTCATCGTTGCTATCAAAATTCTTTACAAACCCTGCGGAATTTTCTAATATTTCACCGATTTCTTTTGCATATTCTCCAACTGTTAAAAACTTAGCGGTTTTGGTTTCAGGCAGTGTTGATAGGTATTTGCCTACACCCTTATGCAATTCATCAGTATATTCACCTAATTCTCCCATATCACCTAAAACCACTACCGGATTTTTATAAAGTTGTAAAAATGTTGAAACAGAAGCCTTCATAGATTCAGGATTTGCGTTATAACTGTCATTTATTATTTTAATTCCGTTTATATCTTGTGCTTCCCATCTTTTTTCTATCGGTTTGTATGATAGTAATCCTTTTTTTATCTCTTCATAATTCATTCCCAAAAGGTAACCTAATTCTATTGCGGTTACTGAATTATCGACGTTGTAATCTCCTTCAACGCTAAGCTCATATTCATTATTTTTGTAAATAAACTTTGTATAAGAGGGTTTTCTTTCTATAATTTCAACATCATTCAAATCGTGATAAATCTTCTGTACATTAAATTTTGATACAAATTTTTTAATTCTTTCGTTGTTTTGTGCAACAAGAGTTCCGTTTGGATTTAAGTATTTCACAATTTCAGATTTTGCTTTTGCAATATTGTCTAAGCTGCCTAACCGTCCTATGTGTGCTGAGCCGGCGTTAGTAATAACCGCATAATCAGGTTCTGAATATTTTGATAATAATTCTATTTCTCCTAAACCTCTCATACCCATTTCAACAATGAGGGCTTCCGTATCTTCAGGCATAGTCATAACGGTTTGACAAAATCCGATTTCATTGTTGTGGTTAGAGAAAGTTTTATGTGTTCTAAATTTTGTATTCAAAACAGAGTATACAATTTCTTTTGTCGTAGTCTTACCGGAGCTCCCTGTAATACCAATAGTTATCGGATTAAGTTTTCTCCGTTTGTAGTTTGCAAGCTGCATATAAGCTTGTAAAGTGTTTTCAACTTTTAATACTATTTTTGCATTTTCGGGATATTCGTCACGAGTAATAAAGCATCCTTCAGCACCTTTTTCCACAGCCTGTGACAAAAAATTTTCTCCGTCGAAGCTAGCGCCCTTTAGCGGTATATATATTTGTCCTTTTTCAATTGTTCTGGTGTCTGTTGAAAAACTGAAATCCCTAATATCTGTCGTATTCTTTATGATTTTTGCGTTTGTTGCCGCAATAACTTCTTCCAAATTAAACATCATATTATAATTTTACTCCAAACAAAAAAGATAGGGTGGATGTTAATAAATGTTTACGGAATTCTACAAGTTGAAACTAAAGTCACTTCACAAATATTAATACTACTTGACAGAGGGTTTTGAGCGTATGATAATAACTATACGTGTATTACTATGGGTAAATCGTTTTATAAATATCTCGAAAGAGGTTACGAAACCCGCAATGAAAGGAAAATAAAATGTACGCAATTGTAGAAGCAGGCGGAAAACAATACCCCGTTGAAGAAGGTCGTTATATCGACATGGAATTGTTAGATGCTAAACAAGATTCAAAAGTTACTTTTGATAAAATCGTTATGTTAGTTAACGGTAAAAAATCTAAAGTAGGTCAACCTTATGTAACAGGTGCTTCTGTAGAAGGTACCGTTGTTAAACATGACAAAGCTAAAAAGATTATTGTTTTCAAACAAAGACCTAAAAAAGGTTACAGAAAAAAACAAGGTCACAGACAGCAATTTACAAGAGTTATGATTACCAAAATCAGAACCTCTGCAAAAAAAGAATCAGCTGAAAAAGCTGAAGCATAGTAAAAGCGGATTTAATCCGTTGTATTAAACAAAAATAATAACAAGGAGAAATAAAAATGGCACATAAGAAAGGTATGGGATCAACCCGTAACGGTCGTGACTCCGAAGCGAAGCGCTTGGGTGTCAAAAGATTCAGCGGCGAAATCGTTAAAGCCGGTAATATTCTCGTTCGTCAAAGAGGAACAAAAATTCATCCGGGTAATAACGTAGGTATCGGTTCTGATGATACTTTGTATGCTATCATTGACGGTCAGGTTAAGTTTGAACCTCACAGACGTGACCGTAAACAAGTTAGCGTATACGCTGTATAAATTAATTATTATTAATCAAAATTAAAAAAGGCTTTCTTCTATTCAAACAGAAGAAAGTCTTTTGTATTAATATTTTACTGTGCTGACGCACAATTTTTATAACTAATTCCGTAACAACTTATTCTAATAAAAAACCTCCGAACAAACTTCGGAGGCTTTTTATTCTTATTATTAAAATTAATAACCTATAGAATTAAGGGTTCTTGCCGGTATTGTATTACGAACAGGGTCTGCTGATTTTTGTTGTTTTGCCGTTGAGCCGCCTTTTGTAACATCTACACCGTTAGAATAATTTCTGTAATAGCCCCAATTTGTTTGAAGAGGGTTATCGTCTCCCGGATATCTCTTAGTTTGAAGGGAGCTTCTCGTTTGAACGGTTGATGCTGTGTTTGCAGCTGCAAATGTCAAACTGTTTGAATTATTGTTCCTTGAAGAAGCTGCAACTTTTGCAATTTCTTGTGCTGTGTTCTGTCTTCTGTTGATATTCATTTCTGAAGAAGATATTCCTGCTGATTGAAGCGTTCTTGCAGGAATGTCAACAGCATAAGTATTGTTACCCATATTATTAGGATCAACTGATGCTTGAGATGTTGTTTTCTTAGCTGTTGAGCGTTTGTAAGTTTTAGCTGTTTTATTTTGTTTTGCAGTTGCTTTGTTTGCATCCTTTTTAGCTTCAGCGGCAGCTGCTTCAGCATCTGTTGCTATATTATCAGGTTCAGTTTCAGCAGCTGTTTTAGCAGTTTCTTCTGATGGTATAGCAGATTCTATTTGTTGTTCTGTTGCAGGTGCTTCAGCTTGAACTTGTTCTGCCTCTTGAATAGGTTGAGTTGTTGGCGGAAGTTGTTTTGCTTCTGTAGAAGCTGCAGGAGTCATAAATAATAGTGCTAAAATGACCTGACATATTACTACAAACATACACTGAGGACCAAAGTCCAAAACCATACGTTTAACTATGACATCCGGTGTTTGTTCTCCTTCCGGCTCTGTTGCGGCTTTTCCGATAAGCATATGTATAAGTTTTCCTGCAAAAATACCTATTCTGGTAGTGGCATAAATTAAAAGACACGCTAGGGCAAAAGAAAGTCTGAGCTTTCCGTCTGAATGCAACATAAACGCATATCCAATCATTATTGCCGTGAATATATCATAAAAATTCGGTAATAGTAATAATAAAAATCTCATCATATTCTCCTTTGTTGACAATAATATAATACAATAATCATTTTTAATTGTAAATTTGTTACGTTATTTTGATTAACAATCGTAAATAAAATTTTTTGCGAAAGATGTTAAGTGCAGGATTGGTTTATACAATTTCTCCAAACAGGTCATATTCGTCAGCTTTATTTATTTTTACCTGTTCAATATCGCCCGGCACTACATTTTTATCAGCAGTGGCATATACAAGTCCATCAATCTCAGGTGCATCGTGTTCTGAACGCATTACAATAACTCCGTCATCAGTATAGCTTTCAACTATACAAGGAATTGTTTTGCCTATGTATGTCTGATTTATTTCGAATGAGATTTGTTGTTGTAATTCCATAAGCGCTTTGTATCTTTTGTGTTTTATTTTTTGAGGAATCTGATTTTTCATAGCGTATGACGTTGTGTTCTTTTCTCTTGAATATTCGAAAACACCCATTCTGTCAAATCTTGTACGTTTTACAAATTCATGCAGCGCTTTGAAATCTTCTTCTGTTTCGCCGGGGTATCCTACTATAAAGGCTGTTCTAATTGATACATTAGGTATTTTTGCTCTAATTCTTTTAACTAATTCATCATAATCGGAAACCGGTCTGCGCATTGCCTCTAATATTGGTTTGCTGTAGTGTTGTAAAGGGATATCAACATACTTTGCAACTTTATCTAAAGACGCAATTGCATCCAGTAATTCATCCGTCATTTGTGTCGGATATGCGTACATAATTCTAATCCACCCAAGATTTTCGATTTTGTTTAGTTCCTTTAGTAATTTGGGTAATGAAGGTTTGCCGTATAAATCAATACCGTACCCTGTAGTATCTTGTGCAATTAAATCTATCTCCGTAACCCCTTTGCTTACAAGTTCTTTTGCTTCTTCTACTATGTTCTCTATTGTTCTCGAGCGGTACTCTCCTCTAAGCTGTGGAATTATGCAATATCCGCAGTGATAATTACAGCCGTCTGCAATTTTTATATACGAGCTTGCTCCCATTGTTATTTGTTGTCTGTGAATTGATTCAGGATAAATGTATTCAGGTTTTTCTGAAATTTTAGAAATATACGTTTCATTTTGTTCGTTAAGAACCTTTTCAACAACGGATACAATTTCTTTAAAATCCGTTGTTCCTACCATAGCACAGACTTCCGGTATTGCTTTTTTTAACTCTTCTTTATGCTTTTGCGGCAGACATCCCGTGACAATTACTTTTTTGCCGCTATCTACAACTTGCAATATACTTTGAACCGATTCTTTTTCCGCATCGTGAATAAAAGAGCACGTGTTAATAATAACGACATCGGCTTCTTCTTCATTAAGAGTTATTTCGTAGCCTTTTTCTGCCAATAATCCAAGCATTAATTCTGAGTCTACAAGATTTTTTGCACATCCGTGATTTAATAAAGCAACTTTTTTCATAATTATACCTCTAGTAAATTTTATGTTATCACAAAATTTTTTTATATTATCAAATAGGCTATAAAATTTTTAATGTTTTTAATTGTTAAAAAATAATTCATAATTGACCTAAAATATCTTGACATTGTATACGCAAAATGCTATAATAGTATTGAACCACTAAAAAACGGAGGATATTTTTATGTTTAAAAAAAGTAAAAGCGCATTTACTTTGGCGGAAGTATTGATTACTTTGGGTATTATCGGTGTAGTTGCAGCAATGACTATGCCTACATTGTTAAATTCAACTCAAGGTGCACAATATAGAGCTGCAGTAAAGAAAGAGTTATCAGTATTATCACAGGCTATAGTATTGAATATTGCATTGGATGACTATGATATCGGTCAAACTTCAAGTCAAACTGCACCTGGGGGTAACCGTGCTAATATGTACAATTTGTTCAAGAACAGAATGAATGTTGTCGCAACCGGTGGTGAAGGTTGGACTTCAAATAATCAAGACCACGGTTCAGGTACTGTTGCTTTTGGTACAAGTGCAGGTTCAAACTATACATTCTTCTTTAATGATGGTACAACATTTACATTCAGACAAGGTTCTTATGGTTGCAGTATGGCACCTGACAATGCAGCTACCGGTACTGTTCATTTTAGAGGTTCTAATTTATGTAAGGGTGCACTTGACATAAACGGAAGTAAGAACCCTAACAGAGTTGTATCTTGTACAAATGCTTCAGCTACTGATGCAAATTGTCAAGTACAAACACCAACCGATATTTATCCGGTTGTATTCTATGACCAAACAATTTTACCTAACTCACCTGCAGCAAGAGCTGTATTGTTCAAAGGTAAACAATAATTGTTAGTTGTATAAGATATTTTATAAAAACAAAAAAGGAAATCGAAATTTCGGTTTCCTTTTTCGTTATCAAACTTAATTCAACATTTTGCACTTTCCCCTAATGGGGAAGGTTGGGATATGGAGTTATTACTTTATTGTGTTAAGACCCTATCCAGACAGGCTTTTTGTGAATATTGCCATTCTCTATACGTAATACGATTTACTTTAAAACCGCAACGTTCCAGTATAGATTGTTTTTTGACGTTGCTTATTCGTTGGGCTTTATTATCTTCTACTCCGTCTACTTCTACTATGAACTTGTCGTCAACAAGCAAGTCAGAGCTTAAGTTAGCAATTTCTACTCCGGCTTTTACTTCGTGACCAAGTTCTCTGAGTTTTTGTGCTATTTCACGTTCAAGTTTATTCTTATAAATGTTTTCATCAATTCCGGAGGTTTCAATTACCGTCTTACGATTATTGTATTCTTCAATATATGACATATAATCTCTGAATAAGCCTTCTTGTATGTCTTTAGGGTCACGAGATACAAAATTTATAACTTTATATCTGGCTCTTGTTATTGCTACGTTGAACAAATTCGGTTTTTGCAGGAATGTTAAGCTCTGCGGGAAACTGTTCGGCGCAAACGCCCAAGACATGAGAATAATATCTCTTTCATCCCCTTGGAATGTATGGGCTGTACCAACTTCGATTTGATGTTTTTTTATCATGTGGGCTGATAAAACTTTTGAAATTGATATTTTCATCTGTTCAACCTGTGCTCTAAATGGTGAAATTACCCCTACTGACACAGGATTGTCCGGATTGTTTCGTTCGTCTTCAACAATAATATCGTATAGACGTTTAACAAGAGCTTCTATTTCAGGTAAGTTTCTTGTTGCATCACTATCGACTTTGCCGTCAGGGACAACTACTGTTTCAAGAACCTTTTCACTACCAACATCTTTTTTCATTACTCTTATTCTTCCGCCGTAAAATTCTCTGTTAGAAAACTCAATGATAGGAGGCAAACTCCTAAAGTGTTCATCTAACATGACGGAATTTAATGAATAGTAATCTGCCAAATCGAACATCGAATTGGTTCTAAATCTCCACATCAATTGATATTTGTCAGGGATTCCGTATTGAGTAAGGAAGGATTGTTCTTTTGCTTTTTCAAGGAATGAAAGATGCGGAAGCTGTTTGTCATCGCCTACTATTACGGCACGTTTTGCCCTGAATAAGATAGGGAAACAGCTTGCGATATCGCATTGAGATGCCTCATCAATAATGGCAACATCAAACATTCCCGGTCTTAAAGGCATAGAACCTGATACTGCGTATGTCGTTACGCACCAGCAAGGAAACGCATCCAACAGTGGTCTGAAATCTTCTGTTTCAAGGATTTTATTTTGATGATTCTGACTTCTGTTAAGGATAGATTTTGCGTGAACTTTTAATCTGTTCCGTTTAACCTGATCTCTCAGCAACTCTTTTAAGCTTTCTCTTCTTCTTGCTTTTAGAATATTAATTGCAAGAGGACGTTGTTTTTTCTTTAATTGTCTGATTTGTTCTGATAATACGTGTAAATTACCTGTCTTTTGGATATCGGATTCTATTTTCCTAAGCTTCCAAATCATAGCTGCAACTTCAAGCTCTGATTTAAGTCTGTTTAAGTTTTCATAATTTACATCAAAATCTTTTAGTTTCAGAATTTTCTTTAATTTGTTAACACTGCTGTAGTTTGCAATATTAGCGAAAAATCCTGTTTTTTCCATATTTTTCTCTAATGTGGCAAGAATACTCAAAATATCTTCAATTTCATTTTTCTTAAGGCTTGATTTTATGAATTGTGCCTCTCCGACATTTTTTTCTTGTTCATCAATTTCTTCTGATAAATTTGTCCATCTGTTTTCAAGGTTAATAATTTGTTCACATCGATTTTCAGCATCGTGAATTAAATCGATATGAGCTTTCATATCGTCAGTGCCAACAAAAAGACTATCTTCATAGTCGTTATCTATATCTATTTTATTGTTAAGCAAATCATTTAACTGATTACTAAGCTGCTTTTGATAGTTCATTCTACCTGCACGAAGGGCTAAGAACGGAGCCCCCAAATCGTTTAATCTGTCAGCAACAACATCAACAGCTTTATCCATTCTTGATGCTACAAGAACTGTTTTCCCGTTTGCAATCAGGTGAGCAACCAAGTTAACAATAGTTTGAGATTTACCTGTTCCCGGGGGGCCCTGTACTGCTACAAATTTGTTGTTTTCTATATTTTTAATAACTTGTTCTTGAGAATCGCTAAGCGCAAGTGGAGTTATCGGGTAGAAATCCGTAATGCTTTTCATATCTTTAATTGGCGCGGATTTATCTTTTGAAATTGAAAATTCTTCGTTAACAACATTAAGTGCTGTTTCACGATATATTCCGCTTGGCTTTTCCGCAATTTGGGTTAACTCATGTAACACTCCTGCCGTAACCGAAGGTCTTTTAGTTAAAATAATTGCAGCCTGACTTGTTAAGTTGATTTTTTCTAATTTTTTTATTTGTTTTTGTTTGTTTTCCGAATCATTAATTATGTCATTAATGTTATCTCCGTTAATTTTTTCCGAGTAAAAATCAGGCTCCTCGTCAGGAGAAAGATTATCTTCATCAACATTGTTTTTGTCATCCAAGTTAATATCTATTTCAGGAATTATAGCTTTTAAAGTTGTTAAAAATATCTCCAAAGCCTCATCCGTAATAGGGATTGTCGGAACAACTTCTAACAAGCCGCTAAGGAGTTGTTCAACAGCATCTTCATCATCTTGTTTTCCCATTAATGCTGTTAATGCCCCGGTGTTCAGTGATAAAACTTCTTCTTGTGGTATGCAGTTTATATTAACCCCATTCCGTTCCAAGTGACACGGAAGATAAAGTAAAGGGGTAAGAAATTCACTTGCTCTTTTGTTTTTTGAGTTTTTGCCTACAAGAAACATATAGCCATAGATTAAATATTTGTCTTTTACGGAATTACTTGAAAGTGTCATTAATTCCGTAAGTTTTGCATCGCTGCCATCAAGACGAAGGTACTCTTCATTTGTACGTAGTAAACCTTCTTCTCCTTTTAGGAAAATCCATTTGTTATCTTTATCGCCTTTAAGATTTCTAAAGGTTGAGCTTTGTACTTCTTCTCTTACACAATCGTGCAGGTACAAACTCAATTTTTTTATAAAACTGTTGTTAAATGCTGAATTTATTGCTTTGGTTGCTTCTTGTAACATGTGTACTATTTCCCCTTATTTTGATATATATTATATTGTAAGCCATATTATGGTATATTAACATCATCAATTTAAAGGATATATTTTAATATATTCATTATTAAATATGTAGGAGAATAACAATGCAAGCAATTGAAATCGGTAAAACATACAGACATTTTAAAGGTAATTTGTACAAAGTTATAGGGTTTGCAAAACATTCGGAGACTTTGGAAGATATGATTATCTATCAGCCTTTAAAAACCGGTGATAACTGGGTACGCCCTTATAAGATGTGGAATGAAATTGTTGATGATAAAGGAACTTTAAGGTTTACTCTTGTTGAGTAATCTTTTTGTGGAATAATAATAAGTATGAAAACTTTATCAGGATTAACTCAAAAAGAAATAGAGCAAATTACGGATGAATTAAAGGCATCTAAATTTAGAGCAAGACAAATTCATAACTGGATATATCTAAAATCGGTATCGTCAATTGATGAAATGACGGATTTGTCCGTAAAATTTCGTGAGGAATTAAAAGCTGTTGCAAAGATTTCTGATGTAAAGATAAAAGTAAAACAGGTAAGTTCAGACGGAACAATAAAATACTTATTGGAGTATCCTGATGGTGAGTGTGTTGAAACTGTTTTAATGAGGTTTGATAATCGTGCTAATCTTACGGCTTGCGTAAGCTCGCAGGTCGGTTGTGCCGTAAATTGTTCTTTTTGTGCAACAGGAAAACGAGGGTTTATAAGAAATCTTACATATAAAGAGATAATAGAGCAGGTCTTGACTATCCAAAGAGATACAGGTTTAAAGGTTACAAATGTTGTATTTATGGGACAGGGTGAGCCGTTATTAAATCTTGAAAATGTGCTTAAAGCAATGGAAATTTTCAATGAAGATTTTCAAATAGGGGCAAGACGTTTGACAGTTTCTACGAGCGGTATTGTTCCTCAGATAAATAAACTGGCTGATTTGGATATGCAATCTACCCTTGCTATATCCTTACATGCGCCTAATCATATAATAAGACAGCAGTTAATGCAAATTGAAAACAAGTATCCTATGGAAGAATTAAAAAAAGCTATGAAAAATTATGTAGATAAGACCGGCAGGAGAATTACCATAGAATATCTTCTTATAAAAGATTTGAATGATACTGTTGAAAGTGCAAAGGAACTGGCATATTATCTTCGTGATATTAAATGTAATATTAATTTGATACCTTATAACCCGACGGAGAAGAACGATTACAAAAAACCTTCAAATAATTCTATAATGAAATTTAAATATTTGATGGAACATTCAGGTAAAAAGGTTACGGTAAGACTGGAACGCGGTGCTGATATTGATGCGGCATGCGGACAGTTAAGAGGTAAGGTTTCTGCTTAATATTATAAGTTTAAGTTTGATTTTAATATTCTAATTATTTACATAAAAAGTATATTGATTATGATTTATCATTGATGTTTAATACTGATATGAAGAGAAGAAACACTGTATATATTTTAATATTTTCAGCAGTATTGCTTTTGGGTTTAAATAAGGCATTTATGGTGCTAAAAAATCCTATGATGTCTTCGGATGAAGAATTAATAAACCATGATAAAATTTCTTCTCAAAAATTGGTGGATAATGTTTGGAATATAGTTAGAAAAAACTACTACGATTCTACTATGAACGAACAAAATTGGTACAGATGGAAACATCGTTATGATGATAAAATTAAAAATGACGATGATGCAAAAGTTGCGATAGATACCATGTTGGCAAGTCTTAATGATCCGTATTCAAGATTTATGAGTAAAAGTGAATATAGTGACCAAAATACATCCATAAATTCAAGAATATTCGGTATCGGTGTAAATATATCTTCTGTCGCAGGTAAAATTCATATCGTTAACGTAATAGACGGAACACCTGCTCAGAGTGCTAATATTCTGTCAGGTGACATAATTCTTGATATCGACGGGAAAGAGGCAAGTGGCTTGTCTATTTCTGAGGTCGCAAACCTTGTAAGAGGACCTGAGAATACCATAGTTCAGCTTACAATTCTCAGAAATGGCGATAAGTTTGTAAAGAAAATAATAAGAAAAGAAATAAAAATTAAGACGGTCAAAAGTTCTGTAGATAACAATATAGGTTACATTCAAATCAATAGTTTTATCGGTTCTACGACCCCTAATGAATTCCTTGAAGCTGCCGAAAAGACAAAAAATACAGACGGCTTAGTGATAGATTTGCGTGGAAATACGGGTGGTTTGTTACCAAATGCAATATTTATTGCAAATCTGTTTATTCCGGAAGGTAAATTGGTTAGTATTGTAGGGCGTAATGGATATCGTTATGATATTCAGGCGCAGGAAACTGATTTTAAAATTGAAAAACCTGTTGTAATACTCGTGGATGGCGGCAGTGCAAGTGCAAGTGAAATTTTTTCAGGTGCAATGAAAGATTATAACAGGGCAAAGCTTGTTGGAACAAAAACTTTTGGTAAAGGTATGGTGCAAAAAATTATACCTTTAGAAAATGAAACGGGTTTGAATTTGACTGTTGCCAAATACCTTACTCCAAATGGTACTGATATAAATCAAAAGGGTATAAATCCCGATATGGAGGTTCAGTTTACTGAGAAAAATATCAGAAATCATGAAGATGTTCAGCTGCAAGCTGCTAAAAACCTCCTAAATAAAATGATTGGTCATGCAATAAAATAATTATTCCAATAACGTTATTAATTCTTTGGTATAATGTTCAACGATTTCAATCATTGAGTGAAGCATTAGTGCTATCGGTTCTATTTCATCCTTCCAAGCTTTATAGCCACAGGCTTTTGGTAGTATACTAAGAGGATTGTCAGGAAAATCCCTGCAAATTTGCGGACGATTTTCATAATCTGAGCAGCGATTTTCTTTAGTAAGTTTAGGACAATGATAAAAATAAACATTTTCTTCCCCGTTTTCTTCGAGAAGCTCAATATATTCAGGATAAACTTTCCTTGCCTCTTCTTTTGATTGATATGGGATAAAAACGCTCAAAAATTGGGTAGCAAAATTATCTCCGTTGTCGGCTTTTTGTTTTAATTCTTCCGGAGAAAACTGAGAACACGCTAATTTACAACAAGTCGCACAACCTATACAATGAAAATTTGTTCTATAAGCAAGTATTTCATTTAGTTTTCTGTATATTTCTTTTGAAATATCTTCATTAAGGAGCTTAATTGCAGATTTCTGCCATTCCTGACCTACTGAATTTGGTGAATATTGAGTAAACAAATCTCCATCAAAATCTTTGGGTTTAATTTGTTCCAATTTGTCTTGAATAACATCAGTCATTGTTGCAAAAATTTCGCGATATTCTTTTTTTAATTTTGTAACTTTATCGTTTAATTCAGTCATAAAAATATTATAACATAGAATATCTTGCTATTTTCTTTTGCGTTTTAGTTTGCCGTGTTCTTGAACCATTGATTGGTATATGTTTTCGTAATAGGCTTTTGCATCTGCTGCTTTATATGATTTATTTGCTTTTTTATTCTTTGCTATTTGTTTTTCTGCATTGTCAACCAAAGAAACGATATCGCGTATGTTATAAATTCGTTCGTTGTTTGAATTTGTTTGTCTTAGCATATAACGAACTAATTTCTTGTTTCTGCCGTTTATTCTGCTGAATACCTTTATTGCATCTCGATTTTGAATTGTTGGTCTTATGCCTAGTGCCTTTTGCTGAGTACGTGTTGCGGATATTGAATCAAAAATATCATTTAGTAATTTAAATCTCATAACTGTTGCATTTGCGGCGAAATTTCCCTTCTGTTTTTCTAAAGTCTTTTCACCGAGTTTTTGTTCGATAATGCCGTTTATATCAGAAGTTACGCGTAATTTTCTTGCTTGAGGCGATTCTTTAATTGTTCTTACAAGTTTTACAGGTTTTGTTTCTATATTTTGTGCTTCAGAAGTTGCCTTCGGCATGAATCTTGTATGGTCTGATGTAATTATTGAACTTTCTGCTTCGGTTGACGGTTTGGTTATCTGTTCTACATCTTTATTTAGAACAATTAAAGCATCTTCAGAATTTCGTGTTGCAAATTTGTATCTCAGTTGGTTGTACTGATTTTCTGCATATAATTTAAGTTTTTGAATTCGTGTTTGAGCTTTTGAAAATCCTGCATTTATTGATTCTTGAAGCAAGGCTTGCTTGGTTTGTGTGGTATAGAATGGATTTTCTACCTCTTTTAATAATCCGTTTTTAAGTTCTTCTTGAGTGTTAGAATTTTCGTATATGCGGATTATGTTTTTGTGAAAGGTATTTAACTTTTTAGGCGGAACTAATTCTATAGCATAAAGTATACTCTGGATAGAATTTGCCTTAATTTTACCGTTAAGAGCTTTTTTTACAAATTCTGCAATATTTTTGTCTGCATCAACAGCATCAAATAGTTTTCTTAATGAGCTAATATCAGATTCTCCGTTAAGAGGGTATGAATTACGAAATTTATTCATTAAACTAATTCTGATATTAATATTTTGTGCAGATGTCGTTGAATACATATCAAGAATTTCTTTGTAATCGCTGTCTGATAACCCTTTTCTGAAAGATAAAAACTCGTTTGTCATGTTTCTCATGAAATTGTATCTTTCCTTTGAGTAGTTTTCCTCCAAGAAAGTCCTATTATTATTTATAAAATCAAATTGACTATGGTTGTTTGCCAATTTATTAATCCCTAATTTTGCATCATATTTTTTTCTGTTAAAACTGTTATTTGATATTAATTTGTTCAATTTGTTTGCAATATTATCAGAATCTTTATTTAAAATTAAGAAAGATTTGTATGTATCAAAATCCTTTATTATTGCATCGCGATATGGTAAATTCAGCAGCGAAATAATTCTTTTTGCAGCTTCTTCCGACCCGTCCATTACTTCAGTTTGCATTCTGTCTACAAAAACAAGACTTTCTTTATCCGGTGCGGCTTTGTATAGATTAGATAAAGTTTCCATAGGCATTGTTGAATTCATCATTACTTTTGAATGAATATCATTAGGTTTCTTTACTGAATTATATATATCCAAAATAAATTGTGGGTTTTCTCGTTCTTCTTTTTTTACGAGAGGAAACCAGTTTCTTCCGTGATATTTTTGAACAATTTCGTCCATAAAATTGAATTGTCTTTTGGTTGCATCAGATAGTATTGATATAAGCTTTCTGGTATTTAATCCGGATATGTGGGATAATTCTGAACATTGCGACCAAAGCTTATCTTGATTTGGTTGTAATATTGTTCTTCTTAATAACAATCCCATATCATAACCTTGAAAAGTTATGTCTTTATTCCTATGTTGAGAGTAATTATTTCTATTGTATGTTTGATTGTTGTTTATTGCTTGTAATTTCATTAATTAAATCCTCCAGCAAGTCTAAAACTTGTAAATTTTCTTTTTTGCTATGTATAATTAAAATTTTAATTGAAAAACTAATAATTTTATTTTAACTTTATATTATGAAGAACATAGAATATATTCAAGCTGAAAATATATTAACGTCTTCCGGAAAATTTCGAATAGAGTTAGGTTTAGGTAGAATGCTTGACTTTATGAATATTATCGGAAATCCTCAAGATGAGCTGAATTGTATACATGTCGCTGGTACTAACGGAAAAGGCTCTGTATGTGCTATATTAGCCTCAATTCTTCAATCGGCTGGTAAAAAAGTCGGATTATATTCAAGTCCTCATATATTCAAGTATACCGAAAGGATAAAAATTTTTTCACCTGAAGAAAATGTTGGGAAAGAAATCTCTGATGAGGATTTTGCAAGATACGTGAAAAAAACAACAGAAATTTCGGATAAATATAATATTTCTCTAACCGAATTTGAAATATTAACAGCGGTTATGTTTAAATATTTTTATGATAAAAAAGTTGATGTTGTTGTTTTAGAAACAGGATTAGGCGGAAGATTTGATGCGACAAATATTATTAAATCAAATCTTTGTGCAATTATTACTCACATAGATTTGGATCACACAGATAGGCTAGGAAATACAAAAGATGAAATATCATTTGAAAAAGCCGGTATCATCAAGCCAAATTGTCCGGTTGTAACCTCAGAAGGGTATGAGGCAATCAAAGATAAGGCGGATGAGTGTAATTCTCTTCTTGTCATGACTTCTCCTTTTGTGAATGCTTCAGAGTTGGCTCTAAAGGGAACATACCAACAGGAAAATCTTGCACTTGCATTGACAGCAATTCATCATGTTTTTCCGGAGATACCGGAAAAAACTATAATAAAAGGACTTCATAACGTTAAGCATCCTTGCAGATTTGAATTTTTTGAAAGCAGAATGCTAGTTATTGATGGTGCTCACAATCCAAATGGCGCGCGAGCGTTAAGGGATAGCTTAGATTTTTATTTCCCTGATAAAAAACGTCGGTTTGTTTTTGGATGTTTGAATACAAAAGATTACAAAAAAATGATGGAAATTTTGTTTTCAAAAGGTGATGAGATATATTTTTATCATTATAACCATAAGCAATCAGTTTCGGTTAGTGAGCTTGAAAAAGTTTGTATATTCCCGTCAAAGGAATTTAAATCATTAAATGATTTTTCAATAAATCAGGATACGGTTACTGTAATCTGCGGCTCTTTTTATATGATATCCGAAGTCCTAAAAAAATAATATAACTATTTTCATATCGTTATTTTTGTCATATCATAGTGTTAGGGTTAGTAGAAATATGGAGAGTAAAAATGGCTAAAAACAGAATCGGTATAGATGTCGGCGGTACAAACGTAAAATTGGCATTGGTAAGTCCTGAGGGTAAAATTATATATTCAAATTCAATTCCGACACATGCTGAAATGGGATATGAATATACTGTTGATAATATCAAGCAGGCTATCAAAGATTTAATGAAAGAAACAGATTCTGTAGCTGAAGATATAGAGGGTATCGGTTTTGGCTTTCCGGGACAAGTAGATTATAAATCTGGTGTGGTAAGGTTGGCTCCGAATATTCCCGGGTGGGTTGATGTACCAATTGCTCAAAAAATTGAGGAAGAATTTCATATTCCGACACGTGTTGACAATGATGTAAGATGTGCGGCTTTAGGAGAATTGAATTTTGGAGCAGGAAAAGGCTGCGAAAATTTGATTTGTATAACTGTTGGAACAGGTATAGGTTCAGGTCTTATAGTAAATGGAAAGTTAGTTAGAGGTGCGTCAAATGCTGCAGGTGAAATAGGTCATATAAAATTGCAAATGAAAGATGGTCCGATTTGCGGTTGCGGTGACACCGGATGTATGGAAGCTTTTGCTTCCGGTCCTGCAATTGTTGCTATGGCAGAAGATTATATTAAGGGTGGTAAATCAACTAAATTCAGAGAACTTGCAAATCCTGAGATTACTCCATATGTAGTTTATCAAGCAGCTAAAGCAGGCGATCCTGTTGCAAAAAGAATATTCGCAATTATGGGTGAATATATCGGCTTAGGTTTAACCAGCGTAATAAATTTGTTAAATCCTGAAAAAGTGATTATAGGAGGTGGAGTTGCAGCCTCCGGCGATTTTTTATTAGAGCCGATTAGAGAAACCATTAAAAATCGTGCAATGAAAATTGCAGGCGAAGCTGTTGAAATTGTTCCTGCGGAACTTGGAAATAATGCAGGTGTAATTGGCGCAAGTATGCTGATTGAAAGCTAATTTAAAATTATCTGATTTTTCTTGCGTATGATAAACCTGCAGGTAAATCTAGAATAGTATGTCTATAGTCAGGGTGTGCATTGATTGCATCAAGGTATGTTTGGACTTTTTCCTTATGGGATAATACATTATCGCATGTGTAAATGCCACCAACTTTTAAATGCGGATGGATTAAATTAAAATAATCTATAGATTCTCTTTTGTTTGCATCCACAAATGCAAAATCGAATTTTATATCTTCCGGTAGTGATTTTAAAACCTCAATTGCTTCTCCGGGATTTATTATAATAACATCAGAAACTCCACATTTTTCAAAATTAGCTTGAGCTATTGAATATCTTTTTTCATAAAATTCAATTGTGTTAAGTTTACCGCAGTTTAGTTTAAAGGCTTTTCCTAACCAAGTTCCGCTATATCCGTTTGACGTACCTACCTCAATCCCGGATATAAAACCTTCGTTTATGACGGTGTTATATAAAAATTCTGCGGTTTGACGAGAAATATTCCAAAAATCACGTTGAGTCTTTTCTAATTCTAAAAGAGTTTCCTGTGTGATTTTGTCAAAATTTTCTATCATTATTTTGAACCTATTTTCTTAATGGTTTTTGTTACATATACAGCGCTAACGGGGATATCAAGGCGATTTGTCTTAATTACTTCCTTTTTGTCTAAATCCAGTACAGAATATGTATTTGATTTAGCATCAGTTACTATAGCTATATTCGTATCATCAATTCTAACAATTTTCGTTGGGAAAATGCTGTCCGGAAGTGAAATAATATCAGTACGTTTGTCAATTGAGGTGTCTATAACATCAATTGTTTTTTCTGCTGCTCCAAGTACAAACAATTGGTCTTTATATGCCAACATATCTACCGGTTTTGCAGAAATCGCGTTTCCTGACAATAAAGATTGAGAATCATAATCAACTATTGCTAAGTAATTATTTGTTCTGCTTGTTACGTATAGCTTGCCGTCAATAAATGCTAATTTAGAAACGTTTGCAAATCTTCCTACTTTTTTAAGCAGGTAATCATTGTCTAATTCGATTGCCCAAACTTCACGAGTCTGTTTGTCATTATAGAATAACTTTGTTCCGTCCTCACTTATAATAACTTTTTCGCACATTCCGTTCAAACGTATTTGTTTTTTTACTGTCATTGTTTCCAAATCAACAACGTATAAACTTGCATCTCCTCCGCTCGAAATGTATGCCAAATTATTTTTATTATCTATAACAATTTCTTCAGGCTGGGTTGCAAAATTGACTTCTTTAATAACTTTATCATCAGTTAAAGAAATTACGTCCATTGATTTTTTACCATATGAAGTAACAAGAAGAAATACATCATATCCTTTTACTGTAATAGGCATTTCTTCCTGTGAAAGAGCATAACTTGCGTAGTTATTTTCAGGATTTACAACTTGGATATTTTTAGATGTTCTTGATGCTATATAAAATATCTTATCCTTTAGTGCCGGAATATTGCTTATAGAATTTTTAATTAAGCCTGCCTTTGGCGGAATAACAGGGAGTATCATTCCGTTACTTTGCATAGTTCTTATATCTAAATTCCCAATAATATTTTTCATAGAATTAGGAATAGCAAAATTCTTAGGAACAAGCATATCTTGCGGGAATAACCCTGTAACCAATTCCACCGGTGGTGCCGGTAAATTTATTACGGTATTTTTACCGTTAGCGTTTGTTAATAGCTTAAGCATTACGTAATCGTTACTTAAAACAATTGCATCGGGTTTATCGGAAAGCTTTTTACCCGCAGGTAAAGTGTATTTAATATTTACTTCGTCTTCCGTATTAAACTTTGATGGAATTAAAGGTAAATACACTGTATTATCAGGTAATATAACAACTCCGTCAAATCTGAATACGGCCTCCGGATAATCTGCCGTTACAAAATTTCTGACGTTTTCAGGAACTTTAGTGGCATTTGCCGGTGCAATTATACTTAGCATTATTGCTAATCCGATAATAAGTTTTTTCATTACTGAAATACTCCCTTAACTTTAGATATCAATGATTCAGATGGCTTTTTTCCTTTGTTTATTTCATACAATTTCTTATATAATTCGCGAGCTTCATCCGATAATTGTTTTGGTATTTTAACCGATACAACTATGATATGATCCCCTCTTTGAGAAGGTCTTGATAATATAGGAATACCGGCATTTTTAATTCTAATAGTATTCCCATTTTGAATACCGGCATGAATTTGAACATTTTGTTCGCCATCCAAAGTCTTAACAGTTACCTCATCACCTAAAACTGCTTGTTCCGGTGATATTTCCAATTTAGTATAGACATCAACATTGTCACGAGTATAGTATTCGGAAGGTTTAACGTGAATAACAACGAATAAATCGCCGTTAGGACCTCCGTTAATACCGGCATCCCCTTCTCCTGATACTCTCATTTTTGAATGATTATCCACACCTGCAGGAATTTTTACTTCTATCTTTCTTTCTTTTTCAATTTTGCCATAGCCTTTGCAGGCTTTGCATGGTTTTGAAATTATGGTTCCTTTGCCATGACAATCCGGACATACACTTATTTGTGTAAATGAACCCAGAGGAGTTCTTGCAACGGTTTGAACTTGACCTCGTCCATGACATCTAGGACATGTCTCAGGCTTTGAACCTTTCTCAGCGCCAGTTCCTCTGCATTCCGTACAAGTTTCAAGGTGTCCGAAAGAAATTTCTTTTGTCGTTCCAAAAGCTGCTTCTTCAAATGTAATTTCTACATCATATCGTAAATCATCGCCCGGTTGAGGTGCATTAGGGTCTTGTCTGCCTCCGCCAAAGCCGCCAAAACCACCAAATCCGCCGAAGAATGAATTGAATATATCGTTCAAATCACCAAACCCGTTTGCGAACGGTCCGTTTGTATTAAATCCGGCATTTTGTAATCCGTCTTCACCGTATTGGTCATAAGTAGCTCTTTTGTTATCATCAACCAGTGTTTCATAAGCCTTACCCAGCTCTTTAAATTTTTCTTCGGCATCCGGGGCTTTGTTAACATCGGGGTGGAGTGTACGTGCCTTCTTTCTGAAAGCCGACTTTATCTCGTCTTTTGTGGCGTTTTTTTCAACGCCCAGTATCTCATAGTAATCTGCCATTTTTCCCTATTCTTTATATCTCTAATCTTATTAAAATTCTCTTTCTCTAATTATAATCCAAACAGACAAAATCTGTCCACTTTTTAATTATCCCTCTGTCGCAACATTTACCATCGACGGACGAAGGACTTTTTCTCCAAGTTTATATCCTTTTTGCAATTCTGCGATAACTGTGTTCTCCTGATGTTCTGATGTTGGAGTTTGCATAACAGCTTCATGCAAATTTGGGTCAAATTCTTGTCCTTGCGCATTTATTGGTTCTAAACCTAATTTAGCAAGGGAATCTATAACTTGTTTGTGTAAAAGTTCAAAACTTTCTTTATATTTTGTGTAATCCTCAGTATTTTCTAACGCTTTTTCTGCTCTTTCAAAATTGTCCAACACCTCAATCATTTTAGATAAAGCATTTTCTAACCCAAAGCGCAGCAGATTTTCTTTTTCACTTTCTTGTCTTTTTCTGAAATTCTCAAAGTCAGCGGCGAGGCGCATATATTGCGAATTTAATTTATCGTAGTTGTCTTTTAATACTTCATAGCGCTTATCGCTTTCAGAATTTTCCTCATCTTTTATTTCTTCTGTATTTTCTGAAACATTTTCATCTTCTTTGTTTTCTTTGACTTCTTCTGTCTCTTTTGTTTCTTCGTTATTTTCCAAATCATCGTTTCTAAACGGATTCAAACCATGCTTATGTTTCATTATAATTCTCCTGTTCCTATAATATCCATATTATTATTATAGAATAAGAACTCTGATATTCATATAATATTTATTATTTTTTAATAATTTGTGTAAAAAAATAAGCGTCAAGAAAACTTAACGCCTATTTCTTAGTTTAATTTTCTATAACTACTTGCTGCAAGTGCAGATTTCTCCGCATTCACAACCTTCGCCACAGTTGCATTTGAAGTATTCTTTTGCAGCTTCCATTTTAACTTTAATACGTCCGTCAACTGCAATACCCTCACCTGTTTTCTCAGAAATTAGCAATGGGTTGATATCTAATTCTGTGATGAAGCTGAAATCTGCAACTAATTGAGATAATCTCAATAGTGTTTCTTGAATTTGATCCATTTGTGCAGGTGTTGTACCTCTTGCGCCTTCCAACAACTTGTAAGCCTTAACTGACTTAATCATTTCAGAAGCATCAACATCGCTTAAAGGTGCCATTCTGAAAGTTACGTCTTTCATAACTTCAATAAATACACCGCCTAAACCGAACATCATCATATGTCCGTATTGAGGGTCTGTTGCAACACCGCAAACCATTTCACGGTTACCTTTAACCATTTCTTGAATGATTACACCTTCCAATCCGTCGAGCAAACCTTTTGCTTCAAGTTTAGAAATTAAATCTTGATATTCAGCTCTCAATTGTTCTGCTGATTGGATGTTAACTCTTACACCACCAACATCTGTTTTGTGAGAAGTTGTTTTTGATGTCATCTTCATTACAACAGGATAGCCGATAGAATCTGCAATTGAAACAGCTTCATCTTCACTTGTTGCAAAACCTGATTTACAAACTCTGATACCGTATGCATCCAATACATCAATTGATTCACGTGTTGTAAGTTGTTCTCTGCCTTCTCTCAATGATTGAGCAATAATTTCTGCAGCTTTTTTCTTATCAACATTGTATGTAGGATATTCGCCAACAGGTCTTTCAATCCATTTTCTTTGTTGATTTAATCTGTTAAATCCGTCTGCAGCTTCTTCAGCATACATAAAGAATGGCATATTAACATTCATATCAGATAATGCTGTGAAGAACTCAGATTTTGTCATAAATACACCGATAACAGGTTTTTGAGGATATTGTGCTTTAATTTCCATAACGGCTTTTGCAACATCAATATCTTTCAAACCTAAGAATGGCAAGTAAATAACCATAATCATATCAACATTTTCATCAGCAATAACTGTTTCTAATGTTTGCTTGTAGTGTTCGATAGGCGCTGAAGCTATCATATCGATTGGGTTCTTAACAGATGCAGCTGAAGGTAAAAAGCTTCTTAATTTTTCTTTTGTAGCATCTGTAATTTGAGCCATTTGCATACCGTATTCACATACTGCGTCGGTTGCCATGATGCCGGGACCGCCTGAGTTTGTGATAATAGCTACTCTGTCACCTTTTGGAATAGGGCAGTTAGCAAAAACTTTTGCTGTTGCAAATAAGTTTTTCAAAGAATATTCTCTGATTACGCCTGATTGATTTAGTAGAGCATTAGCAGCCTTGTCCGCTCCGGCTAATGAGCCTGTGTGAGAAGATGCTGCACTTGCACCTGCAGCTGAACGGCCGGCTTTTAATGCTAATATTGGTTTTTTCTTTGAAATTCTTGAAGCTAATTTGCGGAAGTTTGAAGGATTTTGAATAGATTCCATATAAAGAAGAATTTGTTCAACGTCATCTTCATTTTCCCAGTATTCCATAGCTGTTTCAGCATTAACATCGGCTTGGTTACCGATTGAAATAAACTGTGCAAAACCTAAGTTAAGGTCTTTCAATATATTTAAAATACCGCCGCCTAACGCACCTGATTGAGAAACAAATCCGATGTGTCCTCTTTCAGGTAAGCTTTCTGCGAAACATCCGTCCATAGAAACTTCAGGTAATGTGTTTACAACACCTAAGCAGTTAGGACCAACACATCTCATACCGTATTCTTGAACTTTTTCCAATAATTGTTTTTCTAATTCAGCACCTTCTTTACCTGTTTCTTTGAATCCTGCTGTAATTACGCATAAACCTTTGATGCCCTTTTCGTGGCATTGATCAATTGTTGATAAAACGAATTTTGCGTTAACAACAATTATAGCTAAATCAATTTCTCCGGGAACTTCAAGAACTGAAGTGTATGCCGGAAGCCCTTCGATAACTCCGCCTTTAGGGTTAATCGGGTAAATATTGCCCTTGAATTTGTATTCTTGCAATCTTTTCATGATGTCAGAGCCGATTGTGTGTTCTTTTGTTGAAGCACCAACAACCGCAATTGACTTTGGTTTCATAATTTTGTCTAAATTACTCATGCTTTTATCCTTTCTTGTTTTTATGACAATATTATATAACAAAAAAATCTAATGATTATATAAAATCATTTATGTTTATATTTGGAGCAACAATTTTGTTTATTTTACTAATTAACTTTTTGTATTTCTTATTAAATTTGATATAAATTTCCAAAATCCGACATGTGGATTAACCAATTCTTTATAATTCGGTAATTTTTCAAAATTACGTACGGCTTGATATGCTGCTTCAAGAAATCTTTCCGGATTATTTTTGTTAACTATAACAGGGTTTGCCTGCTTTGTTGTATCTGTACCCAAAATGTTTGCTATATCAACGTTTGCTGTTACACTGTAAAAATCTTTTAAATCTTTTGACTCTGATATAAACATATCGTACGGCTTTGGAGTTAATACTTTTCTTAATTCATTATTAGTTTCAATAGGGAAATTTGGAATATATTTACTTATTTCTTCGGAGAGATTTACTTTTGCCGCCGTTTTTTCAATAAAATACAAATTCCCGCTAAAATTTTGATTAAATTGTACGATTTTTTCAGTTTTCATAAATATCCTTTTTGCTTGCTATAACTGTATGCTATTATTGTTTTCTATGAATACCCTGCTGGTATCCATTCTCTTGCTCTAAATTTTGCGCCTAAATCTTTTGATATTTTTTCGCATGTTTCTAAGTCGAGGTGTCTTCCTTTGTATCCTTCAACCACGCTTGCAACAACCGAGATTCCTTCATCCGAACAAGCTTTAATGAATTTTTTAACCTCTTCGTAAGCGTTTTCAAATTTTGGTTGAGAAAGTTCGTTATACTCATCTGAATTTGGAGCATTTAAGCTAACTGAGAACTCGTCAACTAGACCTTTTAATTCCGGTACGATATTTTTTTTGTATATAAAATTTGCATGTCCGTTTGTGTTGACTCTGATTTTTACATCCGGATAATTTTCTTTTATATATTTTGCAACATCTTTAAGTATTTCATACTTTAGAAGGGGCTCTCCGTATCCGCAAAATATAACTTCGTTTGATATTTTAAAGTTTTTAAATTGGTCTATGACATCTTGAGCTGTTATGTCTTCATTATCAAGCCATAATTCTTGTCCGCAGACGTCATCTTTATCTTGGCGCAAACAGAAAATACAATTGTTAGTGCATCTGTTTGTGAGGTTTATGTAAATTTTTCCATATAATTCATATACTAAGGTGTTAGACATAATACACATTTCCTTCATTTTGATTATTTCATACAAAAAATTTATTTTCAATACAAAAGAAATTTTTTCTGAGAAAAAACCCAATACCGATTGGTATTGGGTTTTTCCTTTGCAATGATATCAATAATAAAACTTATGTTTGTCGTATGTAGTAGTTCCCTTTTTGTGGTGATTCTTCAATAATCAACCCCTTGATGTTATCAAACCAAGCGGAAACTTCGGCGGCATCGTTGTTGTATTGTGTTGCTAAAGATACCGCAGCATTATTTCCGTCCTGATCGGGAAACATTATTTTTGTTCCGCCAACCAAAAATACGTGATTTAATCTTTGTCCTCTTTCGTAGACATATTTTGAGCATAAAACGCTGTCTTTATCAAAGTTTACATTACCTATGTTTAATTTTTCGGATTTCATAATTATCTCCTTCTTATTTCTTATTTACATGCATATAAAGATTTTCTTTATATGCAAATTTCAAAATAATTATGGATTGTAACAAAGCTTAACAAAACTAATTTTCAAATTTGTATTATAATTTCGATATGGCTATTTATTTTTATTACGGTGAAGAAGATTTTAATATTGAAATTGAGGTCAATAAGCTCAAAAAATCCTTAGATAAAAATTTTATGGATATGAGTTTTAAGGTTTATGACAATCCTAAATTTCCGGAACTGATTTCAATACTTAGGACTCAACCTATGATGTTTGGGAAGATGCTGATAGTTATTAGGTGTCTTGAGTATTTTTCAAAAACATTCGAGGATAAAGAAATAAAAGAAATTACCTCAGCTTTAGAAGATAACAATGAAAATTTAGATATTGTGTTTGTCGCTCAACTTCCTCGAGATGAGGGTAAAAAACTTGATAGCCGTAAAAAATTCTTCAAGCTTTTATCTAAATATAATGCTGTCGAATTTTCTACAATTCCTACTTATAAGACGGCAGAACTCGAAGCTTGGACGAAGAAACAGGCGCAGACTAAAAAACTAAAAATGTCGCAAGATGCCCTAACTGCAATAATTTCACAGATAGGAAACAATCTAAGGCAAATTGATAACGAACTTGAAAAACTTAGAATAATTGCGTACCCGGATAATCTTGTAACGGGCAATATGGTAAAAGAAAATTGTATTTCAAACGAGGATTTGTTTGCATTTTCCGATTATCTGATGATAGGGGAAAGGGATAGTGCATTAAAAGAATACAGAAAACTTCTTGATAAAAAATTCTGTTTGGAAATAACATCTGCTTTACAAAAAATGTTGGGTCAATGGATTGTGATGAAAGCAAAAGCTTCGCAATTATCAACTTTTGAACTTGCAAAAGAGCTTGGTATGAATGAGTATAGAGTTAAATTGACCCTTCAGAAATTAAAAAAATCCAATTTAAAGGATTTGGTAAAACTAAAAGAAAATATTACGGAAGCGGAATACAAAATTAAATCCGGTCAATCTTTAAATCCGGACAGTGAAATAGAAAACGCTATTTTTAAATAAGGAAACTCAAATGGGAACAACTGTATTAGAGGAAAAATATCCATTTTTATTAAAATATTTTAAAGGCGGGATTGAAAGTTCAACCCGTAGTATTGCCCATTGTATTCTTTTTTACGGAACAGATTTGGATGCTCAATATGAGTTGGCTATGGAAATAGCTCGTTTGCTGAATTGTTCGGGTGACAATTCAAACAGTTGTACTTGTCTGAATTGTAGTTGGATAAGGAATAATCAGCATCCGGCGGTGCTTACTATATCAAAAGTTGACAATAAAGACTCCAATGACGATTCAAAAAATGTAATCTCTATCGAACAAGCAAGAATGATAAAAAATAAGCTGCTTGTAACTTCAGAGTATCACAGAGTTTTGATATTTTGTGACAGGGATAAAGAGGGTAATATTTGCGGTCTTAACGAAACTAATTTTCAAGAGCCTACGGCAAATGCACTTCTTAAAACATTTGAAGAACCGCCTGCAAATACTACTTTCTTTTTCTTAACCAAAGATAAAGAGGATATGATATCAACTATTATTTCAAGAGCACAATCCTTCTATGTGCCTTCAAAAAAAGAAGTTATTAATGATTATTCGATTGTGCAAAATGCTCTGGAAGGTTATTTGCAAATAAATCGTAATGATGTACTTGATTTGTATGAGCGGATTAATAATTTTATGAAAGAAAATGACCCTATGGAAATTCTCAATCAAATACAAAATTATATTTGCGCCTTATTAAAAAATTCGTTAAACAATTCGGCATTAAAAGTAAAATTAATTCAGGATATAAATGCGGTTGAACATGCAAAACAAGAGCTGCAATTAGGAATGAAACCTCAAATAATTGCAGAGACTTTAGCTTTTGCACTTGTTCTCAAATAATTAGAGAGAAGTGTGTTCTTCGGTTGCAACCGGAACTACAAAAGAAAATGTTGAACCTTGGTCTGGTTTGCTGTCACACCATATTGCACCCTTATGAGCTTCAATTAGTTGTTTTGCAATCGGTAATCCTAAACCGGAACCGCCGACTTTTCTTGATAGTGAATTTTCAATTTGTGCAAATTTATCGAATACGTGTAATAAATTCTCATGGGATATCCCGATGCCTTCATCTGATACACTTACCATAACATAATTCCCGTTTAGTTTTCCTATGGACTCTTCAAAAATTTCAGGGTATTTTATGTCGGAAGAATTTATAAATTCAGACTTAATGGTTATGGATTTCCCTTCAGGTGTAAATTTAACCGCGTTTGAAACAAGATTTGTTAATACTTGCTCTAATCTTTGAGAATCTGCATAAACTTGAGGTAAATCTTTTCCCTCCAGAGCTACTAATTGTTGACTTTTGTTCTTTGCAAGTACGGCAATTGATGATTTTACGTAGGCAATAACTGTGTTAATATCGGTATTTTTAAAGTGATAATCCATTTTGCCCGCTTCTATTTTGGATAAATCCAATAAATCATTTATAATCCCCGAAAGCCTTTGAGAATTCCTTTTTGCCATATCAAGAAATTTCCCGTAGGCTTCCGTGACTTCTCCGCATTTTCCGCTCAACATTATCTCTAAAGAATTTTTAATTGACGTCAGCGGTGTTCTTAATTCGTGAGAAACTATCGAAATAAATTCTGATTTCAGCCTTTCTAATCGGGCAAGTTTTTGGTTGGTTTCTTTTAATTCTTGATAAAGTGTTGCGCTCTTTAACGGCAAAGAAACTTGCTGAGCTATTGTTTGAAAACAAGTAGCATTTTCAGCCGTGAAAGGTGTTTCTTTGAAAATTTCAACACATCCGAAAAAATTGTCCCCTAACGTGATTGGTGAAAACATATTATCAAATCTAAAAAGGTTGAAATTAAATCTGTTTGCCGGATATTTAACAATTTTTCGAACCTTTAATGTTTCTGTGTCAACTTGATATGGCAAGTCCTTGTTCTCAAACAAAGACTTGTATTGTAATACTGTTCTAAGTTTTAAAGAGTCTATTAATTCTTCGGATAATTCGTATAAAGAATTAATTATTAACAGAGGTTCTTCTCCGTGGCAAAAAGATAGGGTTGAAGTAAGAGAATAACTCAGAGCTTTATCCATACCCTCAAGCATATAGTTTATGAGCTTCTCTTTTTCCAATGAACCTGCAAATTGAGAACTTGTTGTGTATAATGCGTTAAGACGATAATTGCTGTCTGCTAAATCTCTGTTTGCCATTGATAATTTTTCAAGATTTGAACGCATACGAATATTCATATTAATAATACCGGTAATCAATTCGTCGTTCATGTTGTCCTCAATAATTGCATTAGCAAATTTTATTAAATCTCTTGCCGCAAAGTTCTCGTCTGTAATTAACAGTAATGCCGCAGAATCTAACGCAGGTTTTATTGCTTTTAATAATGCAGGGAAATCAATGCTTTGGGATAACGTATCGCAGATTACAATTTCAGCTTCCGTTGCAGTGATATAATCCGCAATCATACTTTTATCAGACAATGTTGCAAACTCATATCTGAGCTTGTCACATAATGCCGAATAACGTTCTATAACAGAAATTCTTTGTGAAACTAATAATACCCTAACCATAATATATATATTAACAAATATAAAACACAGGGCAAAAAATTTACATTTATAACAATTTAATAACTTATTTACTTCTCAATATATTCAATTGTTACAAAACTTTAACAAATAGCAAAATGTCAAGTTGACAGCCTTATATGTTTGTAATAACATTGGTATGCTTGGAGCATTTTAGCGAAAAGTCCGAAATATAATCGAATAGCTGATAACCCAGGCACAGCCTTTGTGGGGCGGCTTTTTAAAGACCCCGTAATGTGTAAACATGACAAAAGAAAAGGAATAAAAATGGCAAGCACAAAAAAAGGACAAAGAATCAGAGTTTGTTTGAAATCTTATGATCACAAACTTTTGGATGTTTCTTCAGACAAAATTGTTGAAACAGCAAAGAGAACTGAAGCTAACGTTGCAGGCCCGATTCCTTTACCTACAAAAAGACGTATATATTGCGTTTTGAGAAGTCCTCACGTTGATAAAAAATCTCGTGAACATTTCGAAATGAGAACTCACAAACGTATTATTGATATATACGATGCAACTCAACAGACAACTGAAGAGTTGAGCAGGCTTGATCTTCCTGCAGGTGTTTCTATTCAAGTTAAATTGTAATTTGAATATTTTGCACAAAGCATTGAAAATTGAATAAGCATTATGCATATATAATGTGAACTGCGACCAATCATTTCGATTGGACACCTTCTAAAAGGTGGGGTGAAAGTCCCCGTAAGGTAAAGTAATTAAGCAAGACGTAGCGCTCGCAAGTGAAAATGCAAATTCGCAAGATAATTTCTGTATTGGCAGCAATTATTAAGGGAGAGGGTAAGTCCGTCAAGACGGTTTTATAGAACCCCTAAAACGCGAAGGAGCTAGAAAGGTAGAAATATGACACTAGGTGTAATAGGTAAGAAATTGGGAATGACCCAAATATTTGACGAACAAGGTTTGGCAATTCCTGTAACTGTTATCAAAGTAGATGATATCGTTGTTACTCAGGTTAAAACTGTAGAAACAGACGGTTACAATGCTATACAGGTTGGTACTGTTGCAGTAAAAGAAAAACACTTGACAAAGGCTCAAATCGGTCACTTCAAGAAAAACAACTTGGAAAACTTCAGACACTTACAAGAATTCCGTATTGATAATCCTCAAGATTACAAAGTTGGTGACAAAATTGAATTATCAGTTTTGGACAACGTTGAAAAAGTTGATGTTACAGGAAAATCAATCGGTAAAGGTTTCCAAGGTACTGTAAAGAGATGGAACTTCGGCAGAGGACCTATGGGTCACGGTTCTAAGAATCACAGAGAACCTGGTTCTATCGGTGCAGGTACAACTCCTAGCCGTGTTATCAAAGGCAAAAGAATGGCAGGTAACATGGGTAATGAAAGAGTTACTGTTACTAAGTTGAAACTGGTTAAAGTTGATGCAGAAAAGAACTTAGTATTAGTAAAGGGTTCCGTTCCGGGTTGTGAAGGCAGATTGGTAACAATCGTTCCTACACGTACAAAATGGAATTAAAAATGCGACAGCCGGTGTGAGTGCCGGAGTCGGTTCGCGAAAGCGAAACGAGCAGGCACGAACACAGCGATAGCGACGTAAGAGTTTTCAAAGAAAACTCCACAGGAGCAATAAATGCGACAGCCGGTGTGAGTGCCGGAGTCGGTTCGCGAAAGCAAAACAACAAATAAAAATGTAAAATACAAACCCGCTTCTGCCAAATAAAACCCGAAAGGGAAAGGGGTAGACGGAAAGCAAAAGGAAAAGAAAAATGTCAAAAGAAATATTAAGCGCAAACGGTGAAAAATTAGGCGAAATAACATTGGCAAAAGAAGTTTTCGGTGTTGAACCTAATTTACATGTAATGCATTTAGCATTGAGAAGACAATTGAATAACGCTCGTCAAGGTTCAGCTTGTGCAAAAACCAGAGCTGAAGTTTCAGGCGGAGGAAAGAAACCTTGGAAACAAAAAGGTACAGGCAGAGCAAGGGCAGGTTCTCTTCGTTCTCCATTATTCGTTGGCGGTGGCGTAATTTTCGGGCCAAAACCGAGAGATTACTCTTTCTCTATGCCTCAAAAAGCAAGAAAATTAGCATTGAAATCTGCTTTATCTTCAAGAAATGACCAATTGGTTATTGTAAAAGATTTTTCAAGCTTAACAGAGCCAAAAACAAAATTAATGGCATCAGCTTTAAAATCTTTGAAGTTAAGCGGTAAAGTTCTTATCGTTGCAGATTTAAAAGCAGCTGAAAACCAAAACTTGGAATTAGCAGCAAGAAATATTCCTTCAGTTAAATTGTTACTTCCTTCAAATCTTAATGTAAAAGATTTGTTAGAAGCTGACAGCGTAGTTATTACTGAAGCTGCTGTTAAAGATATCACAGAAAGACTTAGCTAGTAAAAATTAATTTAACAAAAGGAATAGAAAAATGAGTAAAGATAGAACAAATACTGAAAAGTTATACGACGTAATCAAAAAACCTTTGATTACAGAAAAATCTCGTATGGCAATGGCTTTAGGTCAATATACTTTTGAAGTAAGAAAAGATGCTACAAAAGTTGAAATTGCTCAAGCTATTGAATTAGCTTTTCCGGGAAGGAAAGTTAAAAGTGTAAATACTGTCTATATGCCATCTCATACAAAGAGAATGGGATATAAGTTCGGAAGAACTGACAGTTCCAAAAAAGCAATCGTAACCATCGAAGGTGATCCGATTGAAATATTAACAGCAGTATAGTCTGTTAATATGGGGTGTATGGCATATATCCCGCAAAGAAATTTACAAAGCCAATAAAGGAGAAAATAAAATGGCAACCAGAAAAATTAATCCGACATCTCCGGGACAAAGAGGTATGACAAAGAGTGATTATAGTGAAATCACTATAATGACTCCAGAAAAATCCCTGTTGAAGAAGTTAAAGAAAACAGCAGGAAGAAATAACACTGGTAGAATTACTTGTCGTCACAAAGGCGGCGGTGTAAAAAGACAATACCGTGTAATAGATTTTAAACGTGAAAAATTCGGGGTACCTGCAGTTGTTAAAACTGTTGAATATGATCCGAACAGAAATGTAAGAATTTCATTAGTATTCTATGCTGATGGTGAAAAGAGATATATCTTGACTCCTGAAGGATTGAATGTTGGTGATACTATAATCAGCGGTCCTGAAGCACCTGTTCAAACAGGTAATGCAATACCGTTGGAATTGATTCCGTTAGGTACTATGGTTCATAATATTGAACTTAACCCTGGTCGTGGCGGAGTTATGGTTAGAGCAGCTGGTAATGCGGCTCAGGTAATGGCTAAAGAAGGTAACTATGTTACAATTAAACTTCCATCTTCAGAAATGAGAATGGTAAGAAAAGAATGTATGGCTACAATCGGTGTTCTTGGTAATTCTGAATTCAAAAACTTATCATTAGGTAAGGCGGGTAGAAAAAGATACTTAGGCATCAGACCAACTGTACGTGGTGTAACAATGAACCCTTGCGATCACCCACACGGTGGTGGTGAAGGTAAAACCGGTCCTGGTGGACATCCTAAGACACCTTGGGGCAAACCTGCTCTTGGCTATAAGACCAGAAAATCCGGCAAAGCTTCTGATAAATTAATTGTTAGAAGAAGAAAAGGAAAATAAACCGCGAAAGCCGGTGTGAGTGCCGGAGTCGATTTGCGATAGCAAAACGAGCAGGGCACGAACACAATGTGGCGACGTAAGAGTTTCAATCAGAAACTCCACAGGAGCCCAAACCGCGAAAGCCGGTGTGAGTGCCATAAAGACATAACATCGGCGAATAGCTAAAAGACAAAATAAACCATAAGGAGAAAATATTAATGGCACGTTCATTAAAAAAAGGTCCATACGTAGAAGAAGCTCTACAAAAGAAAATTGACAAGATGAATGAAAATTCTGAAAAGAAAGTTATAAAAACTTGGTCAAGAGCATCAATGATTGTACCTGCAATGTTAGGTCACACAATTGCTGTTCACAACGGTAAAACTCACGTACCGGTATACGTAACAGAGCAAATGATTGGACACAAATTGGGTGAATTTGCACCTACAAGAATGTTTAAAGGACACGCAGGTTCTGCAAAGGTTAAGTAATCTTTAAAGAACACACTTTAACCCGATATATTCGGGTGCGGAACAAAGAAATAAAGGAAATTAAAAATGGAAGCACAAGCAAAACAAACAGATATAAAAATGACGGCAAGAAAATTACGTCGTGTAATAAATGAAGTTCGCGGCAAAAAAGTTCTTGAAGCTCAAGATATGTTACGTTTTATGCCTTATTTTGCAGCAAGAGTAGTTGAAAAGAATTTGAAAGCTGCTGTTGCAAATGCTCAGGAAAGATTCGGCGTTTCTGCTGAAGCGTTAAAAGTTTCAGAAATATATGCCGATGAAAGCCAAACTCTTAGAAGAGCTAAACCAAGAGCTCAAGGTCGAATCTATAAGAGATTAAAACGTACTTCACACCTTACAGTTAAGGTAAGTGACTAAACTGAATGTTAGTAAAAAGATAAAGGTATAAAAAATGGGACAAAAAACACATCCAAACGGATTTAGAGTAGGTATCATCAAATCTTGGGCAAGCACATGGTATGCTTCATTCAAGGAATACCGTACTTTTATTAAAGAAGATCATGCAATAAGAAAATTCGTTAAGAAAAAATTATACGCAGCTGGCGTATCAAAAATCTTGATTTCAAGAATTGAAAACAAGAATACAACAATAACCGTTGTAACAGCAAAACCCGGTATCGTTGTCGGAAGAGGCGGTCAGGGTATTGATGAATTGAGACAAGAAGTTTCTAAATTCATCGGCAAACCTGTAATAATTAATGTAGTTGAAGTTGCAAGAATTGATGCGGATGCTCAATTGGTTGCTGAAAATATTGCACAACAGCTTGAAAAACGTGTAGCTTTCAGACGTGCAATGAAACAAGCAATGCAGCGTACAATGAGATCAGGCGTTCAAGGTATTAAGATTATGGTATCCGGACGTTTGGGCGGAGCGGAAATTGCTCGTTCAGAATGGGCTAAAGAAGGAAGAATTCCTCTTCAAACCCTTAGAGCTGACGTTGATTACGGTTTTACCGAAGCTGATACAATCATGGGTAAAATTGGTGTTAAGGTTTGGATTTTCAAGGGTGATTTAATGCCTGGCGAAAAAGCAGATATGAACATCAAAGCAAAAACAGGTAAAGAAGGTTCTGAAAGAGGCGGTCGTCGCAGAAGAAGAGCCATCGAAACTACCGACTAAGTTAATACAAATTAAAGATAATAATTAACAGGAGTAAATAAAAAATGTTACAGCCTAAAAAAACTAAATATCGTAAAATGATGAAAGGCAGAATGAAAGGACATGAAACAAGAGGTACAAAACTTGAGTTTGGTTCTTATGCATTACAAGCCTTAGAACCTGGTTGGATTACCAGTCGTCAAATAGAAGCAGCGCGTCGTGCAATGACTCGTGAAATCAAACGTGGCGGTAATGTTTGGATTAAAATCTTCCCTGATAAACCGATTACGGCAAAACCTGCTGAAACTCGTATGGGTTCAGGTAAAGGTAATTTGGAATATTGGGTAGCGGTTGTTAAGCCAAACAGAATCCTTTTTGAACTTGAATATTTTGATAGAAACGTTGCTGTAAATGCATTGCAGCTTGCAGCTCAAAAGCTTCCTATCAAAGTTAAAGTTGTAGAAAAATCAAAGTTAGAAGCTTAAGTAAAAGGAAATTAATAAAATGAAGTTAAGTGAAATGCGCGAAAAATCAGTTGATGAGTTAAAGAGTGCAATCATTGATTGGAAAAAAGAGTTATTGGATAACAAGTTGAAACTTGCAACATCCGGTTTAGAAAATACCGCTCTAATTTCAAAAACAAAACGCTTAATAGCTCAAGCAAAAACTGTAATTAAAGAAAAAGAGGTAAAAAATGCCTAAGAAAGAAAAACAAGGAATAGTAGTAAGCAACAAAATGGACAAAACAATTGTAGTAAGAGTTGCTGAATATGCTTCACATCCGAAATACAAAAAGATTATTGAATCTAACAAAAACTACAAAGCTCACGATGAAAACAATGTCTGCAATATCGGTGATACTGTAAGAATTGTTGAATCAAGACCTATTTCTGGCGACAAACGTTGGTCTTTGGCTGAAGTTGTTGAACAGGTTAAGTAGTCTGATTCGGATAATGTAAAGACAACATTACCACTGAGTAATGAGAGGTCGAAAGTTAAGTAAAGTAAAAGGAAAAGAACAATGATACAACAAGAAACAAGACTTGAAGTTGCTGATAATACAGGTGCAAAACAATTGTTATGTATCCGTGTTATGGGTAGTTCAAATAAGAAATTTGCGGCAGTAGGTGACGAAATCGTTGCAACTGTAAAGGATGCAACACCTAATATGACCGTAAAAAAATCTGAAGTTGTACGTGCTGTAATAGTCAGAACAAAAGCTGATATTAAACGTCAAGACGGTTCTGTTATCAGATTTGATGAAAATGCAGCAGTAATAATAAATAAGGATGGGAACCCACGTGGTACTCGTGTTTTCGGACCGGTAGCCCGTGAACTTCGTGACAAAGGCTATATGAAGATAGTTTCTTTGGCGCCTGAAGTTATTTAATAACCGTACAATCAGATTACAAATTGAAGCAAAATTAAATTTAAAGGTCGATTTTGTTTCGTAGTTAAAAAATAAAGGATAAAAAAATGGCAGATAATAAGAAAAAAGCTTTACATGTAAAAAACGGTGACAGAGTAATTGTTACTGCAGGTAAAGATAAAGGTAAAATCGGTAACGTAAAAAAGGTTATGCCTTCTGAATCAAAAGTTTTGGTTGAAGGTGTAAACATGGTTACTAAAGCTCAAAGACCTCAACCTATGATGGGTATCCAAGGTGGCTTAATTAAGAAAGAAGCTCCGCTGGATTCTTCAAATGTTATGGTTGTATGTCAGGCTTGTGAAAAACCTACAAGAATCAAACACGCCGTTATTGATGGCAAGAAGGTTCGTGTTTGTAAAAAATGTGGTGAACAATTAGATGTGTAAGGTTTATGTAAATAAACATATACATCGCTAGAATTAAGGAAATAAGAAAATGACAAAAACTGAAAACTTAAAGAAAAGATATGACGAAGAAGTTAAAAAGGCTTTAAAAGAAAAATTCGGTTATAAAAATGATATGCAAATCCCTAGACTTAACAAAATCGTGTTGAATATGGGTGTAGGTGAAGCATCTCACAATTCAAAAATAGCTGAAGCAATTGAAGCTCAATTAACAAAAATCGCCGGACAAAAATGTGTTGTAACTAAAGCTAAAAAATCAATCGCATCTTATAAATTAAGAGAAGGTATGCCGGTTGGTGCAATGGCAACACTTAGAGGTGAAAGGATGTATGATTTCTTGCAAAAGTTAATCTGCGTTGTATTCCCTCGTATTCGTGACTTTAGAGGTATAAGCCCAAAAGCATTTGACGGTCGTGGTAACTATACTTTAGGGTTAAAAGAACAATCTTTATTCCCTGAAATTACATACGAAGAAGTTGATTTAGTTAAGGGTATGAATGTTTCAATTATTACTACTGCTGAAACTGATGACGAAGCAAGAGAATTGTTGAAATTATTAGGTATGCCTTTCAAAGGAATGAACAAGTAAATGACGATAGCAGGTCAGCTTAGATAAGTTGACAAAAAATAAAGGAGAATTTCATGGCTAAGAAAGCGATGATAGACAAAGAAATAAAAAGAGAAGCTCTTGTAGCTGCAGGGAAATATCCAAAAGTAAGACTTCATAACAGATGCTCTATCTGCGGACGTCCTCACGGTTATCACAGAGATTTCGGTCTTTGCAGAATTTGTCTAAGAAAAATGGCACACGAAGGTTTACTTCCTGGTGTTACAAAAGCTAGCTGGTAGTCAATGTTTGTCGACAATAATGTCGACATTCAGCCGGTGTAGCGTGTATACGTATAGTTTTAATATTAAAATTAACAGAAATAAAAGAGTTCGGTCAGCTGCCGAACTCTTTTGTGTAATAAATTTTAAACATGTGCTTGTAAAATAATAAACTTTATGTTATTTTATCTGTGTACAGTTCCGAACTGCCGGGGGATGCCGGATGTAAGGAAAGAAATGCAGAATAATTGCTGCGGTTCTGAATTTACGTGTAAAGGCAAAAGTTAGCTCGGTAAGCGGTGTAATAGTTTAGATACTGCCTGAGAACTGCAGGTATGTCTATAAAGATAATCGGAGAAGGTCAGTTAATATCTGATACCGACCGAAAGGAGAAAAATTATGTCAATGACAGATCCAATAGCAGATATGCTAACAAGAATTAGGAATGCCAACATGGTTTCTCACGAAACTGTTGAAATCCCGGCTTCAAAATTAAAAATTGAACTTGCAAAACTTTTAAAATCAGAAGGTTTTATTTCTGATTACGAAGTTAAGGAAGCAGGAAAATTTAAGGTTATTGTTATTACTTTAAAATATGATGCTAACAAAAAACCTGTTATTTCAAAATTAGAAAGAATTTCAAAACCTGGCTTAAGAACATATCACAAAGCAAAAACTCTTCCAAAAGTATTGGGCGGTTTAGGTGTTGCAATTATTTCAACAAGCAAAGGTTTATTAACCGACAGAAAAGCTCGCAAAGAAAATGTCGGTGGCGAAGTTCTTTGTTATATATACTAATTTTTAATAACAAAATTTCTAAAAAGAGTCGAATTTATTTCGACTCTTTTTTTGTGCAAATAAATGAAGCGGAATGATCAAAAAAATAATTGTAAACATTTGTAACAACATGAGAACATGCTGAAATTAGACGTTTTGCCATGTTTTTATATAAATGAGAGCAAAAATAAGAAGAGGCTATTATGAGTATCAACGGTTTGGGCGGTGAAAGTTTAGCCGCAAAAATTAAATTAATGCAACAACAGCGACAGCAAGGTGCTCAAAAAACAGGGCAGCAACAAGGTGTTGCGGCTCAACCCCAGCAACAAAATTTGGGTGTTCCAACTAAGGAAAATAATGCGCCTACTTTAAATCGTGATAAATCGGTATTTGCTCAAAAGACTCAATCTCCTTCAGCAACTCAAGGAACACAAGGTACAAAAAACGCTCAGGGTGCTCAAGGTACGCAAAATACAAACTCAGGCAATTTTGCAAATAAATTAAGTGATTTACTCAATAAAAACAGTAATATAAGCACTCGCTTTAATAAAGATGACGGAGATAATTCTTCTACAAAATCATATAATAATGTTAGTCAATTAAAAACTGAAGCGCAATTGAAGAATGCTAAAACTCAGTTAATGGCTGATTTTATGAAAATGGACAAAACTGAATTCCATAACAAAATGGATCAAATTCAGATGAAGATGTCCGAATTAAAATCAAGCAACAAGCCAACAGGAACTCAGAATACAAACGGAACTCAAAATACTAATGGTACTAAAAATGCCGAAAAAACAGAAAAACAAGAAAAACAAGAAAAAGCTGAGAAAAAAGAAACAGAAGATTTAAAAGATAAAGGCAGTGATGCTAAGAGTAGTGCAAGTGAGGCAGATTCAAAAGCTTCGTCTTCTCATGCAAAAGGTGATGCAAAAACAAGTGAAGCAAAAGCTAAAGATGCATTGGGAAAAGCCGAATCAAAAGAATCAAAAGCAATAGATAAAGACCTTGCAAAAGCTTCCAAAATTCAAAACAAAGAAGTAAAAGCTTTTAATAAAGAAATAAAAAATTCAGGTAAAGAAGCTGCTAAGATTAATAAAGAAATGGATAAAAACCAAAAAGTTATTGATCAAGCAATGTCTGAGTTAGAATCTTTAACAGCAGGTGATAATACCGGAGTCGGAGAAAAGAGTGCAAACTCATTGAAGCTTGCAGGTGAAGACGAAAATAATAATGTCGACAATCAGAATGATGTCGGAGGACTTCAAGGCTCATCAAGAAAAGCTGTTAATAAAGGAGCAGAGGGTACTGAGGGTTCAGAGAATAAAGACGGTGACAGAATCCAGCAGCTGGCTCAACAAATCAGTACCGCATCGAGTGCTAATAAAGCTGCAAGCAAGAAGTTGCATAAAATATCTGTCGGACAAAACAAAACAGTAAAAACAATGCAGAAAAAATCAACAATGCAGGCTAAATTCTATAATAAACAGCAAGCTCAGTTGAATAAGAATATGTCAGCGGCACAAAAAGTTATTAAAACAGGCGAAACGGTTGAAAAGGTTGGTAATACTGTTACAACTGTTGGTGAAACAACTAAGAATGTCGGCACGGTTACTCAAGGTGTCGGAAAAGCCATGGCAAGCTGTGTTTATACAGCAAGTGCTGCACCGGCAGTAATTAATGCAGGTATTCAAACTAATACATACGGAGGTAAAGTAGAAAATGTTGGTAAAGTTACAACCTCTGCAGGTCAGGGTACTCAAGCGATAGGACACTTGGCTGAGGGGGAAACAAGTGCGGCATTAAAAACCGGTATGGGTGCATTAAAAACGGGTGCGGCTGCTGTTAAATCAGCAAAGGCAGGTGATAAAGCAACAAAAGCAACAGGTAAAGCCGATAAAGCTGCTGCTGCTACGGAAAAAGCAAGTGAACAGGCAGCTAAGAGAGCTGAAGAATTGGCTAACAAGCGAGCTTAATTTTAATGATTTAATAATTTGATTTACATAAGAGTCGGAACCATCATTATTTGGTTATCCGGCTCTTTTAGTAATTCTTTGATGTATTCGTCAGAGTCTTTTTTACAAATATATCCCTTGTCTGTTTTTTCAAATACTTTCCATGGGTAAGATGTTTCATAGAACTCAATTTCGTTATTTTTGTTTATAATTACAGAGCGAAATAAATTTTTTTTATTTGTATTTTCATCTATCTTGTACCATCTGATACTTAGTTTGTTATCATTTGTTTGTTTTATTGTGAATAGATTATTCTCAACTCCTTCAAATTCTCCTAAAGGATATTTATCCGGAATTATATTACGCACTTTTTCGATAAATTTATTGTTATTAAGATATTCCTCTTTCGAAATTTGAGGTTTTTCAAAAAAACTTGTGAAAAAATTTTTAGCTTTTTTCAAGATTGGTAAAACAGACTTTTTAATGTTTAAAGATATTTCTTCATTAAAGGTTCTGTCATTATACAATTTAATCCCGCAAAAATTTTGTGCAAAATAAGTTTTCCCTGAGCGTAGATTATAATTGCTGTTTTGATTATATAAATTGTTTGCAGAAATTTTATTTATCATGTTTCCCTCGAAAAATATATAATGTTGCGAAATAAAAAATTTTGTTAATTATAAATATTATTTTGATTGAACATTCGGTATTGTAATGCTTGCATAAGGTGAGTTTGCGATATAATTTCAGAACCGTCAAGATCTGCAATTGTTCTTGCAAGCTTAAGAGTCCTATCATAGCGTCTTCCGGATAATTGATATTTCACAATTGCAACTTTGAACATTTCTGTTGCAGTGTTATCAATTTTACAATATTTTTTTACTAACTTAGGGGTGAGCTCAGAATTTGTTAAAATACCTTCGTTTTTATATCTTTCAATTTGAATTTTTCTGGCTCTTACAACTCTTTTTCGTATTTGTTCAGAAGTTTCTTCTTCTGTTTTGTAGTTAAGTAATTCGTCAGATGTAAGACGAGGGACTTCAATTTGTAAATCAATTCTATCCAGTAAAGGTCCTGATAGTTTAGCAAGATATCTTTGAATTTGAAATTCTGAGCAGGTGCATTGTTTCTCTTTATCTCCTAAATATCCGCAAGGACAAGGATTCATAGCCCCAAGCAGAATAAACTTTGCGGGATATTTAATAGAAAGTTTAGCACGAGAAATTGAAACTTCTCCGTCTTCAAGAGGTTGCCTTAATACCTCAAGTACATTCCGTGGAAATTCCACCATTTCATCAAGGAATAATACCCCTCGGTGCGCAAGTGTAATTTCTCCGGGTTTTGGGTTTGTTCCCCCTCCTATAATACCTACAGGAGATGCCGTATGATGCACCGGTCGGAAAGGTCTTGTTCTCATAAGAGGTTCTTCCTCAGAGAGTAATCCGCTAATGCTGTATATTTTCGTGAGTTCAAGTGCTTCTGTTAATTCAAGTGGTGGCAGGATTGAAGGAAAGCATTTTGCCATTAATGTTTTTCCGGAGCCCGGAGAACCGAACATTAACATATTATGTCCGCCGGCTGCCGCGATTTCTAAAGCTTTTTTCGCTTTTTGCTGTCCTTTTACATCTTTAAAATCATAGCCGTAGTCAGTTTCGTTTATGTTATTTAAATAAGCCTGAATGTCAACAACAGTTTTGGAAATTGGGTTTTCGGTAAAGTGGTCAATTACTTCCGCAAGGTTTTCTGCTCCAAATACGTTTATGTCTGAAACCAATGCAGCTTCTTTTGCATTTGGTTTTGGGACGATAACATTTTTTATTCCAAAAGATTTCAACCCCATAACAAGCGGTAATACACCTGTAATTGAGCGTATGCTTCCATCAAGTGATAATTCTCCAATAAATCCGTAATCTTGAATTTGTTCTTGCTTTAGCACTTCTTCTTCAATTTGTATTCCAATAGCAATCGGTAAATCAAAGTTTGTACCCTCTTTTTTTAAATCAGCGGGAGCAAGATTTACGATAACTTTACCTCCGGGGAATGTCAAATTAGAATTTCTGATAGCAGAGCGAACTCTGTCTTTTGCTTCGTTAACGGCAGTGTCAGGTAATCCGACAATGCCAATATACGGAAGCCCGCCAACAGTATCGACTTCGACATCAACTTTGTAAGCATTTAATCCTATTACAGTAGCCGTTGTTACTTTGTTAACCATAAGTCGATTATATCACGATTATAAACTTTGTGCTATAATTTGAATATGGAAAACATAAAGCGTATATTAGTAATAAATTTTGGTGGTATCGGTGATGAGATATTGTTTTTGCCTACGTTAATTTCTTTAAAAAAAGAGTATCCGAATGCTACTGTTACTTTAGCACTTGAGCCTAGAAGCAAGAGTGTAAAAGGTTTAACTGATACTATTGATGATATGATATTGGCTGATATAAAGGGAAAAAATAAGTATTTAGAAATTTTAAAATTGATTTTAAAGGCAAGATTTGGCAAATTTGATATGGTAATTGCCTCCGGCGGGAATAAATTTATAAGTGTTATATTGTGGTTGACAGGAATAAAAAAGCGATACGGATATAATACAGGGAATTTAAGTAAGAAATTGTTGACACAAACCGTAGAATTAAATAAAGACCAGTATGCTTGCAACATGTATCATGATTTGTTAAAGCCAATAACTAAATACAAGACACTTTTGCCTGAAATAAATATAGAACCAAAATCAAAGCGAGAAAATACAGTCTTAATTCATCCGGGGGTCAGCAAAATGAGCGTTCAAAAAGGTTGTATAAAAACTGTTGGTGCGGATGTTTGGGCAAAAGTTACGGATATTTTGGTTGAGAGAGGTAAACATGTAATTCTTGTCGGAGGACCGGATGATGAGGAATGCATAAAAAGTATATTGAACACAATAAATTGTAAAGAGTCCGAGAATTTTGAAAATTATTATGGCAAGACCCGTTCAATGAGTGATTTAGCGGAATTAATATCAAGTGCGGAAAAGTTTTTATGTTCTGATTCTGCGCCATTACATGTTGCAGTGGCGTTGCGGACAAAAACTTATGTAATATTTGGTCCAACGGATTATCAAACACTAATTCCTCAGAGTGACGGTGTTGTTCCGATTTTGGCAAACGATAAATGTGAAATAAAACCGTGTTTATGGAGAAGAAGAATGACGAGTTGTGCCGGTTTGGATTGCTTGAAGATATCCGCAGAAGATATTGTAAATACAGTGATGACAAGATAACTATTGACAATGAAATATGTGTTTCGTATTATAAAGGAACGAGGTGAGGCGACATGGCCAAGTGGTAAGGCAGGAGCCTGCAAAGCTTTTACCCCCAGTTCGAATCTGGGTGTCGCCTTTTTTATTTCAAAGGAGTGAAAATATGACTACGAAGATATTCGGGTTAGCGGAGTTACCGATAGGTACAATAGCAGATACTGTTCAAGTAAACAGTAACGGACGTGTTCCTGAACCTGTTGTAGTGAGTAGGACACAGTTGGATGAAAAGCAACGGCCTATATATAAGAATAGGGAATTGCCAGCAGACATGTATCAGGGTTCAAAGAAGTCAAATTTTGTAATAAAATTGCGAAATGGTTTCGGTAAGTTGATGAGTCATTTCAGTAAGGCAAAACCAAAAGTAAGGTAGGGTACAAAAACTTCAGATAGGTGAGTTTGGCACTCTGCCGACAAAAAACAATCCTGTGAATTGTTTTTTGGAGAGGGGTAGCGCACTCCACGGAAACGAAAGTTTCCGAAAAAGAGCGCAAGGAAAATTAAATAAGGGCGATTGGCACTCTGCCGACGAAAAACAATCCTGTGAATTGTTTTTCGGAGAGGGGTAGCGCACTCCACGGAAACGAAAGTTTCCGAAAAAGAGCGCAAGGAAAATTAAATAAGGGCGATTGGCGCAGTTGGTAGCGCACTTGAACGACATTCAAGGGGTCACAAGTTCGAGCCTTGTATCGCCCACCATAGA
>DEFJ01000034.1:0-9242 GCA_002350725.1 Cyanobacteria bacterium UBA2855 | reverse complement strand
TCGCCCACCATAGAGCCTCCGAGAAATCGGGGGTTTTATAGTAAAAAAGCGATAGAATGGCGAGAAATTGTCAATCAAGTTCGGCGCAAGCGAGCTGAGATTAATTTGCCAAGGTGTGTAGAACATTATATTGTATTAACATCCCGTTGAAATATTTTTATGTTCTTGTTAGACTTGAGTTATGAAAGATATGTTAGAAAAAATATTACAGATAGAGAAGAAGTATATAGAGTTAGGCGAAACTCTTTCCGACCCCGCTGTAATTCAGGATTATAACCGTTTTAGGGATTTATCAAAACAAAGAAAATCAATGGAAGAAACGGTAAATGTATATTATGAATGGAAGAAAACCTCAGAAGCCATAGCAGATGCAAAAGAAATGCTGCATTCGGAAACGGATGAGGAAATGAAAGCCTTTTTAAAAGCCGAAATAGAAGAAAATGAGGCAAAAATACCCGAGTTTGAAGAAAGAATGAAGGTTCTTTTATTGCCGAGAGATCCTATGGATGACAAGGATATTATGCTGGAAATTCGCGGCGGTGCCGGCGGAGATGAGGCAAATATTTTTGCGGGAGATTTGGCAAGAATGTATTTGAAATATGCAGATAAACAGGGTTGGCAAACTCAAATACTTTCAAAAACAGAGTGTGAGGCAGGCGGATATTCTGAAATTATTATTTCAATTAAAGGAGATGCCGTATATTCACAATTAAAATATGAATCAGGTGTCCATCGTGTTCAAAGGGTTCCTGCAACCGAATCTCAAGGAAGGGTTCATACTTCTACCGCGACGGTTGCCGTAATGCCGGAAGTTGATGATGTTGAAATAGAGATAAAGCCGGAAGATATCGAAATGTCAACAGCTCGTTCAGGTGGTGCCGGCGGACAGAACGTAAATAAGGTTGAAACTGCAGCCAGATTATTCCATAAACCGACAGGTATAATGATTTTCTGTACAGAAGAACGTTCTCAATTGCAGAATAAAGAACGCGCATTGCAAATTTTGAAAGCAAAACTTTATGATATGGAAGTTCAAAAGCAAATGCAGGAAGTTACCGATTTAAGACGTTCTCAAGTCGGAACAGGCGACAGAAGTGAGCGTATAAGAACGTATAATTTCCCTCAGGGCAGATTAACTGACCACAGATTAAACCATAACTTAAATGTCTGGACTGTTATTGACGGTGATTTAGATGAGCTTATAAAACTTCTTATGGAGTATGACCAAAAGTTAAAATTGGAAAAGTTGGCTCAAGTGTAAAGGATGGTTTATGACAGAACGAAAATGTGTCGGTTGCGGAGAGATTAAAAATCGTGATGAATTGATAAAAATCACAAAGGAGCATGCAACCGATAGCATTGTTATAAACGGAAATTCAAAGATATTTGGCAGATCTGCATATCTTTGTTATAATAAATCTTGTATTGAAAATGCATTAAAAAAAAATAAATTACAAAAAATACTAAAAACGCCCATATCTGCGGAGTTGAAAGGACAATTGATAAATGAGTTATGAAACAATCAGAATAAATGAATTAGCAAAAGAATTGAATATATCAAACAAAGAATTGATTGATAAGTTGACGAAGATATCTATAACCGGCAAAACTCATTCAAGTACGTTGACTCCTGAACAGGTAAAAAGACTAAAAGACTTTATTGCGGGCGGAGAACAGATTTCTAAGCCGGCAAAGCCAAAAGCTTTTATTGTAAAAAAATCAAAAGAGGTTGAAAAGGTTGAACCAAAAGAAACAAAGGAAGAGTCAAAAGTTGAAGTAAAATCTACAGAGCCAATCGTAAAAAAGGCAGAAGAGGTTGTTCGTCCAAGAATAGAAGTTGTAAAACGCCCACAAAAAAGCGGAATAGAAATCGTACGAAAATCATCAAGACCTGCCGAATTAGGTGCAAGACCGTCTTCAAGACCAGAGGATAGGAAATTCCCACCGCGTGGAGATAAACCCCGAAAACCATTTCCGCCAAGAAGTGAAGGCTCAACAGATAAACCAAAATCTTCAGAAACTGCTTCTGAAAAGAAAAAACCAATCCAACGTCACATAATTTCTCAAGAAATTTATGAAACAAAGGGTCCGCATAAAAAACGTCCGGATAATTCTGCCAAAAAGGATAAGGCTTTTAATAAAAAAGAAGAGCAGGAAAGAATATCTTTAGAAAAAGCCGCTGCACAAAAGCATAAAAAAAGAACTCAGAAAGAAGAAGAAGTTAAAGAAGTTACTTCAATAGTTGTAACTCATGCAATGACAATAAGTGAGTTATCTGAAAAGATTAATCATACTCCGGCAGAGATTGTTAAATTCCTTATGATGAATGGCATTATGGCTACTGTAAACCAGCTTATTGATGTGGATGTTATTAAAAAGATTTGCGAAGAATATAATCTTGAAGTTCTTGAAGAGGATTTAGAAGCATATATAGAACAGGAGATGGAAAAAGAGGAAGAAAAGAAAGCTCTAAGCGAAGTAGATAAGAAACTTTTAAAAAGAAGAGCTCCTGTTGTAAGTATTATGGGGCACGTTGACCATGGTAAAACAACCTTGTTAGATAGTATAAGAGCTTCAAAACATAAAATTGTTGCAACAGAAGTTGGTGGTATTACTCAATCAATAGGTGCGTATACTGTTTATCTTGATAATAAACAAGAAAAGAAAATAGTTTTTGTAGATACTCCCGGTCACGAAGCATTTACTGAAATGAGAGCTCGTGGCGCAAAAGCTACGGATATTGCAATTCTTGTAGTCGCAGCTGATGACGGTATAATGCCACAGACCATTGAAGCTATTAACCATGCCAAAGCTGCAGATGTGCCGATTATCGTTGCGGTAAATAAGATTGATAAACCGGGTGCAAATCCTGATAAAATTCTTCAACAACTTACTGAACATGGACTTGTTCCGGAAGAATGGGGCGGAGATACAATTACCGTTAAAGTTTCAGCGTTACAAGCAACAGGTATTGATGAATTGTTAGAGTATATATTGCTTGTAGCTGACGTTCAAGATTTAAAAGCAAATCCAAAAGCAGAAGCTTCAGGTGTTGTAATTGAGGCAAATCTTGATAAAGGTAAAGGCCCTGTTGCAACCCTTCTTGTTCAAAATGGTACTTTAAGAGTTGGTAACTGCGTCGTTGTAGGCACTGCTTGCGGCAGAGTGAGAGCATTGTTGTCCGATAGCGGAGAACGTATACAAAAAGCTGAACCTTCTACGCCGGTTGAGATTTTAGGTTTGACAGAGGTTCCTCAAGCCGGGGATAAGTTTGAAGTAGTTAAAAATGAAAAAGAAATGAAAGCAATTGTTACGAAACGTAAAGAAAAAGAACGTGATAAACGATTAGAAGCAATGCTTCCGGCACATATCAGAAGAGAAGCTGCTGCAGGCGAAGAAGATATTCCAAACTTGAATTTAATTATTAAGGCAAATACTCATGGCTCTGCGGAAGCTGTTTCTCAAGCTATAGCTCAGCTGGATTCTAAAGAGATTACAACGAAAATTATCCACGTTGGTGTAGGTGATATTTCTGAGGCAGATGTAATGCTTGCTTCAGCATCAAATGCATTGATTTTAGGCTTTACTGTAAAAGAAGATTCTAATGCTCTTGCTGCAGCAGAAAAAGAAGGTGTTACAATCAAGAAATATGATATTATTTATCAGATTTTGGAAGATATTGAACAGACTATGCTCTCACTTCTTGAACCGGAAACTAAGGAAGTTGAACTTGGTAAAGCTGAGGTTCGTCAGGTATTTACTATCGGTAAAACAACTAAGATTGCAGGATGTTATGTAACCGAAGGTAAGATAGTTCGTTCAAAAGATGCTGTTCTCAAACGTAATGGCGAAGTTATATTTACCGGAGCAATTGATCAGTTGAAGAGATTTAAAGATGATGTTAAAGAAGTTGCTCAAGGTTTTGAATGTGGTATATCTTTTGCAAAATGGAATGATATTGAAGTCGGTGATATTATTGAAGTATCGACGACAGAAGAAGTTGAAAGAAAGAGTTTGTAGCAATATTACCGATTAAAGGATATTATAATCGATAAGTTATGCGTTTGCCACAAAGAAATTCAAATTGCCTGTATGTATTTATGCTGTTCTTTTTATGGATTTATTAATTTGTGAACGAATTTTATGCGCTCTGTAAAGATATTCTGTCAGCTTTTGATAGTTCTGAGTGTTTTCGCCATAAGGAGTTTGCATGTTTAGCAAGTCATCTACATTCTTGTTAATTACCGCAAGCGAATCCAGTGAATCCCCGAGTACTACAAGTGCTTTAAATTTTCGGGATATTTTAGCTAAAATATAGCGTTTAATAAATTTTTTAATAGCGTTAATGACAGGCATTCTCCTTTGAACCGGAACAATTGAGCCGGTTATGATATCCTTAGTGTTCTTAGGAGAATCTTTTTCGTTGTACTCTTTGTATAGGTCTTTAAGCTCTTTTTCAACTCTTTGTTTTTTTACTCTTTGGCTAAATAATTCCTGCTGATTTCCGACTTTATCATACATTTGTATCTTTTGATTTATAGTTTTTAAGGTTTTTTCTTTATCTTCAATTTTATATTCAATTTTTAAAGGTTCCGTCCCTGTATCAGTTTCGTTTTCTCCTTCAAGTATTTTAGAATCGAGATAATTAAGCCTGTGACGGCTGCTTGAAAAATTGGATAATTCAGACAAATTTTCAGATTTCAAAAACCAATTGGCTTTTGAACTGTCAAATTTTGAGAATGCATTTTTCTTTTCTTTATCTTCCATACATTCATTTTAAAATACAAACAAAAAATTTTTTTCCCCTAAAAAGAGGAAAATGTAAACAAGTGTAAAGAAGCTTAATGTTTTACTCTTTAAATTCGTGTTAGAATTAAAATATGCAAGAAATGAGTTTAAAAAATTATGCGTATATCGGAGATGCAGTTTGGGAATTAAAAATCCGTTCTAAAACGATTACTATGACAAACAATCCCAGAAATCTTCATAAACTTACTACAGAAAAGGTTAAAGCCTCTTATCAGGCTGACATTTTGCATAAAATAGAACCTGTATTAACAGAAAAAGAAGCAGAAATTTCAAGGCGAGGAAGAAATCTGCCTATCCCTATCGGCAGACGTCAAAATCAAACTGAATACAGACAGGCAACAGCTTTTGAAACATTAATCGGTTGGTGGTATTTGAATAATAAAGCACGTTTGGAAGAGATTTATAAAATAATCGATGTGTAGTTATTTGCGCATATTTTGAAAATATGTTTTTAATAGGTTGTTGCATTCGTCTTCCATTATTCCACCGTAAACCTTAGTATTAGAATTTAGAATTTTTCTTAGGTCAAGCTTTGAACCTAGTGCACCATAATTTGTATCATAACTGCCAAAATAAACATTTCTGATTCTTGCTTGCAATATTGCCCAAGCGCACATAGGACATGGCTCAAGGGTTACGTATAATTCGCAATCGTCTAATCTCCATTTGTCCAGTTTTATGCTGGCTTCTCTAATTGCAATTATTTCTGCGTGTTCTGTTACATCTTTATTTAATTCTTTTTTATTGTGTGCTGATGAAATGATTTTACCGTTTTTGACAATAACAGCACCAACCGCAATATCTTTTTCAGATTTTTGTGCAGCCTCAATGGCAAATTTCATCATTAAAAGATTTCCTCACCGTTATCAATATTAAGTATAATCTCGACACAGAACCCGAAATTATCATCCGAATATAAGTTTATTTTGCCATCCATAGCTTCAACCAGTCCCTTTACGATGAATAAGCCTAATCCGGTGCCTCTTGTAGTTCTAGTTGTTTTGTTATCAAGTCTTACAAACTTATCAAACAATTTATCCAAATTTTCTTTTGGTATTACATCGCAATGATTTTTTACAAAAATATGAGCTTTGGTATTGTGAATTTCTCCGTCGATAATAACCGGTGTATCTTCTTTTGCATATTTCACTGCATTTTCGATTAAGTTGACAAATACTTGCTCAAGACGGTTTTTATCTCCGACTACGTTAGGAAAAGTTTCTTCCAAATTGTTTATAATTTCCTTTTTATCTTTATTTTTTATTAGGATTTTTGAAGTTTCAATTACTTCAGGAATCCATACTGATTCTCTGTTTACTCTCAATTTCATTCCCTCAATATCCGGTATGGTAAGTAAGTCTTCAATAAGGCGTTTAAGTCTTTCGGATTGTTCTTTAATAATTCTGAGGGATTTTTGTTTTGTTTCTTCATCAATAACAATATCCTGCCTCATTAGCCTTGAGGTATAGCCTTGTATGCTGGTTAACGGAGTTCTGAGTTCATGACTTACCGTATCAATCAGGTTTGAGCGAAAATCGTTTAATTCTTTTAGCTCAATATTATTTTGTTTTAGCTGAATGTAAGATTTGTGTATTTCTCCTGCCATTCGATTAAATTCAAATGCAAGGAATACAATTTCATGCGGAGTAAACGCAGTTGTTAAAAGTCTTATTTGTCGTTCATAGTTTCCTTTGCTGATTGCTATGATGCCTTTGAATAGCTGACGAATATTAATGTATAGGTAATATGTATATAATGCAACAATTGCTATTATAATAAGGGTTGCAAATAAGATTGATAAAATTATTTTAGCTCTGTTGCGGTCTATAAGCTGGTTAGTAAGCTTTTCTGTAGTATTTACGATGATTGTAATAGGCGGGTCTAATTTTTTTACGTATGCCAACGGTTGATTTTTTACATCCCCAAAAATAACCGGTTCATCAATGTTCATAACTTTAGGCAGAAGAGCAAGACTCTCTTGAAAGACGGAATCTGTATAATTGTGTGCTGCAATTAGCGAGCCGTCGTTTGTCATAACATATATTTGTCGAACATCATCTCTAAGAGAATGGAAAAGTTTTATCTTTAATTTTGTCAGATTGTAGGTTGCGACAAGTAATTCTCCGGAATCCAAACTCGTAGAAATCGTTATATTTTGGTCAGCTTTGTTCTCTTCATGGATTTTTTCATATTCTGTTTTGGTTTTAACTATCTGTATTCTTTCGCAGCTATCAAAGGTTTTTGCTACACTTTCAAGATATTTTTTTCTTTCATAGTTTGAGTGCAGATATTTCATGGAGTTAGATACTTGAGCAAGACTATTATTAATAGTATCAGAGAAAAAATCTATCTCGTCAGAAACCATGCTCGCTGTTAATCTGGCAGAAGAACGTAATTGAGAACGTATTGCCTGTTGATTTACGTTGTTAATTATAAATCCACATACGGTTAGCGGAATAATTACCGCAAGACATACTACTATCGCAATTTGTTCAATTATTTTTAATCTGTGAAAGTGAAAAAGTTTCATTGTTAATTCTCCGCAAATGGAGTGAGTTTGTATCCTACATTTGTTACAGTATTAAGATATTTAGGTTTCTTAGGATCAGGTTCGATTTTGTTGCGTAATCCTCCAACGTGGACTCTGAGCATGCGGACATCTTCATTACTGTCATATCCCCAAACTTCGTCTAATAGTGTTGCCAGTGTTACAGGATTATTAAAATGCTGCATAAGGCAGTATAATATTTCAAATTCTGTCGGTGTAAGTTTTATTTTTTTGTTTACAACCGTACATTCAAGAGTTTCAGGATATATTTGTATATCCCCTGCGCTTAAAGTTTCCCCGGAAAGAGCGTTTGCGTCTTCAACCTGATTTCTCCTTAATAAAACCCTTATTCTAAGCAAAACTTCTCTTATATCAAACGGTTTTACCAAATAATCATCTGCACCGCAGTCAAAACCTTCTGTTTTATCATCAATTGTTCCTTTTGCGGTTAGCATAAGTATTGGTATTGCAAGTTTTGCTTGCCTGATGTTTTTACAAACGTCATAGCCATTCATTTTTGGCATCATAACATCCAATATTATCAAATCATAAGAATTGTTTAATGCTTTATTCAATCCCTCTAATCCGTCACTTGCCGTGTCTACAAAATATCCGCTCTGCGAAATGTCAAATTCCAATAATTCTCTAATTTCATCATCGTCATCGACAATCAAAATACGTTTTTGAATATCACTCATAATATCCCTCTTTTGTTCTGATTTTATCGTAAAATGTCATGTTATACAACCCCAAAAATATAATGTAAATTTATGTAAAGATGAGTTTTAAAATGGCAGAAATCCGCTTATGCTCTTTCATAGTAGGATAGGATAGGGCGGGGCGGTGGCAATTATTTTGGGCAAAAATTTTTATTATATATGTAAGGGTTTTAAAACTAAAGAAAGTTTTTAACGGGGATTTACAAATTAAATTAAAAGGAGATTATTATGGGAAATTCAAACGGACAAGTTACATTACCTGGCATGTATTCAAGATTAAGCTTTTTAAGCGGATTGACAGATTTAAGACAGCGTGTTGCCAAAGTTAAGCACACAGCAGATATTACTCCAAATAATAATAGCTCACCTCAGATGTTCGTAAAAAGAGATTTGTATTTGGACAAAAAAGGTAATGTCTTATTTGAAGCAAGAAGTACATACGGAAGTGATCGTAAAGAAATCATTATTAGCGGTGCAAAAATTCATCATACTTTAATTGATGAGAACGGAGACGGCAATTTTGAATTTATGAGTCGACATATTACAGATCCTGATGGGAAGCAAGCAATTATTCATTGGCGTTCAACACAGGATAATGGAGTATATGATGTAAAAGAAATTCATGATGAAGCTGAGCCGGGACAGCATTTTGATTCAGATGGTTATATGATGTATAACACTTATGTAAATAAAAAAGGTTTTTAGGGCATAATGAAGATTACATACTATTAAAATGAGAGCAGAAAAATTAAGGTACGAATATTCGTACCTTAATTTTTTTAAAGAGCGAAGTTGGAATTTTTGAGCAATATGTAAACAAATATAAATAATCACAAGTGTAAGTGCTTGATTTTTAAATAAAATCATGTAATAATAATACATGTGCATTGTCACAGCGAACTTTCCGAAATTATAGCAATATTAAGATTTATTAAAGTTTATAAAAATATTACTTGACAATAGATTTTGAAGTTATATGATGAATAGGTTCGCAAAAACGAACTGGATGGCTAAACCCCAAGACACTGGTCAGGAGAACTGGAATAACAGTTGACATCAAGTTGTGGTGTCGGTTAAGCGAGAAGAAATCGAACATTGAAAAGAGAATAGCAAGTCTGAGTATAAAAATACAAGGACAAGAATGACGAAACAATACTTGTTAATTC
>DEFJ01000025.1:141921-165493 GCA_002350725.1 Cyanobacteria bacterium UBA2855 | reverse complement strand
AATGAAACTGTAGGCGAGGGGAAATAGCAAATTTTATTTTTACGGGTTTTATAATATGATATAGCAGGGGTAAATATAAACTCGAAAGGGATATAAAAATGCAAGTACAGAGGGTACAGAATTATCAATCATCTTTTCAAGCAAAAATACCAAAAACAATTTCGCCAACATATAAGACGTCAAAATCTAAAGCCAATACAATTGCAGTTTTAGGAAGTTCAAAAACAACTGACGATATTTTGAAGTATATGGATATATGTTCAAATTCAGTAAAGGGCATGGTTTTAAGCGGTAAAAATATTGTGACCGGCTGTGGAACATCGGGGATAATGGGCGAAGCATACAAATCAGGCTACAATTACTCCTTAAAAAATAAAAATAATCTTCCAAAACAAAATTTAGGAATACTTACAAAACCTTTATGGGGTGATGAAGATTTAGAACATTGTATCCCTATCGGTTGTGCAAAAAGTGAAGCCGGCAGGATAGAAATGTTTTCACAAGTTGCTGATACAATACTTATATTCCCCGGAAGCACTGGAACTTTACAGGAAGCAGCTACTTTAATTTCAAAAAATAACTATGGGAAGGCAGAAGATAAAAAGAAAATTATTCTTGTAGGGAAAAAGTTTTTTAAAGGTTTAATTGAACAATACAACAAATTATATAAATCAGGTTTAATAAAACACAAACCGAGTGAACTATTTACAGTTGTAGATAGCGAAAAAGAACTAAATGGAATATTAAAGTAGAAGGTATATAAAATGCAAGTACAGAGGGTACAATTTAATAACCCATATATTTCATTTCAAAGTAATAAAAAGAGTTGGGAAACCCTTAAAACCCTTCTGTCCGACCCAAATGGCAGTGATATTGGACAACATCCGATTAATTATAAATACGAAGAAGCTATCGCCAAGACAAAGTGTTTGCCAACATTTAATAAAAAGCACTTTGAATATACTGATTATCAAAATTTATCGCCTAAAGAACGGCGAATCATTGGAATATTGAATAGAAAAGGTACTTTTAAGCAGGATAATAGTTCTAATTGTACTCGTGACAACATGAGCATAAATCGAGATGCAGAACGAGTATTAAGGATAGCTCTTAAAACAAAAGACAAACTTGATAAGGAATACAAAAACGGATACAAACTTGTCGGTATAGGTCGCAGTCCTGCTGTCATTGTAGAAACTATGAATTTGCTTGGAGCTGATGCTGTCTCAATTCCTTTTTCTAAAAGTGCTGTTCGTGGCTGTGCCGAAGATTTCCCATATTCCTATACCGAATATATTGGCAGAGGGTATGATTATCCGACAACAAAAAAATTTGAAGTTAAAGATTGGAAAAACTACTTTAAATATTTTGGAGTTGATAACAGTTTTAGTCAAAGAACCGGTAAAACACTAATATTTACTGATTATGTTTGTGACGGAGCAACCAAATATTATTTAGAATCAATTTTAAAAGGTTTAGGGTTTGATGAAAAAAGCACAAAATTTACAGAAATTTTTGATTTAATGCCAACAGAAGAAAAATTTTTAGCGGATGATTACGTTCATCTGGGCAGATGTTTTGATAATCGTGTATTTAGTGAATACGGAAGAATAAAAAGTTTGATGAATCTTTTACCTAAAGTAAATATTATTAAAAATCCTAAACGCTTAGAATCTGTTCCGGAGACTTTTTTATCAAAACTTTTTCGCTGTGCAATTTATGATTTAATTAAAGAGAAAAATTTAAAAATGTTTATCTAAAGAAGTGATGATGTTCACTTCCTGTTTTTATATATTTACTTACTTAGTAATTTTATTCGCAGCGACGACCTCTGTTTGTTAATAAATCTCTCAACATATTTTTTGCCTCATATAACCCCGAATCATGAGTTCCGTCTGCAAACTTTTTACACTCGTCTAAAATTTGTGTGCATATTTTTCTCATATCGGTATAGTGTTCACGCTTTTTATTTTTACTGAATTTTTTAAGAATAACATCAAAGAATGTACCTAAATCTTCACCCTCACGCCATATTGCACATCTAATCCATTCAGGAGCTAAATTCCTTTTATTACTGTTAAAATGACTGACAACTTCAAGATTAACTAAACCCCAATGCTTATTTTTATTAACAGGTGTTTCATTTAATACAACGAAAAACCCTTCAACACTTTTTTCTGAATTCTTTTTTCTCAAGCAATCTCTTAATGCTTCCAATTCTTTATTATGAACTATATTTATACCCGACTGTGTTAAATGGTCATATAAATATTGTTTAGGTTTTGAATCTATAAAAGTAATTTTCATAATATTCTCCGCATTAATCTATTCTTACTATTTATACATAAAACTCAAAAAAATATTTTTTGCCAATACAAAATAGCAAAAAATTTTTTTAGGGGTTTTGTAATTATATATAGCATAAAAGAGGTATATTAATGCAAATACAAAGAGTACAAAACAATAATTACAACACTAACTTCGGGATGAAATATCCTATTTATAGAACAAAAAATGTAAGTTCCGAATTTGTCAAAAAAGTAGATAAATGTTTGGAATCATTGCCTGACGAATGGCAAGAGCCATTAATTAAAAATAAATATAACCTTTTCTGTTCAGAATCTATACAAGATACATTTGACCGTCTTTCAATTCCTGACCACGCACCCGATTGGGATGCAGTTACATGCGGTCATCCTATGTTCAAGTTTTTTGTTTTTACACCGAAAATAGAAGATAATGATTTGCAAAGAGTTATTAATCACGAAATCTCGCATGGAATAGTTAACAGCGAAAAACTTGCAGATAAATTTGATTATGTTCAGCATATATTTGAAGACGGTGCAAAATTTCCGTATGAAGAACCTAACTACAAAAATCTTTATGACTTAAAAAACCTCTTAATAAACCCCATTGATGATTACAGGATTAATGAAGTTTTTGCGGATATTATTGCGTGGGCTCAAAAAGGCGGTGGCTTGTGGGGTAGCGGATATAAAGGCAGTGCGAAGAACCCGAATTTCTTTAAGGAAAACTATCCTTCAACTTATGCGAAACTAAAAGATTTTAAACCAAATCAGCAGGAAATTGAACCGAAGAATGAATTTGAATGGGGAAATGATGATGATTTGCCGTTTTAGATAGCAAAATTTATTTTTACGGGTTTTATAATATGATATAGCATGCAAAATAAAAAGGAGAAATGTAGATGAAAATTGTAAAAGCTCAAAATTTCAACAATAGACTTGCTTTTCAAGCAAATGTTGAGAAAAGAGAATCAACTAGCAAATTAGGTTACAAAGCAAATACACCTGAATTTGAGCAAGCAGTGAGTAAAAGAACAACACCTATGATGGGTGAACGCTCATTATGGTTTACTAAAAAAGCAGAACCGCTTGTTCTTCCTATAAGAGATACTTTAGAAGAAATATCAAAGGGCTACAATGTTAATATTGATTTAAAAGGTGATAACAGCGCATATAAAGTAGCTGTGAGCGCTATACCAAAAAGAACTAAAAATCCTATAAAAACGTTCTTCAATTGGGCTTTGGGTGCAAAAAATCAGTTTGTATCAAAAGAAATTTTTGTTGAGGATGGTTCAACAATTTTCGAATCTGCAATTAAGACATTGAAAGAAGCTATTGCTGAACACGATAGCAGAATTGAATATACAAGATTAAGCAAATTGCTTAGAAAATAATATATCTTTATAGTGATTTAATCGTATAAGGGGGTAAATTTTACCCCCTTTGCGTTTTTTAATTAAAGCTCATGGAATTTTGGAACCATTTTGTCAAAGGTTGTAAAATATTTATATCCCATAGATTTGAGGATTTCTCTAACTTCTCTGACGTGATCTCCGACTTGGGTTTCTCTGTGAGAATCCGAACCTATTGTGATAATTTCTCCGCCTAATTCTTTGTATAATTTTATGATAGGGGTTGCAGGACACAAATCATTTAATTTATATCTGAATGAAGATGTGTTTACTTCAATTCCTTTACCGCTTGCAATCACGTGTTTTAATATTTCTTCGATAATTTCTCTTGATTTTTCAAACGGATATTCACCATTTGGGTCGTACCTTCGCATCAAATCAATATGGGCAAGTACGCTGTAAAAATCGAATGCTTGTGACGTTTTGAGCATTTCTTCAAAATAAATTCTGTTATATTCTTCTTGAGTTTTTCCGGTTTGAAAATCCTGATTCCACAACTCTTTATCATCAACTTGATGAAAAGAAAGCAGTACAAAATCGAACGGGTATTTGTCAAAAATTTCTTTAAAATATTTTTTGTGGCGAGCTTGTGCACCAAATTCAATTCCGTATTTTATGGTAATTTTGTCGGAATATTCTTTTTGATATTTGCGTACGGTATCAAGGTAAGTTTGGCAATCACAACAATATGCGTTAACGCAGCCGTAATCAATGTGTTCCGTAAAACATATTTCGTCAAAGCCTAATAAAATCGCCCTATTTATACAATCTTTCATAGGGTAAACCGAATCGTCACTGAAACTTGTGTGCATGTGATAATCTGCCAACATTTTTTGAATATTTCCTCCTCTTGATTTAATTATATAACAAAAACGGCTATAAGATTAAATATAGCCGTTTTTATTAATTAATTTATTTATAATTTTATGCTCTACAATAATTTTCGCAAGTTTCCGCAACGCTGCAGAAATTGTAATCACCCATAGAAGCACTCATTGTTGATGATGAATATACAACGCTGTCCATTTCAATTGAGTCGCAATTTCTAAGAGTCATCAGGGACATGTTTTTAGCTGTTTTTGAATCAACAATCAATCTTTTTACCCTTAAATCTTTAGGAAGTGATTCAACTTTTGTACTTCTTATATTGAGAGTGTTTGCTCTAATTTCAGTATTTAATTTAGAAATATTGCTTCTTGAAATGTCGAAGTAGTTAGTGTAAACGTGAGCAGGTAATTTTTTAATATTTGCACCTGCCATAATAACACTTTCGGCATCAATAGGATTTGTAATATTCTTTATTTCGGCACCGCTCATATTTAATTGGTTGCTAACCCATCCGATAGATAATGTACCAATGTTAGCCTTAGAAAGATTAAGACTTCCGCTAACGTGATCTAATTCAAGGTGCTTCATATCGCAGCCTGATAAATCTAAATCTCCTTCTGTGTAGTTTTTGATTAATTCTTCGTATCTGTTAGTTTTGCCTCGCATTTTAAAAACCTCCTTATAATACTCGACATGATACTTATAGCGCAGTGATAATGTTATAAAATCCTCTATATATATGTTTTTTCGTGCAAAATAAAATTGTTGTAAAGGGTGAAGTGAAGAGTAGTTGTTTTTGTAAGTTGAAAGTGTGAAAAATTAAAATTTATTGCAAAATAAAAATTTTATGCTATTATTAAAAACGTGGGAGGGGCGTGACTTTTCCCATGACAAGTGAATAAGAGGAAAAGTGGCCGAGTGGCTTAAGGCGGCACCCTGCTAAGGTGTTGTGTGGGGCTACCTGCACCGTGGGTTCAAATCCCACCTTTTCCGAATGATAGCCGATATATCTTTAGATATGTCGGCTATCATTGTGTATAGAGTATTAGAATTTAACCCACACAAAACGAAGTTTTGTCTGTGGGTTCAGCGCGAGGGCGCTGAGTGCGGAGGACTTTTGACGAAAGAATGAAATTCTTGATGTCAAAATCCGTAGACACGTTATACGCGCCCGAGCAAGACGATGCCACCTTTTCCGAATTAAAGTCCAGATGTCCAAAGGCATCTGGACTTTAATATTGATAGGTAAGAGTTTTAATCCGTCTATTGATAAATATATTACTTGTCTTCAATAAAAACATGAGCCCCGTTCATTGTGACCCAATGCCCATTACCGCTATTTTGATTTGACTTAAATATTCTGCTAAGTTTTTGATTATTTTCTGATTTTATAGATTTGAACTTTTGTCTTAATATATCGGAGAAATTTTTTTGCGATTCTGATTTTTGTTTAGGATGGCTGACGGGTTGTTTGTTTGAGGAAGAATTATTAATAGTGGTAGCCTGTCCTGTTGTGTTTTTAGTTCCAGAATTATCTCTTTTATCAGTCACTTTTTTATATACGGTTTCTATCGGACCACGGTATTTTCTTTTATCTTTAGGGTGAGTTATTAATTCTCCGCTTTTCATTCTGGATACAATTTTAGCTGCCATTATATTTTCACATTTTTCAGGATTTTTATCGTAAAAATCTTTACCATATTCTTCTACAATCTCTTGAGCGACCTTTCTTCCTTGTTCATTATTCCAAGAGTCCATGTTCCATTCGCCTTCAGGATTATTTTTTGTTTGGCTTTCGTGATATATCCCAGCTAAGGTGCTTCCCAAATTACCATATCTAAAGTACATAATAGCACTGCCAAATGCATGTTTAAAAGCATCTGCTTCAACATTCCAAAATTCATGACCTTTTTTGGGATTGGTCTCAAAACCAAACCTTTTCTGATATTTCCACGTTTTACTTACCATTTCATCGTTGAAATCTTTTTGAACTTGTTTATTATTTTTTATATCAAAAACACCTTGAGCTTCATTTCTCAATCTTTGAGCGGTTAATTTTTCTTTTAGCTTATTTATATCTGTCATTTCTATTTTCTCCTTTGATTTTGTGATACAATTTTTCCATGAAATTTCCAAATTTTAAAAAATATTTTTTTTCGTACACATCTATAATATTAAGTTTTATTTACTATTATTTGGAATACTATTCTGGTTTTTCAACATTTCCAGAGGGAGATGATATTCCAATTGGACAGACAAGAGAATATTATTATCTTATTGCTTTTTTGTTTCTAATACTTAGCTTTTTTTCTATTTTGTTATTAGGATTAGAAATATTAATACGTAAATACATAATAGAAAAATATTTTCCAAAATTGAAAATAACATTAAATTTTAAATTCCCGGAAATAGTTTCTCGTGTTTATTCATTCTTATTTGCCGTTTTATTTATACTGACAACCGTTCCGGTACTATTTATAGGAATTTATTTTTTGTTAATTTACATAATAGATATTTTGAGTTAAGTAGAGTTCATATATACCTCCTATAAGCTTAATTAATTACACTAAACCTCATACACAACTAATTCGGCTATCTTCTTATTTAAGTAAATCCTTTTCCGTTAATCCGGTTAACTAAGATACAGAAAAATTAGTAAATGTATTAAATTTGTACTACTAATGTAACATACAAAACATGACCGACATGAAAAATTAACAAAAAATTAATAATTCTGCATAAAAGCTTAATCTCAAAGATAATTTTATCTTATACTTAGTGTTAAATTACAAGGGTGCTGAGTGCGAAGGCTTGATTACGAAATAATTGAAAATTATGTAGTAATCAACCGTAGACCCGTTAATTGCGAGCGACCAAGACACAAATCCCACCTTTGTATTAATATAAATTATTTTTTTGCTAGAATAATATTATTGGTTATTGGAGGTAGGATGATAGATTTTTTGTCAAATACGAATTGGATTAGTCCACAGATAGATTGTTTGCTTTTCTTACAAAATATAAGGCTTGCACATTCGGATATAATAGACAAATTCTTTTTATCGATTACGATAGTCGGGGAATTTTGGCTGCCAACGCTTATTTGTGCAATTGTATATTGGTGTATTGATTTTAGGGCGGGAGTTTATTTATTTACGTTAGAAAGTTTTAATGTATTTATTACCCATTTTTTCAAAATGATTGCGTGTGTTTACAGACCGTGGATTTTAGATAGCAGAATGAATCCGTCTGAATTGGCGGTTCCGTTTGCGACGGGATATTCTTTTCCTAGCGGACATTCCGCGATGAGTTCTTCTGTTTTAGGCGGTTGTGCTTATCTTTTGAGAAAACGTAAAATTACATGTTTATTAATTATTGGTTTAATTTTATTAATAGGTTTTTCAAGACTTTGGCTGGGTGTGCATACTCCTCAGGATGTTGTTTGCGGTTTGACTATCGGGTTAATTCTTGTTTTTGCTCTCAACCCTTTAATTAATTGGGCAGAAAAAGATAATAAAAGATATTTATATTTATTAGGGATAATAAATGTGCTGGTGATTGTAGCTTTGATTTATATTACTTATTTTAATACGTACAGAATGGATTATGTGTCAGGAGAACTTCTGGTCAGTCCGCAAAGACAAAAGTATTCAACAATAATTGCGTATATGTATGCGCTTGGTCTTATTAACGGATGCTTTTTGTGCAGAAGGTTTTCCCCTTTTAATCCCAAAGACGAGTCTGTAAAATACAGAGCTGTCAAGGGAATTATTGGTACCGTATTAATTATCATTCTGCTGAAGTTTGGACTTACTTATATGATTATGAATACGATTTGTTTAAAATTAATGATGCCGTTAGTATTTGTAACAGGTTTAATAATAACATTTATTTATCCCGTTATTTTTAAAAAGCTATCTAAATTTTAAATAAAGCAATTAAAAAGGGTGCCGGATGAGCACCTTTAAAAGAATATTTTTTTATTTTGTTATTTTAAGTTTTTAATGTAAAGTTCTTCAACAAGAACGCATACTGTTGCAGCTATTGCCGGTGCAAAAAGTGTTCCGACCAATCCAAAATATTTTGTTCCTAAAAACAGGAATATAAATATAAGCATAGGGTGTAAATTCATCAATTTCCCGTATGCGTAAGGACGAACAAAATTGTTTTCTATAAATTGGGCTGATGCAAAAACTAATGTTACAATTATTAATGCTTTAAGTCCGACTTCATATGTTGCAACTAAGCATATTACAAGGGCAATTGCAGGTCCGACAACAGGGATAATATCTAATATCGCAGTAATTAAACCTAACAATAGTGCATACGGAATTTTAAATAACCATAACCCTAATATCATAACTACTCCGACAGAAGCAATAGCGCATGTTTGTGCAATTACATAACCGCCGATTCTTCTCCCGACAATTTCTATTATACCGTTAGTCTTATCTCTCAAGGTTGATGGGAAAAGCTTTAAAACGGCATTCCTTATGTGTTCTTTATCTGCAATAAGAAAATATGTAAAAATTACTGTAAGAAGAAAGTACAGTGACAATGAACTCAATTTGCCGAGTAGGGTAATTACAGTATTAATAAAATCAGAGGAAAAACTTGCCGCTTGTGTAAATACATCTGCAAAACTTATTTTCATAAGTCCTAATTTTTGCATAATAGGATATGTATGTATAATTTTGTCAATGTTTGCAATATATTGAGGAAATTCTTTTGCAAATAATCCTATTTGGTATATGCATAATGCAAATATTGGGATAATAAATAATGCTAAGAGTCCGATAGAGCCAAACAGTACGATTGAAGTTGCGGCTGTTCTGTTAATTTTTTCATTCAATTTGTCCACCAGAGGATTGAGTGAACTTGCAAAAACAAGCGCAACAAATAACATCAATGAGATTTCGGGATTCTTCCACATAAATATAATTAGCAATCCAAGTAATATGAAAAATACCATTTTCATGTTTACATATTTTTTGATAAAGTTCTCCATTTGCAAGCTCCTTTTTTCACATTTTTTAATAAATTATAAAATATTTGTAATATTGTTATTAATATTTTTATATTGCTGTATTATATTATAAAATAACCTTTTATATAGCATATGAATGTTAAAAAGATATTACAATTATAACAGTTTTGTAATATTAGTACATATAAAATTTAACATTTGAATATTTTTAATGTATTATAATGGTTGTTGATGTAAATATTAAATATATAGGGACAGAATATGGCAGTATTAGAAAAATCTGGGACGGATATACGTTTCATTAGTAAAGTGACAGAAGAAACACAGAATAGCGAAAATGAATATTCAGACAGTGAATTACAAGCAATCGGAAATGAATATTGTACGCACGGCGACAAAGTTTTTGCTGAGCCGGTGCCAAAAGTTTTCAGAGATTGTAACGGTGTATTTATGTATGATTCAGAAGGTACTCCGTATTTAGATTTAGAAATGTGGTTTGCATCTTGTAATTTGGGTTACAAAAATAAAAGAATTAGAGATGCGGTAGTTGATCAAATTGATACATTGCCACAAATTTCATCACACTTTTTGTATGATTATAAAGCTTTGTTATCTGAAAAAATTGCAAAAGCAAATATAAAAAGATTTGGTGAAAAAGGTAGAGTTCATTTTAACGTAGGTGGTTCTCAAGCGACAGAAGATGCTTTAAAATTAGTTAGAAATTATACTCACAAGAATAGAGTATTTTCATTCTTTGGTGGTTTCCATGGCAGAACATTGGGCGCAAGCTGCTTAACAGCAGGATATCGTTACAGAAAACCTTTTGGACATTTTGGTGATGAGGCTCATTTTGTTCCGTATCCTTATTGTTTCAGATGCCCTTACGGTAAAAAATGTGACTCATGTAACTATTATTGTGTACAGCAATTGAGACGTGAGTTCGAAGATAATTGCGCAGGTTTGTATGATCACTCTTCAAAAGAAGCTTCAGTTGGTGCATTTTTCGTAGAGCCGGTTCAAGGTTCAGGCGGATATATTGTTCCTCCTAAGGGTTATTTTAAAGAATTGAAAAAAGTTTTGGATGACTATGGCGTGCTATTTGTTGCTGATGAAATTCAAATGGGCTTCTATCGAACCGGTAAATTATGGTCAATAGAACATTTTGATGTTAAACCTGATGTGATTACGTTTGGTAAATCTTTGACAAATGGGTTAAATCCATTAGCTGGCATGTGGGCAAAAGAAGAATTAATCAACCCTGAAGTATGGCCTAATGGCAGAACTCACTCTACATTCTGTAATAATCCTGTTGGAATGAGAGCAGGTTATGAAGTTATGAAAACTTTTGAGGAACATGACTTTGAAACTGAAGTTGCTAACAAAGGTAAATATTTCTTAGACGGTTTGAAATCATTAGAAAAGAAACACAAACGTATTGGTACAGTTGACGGATTGGGTCTTGCTCTAAGAATAGAATGTGTTACTGAAGACGGTTATACTCCTGATCCTGATTTGTTACATAAAATTATGGACGAAAGTTTGAAGGGTGATTTGACTTATAGAGGTAAAAAATGCGGTATTATCTTGAATAAGGGTAGTCACTATAACAATTCAATTACTCTTGTCCCAGCTGTAACAATCACGTATGATGAAATTGATATGGCAATTGAATTGATTGACCAGTTGTTTACGAGGGTTTCTTAGTGACCGAAAGTATTGATTTTGAACTGGTACATAATGAAGTTCAGAACGCAAATGATAGGAAAGCTGTATTATTATTTCACGGATTGACGGGTAGCCCGTTTGAAATGAAAAAATATGGCAGCTTTCTTTTTAAATGCGGTTATGATGTATTTTGCTATTCATTCCCGGGGCACGGTGATAGAATAAGCGAAATAGAAACTGTTACATGGCAGGATTGGTGTAATTTTGCGCAAGAAAAATATGATTTATTAAGAGGGAATTACAATCAATTTTTCTTGTCAGGTTTATGCTTGGGTGCTGCAATTGCGATGTATCTTGGAGAACACAACAAGGATATCACCGGTATAATTGCTCTTTCTACGACTCTGTTTTTGGATGGCTTTTGTATCCCGTGGACAATATCTTTGTTGCCGTTTGCGCTTTGTACAATAACTCGTTTTTATTACACATTTCCTGAGGATGATTGTTTTGGCGTAAAAAATGAACGCACAAGGAAGAGTTTAGCTAAAATGACGGCAAAAGCGAGCATAAGTATGGATAATTATCCGCTTAATTGTGTTGACGGACTTTTAAAATTATCTAAAAACGTGAGAAAAAATCTTAAAAACGTAACTTGTCCTGTTTTGTGTATTCATTCAAAATATGATAATTTATCGAGTCCTAAGAGTGCCAAGGCTGTTTTAGATGGTGTATCTTCGGAAATAAAGCACTATATAGAATTAAATGACAGTTATCATATGATTTTATATGATAATGAAAAAGAATTAGTAATGGAAACCGTCGAAAAATTTATGGGAAGATTTGTTCCAGATGGAGATAAAGTTAAGGAGTTAGAAACGGTATGAGGATTGTAGCTTATTCTGCCATAGTTATAAATATTTTGACAATTCTTGTATTTCTTACCGCATTGTTTGGAAGGTTTAATAATCCTAAGCATAAAGCAGTCTTTGGTTATGTAATGGTGGGTTCTATAATTACATATCTTGTTTTTATGGGATTGTACCTCATAGCATCATTGATATTCACTCATAATTTGAGTGTGTTGTGGATGCTATTATTTATGGCGGCTCCGTTTATTATAGGTATTCTTGTGAAGTTTGAAACTTTGAAACTATATACTGTGTTGCAGATATTAACTTTTTGCGGAAGTTTGTGGTTTATCTTTGTTTCATAAACCTTATTAACTTGCAGACCTATCGACTTATGTAAGATTTTATGCTAAAATGGCTTTATAAATATTAGTCTAGAAGGAGAGTTATTATGCCGGTTAAAGAAACCAAAATTCAAGATAAAATCCAAGATATAAATAATACCATTAAAGATATGGCGATGTTTATTCAATCTGATGCCAGTGTTGGTCCTGATTTTCAGGAATATCTAAAGACAATAGGCGCAAACAGAAAATCAGGAATAAATTTTCAAGGTGCATGCTTTAATTATATTTTTGAAAGACGTCTTGGTGAAACTTACAAATCAATTCCGTCAATTTATCTTGAAAAGGCTGATTTAAAAGCTCCTGTTAAAAAAATTGTAAAAAATCTGGATAAGTCAATGTCCTCAGTTTTTGAACTTAAAAGAGTTTTGAAGAACGGATTTGAATTATACAATATTATTAACGAAAAAACTTATAACGTAACCTCATTAATAAAAATGACTAATTTTAGAGGTTTGGGTTCAGGACAATATGTTGTTGCAAGAATTATGAAACAGGATGATGAAGTGTTCTTGTTGGAGATTTCAGGAGTATTGCCTACCAGAAGACGGGATGATGCCTACAGATTTTCTGTTGCAAGGATTATTCAAAATCCTGAAATTGTATATCTGGATAATCCTGAAAAACAAGAAGAAATTGAAGAAGATATTAAAGAAGTTTATGACAAATTTATTGAATTTTTCGGACAGGATGAAGTTATTACCGTAAATAAGCATGCTGATGATTTAATTGGTAAATTTAATGATTTTGCAGAAGACGGTAAAAAAGGCAGCTTTAAAAAATTAATTGAAGAACCAAAAGAATATAAATTCTTTAACGTATCTGAATTTAACAATTCATATGATAATTTCCTCGAAAATTCCTTAGGCGGATTTTCTTCTCATAAAGAAACTTATGATGTCGGTATTATTTATGATAAAGAATTAGGTATGTATGCAGTACCGTTCTGGGGTACATTTAACAAGATATTTGAAGCAAAAAATCCGGCTGAAGTTGAAAATTATGATAAGTGTATAAGATATTTCTTAACTAATGACAAATTTTCAGCAAACTTGATTAAAAGAGCAGCAAAGAAACATAAAAATTTCTTACCTGTTGTAAATGGTTTGTTCAAAACAGATTTTACGTTGAAAGAATTGCTTGAAAAATATAAATCAAGATATTTAGAACAAAAAATTTATTCATCAACTACGGTATTGTATAAATCAAAAGCATTCTCAAGCACTTTGGGTTTGATTGAAGAGGAAGAAGAAAAATTACCGTTACCGGAGGGAATTGATTTATCAAAAATCGGTAGAAATGATCCATGTCCTTGTGGCAGTGGCAAGAAATTTAAAAAATGCCACGGTGCATAATTTAAAATTTAAATATTTTTGGGTAGTGCTTTAAAAAATCTGCCTAAAAGGCAGAGCATAATTATGCACAATGTGATTGCGGATGCAACTAATCCCATCCAAAATCCAATTATGCCAAGATGCATCTTTATTCCCAATGTATATCCAAGAGGGATAGATATGAGCCAATATGCAACAAAATTCGCCCCAAGAACAATGTTCGTTTTCTTTATCCCTTTACAAATTCCTGCAAGTGCAATTTGAAGTCCGTCGAATATTTGAAATACTGCTAAAATATAAACTATAGGAACGCAAATCGTGATTAGGTTTATATCGTTAGAAAACAGCCCAACAAGTACTTTCGGTATGCTTGCAAATATAATTGCGCTACATGCCATAAACCCTATACATATAAAAGTACCTATTTTTGCAAATCTTCTTAAATCTGTAAAATTCTGTGCTCCGTTAGAAAATCCCACTTTTACAGCAATAGCATTTGATATGGCAAACGGAACCATAAATGAAATAGTTGTAAGAGTGCAGACAAGAGTATGCGCTGCGGCATATACTCCTGATATTCTTCCCATAATGACGGATATTAGATTGAATGCTACAAATTCTACCAATATCGCAGCAGAAATTGGAAATCCAATTTTTACCATTTGTATATAATAACTGAAATCTTTATAATTGCTGAATCTCATTATTTTTATGCAGTATATTAAAAGTACAATTCCCATAAAATATCGAACAATAAAGCTTGCTATAGCGAGTCCGACAACTCCTAAAGATGGAATCGGACCAAAGCCGAATACCAATATTATATTTAAAAAGATATTTAAAAATACGCAAGCAAAAGTTAATATATTCGGAAACAATACAATTTCAAAAGCTTGCAAAAATTCTTTTAATGCGGCATGCAAATATCCGCCAAATGTCGCAAATGCGGTTATAAAAATGTACTGTTTTATCATTGGAACAAGATGCGGTTCAAAATGTAATTTATCAATTATTGGTATAACCCCTAATACCGCAAGCATTACAAGAAAAGCCATAACAAATGCAAATCTTAATGTAGGGAAAAAATATTTTTTAGCAACTTTTTTTTCGCCCCTGTAATTTGATAATAATGGAGATACGCTTGCAATTAATCCTATTCCAAAAGTTTGAATACAATTTGTTATCGCAGTTGCAATACTTATTGCCGCGAGTGTATCTGTCGAGTGTCTGCCCGCAATAAATACATCCCCTGCTCCAATCAGGATAAAACCTAAATTACCTATAATAATAGGCAGGGCAATGTGTAATAATTCTTTTATGTAATATTTTATCGGCTGTGACATATAAGTAAATTTTAGCATAAAAATATTTTAAATTTCACACAAAAAGAGGGACATTTATATTGATGTCCCTCTAATTTTTAGTGTCATAAATTTTATTACTCTTCTTCTGAAGCTTCTTCCTCAACCGGCTCATCGTGTTGAATATCTTCTTCATCATAAGCTTGTTGATTCATTTCTTCCTCGATTTCTTGTTGCAATTCATCTTCCTGAGAAAAATCATCTTCAACAATTTCTTCAGGTTCTTCATAGTTTTGAGCAGCTTCAGCTTTTTCCATCTGAGTTACACTCTTAATGTCTATTTTCCAACCTGTTAATTTGTGAGCAAGTCTGACATTTTGCCCTTCTCTACCGATTGCAAGTGAAAGTTGATCATCAGGAACAACGACCATAGCTTCGTGAGCGCCTTCTTCGTCTGCCATAATATCAACCGAAACTACTCTTGCCGGAGATAATGCGTTTACGATATATTCAACAGGGTCTTCAGAGTATCTTACAATATCAATTTTTTCATTTTTTAACTCTGAAACAATTGTCTGAATTCTGCTGCCGCGAGGTCCGATACATGCGCCTACGCTATCAACTTCAGGGTCATTTGACCATACTGCAATTTTTGTTCTGTATCCTGCTTCACGAGATATTGATTTAATTTCTACAATTCCGTCTTCAATTTCAGGAACTTCAAGTTCAAATAATTCTCTAACGATTTCAGCATGAGCGTGAGAAACAATAACTTGAGGAAGTCTTGTAGTTTCTTTTACGTTAAGAACAAATACTCTGATTCTGTTGCCAGGTTTATAATATTCGCCCGGAATTTGTTCTTTTGGTGGCATAATTGCATCAGTTTTACCGATATTAACAATTACGTTTCTGTTTTCTACACGTTGGATAATACCTGTTGTAAGTGTTCCTTTTTTATCCAAAAATTCATTTAAAACCAAATTTCTTTCAGCTTCCCTGATTCTTTGAGTAAGAACTTGTTTTGCTGCTTGAGCTGCAATACGACCGAATTGTTCAGGAGTTACTTCTAATTTAACTTCGTCCCCTTCTTCAACATCTTCGTCAATTTCTTTTGCTTCATCTAAAGAAATTTGGGTTTCGTCATCTTCAACATCTTTAACGACAACTTTTGTACTAAAAACTCCAATTTCTCCTGATTGTTCATCAAGGATAGCTTCAATATTTGTAGCTTCTTTATTTCTCATATGTTTTTTGTATGCAGCAACCATAGCATCGCAAAGAGAGCTTATAAGAACATCTTTTGATATTCCTCTTTCTCTTTCCAATTCTTCAAGTGCTTCATTTAAATTTCCGCCACCAATTTTAATCATGTTTTTTCTCCTTTTATTAATCTATATATAATTTTGCTGATTGAATATTGTTTCTTGGAATAACAAGTTCCTGTCCGTCATCAAAACGCAAGAATGTTAATCCGTCTGTATCGTTGTAGTCAATAATTTCACCTTTAAATATTTTTTCGGTCTCTCCTTCCAGTGCCTCTTTTAATTTTATGGACACTCTTCGTCCTTTAAATATTACAAATTCCTTATCGGATTTGAATTTTCTCTCTAATCCGGGTGATGAAACCTCTAAATAATATTTAACGGGAATAAGCTCATCAAGGAAATCACTCAAACTTCTTGTTACTTTTTCGCAATCATCGAGAGTAACATCTTTTTCTGAAGAATAAAGATAAATTCTCAAAAACCAACGGTGATTTTCTTTAACAAACTCTATTTCTATCGGAATATACCCGAAACGCATGGATGTATTTTCTATTAACGGAGTGATTTTTTCTAATATTTCATATCTGTTAATATCTTGTTTCATCTTACGCTCTGCCTTTCAGGTATTAATATAATTAAAAAAAGAACGAGGTGTCCCGTTCTTTTTTGTGACAATACTGTCTGCATGTATATTTTATCTTAACATCATAAATTTGTAAACTGCTTGGTAAAGAAAAGTAAAGGATTATTTATTTTTTTGTTCGTCTTGTTTTTTAATTTCATCTTTCTTTAAGTTTTTGTAGCGGTCTTCTTGCTCGTCTATAGCATTGTTAATAGTGCTCTTTTCTTGTTTCATTCCGGCAATTTCTTCATCTTTTGCTTGAATTGCAGCATCATTATCCGTAACAGCTTTTTTAGCATCTGCAGCTTCTTGTTTTTCCTTTTGAACTTGTTTTTCTCCGTCTTGTGCTAATTTAGTTTCTTGGTCTGCGGATTGCTTTGCTTTTTCCATTTGATCTTTTTTCTGATCTCGTTCAGTAGTTAATTGTTTATTTTCTTGTTCAAGTTTGTTGTTTTGTTCTGTTAATTTGTTATTTTCTTGTTCAAGTTTGTTGTTTTGTTTTTCTAATTGTGCCTTTTGCTGTTCAAGTTGTGCAATCTGTGCTGAATTTTGTCCTTTTTCATTGCTTGCTTTTAATTGCTCAATTTGCTGTTCTAATGTGCCTATTTGTTTTTTGTTGTTGGTTATTGTCGTATTATTATTACTAATGGTTGTTTTATTTTTGTTAATTGTTTGTGTATTATTGTCTATTTGAGCTTGTTTACTTTTCATTGCATTTTCTGCCACATCTGCTTGCTTTTGGAAAGAAGCCGCATTCTTCTGATGAGATTTCACATTTTTTTCTGCTGTGCTGACATCTTTTTCTTCTTTTTTAGCTTTTTGTTTAAGTTGTGAGCTCTTTGCTTTCAAATTAGCTTTATCTGATTTTGTAGTATTAATGTTTTCATCAATTTTGGAAACATCTTGTTTTGCGCCTTCAATTGCACCGTTTAATTCCGATGACGTTGTCGCATTTTCCATTTTTTGTATAGATTGATTTCCTGTTTTTTGTGCTGCGGATGAACCGTTGCCGCTTGGTTTTGTCGAGCCTTTTGTTGTAGCACCTTCGGATGAACCGTTGCCACCTTTTTTGAACAAGCCCATAATTCCGCTTGCAAGTTCGGCAACTCCTCCAAGTGCTGTTGCAGCTCCTGTTACTGTTGCTGCCACATCGTTTATTTTGTCTAAGAAATCTTTTTCAGGAGGTTGGGTTAATTTTTGATTAATACTCTGCCATACAGCTTCATTTCGAGCTTCTTCTCTATATGCAGCACGGCGAGTGCTCCCTGTTGCGCCAAGCTCTCGGGTATAGCCGTATTCTCCAAATGCCGCTTCTCGTGATAATAATGATCTTCTATGCTCCTGCTCCATTTTCATTTTATTATTGTGTCCGGAGCTTACATATTTTGGATCTTTTACCCCGGAGGAGCCGCCTGTTCTTGCAGAGGATGATTTTGTAACTGAACCTGTTTCTCCTGTGTTTTTCAAACTAAATACAGACCCGTTTGCGCTGTTCCAATTTGCAGAGGATACAGAGCTTTTTTGACTCAAATTTGCGGCAGCAGTATTGCCTGTCGGATTTTTAATGCCGGCAGTGCCTCCTTCGCCTGCTTTTTGAGAAGCGAACCTGGATTTTATGTTCTGGGCTGAATTTAGGGATGTTCCAAGCCCAGGTTTAAATCTCATAGGATCTAAGCTCATGATATACTCTCTCTATTTTGTTTCTCATGAATATAAAAACATCCCAAAAGCATGAATTTCAAAGGTTTTAATCTTTGTTACAAAACTTTACAAATGGGCTGCGGCAAAAATTTTCAGTTTTTTGAAAATTTATATCTTTAGATTACCGGATTCAATATTATATATTTTTACATTTTTTAAAAATTCGTCTTCAAATAAAATGGTATCTACTGAGGTGATAATAGTTTGTGTTTTAGAATTAATTGATTTTAGAAGAAAATTTTGTCTTATATCGTCTAATTCTGCCAAAACGTCATCCAATAATAAAATTGGTTCATCTCCTGTTTTTTCTGTAATAATATCAAGTTCTGAGAGTTTAAGAGCTAAAACAATTGTTCTTTGTTGCCCTTGTGAAGCATATTTTGTAGACTCCTTATTGTCTATATAAAAAATTATATCGTCACGGTGAGGTCCAACGCAGGCTTGCCCCCTGCGTAGTTCTTCCTGTTTCTTTTCTTCCAGTGCCGCTTTATATTTTTCAATAATTTCTTCCGGTTCTGTTTCTTTTTCTAAAAAAGAATTTTCATATTCGATTTTTAATTCTTCGGTATTACTTATTATATGATGTTTTTCTTTTGCTGTTTTTTCTATTTCTTTTAAAAATTTTATTCTTAAGTATATTATATTACTTCCTGTTATTGCCAGTTGTTCATTATATACTTCGAGCAAAGTTTCGTTAAGGTTTCCGGTTTTTAAATAGTCTTTAAGGCAATTATTTTTTTGAATACGAATTTTATCGTATTTACTCAATCTTTCATCGTACGCCGGATAAATCTGAGAGATGGCTCTGTCCAACCAATCCCTTCTGTCAGACGGATTTCCTCTCAACAGAAGTAAATCATTTGTAGAAAAAAGAACAGTTTTTAGTACGCTTTTATAATTTTTTGGCGATGTTTTTATGTTGTTAATTTTTAATTCTCTTGTTTTTTCTCTATCATAAGAAAAACTCAGTTCAATTTCGGTGTCTGATTTTATTATATTTGCATTTGCAGAAACTTTATTTTCTTCAAAATTTATCAATTCAGCAGTTGTAGTAATTCTGGGACTTTTAAGTGTTGATAAATAATAAATGCTTTCAAGAATATTGGTTTTTCCTTGGGCATTTTTACCAATGATAAGGATTTTTTCCGAATTTAAATCCAAAGATAAGTCTTTGCAATTTCTATAATTTTTTAACTCTAAATTGAGAATTTTCATGCAATTATTATACTTCAAACATATGATTATTATTTACATGGTTGCCGAATCTGATTATTTATCGTATAATTATTCAGTGGTAATGTTTTATCAAAGAGGATAATTTATGCTTCCCGTAATTAGTGAAGAGATTGCAGCATCAGCGTTCGCTGAAATATTTAAGGATATGCCGGCTTGGCGTAAGAGTATGATACATTACATCAAAGATGAAAATCCGGAAATTAATACGGCGATTATTGAAGCTGCAAACAAATCTGATTTAGATCCAAAGGCGGTTGCCTTAGGTGCGTACATGGCATATAATTTGATAGAACTTGCAATGGATGAAAATGATAAATTAATTAACTTTACAGAATAGAATGAGAGGGTGTAATGGTTGCAATAGAAGATCTTTTAAGGGAACTTGTAGAAAATAACGGTAGTGACCTTCATATTTCAAACGGGTTACCGCCTTGTGCGCGTATAGACGGAAAACTCAAAAGAATGGATTATCCGCCGCTTACATCTGAGCAGGTAGAAACTCTTTTGTTCCCTATGTTATCTAACGAACAAAGAAGACGACTTGAACAAGAGTGGGAATTGGATTTTTCCTATGGTATTGAAGGATTAAGTCGTTTCAGGGTCAATTTTTACAAAGATAAGGGTAATTATGCAGCCGCATTCAGAACAATTACTTCGACGGTTCCTTCATTTGATAAACTTGGATTACCTGATATTGTAAGAACAACTGCAGAAAAACCGAGAGGACTTATTCTTGTAACAGGACCTACAGGTTCAGGTAAATCAACAACACTTGCTGCGATGATTGACTATATTAATTCAACAAGAGCTGAACATATTTTGACAATCGAAGACCCGATAGAGTTTGTTCATACATCAAAATCAAGTATAATTCACCAACGTGAATTGGGTATGGATACAAGATCTTTTGCAAATGCTCTTAAATCAGCACTTCGTGAAGACCCTGATATTATTCTTGTTGGTGAAATGCGTGACCATGAAACAATTTCATTAGCGCTTACCGCTGCAGAAACCGGTCACTTGGTGTTTGGTACTTTGCATACTTCATCTGCTTCACAAACAGTTGACCGTATTATTGACGTATTCCCGGAAGGACAGCAGCAACAGATACGTGTTCAGCTTGCAAACTCACTTGTTGCGGTATTTGCTCAGACCCTTTTGCCTAAAGTTCAGCCTGATGGTACTAAGAAGGGGCGTGTAATGGCTCAGGAAATCATGGTGGTCATTCCGGCTATTGCAAACCTTATTCGTGAAGCAAAAGCAGCTCAAATTTATTCTACAATCCAGATGAATCAAGGTTTGGGTATGCAGACTTTGGAAATGGCACTTGCTAGTTTGTATAAACAAAAACTTATTACATTAGAAGATGCGTTAGCTAAGACTTCCAGACCTGAAGAATTAAAGAGAATGCTATCTCACTAATAAGGTATAATAAATGTAAAATAAGAAACCTCAGTTATTACTGAGGTTTTTTATTTATTAAATTCATCTCTGATATCGTATTTCCCATTAGTTCCATTGTACATTTGTTCTGCAATTTGTTTTGCCCAATCTTCATAACCGCTTATTATCCCGTCTTTTGACATTTTATCAACAACTTTCATATGTGATAAAAAGTTCCTGCGGACTCCGGGGTGGGTTATATACCAACTGTTTACGGATTTTGAACCTTTTTGTATATTACAGCCCCTGCATAGTCCAACCATGTTATATATTGTGTTTGCTCCGCCTTTTTTGGCTGCGTTAAGATGATCTGCGGTTGCTGCATCCATATTAAATAATTCATATATTGTTTCGGCTAATTCCGCTTTGGGATTTGGTTGCATGAAGGGTGGTCTTGTCAGCACTTTAGCTCTGTATGATAATCTGTTTAAAGACCTAAGAAGGCTGTATATAGCAACGATGTTAGGCGAACTTAAATCAATATCAGAAAAACATTCTGAGTTCAATTTATCGAAATTCAGGTCGTGGAATTTGCCGTCTTCAACGTATTTTTGTACTCGGTTAGCAACCAGATCAAATCGTCTTAATTTTTCGCTTTCTGTATTGTATGAATATGCTTTGTTAACGTATTTATTATCAACTTTAAAGTCATCCGGTATATAGTATTGTCGTTTGGATAAATAATTTTTAATTATTGGTTTTATTTGTTTTTGTAACTGTTTTCGTGTTGATTTTCTGAATATTTCTAAAAAATCTTCATTCGAAGCAAGCGGGTAAATGCGTGCCAATCGAATAAAATTCGCAGAAATATCCTCTGCGTGTGGTCCGATATATTTATCATATTTTTGTAACATTTCAGCAAAATCTATTGGAGTTTCGCATTGCTTTAATTCTTTTGCTATTTGTACTTTCATATCGTAAGGCAGCATTGTTGTTCCGCATTCTGCGCATGGTACGTCAACTTGGGATTGTTTTACCGGTGCAAAATATTCATGTCTTAATAAAACATTTTGTGCCCTTTTGATATGTTTAATCTCCATTTCGGAAAAAGCAATATTTTGTCGGGATACTTTTTCTACAGTGTAGCAAAAATCTCTTATATAGTTTGGCGAATTATCAATTTTTTTCTCACCCATAAGAAGTGAAACATCTTCCAAATATTTTTTAATATTATCTTTCAGTCCTGTAGCAGATGTGTTGTGCCAAAATGCTCTGTCAGATTGCCTATTATGGCACTCATCACACATAATTAGGACATTATTTGGTTTTTGAGATTTGCTAACTATGGTATTTTGTTTAAGGAGTGAATGTTTAAAAATTTGGTTTACAAAGTCAACGGTTATTTCTTTTTCACTTTTTTGGCAATCACGCGGATAAACTTTATTAAGCCCTCCTATGAATCTACATGCAAGAAACAAATTTTGCATTGTATTACGTCTTAATTCATTTGATTGATTTGTGTCCAGGTTCAGATTTTTACATAAGCCCATAATTATTTTGCCGTTGTTAAAGTAATTGTCATTAGGATCAAGATTTTTTGCAGCTTCAATAATTATTTCTTTTTGTTTCCCATCAAAGTGTTCGGAATAATAATTAAGGTATGATTTCAAATAGTCAAAGGTTGCCACTTTTTCATCGTAGGCTTGTATTTTTAGGGCATCAATATATTGAGGTACTGTTAAATCCTCAATATTACGTATATTATTTGTCATATATATGACACGTTTATAATTTGGAGTTATGAAGTCTTTATGTTCATTAAGCAGTTCAGATAGTTCTGCTGCTGAATTTATATTTTTTGCCCTATTAGTAAGTTCATCATAATATTCTTGAGTGAACATCTTTGTTCCGCATGACGGGCAGTGGATGCCATTTATATTCTCAAGTTGCTTAATATTTATAGGGGTTATATCCTCTGTATTTGGGGTATTTCCTTTAAAGCATATATCGATTTTATCTTTAGGTTGATTAATACCTTTATTGTTATAGATAATATAATTCAAAGGATTTGAATTTACATATCCTGTATTTTTATTAAGAATATTTAATAAACCGATATACATAGATATTGCCTATTGACCTAATTTGCAAATTAAAACGTATTACTTTTCAAATAAAGTAAGTGAAGTTATTTTTTTGATAAAATATTTACATTAATTTACATATGAAACTAATAATGTATATTATGTAAAATCTTTTTAATTCTTCATTTCTTTCTTT
>DEFJ01000025.1:69119-141681 GCA_002350725.1 Cyanobacteria bacterium UBA2855 | reverse complement strand
ATTTATTGCAAACGGCGAAGCCTCTGCGGCGCATAGCGACGCTATAATAAAAGCTTGTTTCTCTTTCTTTCGTCTATTTCTTTCTCTTTGCATAGCTACAAAGAGAAAGAAATGGACATACTTTATATAAAACTGGGTAGAATCCATTTTTACATAATATACATTATAAGTAGTGTACAAGTGTAAATTTAATTATTGCCCTTATGTGGTTTTCGTGTTACCATCAACATGAATGTACTATAAATAAGGAGATTATTATGCCGGAAGAACAGAGAACTTTTATAGCAGTTAAACCGGATGGGGTTAAAAGAGGTTTAGTTGGAGAAATTATTAAACGCTTTGAAAATAAAGGTTTTAAGTTAATCGGGTTAAAAATGCTCGATGTAACTCAGGAAATGGCAGAAAAACATTATGGCGAACACAAAGGCAAACCTTTCTACGAAAGATTATTAAGATATATTCAAAGCGGACCTATCGTAGCAATGGTTTGGAAAGGCTATAATGTTATTGCAGGCGCAAGACACCTTATGGGGAAAACGAATCCTATGGAAGCAGAAGTAGGTACAATCAGAGCCGATTATGCTTTAATTATGGAATATAATGTTGTCCACGGTTCAGACAGTGTTGAAAGTGCGGAAAGAGAAATTTCTATTTATTTTAAACCTGAAGAACTTTGTGATGAATATGAAAATATGGCAGAAAGCGTTATTGAAGATTTAGGATAATTGATGGAACAGAACGAATGTCAGTATAATTATATAAAACGCGATAAAGCTCATGATTATTTTAATTATGAGCTTATTCATACCTGTCGTCAAACAGGAGCAAGAGCCGGAGTCTTCGATACTCCGCATGGAACAATTCATACTCCGATTTTTATGCCGGTAGGTACTAATTCTGCCGTTAAGGCTCTCGTATCAGACCAGATTTTGGATACCGGAGCTCAGATAATTTTGGCTAATTCATATCATCTTTATCTGAGAGCGGGTACGAAATTAATAAAACAATTTGGCGGTATCCATAGCTGGATGAATTGGCACAAGCCTGTGTTGACGGATTCCGGAGGTTTTCAGGTTTTTTCACTTGCTCATCTGAGAAAAATCACTGAAGATGGTGTTGAATTTAGAGATCCTAAGGATGGTAAAAAACATTTTATATCACCTGAGGTGTCAATGGAAATTCAACAGGATATAGGGGCAGATATTATAATGGCTTTTGATGAGTGTGCTCCGTATCCTTGTGATTATGATACTGCAAAAGCCGCCATGGAACGTACTCACCGATGGCTCGACAGGTGTTTTGAAGCTAAAACCAATCCAAGACAAGCTTTGTTTCCTATTGTGCAGGGTGCTTTTTATGATGACTTGAGAAAAGAAAGTGCAAGGGTAATTTCGACATACGATACCGTCGGATATGCAATAGGGGGCGTAAGTGTCGGAGAACCCGCCGATATAAAAAATCATTTTGTCGAATTAACAGCGCCTTTGCTTCCGCATAATAAACCAAGATATCTTATGGGTGTTGGAACTCCTGAGGATTTGTTAGATGGAATTAAAAACGGCATTGATATGTTCGATTGTGTTCTTCCTACGCGTAATGCTCGTCATGGCTCATTTTTTACTTGGGAAGGCAAAAAGAATATCAAAAATAAAGCTTTTTGGGATGATGATAAGCCTCTTGTTGAAGGCTGTAATTGTTACGCATGCCGTAATCACTCAAGAGCATACATAAGACACCTGTTCAGATGTCAGGAAGCTACGGCATCAACATTATTATCAATCCATAATATACAGTTCTTGGTTGAATTTTCACAGAAATGTCGTGATGCAATTTTACAAGACAGATTTGGTGATTTTTACGAACAACATTATAAAAATTTTGTATAACTTATTCCGGAAAAACGCCTGACGATAAGTATCGTTCTCCAAAATCAGGTAAAATTACAACTATAAGTTTACCTTTATTCTCCGGTTTTTTAGATAATTTTAGTGCTGCGCTCATATTGGCTCCGCCGGATATACCGGCAAAAATACCTTCACTTGTTGCAAGGTTTCTTGCTGTTTCATAAGCATCTTCATTAGTTATCGGTATAATTTCGTCAATAACGGAATTATCATAGTTTTTAGGTATAAAATTTGCGCCAATACCCTGAATTTTGTGTGGTGCAGCTTGTTTGCCAGCTAATACTTGACTTGAAAACGGTTCAACGGCAACGGCTTTTACATTTGGGTTTTTCTCTTTTAGTGCTTTTGAAATACCTGAAATTGTTCCTCCGGTACCTACTCCTGCGACTATTATATCGACTTTCCCGTCGGTATCACTCCAAATTTCTTCTGCTGTTGTATGATAATGAATTTCAGGGTTTGCAGGATTTTGAAATTGCTGTGGTATGTATGAATTTTGAATTTGTTTATGCAGTTCTTCCGCTTTTTCAACTGCACCTTGCATTCCCTTAGAACCTTCTGTCAAAATGAGCTCAGCTCCAAAAGCTTTCATAAGTTTACGTCTTTCTACACTCATTGTATCAGGCATGGTTATAATAAGTTTGTATTTTTTAATTGCACAAACAAAGGCTAATCCTATACCCATATTCCCGCTGGTAGGTTCTATTATTGTGGTGTCCTTATTTAGTAAACCTCTCTTTTCTGCATCTGCAATCATGTTATATGCAGGTCTGTCTTTTATTGAACCTGCGGGATTTTTGCATTCCAATTTGGTTGCAATTATCGCATTACCGCTATTTAGATTGTTAATCCTTACAAGAGGTGTATTTCCTATCAGTTCAAGCATGTTGTTTGCAATTTTCATAATTATGTCCCAAAAATTTTTGCATATAATCCTAAAATATTATACACCAATAATATTTCAAGTGTGTAATCTGTTGGGTTATTAGTTATGGTAAAACAACACTTTCAACCAGAATATTATATTTTTTAAATTCTTCAATGGAAAGTTTCATAATTCTGTCAGATGAATGAGGGTCTACTATATATATATATTGAGCATCACTCTTTATTACGGAGTAAGCGTGTCGTGAGTGCATTTTGCTCCCGCAGCGAGCTCCATCTTCAACAGTTGGTGTATCATTGCTTTTTACACTTATAGTGAATGCTTTTCTCGGATTTGAAAAATCTATAGGATTAAACGGGTTATTAGGTGTTGATGTGATTTTTCTAAAAGCATTAGGTCTTATTATGATTTTGTAGAATTCTTCTGTATAATCTCTGCCGATGTTACTTCCATATTCGTCTCTTGAACCTTCATTTTTGCTTTTGTAGTATTTATCCATGGCAAGTTCAAAAAGTCTAACATCCAAATCTCCTATTGATAAATGGGTTGCATTTTTAAGATCTTGCTGTGTAAATGTGTATTTGTATCCGATTCCCGGCAGGCTAACCGTAAAGTAATTCCCTGATGGGTCTTGAGTAATTAAGCTTTCTAAATACTTTTTCCCTCCGGCCTTTCTTTTTATGGATTCTATTCCCGATAAAATCCAACAATCAGCAACGTCACCTTGAGTGTATGGAAGGTCTAATTTACCGTTGGCAGGGTTATTGTTTCGATATTTTTCTCTGTCTTCGGGAGATAATCCTGTTTCTGCGGATGCATTTTCATTCCCTTCTACAGGTGTCGAACCTTCTTCCGAAGGATTATTTGTTTTTGAGGAAGCTGCTTCTTGTGCGGGTGTTTGGGTTTGTCGTTGAGCCGGCATAGAAATATCTTCTTTTGTTGCTTTATGGGCACCGGTAAGGGTTACTAATTTATTCCATGTTTCTTTTGTTATGCTAACGGTATCATCGACATTTGTTGTAGTGTTTTGTTCAAAAGCTTCTCCTAAATCTTTTTCTCCGGCCTTTGTTTTTAGTTTATCTCCGGCATTTTTATCACTAATTATTTCTTTAATACTTACCCAAAGGCTTTTATTTTTAAATTGAGCTTCATTTGCACCCAGTTCAATTAGTTGTCTTTTAATAGCTTGTGAAATGCCTTCTTTACGTCTGATATTAATATCCATTTTTCTCTCCAATAATTACACACAGTATTATGTAATTAAATTTCGGCAACTTTATTGTAATCTTTAGTTATTGTAACAAATTTTTATGCAATTGTTACATAAATTTGTTGCTTGAAAAACAGTATATTTTGTCCTAAACTTGTGGTATGTTTGAAATTTACGATAAAAAAATTGCGGACTTAAAAGAAAATTTTCATTTTCGTTCAATAAAAAATTTCGAAAGAAAAGAAGGAAAATACATTTACGTTGCCGGTAAAAAACTTTTAAATTTGTCTTCAAATAATTATTTGAATTTTGCAGATAGCGAAGAAATTACAAAGGAATTTCTTGAGTATGCGGGAGATAAATATACTTTTGGCAGTGCATCTGCAAGACTTTTAACGGGAACTTTACCTATATATAAAGAGTTAGAGGATTTGATTTGTAAATTATACAACAGTGAGGGTACATTATTATTCAACAGCGGGTACCATGCAAATGTTGGAATTAACAGCTCACTTGCGGACAGCTCAGATGTAATATTTTCCGACAAATTAAACCATGCAAGTATTATTGATGGTATGCAGTTAGCAAAAGGAAAATTTTTCAGATACGCTCATAACGATATGGAGAGTCTTGAAAGATTACTCAAAAGGGAGCGTGGAAATTATAGAAATGCGATAATTGTTTCCGAGAGCGTATTTAGTATGGATGGGGATATTGCTGATTTAAAAACCCTTGTTGAATTAAAGAAAAAATATAATTGCATTCTTGTATTGGATGAGGCGCATGCGTTTGGAGTTTTTGGAGAAAAAGGCTTAGGTGTATCAGAAAAACTCGAAATAATTAGTGAGGTAGATCTGCTTGTCGGTACATTTGGCAAAGCAATCGGCTCAATGGGTGCTTTTGTGACGGGCAAAAGAGTTCTCATAGATTATCTTATCAATAAAGCTCGTTCGTTTATTTTTTCAACGGCACTTCCTCCTGTAAATATTGCGTTTACAAAATGGATTATTGAAAAAAAATTACCTTACACATACGAAAAACGCATGAGAATGATTGATTTGGGCAAAAAAATGGGTAGTGAAAGTCATATTGTTCCTTATATTGTGGGTGAAAATGATAAAACTGTTGAATTAAGTGAAATCCTATTTCAAAACGGTTATTTCACACTCCCAATAAGACCTCCAACGGTACCTGTCGGGACTTCTCGTCTGAGATTATCCTTGACGGCAGATATTACAGAAGAAGATTTGACAAAACTGAATGAAATATTAAAGGGTGAAAAATAATGCAATTTCATTGGCTAAATAAAAAAAATAACGAGAATTTGATTATATTCTTTTGCGGTTGGAGTTTTGACTATAAGCCTTTTGAGAGGCTTGTAAATTCTGATTTTGACGTACTTGTAATTTATGATTATGCTGATATTGCTGATTGTAAGTGTTTATTTGAAAATTTAAAACTCAAGTCTGATACGAAAAATTATAAATCAAAAATTTTACTCGCTTGGTCAATGGGGGTTTATGTGGCCTATCTTGTAAGAGATTTTTTGCCGGATTTTGATAATAAAATTGCTATAAACGGTACTCCGTATCCTGTTGATGATGAATTCGGGATTCCTATTAAGACTTTCAATTTGACTTTGAAGTTTGTGGATACGGGATTGCAGGGAAAATTCCAAAAAAATCTTTTTAAATTGCCTGAGGATTTTCAAAAGTATACTCAATATCCTGTAGGGCGTGCAACCGAAAATCAAAAAGCTGAATTGATTGCATTGAATGACTACGTTAAAAATGCAAAAATAGAATATACCGAATTTTATAACCGTGCTATAATTAGTGATACGGATAAGATTATTCCGACAAGAAACCAGTTAAACTTTTGGAAAAACAAATCGAGTGCTGAAATAACATTATTAAATAGCGGACATTTCCCGTTTTTTGAGTTTGACAGTTGGAAAGATATTATATGCGAACAGACCCTAAAACAGTAAAAAAACATTTCAAACAGAGTATGGCAACGTATTCTAAAAATGCAGTAGTGCAAAAATTTACAGCAGAAAAAATGATTGAGAAATTAGAGGATATGTATTTCCCCTCTGTTCTTGAATTAGGTGCCGGTACCGGAATTTTGACTGAAATATTAGCCCAAAAATGTACCTTTGATGAATTTTGGGCAAACGATTTGGTTGAAAAATCAAAAAACTACATAAATAAATTTGTGCCTGATGTTAAATTTTTTGCAGGAGATTTTAGGAAATTAAATTTTAATAAAAAGTTTGATATGATAATTTCAAATGCTGTTTTTCAGTGGTGTGAGGATTTGGAAAAAGTTTTTGATATATGCAAATCTATTCTAAATAAAAATGGGATATTGGCTTTTTCAACATTTTCTCCGGAAAACTTTAAAGAGATAAAATCTCTTACGGGCGTAGCTTTAAAGTATTATACCTTGGAAGAAATAAGGAATTTGTTGGATAATAATTTTGAAATAATTATGGCAGAAGAATTTGAGCAGAAGTTAAAGTTTGATAATCCCCTAAAAATATTGAAACATATGAAAGATACAGGGGTAAATTCTGTAACAAATGGCAATTGGGGTATAAAAGATGTAAAAAACTTTTGTGAAAATTATCGTTTGAAATATCCTGAATTAACTCTTACCTATGCGCCTATAATTGTGTTGGCTAAGTTAAAATAGCCTATATGCGGATGGAAGTTTTTTATATAGAAAATAAACTCTAAGTATAAATCAGAGGAGTTTATTATGAGAAAATTATTTTTGCTTTTTGTCCTATTTTTGTCTGCTGTGTATCCTGCTTTTTCTGAAACGAGGTATGTAACAACATCTTCTCCGATGCCGAATACATCAGGTTATTATTACGGCGGTTATAATGACAATATTTCCCGGTATAACTACAACAAACTTGAAGAAATAGAGAATTCTATGTACGGAAGAAGTTTTGTTGGAGAAAATTTAATCAGAAGATTAGAAAGGCTTGAAAACACAGCATTTAATCATTTATACCCGAATACTGCGCCTGAAAATCGTATTGCAAACTTAATCTACTATTACAACAAGCGGAATGTTTCAAATAATACCACAAGCAAATTAAAGAGTTTCCTTAACGGTTTAAGCTCTAATTTTATCGGAGTACCTACGGGTTATACCCCTCCGATTGATCCTTATTATTACGGAGCTTCTCCAAATTACGGGAATTACAGCGATTATTACGGTAATAACGGTTGGTATCGTAACGGCAAGAGTGTCGGCTCTGGTGGCGGTGTTCATATAATTGATTAAATTGTTCTTATCAAATTGATGTTTGTTATTGTTTTGATATAATAAATATCAAAAAGGAGAGGTGGTTGTGTCAAAGGGATTATTTATTACTTTTGAAGGTGTAGACGGTTGCGGAAAAACAACCCAAATGAATTTACTTGCCAAATATTTGAAAAATGACGGGCATGACGTGATTATAACCAGAGAGCCGGGTGCAAAAGGATTGGGTGAAAAAATTAGAGAAATTCTTTTACATTATGATGTTGAAGTTTCATCTCGGGCAGAGAGTTTTTTGTTCTTGGCTGACAGAGCACAACATATTGATAAAATTGTTAACCCTGCGGTTGAAGAAGGAAAAATAGTTTTATGTGACAGGCATACTGATAGTACAATCGCATATCAGGGATATGGCAGAGGAGTTGATATTGCTCAACTGACTATGCTAAATAATCTTGCAACGGGGCAGCGAAAACCCGATATTACATTTGTCTTTGATATTGATATAGAAACATCTATGTCACGAGTCGGTAAGGAAAAAGACCGTATGGAATCTGCAGGTATTGAATTTTTTGAAAAAGTCAGAAAAGGTTATCTTGAAATTGCAAAGCAAGAACCAAGCAGAGTTAAAGTAATAAATTCGACTCGCAGTATTGAGGAAATCTCTAAAGAAGTATTAGGATATATAAACAGTGTTTTATAATGAAAAAATTTAATTTTCAGAGAATGCTTTTACGTATTGAGGATTTACTGCAAGCCACTTAAAGGTTTCGTTACCGATTTCAGGGATGTCTACCACAAATGTTCCTCCGTATCGTCCTCTTGAAAATACTAAATATCCTTCTTTTGCCAAATTATGGAATGCTTTTCTGATAGTATTAGGGCTCAAGTCCATTTCTCTTGATAAATCCATAATTGACGGCAATTTTGAACCTATTTCATAGTTGTCGGCAATCATTTTTTTTATGGCGTTTTGAGTTTTTTCGTAATAATAAAATGCCGTATCTTTTGCAGGTGCAAAAATAGATTGCTCAAGATTTTTATTTTTACCTTCTCTTGGAAGTCTTATTACCGAAGTTCCGTATCTTCCGCGTCTTGCAAGTAAGATTCCTTCATCGATAAGACTTTTTAGGGCATCGTGAACAGTTTTTATGCTAACTTTGAACATATCTGATAATTCTGAATGTGCCGGAAGTTTATCCCCAACAGATAAATTCTCGTCAATATAATTTTTTAAGTCCTGTTCAATCTTTGTTACCAGTGTTTTCTGTTCTGCATTTTCTGTCGAAAAATTTTTGTTAAAGTTTGTGGAAATTACTCTCCAACTGTTATCGCCTGAAATATTATGCTCAAGAATGTTTTTGGCGCATAAATACTCTAAGGCTAATCTGGTCGTGTTTGCAGAGCAGTTTATTAATGCTGCAATGGCTCTTGATGATGGGAGAGTATGCCCTACTTTTATTTTGTTTGAAATTATAAATTTTTTGATATCATTAATTGCGGACTCTCTTTTGGAAGTTAATTTTCTTATTGAAGAATTTTTTATATTTTTATCTTTAATAATTGTTCCAATTCTTTGTTTTGATTCTACATATCCCATATCTTCAATGTAGCGTAGTGCATTTTGTATAGTTCCGACACTTACCCCCAGAAAATATGCAAAATCAGCCTTTGTAGGAAGTAAATTCCCGATTGATATTTTCCCGTTAGAAATATATTCATCTATCCAACCCATCATCCATTTAGCAATGGCAACAGATTTTGACTCTTCCGTATTTTTAATATCCGGAATTTCTAAATCTAAATTTGCCAACACAATTCTGTCTAAATCAGCCTTCTGCGGGAAAATATATTCCATTACACACTACCTTTCATCATCGTTTTTAATAATATACTATGTATAAAAAAACATCAACCTATTTTTTGTTAGTATATGAAGAAAAGTTTACATTATATCAAAAGTTTAATAAAAAACTTTTTTGTGTCTTTTAAATGTCTCCTCTTTACAAACCGTTGGCTTTTAGATAAAATCAGGATAATAAATAGTTTTAAGAGGGAATTAAAATGCTAAGAACAGGTATTGTAGGACTTCCGAATGTCGGAAAATCAACTTTATTTAATGCTTTGACGAGTGCAAAAAATGCGCAAAGTGCAAATTATCCGTTTTGTACAATTGAACCGAATGTCGGAGTCGTAAATGTTCCTGATGAAAGATTGGAAATTTTAGCAAAACTGTGTAAAACAAATCAAATTATTCCGACAGCAATTGAATTTGTAGATATTGCGGGTCTGGTAAAAGGCGCAAGTAAGGGTGAAGGTTTGGGTAATCAATTTTTGCATAATATAAGAGAAGTCGATGCGATTATCCATGTAGTAAGATGTTTTGATGATCCGAATACCATTCACGTTGCAGGCAAGGTTAATCCGCTTGATGATATTGCGACTATTAATACAGAGCTTGCTCTTGCAGATTTGGCTTCTGTTGAAAAGCGTGAAGCAAGAATTTCAAAACAATTTAAAGCTGGCGAAAAAGATGCAAAAATTGAATATAATGCACTCCAAACTCTAAAAGAGCTTTTAAATAACGGTTTGTATATTAATATTTCAGATGTATTTAATGAAGAAGAAATTCCTTTTGTAAAACAGTTAAATCTAATGATGACAAAGCCTGTAATATATGCGGCTAATGTGTCTGAATACGATTTAAAAGACGGAAACGATTATACAAAACAAGTTGAAGAATATGCAAAATCTCACAGCGCTCAAATGGTAATAATTTCTGCAAAAATTGAAGAAGAATTATGTGAATTGGGTGATGAGGCGCTTGCTTATATGAAAGAACTCGGTATTGATGACAGCGGTATAAACAGAATGATAAAAACCGTATATAATCTGTTGAACTTGCGCACATTTATTACTGCGGGAGAAAAAGAAGTTCGTGCGTGGACTATTATTGCAGGTACAAAAGCTCCTCAAGCCGCAGGTGTAATACATACCGATTTTGAAAAAGGTTTTATAAGAGCAGAAATTACTCCGTATGACGACTTTGTTAAATTGGGTTCGTACGTGGCTTGCAAAGAAAAAGGTGTAACCCGCTTAGAGGGCAAGGATTATGTCGTTCAAGACGGAGATTTGGTTCATTTCCGCTTTGCAGTGTAAGTGATAGCGTATATTATAATATAACAATTTCTCACTTGAGGACTTACTGTGGTGTTATACTACAACTTTTACCTAATACAAAGTTCATTTGTTCTTCAAGAACTTTGTTAATATCTTTAGGTAATACACTATCCAAAGTCGCGCTATCTTTTACAATTTTCCCTGATTTTAATGCTTTGATTAGGTTTTCTATATTTGCAAACGACCAATGATTACAAGTTATTTCATTACAAGATTGCTGACGAATATTATTCATAATAATATTTTTTAACCCTTGCTGCTGCTGGTTGACAGATAACAAAAATTCTAAAATTGTATGAAATTCGCTGATTCCCTGACTTGACTCTGCGTTATTTCCAAGTGAATCCAATACATATAGAGTATCTTTGTCACGCACAAAACCTATGGTATGAAATGTTCGACCGCCAAAACACTTATCTCCAAATGTCATTCTCGCGCAGCCATAATTTGGACTAAGACATTCAAACAACCAAACTAATCTGCTTTCATAACGATTAAAATTATTAACAATAATCTCAGGTCTGTTAAAATTCAGGCACCCCAGTTTATTAACGTATAAATCTGTAAAAGTCCACTCCATTGAATTAATCATATCTTCATAGCTTCTTAGTCCAAAATATTTTACAGCATCGCTATCAAGATTTAATTTAGGATGTTCTTTTGCGGATAATAGGGCTTTTTGCGCAGAAGTGACAGCTTCCGAAGCTGCTTTGGATAATTCAGCGACAGAACTTGTCGCACACTCTGTTAATGTTTCCAGTGGTTTTGTAACAGTTGATATAGTATTCTTTATTTGTGGGATATGTTGTATGTAATCTACTTTAATCATTTTACTCAATATTTTGTTCTTTTAGTAATTGTTGAGCTTGTTCAGGACTTTCTAATATGTACCTGTCTATATTCTTTTTATTATGACTATCAATTACACCGTCCGGGGTTTCCATTGTCACAGTTTTTAAATCGTCAGAGATTTTTGCACAATCCATCACCATAACATGTGCTGTATTCTCATTAGTGTCGATGTATCCGTCATTATTCAAGTCTATTACATTAAAGAATTTAGTAAGCATTTCTCGCATAGCAGGGATAGCATCTTTAGGTATAAAGTCCTCTTTTGATACTTTACCTTTATCAGATAGAGCCTTTATGCTTTCATCTGCATAAATTTTTGCGTCTTTAATGTATTCATCTTTAGTTGCTTGTTGTAACATAGAGTATCTTATGTTCTCAAATTCAATCTCATCAAGATTTTTACTATTACTTGATTTGACTTGTTTGTCATGTTGCATAACATTATAGGCTGTGTTTTTCGCATAGCCTTCTCTTGTAGATGAGTTATATATACCGGTTTCGCCTGTAATGTTCATCTAAATTTCACCTGCCTCACATGTACATACACACTATTACATTACTTCTACATATATGCATAAAGTATAAACAAACTAAAAATTGCTTTTTTGTTACAAATCTAAATAAAGTCAATTGACTTTGTGTGGTAAATTTGCTACACTACAATTATGAAACAGTTAGAATATTACACAACTGAAAGTGGCATGTGTCCATATACCGAATGACTTGAAGAACTAAGTCCTGTCTATCAAGTTAAAGTTTTAACCAGGCTTGATAGATTAGAGGAAGGCAACAAGGGTGATTGGAAACCGTTACAAAATAGTAAACTTTCCGAATTAAGGCTACACTTTGGCAGTGGTTACAGAATATATTTTAAAGAACTTGATGATGTAATTATTTTAATTGTGGCAGGTAGTGATAAATCAAACCAAAAACAGACAATAAAGAAAGCTAATGAATATTATCAAGACTATTTAGAAAGGAATGATAAAAATGACAATTAAACATGAAGATTATATAAACCAAAGATTACAAGACAGTGAATTTCAACAAATGTATTTAAAAGAAAGCATATTAGCCTATGCAGAAGACGGAGATTACTGTGCATTTTATCGTGCATTAGAGCAAGTTATAAAAGCAAGAACAACAGTAAAAGAATTTGCAGAGCAAATCGGTATGCACAGAGCAAACCTTGTTGATATATTGCATGGTAAAACTAAAGCTCCTACTTTACCCACAATATCAAAAATTTTAGACGGACTGGGTTATACACTTAGTTTGGATTTAAAAGCATCATAATACGCAAAATCTCTGTAATGGATTTGTTTCGCGTTCAGAAAGTTTTGCATATGCAGATTTATTGTTGGTATATTAATTACAACCTACATATTTATTTTTTTGCTTGCAAGCATATAAATATGCAGATTTTTATATTATTTAAAATATTTATGATAAAATTGTATTGTTAATAATTGTAGAGAGGATTATATATGATTAGGGTTGCAGTATGCGGTGCATTAGGTAAGATGGGTAAAGAGGTATGTTCTGCGGTTGAAAATTGTAATGAAACAGAGCTTGTTGCACGAATTGATATTGCAGGTAATGACACATTTAAAACAATTGAAGAAGCTAAAAATGCCGTAAAAATAGATATATTGGTTGATTTTACACAACCGGCATCGATTTTTGAAAATGCTAAATATTGTTTGAATAACGGGATAAAACCTGTCATTGGAACAACAGGCTTAAAGGATGAGGAAATCTCCTATTTAAAAAAATTATCTGTTGAAAAGGGTTTAGGCTGTTTGATTGCTCCAAACTTTTCAACAGGAGCTGTTTTAATGATGAAATTCGCAAAGTTGGCTTCGAAATATTTTGATAATGCAGAAATTATCGAACTTCATCACAACCAAAAGAAAGATGCACCATCAGGAACTTCAATAAAAACAGCATTGATGATGTCTGAGGAAAATGAAGATTTTACAAAAGGTAATTGTCCGGAAAAAGAAACTATTCAAGGTTCAAGAGGGGGAATTTCATACAATAATATTCATGTACATTCTGTCAGAATGCCGGGATACGTAGCTTCTCAGGAGGTGTTATTCGGTTCTGACGGTCAAATTTTGAAAATCAGACATGATTCAATTGACAGAAAATGCTACATGGGCGGTGTTATGCTCGCAATCAAACATATATCCGAACATGATGAATTTATATACGGTTTGGAAAATATAATGTAAAAACAGATAAAACTTTTGTAAAGATACTTCCATAAAAAAATTTTGGAAGTATAATCTTATAGTAATAAATGTCCTTTGTATTAATGCGGACAGAATAGGGAAATTTTATGCAACAGGCTATTGAGAGAAGAAAGATAGAAAATATTGATTTTAATATAGATTTAGCGCAGAGTTTCGGTGTATACAAAAACAATGCGGAATATTCATTGTTGGATTATGCAAGTTCCGTAAATATATCTTGCGGATTTCATGCAGGAGATCCGATGTCTATTCGTGAGGCTTTGTTAAAAGCAAAAGAAAAAAATGTTGTTGTGGGTGCTCACATAGGTTTTCATGATATTCAGGGTTTCGGTTATCGTCATATGCAATTGAGCGAAGATGAAATAGAGGCTCTTGTTGTGTATCAGGTCGGTGCATTGATGTCTTTTGCAAAAACTTATAAATTGGAAATTGAGCACGTCAGACCGCATGGTGCAATGTACAGACAGGCTGCTGAAGATTTTAGTTTTGCGTGTGCGATTGCAAAAGCTATCAAGAAATGTTCGCAGTGGTTGGTTTACTATGGGGCATCAGGTGAAGTTACACGCAAAGTCGGAGAATATGTAAATCTCCCGATAGCGCAAGAGATTTATCTTGAAAAGAATTATAATGTTGATGGAACAATTGACTTTTCAAGACCTGATGTTGAAAATATTTTCGGTTCGTTGAACAGATTAAAAAATCTTCTTGCAACTTCTCAAATAGATAATGTCGCCGGCGGACGAACTACTATAGAAGCTGATACAATACACTTTTCAAATAAAATATCAAATGCAGGTGCTTTAATAAAACAGGCAAAGGATTTAATTGTTCCTGTCCCTGTTAATTACAAAAATGCGTGCAACTCCGGTTGGGTAGAATAATTGGGATAAAGAGAATGAGTAAATTTACGGATAATATGAAGATGCCGAAAGAGGCAGGATGGTTAATCCCCGGATTACAAGTAAAAAGATGGTTTATATTAATATTCTTTGGAGCTGTATTTATGGCGATAGGATTATTAATCTTATGTGATATCAGACCAATTTTTTACCTGATGGAATTTGTTAAAAAATTCGCATCAAAAGTTTCAACGGAATGGATTGCGTTTGCAATTGTAATGTTTGGTGCAGCCTTGTTTTTCAAGGGATGGCAGAAAACGAATTTGTCAATATTGGACTTAAATAACGGAAAAGACAATGAAACAATCTTAGAGGCGCTATATCGCAGAAGAAAGCTTAACCGTGGACCTAAAATAGTTGCAATAGGCGGCGGAACGGGTCTTTCAATGTTGCTGAAAGGTATTAAACACATTACCAATAATATTACCGCAGTTGTTACTGTCGGTGATGACGGTGGTAGTTCAGGCAGATTACGTGAAGAAATGGGTGTTTTACCTCCCGGTGATATACGAAATTGTATTGCAGCTTTAGCTGATGACGAGGATTTGGTTACAAAATTGTTCCAGTATCGTTTTAAATCAGGTGAGGGTTTGGAAGGTCACAGTTTTGGCAACCTGTTTTTAACGGCTCTTTGTGCAATCACGGGTGATATGGTCAGAGCCGTAAAAGAATCTTCAAACGTATTATCAATCAGAGGAAGAGTTTTACCGTCAACATTGGATGATATGAAACTGGTTGCAGAAATGGAAGACGGACGTATTATTAAAGGCGAATCTAATATTCCTGAGGCAAATGGTAAAATTAAACGATTATTTACTGACCCAAGCAACTGTAAAGCGTTAGAAGAAGTAATATTTGCAATAAGAAGTGCAGACTTAATTATTATGGGTCCCGGCAGCTTATATACAAGTGTTATTCCTAATTTGCTTATAGAAGAAATTTCCAAAGAGGTTGTTGCATCTTCTGCTAAAAAGATATACGTGTGTAACATAATGACTCAACCGGGAGAAACTGACGGCTATGCCGTTTCTGATCATATTCAGGCTTTAATGCAGCATGCAAATAGCAGAAAAATTATTGATGCAGTGCTTGTAAATGATTCACTTCCGTCAAATTTAGCGGATAAATACAAAATGGCTCACTCTTATCCCGTAAAAATCGATACTGATAATATCAAAAAGCTTGGCGTTAAGATTTTTCCTAAAAAGTTAATCGAAGATAGCAAAGAAGGTCTTGTAAGACACAGTTCTCATCGTGTTGCAAGAGCGATATATTATTGGTTCAGAAAAGAAATAAAAAATTCAAAACCTGCATTATTTTCAAAACATCACTAAGGTATTTTATTATGACAAAAAAAATAACTTTAAGTACCATAAAAAATTATAAAGCTAATGGAGAAAAGTTTTCCGTACTGACAGCATATGATTGTTATACTTCTAAATACATTGATGAAGCGGGAGTTGATATAATTTTAATTGGTGATAGTCTTGCAATGGTTGCTTTGGGTTATGAAAATACAAATGCTATTGGTGCTGATGAGATGGAGATATTTACTCGTGCTGTAGCAAAAGGTGCAAGTCGAGCTTTTGTAGTTACCGATATGCCGTTTTTGAGTTATCACACAAGTATTGAAGATGCCGTAAAAAATTGCGGTAGAATGATTAGGGCAGGCGCAAACGGGGTAAAAATCGAAGGTGGCAGCGATTATATCGTATCCGTAATTGAGCGCTTAACTTCTGTCGGAATTCCTGTAATGGGGCATTTAGGTTTTACTCCTCAATTTTTAAACCAATTAGGCGGTTATAAAATTCAGGGTAAAACAAAAGAGGCTGCAGATGAGATAATTCGTCAGGCAAAGAATTTGGAAAAAGCGGGAGTATTTTCAATTGTTCTTGAGATGGTTCCTGAAGAGAGCGCAAAATATATAACAGAAAATATAACAGTTCCGACAATTTCCTGTGGGGCAGGCGGATATTGTGATGCTCAAGTGCTTGTATCGGATGATGTTTTTGGAAAATATCCGGAATTTAAGCCGAAATTTGCAAGAAAATACGGCGATATGGGTAAACTCATATATGAATGCGCAAAGCAATATAATGATGACGTTAAAGCAGGTAAATTCCCGTCAGAAAACGAGATATTTTAATTGTATCATTACCCTCTCTTGAATTTCTAATTTTCGGCTGTCGCCTCAAATTGAAATCCTTTTCTCTTCAAGGAGAGATTTTATGAATACCTTCCCCTCACGGGGAAAGAAGAATTTGTTAATGTGTTTTGCGAATTTACAAATTCGGATTGGATGTTATTCATTATTGTGTAGAATTTCACCCCTACAGAGCTACAGAGCTATTATTTCAATATAACCAATCCTTTTGAATTCTTAAACAGATTATTTAATGATTCATCTAATTTATCAGCGATAATTAATTCAATATGTTTGCATTCATTTTTTTCATCATTAACAGCAAGTGTAATAAGATTTTCCGGTAGGCTATCTTTTAATTTGCATTTATCTAATAAATATTCTTTTGTAACCTTTGTATCCATTACAGCAATTGAACCATCTGTTCCTTCAAGTCCGAATTTTTTAACTAGTTCTTTTGACTTTTGAATTATAGCTTCATCCCCAATTTCATCAACTTTAGTAATATTTTCTCCGAAAATATTTTTCAGATTCTTATAAGCTTTAACATCTTTAATTCCAAGCGCTTCAGCAGCTTCCTTAGTCGCTTTTTCCGCAGCTTCTCTTGCCGCTTTGTTAGTTGCTCTTACGTTTAGTCCTTTTTTTATGCCAAGTCCCAGCGCAACAAGTCCCAGCAATGCGCCTACGCCTATTCCTATTTTTGCTTCGGTTGATAAACCCTCTTTTTCAAATGTATCCGACTTTTGTTCAGTGTCAATCGGAGCTTCATTTGCTTTGAAAGATACTTTTTGAGTATTTTGATTATATTGGCTTAAATTACTGATTTCATTTACTTTAATAGACATTTTTCACCTACAAAATTAAAATTTCCACACTACATATAATAAAACGAATATATAAATTATTTTGCTTTTTAATGTACTGTATATGAAGATTTATGAACTATTTACAACTGTTCGTATTCAAATTATACTTAGATTATAAAAGAAGAGGGTATAAAAATGTTATTACATACAATAAAAGAAGTCAGAGAACAAATTAAAGAATGGAAAAAACAAGGTTTGAGTGTTGGTTTAGTGCCTACAATGGGTGCATTACACAACGGTCACAAAAGCCTTATAGAAAAAAGTGTAGAAAAATGTGATAAAACCGTGGTTTCTGTATTCGTAAACCCGATACAATTTTGCCCGGGAGAGGATTTGGACAAATACCCCAGAACTCTCGATGCAGATAACAAGCTGTGTGACGAAGTTGGTGCGGATATAGTTTTTGCTCCAAGCCCAAAAGAAATGTACGGAGAGGGTCATATTTTGTCAAATGATTTTTTAACCTATGTAATTCCACCGTATTTTTATACGGATAAATTATGCGGAAAGTCCAGAGTAGGGCATTTTGACGGAGTTTGTACCGTAGTTAATAAATTGTTTAACATTGTCCAACCTGATTTTGCGTTTTTCGGTAAAAAAGATATGCAACAGTTAATAATTCTTAAAAAAATGGTTCACGATTTGAATATGCCTGTTGAAATTATTCCTTGTCCGATTGTCCGCGAAGAGAGTGGATTGGCACTGAGTTCAAGAAATAAATATTTGACAGAACAGGGTAAAATTAATGCTCTTGCTCTGAGTAAACTTTTATTTAATATAAAGGCATGTTATAATAAGGGAGTGGTTGATGTAAAAGCCTTAGGCGAAACCGCATACTCTTTCCTAAATGAAAATCATTCTTTAGAATATTTGGAATTTAGAGATAAGGATACTCTTGAAGAGAAAACTACTGCTGATGATAATACGGTAGTGTTTATAGCAGCTAGAGTAGAAGATGTAAGATTAATTGATAATATTGAATTAAGATAAGAGGGTGTTTATGGTAGCTACTACAGGAAATTTAAAGAGTTTAGAACTTTTTCAAAAAATTAATAAAGTAATCGGACATGTTGCAATGGGATTACAATTATTGTTTGTGATAATGATTTTCTTGTGTTGTTTGCATATAGCTTTATTAATTTTTGAAGCAAATTTTCTGGAGTTTATGGACCCGTTCTTTAACTGGGCACGAGAAACTGCTACTTTTCTTTTCGGAAATAATATAAAACAGGCTGAAACGGCAGTAGACGGTCGTGAGGTTTTATTTATTTTGTTTAGTATGGTTGTATCTTTCTTTATGTCTCAAATAAGATTGGCAAGCAAAAGCTACGAAGGAAACATTGCAAAGAAAATTGTTGAAGAAAAACAGAGATTGGAAAATGAATTTAATCAGGAATTAAAGACAAACATGGAGCAGGATATTATGGCTCAATCTCATTTTGTTTTTGCAATTCAATTTAAAGCAAAATCTTTAATTCAAGAAAGTGTAGGTGTCAAACCTCTGACTGCTGAAGAAATAACACAAATAAAATTAGATGTAGTTTCAAAATTTTATGAATTGATGAAAAATGAACCGGGAATTAAGTTTTCAAAAGACGGAGAAATTCTCCTTGCCGCTTCCGGTAATGTAGGCAAGGTTGATGCATTTATTGATAAAGTATGGGATAATTTAGCTATTGTAAGAGCTGAATATAAAGCTAAGAAAATATCCGTTAAAGCAAGAATGGCAATAGACTCTCACAAAATGCTTACAACTGTAAATACCGTATACCAAAACTTAAAACCTTTGTTAGGATTTAATGTAAGTAATGAAATATTATGCTACGGAAACTTCCGCAACAGATATCAACTTGTAAAAGATCCAAGATATCTGGTTGCCGTAAAAGGTAAATATGATATGGTAAACGGTACGGAAGAAACTATTTGGTCAATAATGAAGAAAGATTAAGCATAAGTATTGCTTTTTAAAATATTTTCTGTTATTATGGCTCTCGTAGACCGCAGACAATTAGCTGGGGTTGGGGCGAAAGGCTCCGGATTTAATCAGACAGGCTTTAATGATGAAGTTTGTTGTGCAGAAGACGGTGTTCTGATAAAACCCTGATTTCATTAAATATCTGTAAGGATGGCTAATCGAGGTTATACACAAGTCGAAATTAATAGAATTATTGATACGTGTGTAATATTTTGCGGTTCCGAATGTGAGAATTGCAAAATTTTTATTATTCGGACACACAAAGGTCGATAAAATTATGCGAACGTTTGTTCGTAATACTCACAAAAAAGGAGCAAAAATGGCAACAAAAGCATTTAAGTCAGAAAAAATAGATGCAATTAAATCAAAAATCGAAAAAGCCCAAGTTGCGCTTGTTACCGAATACAAAGGATACAGTGTTGAAGAAATCACAAACTTAAGACGTGAACTTCAAAAACAAGGCGGCGACTATATGGTAACAAAAAATACACTTACTAAAGTTGCTATAAAGGGTACAGATTTTGAACCTTTAGCTGAATTGATGAAAGGACCTATCGCTATTGCTTTCGGTTTTGAAGATCAAGTTAGTCCTGCTAAAGTTGTATCTAAATTTATTAAAGAAACTAAGAAAGGTGAAATCCTTGGTGCCGTTATGGAAGGCAATTTATTGTCTGCCAATGATGCTAAAGCTCTTGCAAATCTTCCTTCAAAAGAAGAACTTTATGCAAAAATGCTTGGCTCAATCAATTCACCGGCAACCGGTATTACACTTGGTATCAATGGCGTTATGGCAGCACTTACAAGAGCTGTTGCAGCTGTCAGAGATCAAAAAGCTGCGTAATTGCAGCGTAGCCGCTTGATATTATATCAGGCATAAACAAAAATCAAAGTTACAAAAAAAAAATTAAAGGAGAAAAAATAATGAGTAATGTAGAAACTATTTTAGAATCAATTGAAAAATTGACTTTATTAGAAGCAGCTGAATTAGTAAAAGCTATGGAAGAAAAATTTGGTGTATCAGCAGCAGCTCCTGTAGCTGTTGCAGCAGCTCCTGCAGCAGCTGGCGCAGCTCCTGCAGCTGATGAAGCATCTGAAGTTAATGTAATCTTGGCATCTGCAGGTGCTAACAAGATTGCTGTATTGAAAGAAGTTCGTGCTATCACCGGTTTAGGCTTGAAAGAAGCTAAAGACTTAGTTGATGGCGCTCCTAAAGCAATCAAAGAAGGCGTTAAGAAAGAAGATGCTGAAGCTATCAAGAAACAACTTGAAGCTGCAGGTGCAACTGTTGAAATCAAGTAGTTTGATTTTGATAAATATTAAAAAACTCCCGTATTATGCGGGAGTTTTTTGTTGCGCAAGTATTTACAATTATGATAATATTTATTTATGAAAATTCTTTTAATTACAGATTTATATCCGATAAAAGACAGTGAAGTAAATACTCCGCGTACATTGCTCAATTTTGTGACAGAGTGGCAAAAACTTGGTCATCAGGTAAAAATTATTAAACCTAATTTTATTTTAAATTCTTTTATTCGTAAAAAGCCTTTTTACAAAACGGGTTGGTATGAAGATGTTTATAATGTAAATTATTGGATGCCGTTTATGGGCAATATAAAAAATAAATTAAAAGAGTTTTATGATAAAGATTTTCAGCCTGATATAGTAATTGCACATATGCCATCCGGAATTATTTTTGCGGATAAATTAGGAATTCCTTTTGTAGCAGGTGTTCATTGCTCGGATATAACGGTTTTAACTAAATCTATATATAAAATTTACTTTAAATCTAAGTTAGAAAAAGCACTTAACAGTGCTTATAAAATTGCATGTCGGTCTTTTGTTTTGCAGAATAAATTAACATCATTATATCCTGATTTATTACCAAAAACTTTTGTTGCCCCGTCAGGTGTTGAAGAAAATTTTATACAGACAAATATTTCGTCAGAAATTGATGTAAATAATTTGAAAATTGTAACTTGCGCAAATCTTATAAAAAGAAAAAATGTTGATAAAATTATTTTGGGGTTGAAATATATCAAACCTGAAAGCCTTGTAATTATTGGCGATGGTAAAGAACGAAAATATTTAGAAAAACTTGCCAAAACAGTAAATTATCCCGTTATATTTTTAGGAAGAATTCCAAGAGAAGAAGTTTTTGAAGTAATGAAAAATTCTGATATATTTGTTTTGCCAAGTGAAAATGAAACTTTTGGAATGGTTTATCTTGAGGCAATGGCAAGCGGATGTATTACAATATGCTCAGAAAATGATGGTATAGACGGAATTATAAAAAATGATTATAACGGTTTTACAATTAAACCTGATGTAGAATATATTGATGCAAAATTTATGATTATAAAAGCACTCGGGAATGAAACACTCGAAGAAATTCGCAAAAATTCTCTCGAAACTGTAAAACAGTATACTCAAAAACTTTGCAGTGAACGCTATTTAGAACAAATAAATTAACAATACTCAATAAATGCTTGCAAAAAGATTATGTGCGTAATATTATACTCTTGCGAAAGTTTTACGGCTTTGGTATGCCTGAAACTTTTTAGTAACTACTTAACTTAACGTAAAGGAGAAGAAAATGCCAAAATTAAAAACACACAAATCTGCTGCAAAACGTTACAAAGTTACTGCAACAGGTAAAATTCAAAAAAGACAAGCAGGTATAGGTCACTTGCTCCAACACAAATCAGGATCTAGAAAACGCAGAATTTTCAAGATGGTTGATGTATCTGAGTCACATGTAAAACTGGTATCTAAAGAGTTACCATACAAGAAGTATTCAAGATAGGAGCGGTGAATTATGAGAATTAAACGTGGAAACGTAAGTCGTAACAGACATAAAAAAATCTTAAAACTTGCTAAAGGTTTTATTGGTGCCAGAAGCAGAATATTTAAAGTAGCTAATATTGCTGTTATGAAAGCATTAAAATATGCTTACAGAGACAGACGTACCAACAAGAGAAATATGCGCAGACTTTGGATTGTTAGAATCAATGCTGCTGTTAGAGAACGTGGTATGAGCTACTCAAGATTTGTAAATGCATGCAAAAAAGCTAATATTGTTGTTAACAGAAAAATGTTGGCCGAACTTGCAGTAAATGACAAAGAAGCTTTTGATGTAGTATTTGAAGCTGTTAAATCTGCTAAGTAATCAAAAAACTTATATTTTAAAAACCCTCTTGAGAATATTTCAAGAGGGTTTTTTATCTAACTGATTTCAACTATGTTCGTGGTATAATTACATCACAACAAAGAAAGGATATATACATGAATAAACCAATTATTGTATCTGGAATGAGATCTACAGGTAAATTGCATTTAGGGCATTACCTTGGTGTAATTCAGAATTGGGTAGATTTACAAAATAAATATGATAGTTTTTTCTTTGTTGCTGATTGGCATGCGCTGACTACAAAATATGATAAAACTGAAGAATTAAGACAAGATGTTTTAGAAGTAGTTATGGATTGGCTGGCATCAGGCTTAGATCCTGAAATCTCAACTATATATGTACAATCGCATGTTCCTGAAATTGCAGAATTAAATATATATCTTGGAATGGTTACTCCTCAGAATTGGGTTGAACGTGATCCGACTTTAAAAGACATGGCAAAAATATTGAGAACAAAAGAAGGTCAAAATTCGCAAATTAGTTACGGTTTGATGGGATATCCGGTTTTGATGAGTGCGGATATTATGATGATGAATGCTGATGCTGTTCCTGTCGGTTCGGATCAGGTTGCTCACATTGAGATTACCAGAGACATTGCGCGCAGATTTAATAACATATATAATACTGAATTTTTCCATGAACCAAAGCCGTTATTGAATAAATGTTCTTTGATATGCGGATTAGACGGTAACAAAATGGGTAAATCTTTCCAAAATGACATAAAAATTTCAGATACCGAAGAAGTTACTGCAAAGAAAGTTATGACGGCTATAACAGACAGAAGCCGACTAAGAAAAACCGACTTAGGCCATCCCGATGAATGCGAAGTAGCATTTAAATATTGGCAAATATTCGGTAGCGAAGATGAAATTGCTCAAACTCGTGCGGAATGTGAAAGTGGTATTAGAGGTTGTGCTGATTGTAAGCGTATGCTTGGCGCAAAAATTAACGAAAAACTTTCAGAAATCAGAGAGCGCAGACGATACTATGAAGCTCATCCTGACATAGTCAGGGATATAATATCTTCAGGTGATAAAAAAGCTCGACTAAGAGCTTCAGAAGTTATTCAGCAGGTAAGAGATTTAGTAAGAATGTATTAATACAAAAAGGGCTGCGCACTAACGAACAGCCCTTTAAATCTATTATACTTATTCAATTTTCCGATAAATTTATTCCAATAAATCTTCAAGTAAATCTGCGTTCTTGCTAGCAGTAGTTGATTGACGTACTTTTTGCCTGTAAATATAAGTTCTAAGTGCTTCTCTAATAAGTTCGCTCCTTGAACGATTTTCATCATCAGCAACATTGTCAATCATGCTTAAAAATTCTTCGGGCATTGAAATAAGTACTCGTGCCATATATACTCCTTTTCGCTTTTTCTGTTTTCTATCTCGTATATATATAAAAACCGCATGCTCTAAAAAAGTGCTAAATTTTATCTATAAAATATATACTATTTTTTTAAAGCCTTACAAATAGGGAGTTTTGCATGTTAATTCATGTTTACATTTTGTAATATTATTTGCGTATACACTAAGATATTATTAAAATCGCAGCCCCTATTATCATGATTGTGCTACCTAAAAGCTTTTGTAAAATATTTTTTTCGTTAAAATATTTCCAACCGAAAATTACACTAATAAGTGCGGACAATTGAAATAGTGCTAATCCGTAACTTACTTGCATATGTGAAAACACATAATTTGTACAATATTGCATTATTCCCATTAATGCTATAATTCCGAACAGTTTTGTAATAATAGTTTTGTTATATTTTATGCAAGGTTTTTTCCCATAAAACACTATAATTCCTGTGAATAGCATTCCAAAGAAACTCCACATTATAAGAGAAGTTAGTATATCACTGCCTTTGATAACTTCTTTTATGAATATTGCTTCAATTGCGGTAAAAATCAGGGCATATATTCTATACCTTATATCGCATCTTGTTAAAAGTTTTATGGAAAAACCTTCTTCTTGTGTATCAAATATAAAATAGCTGCCGATAATTACAAGTATAATAGCGGTTATTCCGTACAAAGAAGGTATTTCACCCAATAAAAATATTCCGGTAAGCATAGCAACAACAGACTTATAGGCATTTATCGGACCTAAAACTGATAATTCCCCGTTTTGCAGAGCTTTTACAAGGTATGAATTTCCCAATGCGCCAAACAACCCGCCAAATATAGCGTATATCCAAACCTCATAACTAATCGAATTGTAATTTGTTTTTAATATTATAGGTAATAATAGAATTGTTAGTCCCGAGTACATTATGAAATTTATTAATGAAGGATTAAAACCTTCTGCGGTTAACTGCTTTTGATAAACATTTGATAATGAGTTTGAAATTATTCTGATTAATACTGCAAAAATTGTTATCATATTAAAATTTGTAACATATACAAAATTAAAAGGCAATTTATATTATTTACGTATATTATAAGGTTAGAAAGGTCATTTATCTTATGAAAATTATGCAACTTAAAATTGGCGCAGAAAGTACAGCAACGGCAAGGGAATTAGTTATTAATAACCCTAAGGCTAAAGAAGCCGGAGATATTATAAAACAAGTGTTGGCATTACCTCATGGGAAATCTGCTTGTTATCGTGGTTTGTTAAAACCATTTGAGGTCAAAGCCGGTTCATGCTGCAAAAAAATATATCCTGACTCAGAACATGTAATACATAACTCTAATTTGATTGCAAAAAATTCTAATCATAATAGTGGTGGAGTAACAGAAGAATATCTTGATGTTCTGTTTCCAAACTATTTTAGACGTATATACTAAAAAACGGGGATTGACCCCGTTTTTTATTCTTTATTTTCTTTTCGTTTATAAAAATCTTCAATGAAGCTTGTATTAAAGTTTCCGCTCATAAATACTTCATCTTCAATGATATCCTGATGGAACGGTAAGGTCGTTTCAACCCCTGTAATAACGTATTCTTTTAAGGCTCTGTACATTCTTCTTCTTGCCTCATTACGAGTTCTTCCCCAGCAGATTAATTTACCAATCATTGAATCGTAATATGGCGGAATTGAATAATCCTGATAAACATGAGAATCAACTCTAACCCCAAATCCACCCGGAGTAACGTATCCTGTTATGGTTCCCGGATTTGGCATAAAGTCCTTTGCAGGATTTTCCGCATTAATACGGCATTCTATAGCGTGTCCTCTTAACACAATATCATCCTGAGTGAAATCCAATTTTTCGCCAGCAGCAACTAAAATTTGTTCTCTGACTAAATCTATATTTGAAATCATTTCCGTAACACAGTGTTCAACCTGAATACGAGTGTTCATTTCCATAAAATACCATTTACCGTCGTGATCAAGAAGAAATTCGCATGTTCCAACGCCTTCGTAATTAATGGCTTTAGCTGCTCTTACGGCTGCTGCCCCCATTTCCTTACGTGTAGCTTCATCAATAGCCGGAGACGGTGCTTCTTCCAAGAGTTTTTGGTGACGTCTTTGAATAGAACAATCTCTTTCTCCTAAGTGAACAACATTTCCATACTGGTCTGCCAAAATTTGAACCTCAATATGACGTGGATTTTCCAAATATTTTTCTGCATAAACATCAGGATTGCCAAAAAAGTTTTGAGCTTCTGCTTGGCATAAAGGCATATTCGTATCAACCTCAGCATTGCTGCGGCATATTCTCATACCCTTGCCGCCGCCTCCGGCTGTAGCCTTAAGAATAATCGGGTAGCCTACTTTCGCAGCAAATTCTTTTACTTCCTCCGGAGTATTCAAAATTCCTGTTCCCGGAGTTACAGGGACATCGTTATCAATCATTGTTTGACGAGCCGTAGCTTTGTCCCCCATTTTTTTCATTGCATCAGATGTAGGTCCGATAAATTTTATACCTTGTTTCTCGCAAATTTCTGCAAAATCAGCTCTTTCTGACATAAAGCCATATCCCGGATGAATTGCATCTGCGCCGGATACATCAACTGCTGACATAATTGCAGGAATACTCAAATAGCTTTTTGCACTTTGTGCAGGTCCTATACAATATGCTTCTGTTGCTAATCTTACATGTAAAGAGTTCGCATCTGCTTGAGAATATATTGCAACAGTCGGTATTCCAATCTCTCTACAAGCTCTTATTATTCTTACAGCTATTTCGCCTCTGTTGGCGATTAAAACTTTTCTAAACATTTTATCCCTCATCAAAGAATGTGAGTAAGTTATTTAGTTAATAAGCGAATAAGACATTATAAAACATATCTTATTCACTCATCACATTATAAACTTCTCTATTCAATATACATTAAGACTTGTCCGTATTCAACCGGTTGTCCGTCTTGAACACAAATCTCAATTATCTTACCTGAAACTTCAGCTTCAATTTCATTCATAAGCTTCATTGCTTCAATAATACAAACCTTATCTCCCTTGTTAACCGTTTGACCAACCGTTACGAACGGTTTTGCATCAGGTGATGGTGAAGTATAGAATGTTCCTACCATCGGAGATGTAATCGGTGTTCCTTTCTTTTCTTCAGCTTTTGGCGCATCTGCAGTTTTTGCCGGTGCAGGTGCTGCAGCCTGGGTTGTTACAGGAGTTGCAACTGCTGTCGGTGAAATTATTACATCTTTTCTGATAGTAATTGCACTGTCACCATCTTCTAAAGATATTTCGGTTAACTCATTATCTTTCAAAACCTTTGAAAGTTTTTCAATATATTCTATATCAAAATTCATTTTCTTGCCTTTCATTGTAATACCTGACTTATAGATTACGCTCTGTCGAGGTATTCGTTACTTCTGGTATCAACCCTAATCATATCGCCGTTAGAAACGAAGAACGGAACATTTACTACAGCACCTGTTTCTAATGTAGCAGGTTTTGTACCGCCTTGAGCTGTATTACCCTTTTCTGCAGGCGGAGTATCTACAACCTGAAGAACAACGTGAGTAGGAATATCAACACCGATAATTTTGCCATCGTGCAACAATACTTGAACTTCCATGTTTTCTTTCAAGTATTTAACTCCGTCCCCGACTTGGTCTTCAGATACGCTAAGTTGTTCATAAGTTTCGTTATCCATCATAACAAACTCAGAACCTTCCTTATATAAGTATTGCATTTCTCTTCTGTCGAGAGTTGCTTTACCGACTTTTTCACCGGCTCTGAATGTTCTTTCAACAACCTGACCGGTTTCAACGTTTTTAAGTTTTGTTCTTACAAACGCTGCACCTTTACCCGGTTTTACGTGTAAAAATTCAACAACAGACCAAAGTCCGTTATCTAATTCAAGCGTCAAGCCTGTTTTTAAGTCGTTTACTGAAATCATATTTTTCCCCTATTTTATCTAATAATTTAACTTTTGAACTTATTTTACCATAAATATCTCTTTTTTCAAATCTTATTTACAAAATGTAAAAACGGTTAATGATATTGTTACAACTTTTGTTCTTTTTTGTTGTATAATTTTAATTAAAGGGAGATTGTATCATGAATATTGATTGGCAGAATTTAGGATTTGGTTATATGAAAACGGATTACCGTTTCGTAGCACAGTTCAAAGATGGCAAGTGGGATGATGGCAAAATGACAACGGATGATAAAGTTGTTATTAATGAAAGCGCAGGAGTATTGCAGTATGCTCAAACTTGTTTTGAAGGTATGAAAGCATATAGAACGGTTGATAACAGAGTAGTTTGCTTCAGACCGGATTTGAACGCATCAAGAATGGCTGATTCTTGCAGAAGATTAGAGATGCCGGTATTTCCTGAAGATAAATTTATTGAAGCGGTAAAACAAGTTGTTGAAAAAAATATTGATTATGTTCCGCCATACGGTTCGGGAGCTTCATTATATTTAAGACCTTATATGTTTGGGTCAAATCCTGTTTTGGGTGTAAAACCTGCAACTGAATATGAGTTTAGAATTTTTGCATCTCCTGTCGGTCCTTATTTTAAGGGCGGGGCAAAACCTATTACATTGAGAGTTCCTGATTTTGACAGAGCAGCTCCTCTTGGTACGGGACATGTTAAGGCAGGATTAAATTATGCAATGAGTTTACACGCGATTGTAGATGCGCACAATCAGGGTTACAATGAAAATATGTATCTTGATTCTGCGACAAGAACAAAAATTGAAGAAACAGGCGGCGCAAACATTATATTTGTTACAAAAGACAATAAGGTTGTAACTCCTAAATCCCCTACGATTTTGCCGTCTATTACAAGACGTTCGTTGATGGTAGTTGCGCAAAAATATTTGGGATTACAAACCGAAGAAAGAGAAATTCATATTGAGGAATTAAAAGATTTTAAAGAATGTGCATTATGCGGTACGGCTGCAGTTCTTTCTCCTGTCGGAAAAGTTGTAGACCACGGTAACGAAATAGCATTCCCTTCCGGTATGGAAAAATCGGGCGAAATTACTCAGAAGTTGTATGATACCTTGACCGGTATTCAAATGGGAAGAATAGAGCCGCCTGAAGGTTGGATTTATGAAATAGAACCGACAGCGGTGTCAGTGTAAAATACAAATTTAAAATTTAAAAACGCAAGGTTAAAAGCCTTGTGTTTTTTTATAGTCTTATTGTTCTGAAGATTGTGTAATACCTGTAATCACCCCAATAAACGACTATTGAAACAAAATTGTTATCTAAATCCGTTACTTCTAAATATGTATTTGGAATAGGTTTTCTCTTCGCGCTTGGCATAACTTTACCCATAACATCCAACATTTTTAAATGAATTTTTTGTGTCGGCGCAAGTTTAGGTTTTGGCAAATTATCATCGTAAAAAGTCATTGGGACAACTTCTCGTTCATAAACAGGAATGATATATTTTATTTTTCCTGCTTCTTTGAATAACATGTACCAATTACCGTTATGTTCTCTTGGCGTTAGTAGATAATATCCCGGTTCAACCGTTATATCTTTAAAATATAGCGGACTTATCAACCTGAACAGGGGATATGGCGACCATGTGGAATCTTTAGTATCATAGTATTCGCCGGGGTCAATATCGTGGATATATTTGACCTTTGGAGAGTCTAAATCTCTATATACCTGCTCATAATCCACATTTTTTGCCTCGACGCATAACGTAGAAAAGAGTATTAAAAATAATAAAAACACTTTTTTCATAGTTGTATTTTAATGCTGTTTTAATAAAAATCAATCATCTTTTTGTGTGAAACTTGTCAAAACGTTATGTGCATGAGATAATAGACATATAATAAAACAAAGCCAAGGAGAGAATATGAAAAGAGCTTTATTATTTTCGGTACTTTGTATCTTTATGACTTGTCCTATGACTTTTGCGGATGATAATGCGAATGCTACTGTTGAGAATACCGTTTCTTCGGTGATTTCTGCGGGCGATTTTTCGCCTCAATTGGTTAATAAAATTCAAACAGAAAGAAATGCAATTTACAATGCATTAAACCTTACTACTGAGCAAGTCAGAAAAAAAGATGAAATAGAAAGCAGAAGATATAAAGAGCTTGCACCTGCTTTGAAAAAATTATGTCTTGATAAGAAAAAGCTAAAAGAATTATCCGGCGACAAGGCTGAAGAGGATGCTGTTATAGATTCAGTAAAAAAAGATTTAACAGAAGCGAGAAAAGAGATTAGGGCGATATCTAAAAAATACGACAAAGAATTTAAAAAAATTTTAAACCGTGAACAAAAATCAAAATACAGTATGATTAGAAAATTAAAGCGCGCAGAATACAAAAAAATGAAAAAAGAAAAAAGTAGGTTAGGAAAAGATTCTCTTTTAAGACCTTTTGGTGTTCCGGTGACTCAAGCCGATTATACAAATAATCAAAATAAAAAGTAGAAATTTATATTAAAATTTGTAATTCATATTTTGTACATAATATAGTGTAAATATTGCGTTTACAATTGAATTTTGTAAAAAAATACATTATAATTATTGTATAAACTCGGATATTTTGTATGGTTGAGCAAAATATCAAACAGAGGATAGTTGTAACATCTGTAAAAATGCGGTATGATATGATTTTTACCAAAAATTTGTATAAGAAGTATTCAAAAAAGAATACTCCGATAAGGTTGCTGTCTTTGGCTGCATTTGCAGGCTTGTCTTTGTTTGGCACTGCTACTTATGCTGCGGAGGAAAATTCAAATCATTCATACGAGTCTGATATTGAAATTTTAAATTACAAAAATTATAGTGCTAATTCAACCACAATTACTCCTAATAAAATAAAAGGTTCCGTAACAGGATATGCTGTTCCGGCAAGCCCTCTCGGCTCTGATAGTTTGTATACAATTACAGAAGTTTCTGCTTCAGGCGGTAATAATATAATTACTGTTCCGGAGGTAAATTCTTCAGGACAGGTAGTTAATAAATACTATCGCGTTGATTTAAAACAATCTACCTATGGCTCGGGTTCAAACATAAAATATTACAAATGGGCAAAATTAGCAAACGGATTACAATTAGTTCCAACCACAAATGCCGCGGAAGCGAATTTAACTTTAAAATATAATTCGGCAATTTCAGAAATAACAGTTCCTGCAGGTAGTCTGAGAGCATTAATTGAGGGGAATTATTTAGCTCAAAGTATAAAAAATTCAATAGCTGCAAAAGGAACAATTACAAATGTAAAAGCAAATTTTATTTCCGATACGGTTTCTGTTACTTCTTCCGACGATTACCATCATACGGCGATATTGGTTGAAACCGGTGGAAAAATTACAGACGTAAAATCAAGTTTTATTGGTAATACCATTTCAACAACCGGCAAAGAAATGTCGGGTGCATTAATCAAATCAATTGGAGAAGTCACAACTGTTGATTCAGAATTTCTTGGTAATAATGTTTCAGGAAATTCAAATATTTTGGGAGGACTTATCTCAACCACATCGACCGGAAAAATTGGTGCAATAAACAGTCAATTTATAGGTAATAACGTTGAATCACAAAATAATATAACAGTAAACGGAGGTGTGTTATACAACTCCGGTACTGTGGGCTCTGTAAGCTCAAGTTTTATAAATAACAGCATTTCAACAGGCGGAAATGCTTCGGGTTCGTCTATATCCAATGTCGGTACAATTACAGGAAATATTCAAAACTCTTTATTTGAAGGTAATGTTACACAATCAACAGCATCAGGCGCGGCAAAAGGTGGTGCAATATACAATGACGGTATAATTCAGGGTGTAATAAAAAATACAAGTTTTATTGGAAATGCCGCTATATCTGCAAGTGGAAGTGCTTTGGGCGGCGCAATATACTCAAATACTGATATAAGTATAGCTGCCGAAAATGCAACTGTTGAATTTTCGGGTAATTATGTTCAAACCGGCGGAACAAAAACAATGAATGATATTTTTATTGATTCTCGTATTGCGAATTTGAATATAGATGCCAGAAATAACGGTAAGGCAATATTTAGAGATGGTATTGACGGTTTGGGAGGGTATAATATAAACTTTACCGGCGATGCAACCGGACTTGTTGGAATTTATGGAGGGTTAGCAAATGCCGATGTTAATGTCAATAATGTTACTTTAGATTTTCAGAATAATAAAAATGACAATTTTAATTTTGTGACATTGACGTCCGGTAATAATGCAAAATACAAACTTGATATTAATTTTTCAACGGAAAAATCAGATACATTTACAACCGGAACAGGCTCTTCAGGTACTATTTATATAGACTCACTCAATCGTTCCGGAGATTTACCTTGGGATACAACAACTATCAGGCTGCTAACTGCAGATAATAACGATAGAATAAAGATTGCGGTAAATTCCGCAGTTCTATCTGCTTATAATCTTACGAGGACAAAAGATGTTACTTGGACAGATAATATAGAAAATACATATGGATGGGGTGATACGATTACCGGATACCGAAGGACTGATAGTTATGCGAGTACTCTTTCCGTAAGCAGTACATCAGGGGTAAACGATGACAGTTTGCTGTTTAGAGTTATAAAGACTGAAGGGACTGCAATTCCTTCTGTAGCCGGTGATACTCTGAAACTTTTGGCACAAAATGTTACAACTTCTGCAAGAAATTTTGTTGCAGATAAAGATAGAAATACATATACTCTCTCAACCGATATAGGTTCTGTTTCGGCAGGAACATTAAATATTACGGGTGTCCGTGATACTACGGCTCAGCGTATAAAAACTTCAACATTAAATGCAAACAGTAAAATACTATTTGTTCTGGACAAGGCAACCAATTTAACGTTAAAGGATATTATTCTGACAAACCTAAAAGATGCAGAAGGATCTTTGTTGAATATTACAAATTCCGGTGCATCTGCGACCTTGGAAAGTGTTGCAATTCCGGCTTTACCAAGTGGAGTGGCAGGTATAGTTAATAATGGTTCTTTAACATTGAGTTCTTATACAACGCTATCTACTCCAATAAAGGGTAGTGGTAATACCTATATTTTGGCAGGTGGAACGGGTTTCCCTTATAACGTAAAAGTTAGTGCTCCGGTAACGCAAAATAAATTTATTATCACGAACGGACGTGTTGATGTTGGTGCAAAAATAGATGCGTATATTACTAATAATGGAGGTTCGCTTGTCGGTAACGGACAATGGTTTGTAAAACCAATCGTAAATAATAGCGGAATTGAACCTAGTGGGACATGGAATGTTTCCGTTACAGGTTCAGGTACAATGGGGTCTTGGAGTACAACTCAAGTTGTTTTTAATGCTATTATGCAGCAATCAAACTATTCCGTAGGATTGGGTGGACGATTAACAATAAGTGCAGATAATTTACATTCTCCTGTGTCATTAAATTCCGGCTCTTTATTGTATTTAGGCGCAGGTACATTATTGTCAGGGTATAATATTTCAGGCGGTAATGCTTATGATTCAAGAGCTGTAACATTAACCGGAAATGTTACTAACAATGCAAATATTTCATCTTCAATATATATTCCGTCAGGGTTATCTTTTACCGAATCTAATGCATCTCATTTAGGGTTAACGGCAGGTGCGTATGTAAATAATGCCGGAACTTTTAATGTATTATCGGGGGATTTGGGAAGAATTATTATTGGTAGCGGTACTACGAATATAAACGGTAACGTTACAATGAAAAATATTGCAAGCAATGCATTAACAAATGCAAACACTATTAACGTTGCTTCAGGTAAGACTTTTACAGTGGAAAATGTTTCAAATTTAACAGGTTCTGCAGCGATTAACAATGCCGGAATAATGGCAATGCAATCAGGAACATTATCTCGTGTTGTTTCAGGTACAGGCAGTACAAATATAACCGGTTCTGTAATTTCAAATGCTGCAATACAACAGGCAATATCTATTGCAAGCGGTGCTTCTTTGCAAATAGCGCCATCAAATATACAAGTGGGAACCGGTCGGACTATTACTAATAACGGTAATTTAATAATAAGCTCAAGTGGTACAATTGCTAATACTATTTCCGGAAGTGGTTCTGTAACTATAAATAACGGTACAAATACGGTATTTGATGCTCCTGTTAATCAAAATGTACACGGTCTTGGCGCTGTTATTACATTTACTAAAGCAGAATATATCGGTGGTAATATTAGTGAATACGGTGAGTCTCCGGTTTATATAGGCAGCGGAACCGTAGACGGCAAGACTTTAGCAACAAACAGGACATATACTTCTGCCGGTAGTACAATAACTTTTAAAAACACTCGTATAGGCGGGACATTACAAGTTGGTGCAAATTCCACCGTTTATGCCGATTCATCCATTGGTGGAGGAGGTTATATTACCGTTGAAGGTGCAAATGCAAACTTGTATTACACAGGCGGTGAATTATACAAATCTATATACAGTGGTAGCGGCTCCGGTTTGTTTCATGTCGCCGGTAATGTAAGCTTTAATGGAGAAGGTTATGAAATTCGCAGCCGATTACAAGTCGACCCAGTTGGCTCGTTTACGTCAAAAATTGATTTTCTACATTGGGATGTCATAAATCAGGGTAAGTTGTATACCTATGGAACTTTAAATAAGACTATTACCGGTAGTGGGACAACATATATAAACCCTGCGCAGGGAGAACTCGCATTTGCAAATGGTGCCGCTATTGCGGGGACTTTAAATCTTAATTCCGGTGTTTTGAATGTTATAGATCAGGCTGTAAATTCATATAGTATAGGCTCTTTAGCAGGAACCGGTACTGCGAAAATCGATGTTGATGTTGCTACAAATAAATCTGATATGTTTGTATTATCAAGTGCCTCAAGTGGAATAATTACCCCTATATTTAATTTTATGAATGTTACAGGTGCATTTTCAAATAAAAAATTCCAAATTATTGACGGAGGTAAAGGCGGCAGTATTAATCTTGGAGGTTCTTCTCAAACGGTTAATTATACGAACAGAAGTGAGGATTTTGTAACTTCTCCGAATGTTACTTTCGGGCAAACGTATGCAATAAGAGATACTGTTGGTACGGCTACTGCAAATTTATCTCTTGCAACAACAGATTCTGCCAATGACAGTGTTAATGTTTCTTTGTCAAATATAAGGCAAACCGGTGTTAATACAACTCAAAAAGATTTATATCGTGATTGGATGCTGTCCGATATATATGATTCTAATAATACAAAAACATATAATTTCAGAACGGCAACAGATGTTACGGTGTTGTCTCAAGAATTTGCAAAAGATATAAGCGGAAAAACCGTAAATATAAATGGTGTAGTAAGTGGTGATAATTATTCTACAATAAATCAAAATTCTCAATATGGACACATTGCCGTTGGTAATGGCGGAAGCTTGAATATAAAAAACGTAAAATATACAGGAATGGGTTATGGAACATCAAATTCCGGCACATATAATTTCTATGTATATGGAAACGGTAAAGCAAATTTTGATAATATATTTTATACAGGAAACGGAAACGGGGGAGCTGCAAAATTCTATTTCGCCGGTTCTTCGATAATTGACAATATAACAGGAACATTAAGTTCTAATTCGGCAGGCATGCTAATTTATAACGTAGCTACCATAAACCGAATAGCCGCTACCATTCGATATAATACCAGTATGTGGAGTGGTGTATTAACAAATTATGGTACAATAAAGACTATTGAAAACTCAACATTTAGAGATAATCCTTATGGGATGTCAGCAAGTTATAACGGTCTTGCGGTAAGAAATTACGGAACTATTGAAACTTTACAAAATACCGAATTCACAAACAACTATTTTTCAGGTAATGGTGCTTATCACCCTACAAGTCCGGCAATATATAATGCCAGCACAATAGGAACATTTCTTAATAACAAAATCAATTCAAATTACATAAATGTTGGCGGTTCCAATTTCGGTTATGGGCTTGGTGGTGCTATTTATAATGCTTCAACTTTTACAAATGGTATAGTTGGCACAAAATCCGGCAGTGCGTGGAATGCACAGTTTTCAGGTAATCGAATAACCGCTTTTGGAGGTAGAGGTGGTGCGTTATATAATGCCGGAAATTTAAAAACGATTGATACAGTTCTGTTTGATGGTAACTATATTAATTACAAGCCTGCTCCTGAGTTATTTGCTCAGGGCGGTGCAATATACAATACGGGTAATATTACTAATGGAATTGTAAATTCTAATTTTTCAAATAACTATATAAAATCAGAAGTCTCAACAGTTGTGAATGCTGTCAAGGGTATTCAGGGTGGTGCAATTTTTGCCGCTTCTAATATTCCGATAATCAGCAATACGACATTTACAGGGAATTATCTGGATAGTGCTGAGGGTACTGCATATGGTGGTGCAATATATGGAAATGTTTCACAATACGTAAATACTACGTTTACGAATAATTCGGCACAAACATCCTCAACAAATGACCAAAGAGCATATGGTGGTGCAATATATTCAACCTCCCCTATTACAAGTATTTCGGGTACATTTATCGGTAATTCCGTTCAAGCAAAAAAAGCAGGTGCTTATGCTATAAGCGGAGCTATCCATGGTTCAAATATCGGCACAATAGATGCTACCTTTGACGGGAATTTTGCTAAATCTGTTTCAGGTGCTATTGGTGGTGTTACTTGGGCAAATAATATTACGGAAATAAAATCTTCTTCTGTATTTAAAAATAATTATGCTGAAGGCAGCGGAGAAGTTTCAGCGGGTGCAATTCACGTAAGAGGCGCAACTATTGATAAAATAGGCGGTACATTTACCGGTAATTATGTACTTAATCATTCTGGTTCTGCCCAAGGTGGTGCAATATGGAATGCGAACAGTCCGGGAAATTCTTCAGTAATAAAAAATATTACGGCAAATTTTTCCGGAAACCATACTGATGCTGAAAATGGAACATCTATGGGTGGTGCTATATATAATACAAAAGTTATAAATTCTATTACAGGTAATTATGACGGTAACTACGCATATTCAAAAAACAACGCTGCATATGGTGGCGCTATATATAACAGCGGCGACTATGTTAATCGTACAAGTTTAGGAGAAATAGTAAATTCTTCATTCACCAATAACTATGCAGCCGGAACTTCTGCATATGGTGGCGCTATATATGATTCTGATACGTTGACCATTACGGCAAAAGATGGATATCAGTCAAAAATCTCCGGAAACTACGTTACAACAAACGGCGGTACTACAAAAGATTATCAGGCAATATATTTGAGCGGTAATTCTGCTCTTTCGGCAAACTTGTATTTGAATACAAAAACTAACGGTAGTTTTGTAATAGATGATTATATTACGGGGAACGGAGTAGCAGCAGGTTCTGTTTCATATCAGAATGTAAATATTACAGGTGATGGAACCGGTAAGATTTATTTGAATAATGATATAAGATATTCAAATGTTTCAATATCTAATACTACTCTTGTTGTCGGTGGTAATACAAAAGATAATTACAATTTTCATAAATTAATTTCAGCAGATACTGCAAAATATATTATCGGAGTAAATTTATCTGATAATGCTCACGATATGTTTACTGTAGGTAGGGATTCTTCCGGTGTTATCGCAATCGATGATATTGTTATTAACGGTTCTTCGTCAACTAATAAAGTATTCCAAATTATAAACGCGCAAGCAACCGATAATATTCAGCTAAAATTATCCAAGACAAAATATGGCAGTTATAATGTTGTTGATAATATTTTACGTGCGATTTCGGATTCTGTTAAGACAACTGACAGAATTACTCAAGCCGCAGGAATAACTCTTACGAATACAAATACACTAAATGATTCAATTGCATTCAATACAGCATCAACTTTTGATACTTTATATGCAATTGCTCAAAAAGAAACTGCAAATGCAAGAAGTTTTAATTTTGTAAGTAACAACGAAACATTTACCCTTTCAACCAACCTAACACCTGTTACTGCCGGCTCTTTGAGCATAAATGGCAGAACAGGTGCTATATTAAATGCAAATTCTCACAGTTTGTTTACTTTAGATAATGAAACAGCATTAAATTTAAACAATGTAAAAATTCAAAATTCTGCGGGAGATCCTATAACAGTTAACAATGCTTATGCAACAGTAAATCTTAACAATGCTGATATTCAGGGTAATATAACCGGTAATAAGATCTTTAAAATGGAAATTACCAATGGGGCGCATATTTCCGGTAATATTACTAATGCAAATGCTACTTTGAACAGCGGTGAGCTTTTTGTGGGAACGAACACTTTTGCTGCCGCTAATGATAAATTGACAGTATTCAATGGGGGATTAAATCTAAAAAATAGCAGAATAGAAACAACTGTTATTAACAATTTAGAATCCAGCTCGAACGGAAGATATCAGCTTGATATGAATTTGCTTAACAAAACTATTGACAATATTAAACTCAATAGTAGTGCATCAACGGGTGTAATAAATATTGCAGATATCAATTTTATGAATAACCTTACAATTGATGAGTATGGAGAATATCTTGTAAAAGTTCTGCAATCGCCAACTTCAAATATAAAATTGTCACTTTCGGATGAAATATTGGCTAAAACATTTAATTTGGGTGATATAAGACGTGATGGAGAACTTGACACAATAAAAGCTACAACAAAATTTGACGAAGTCTATTATACGTACTACCGATTGGGACAAATGGCAGGTAAATTGTCAACCGGAACAACAACTACTACTGATGATTCTCTAAAAATTTCAGTAGTACAGGACTGGAGTCCAAATCGTACTCCGGTTCAATCAATGGGTGATACATTGAAACTTGTTGCTCAAGCAAATTTGAATGCAAGAACATTCGAAGCTTCAAGTGCCAATGAATATTATACTTCAACTGATGATGTAGGGAATGTTTCAAAGGGTGAATTGATTATTGCCGGAGTATCGGATGATACAAGTTCTTCAACAATAAATTTAGCAAATCATCAAGGTTTTGTCTTGGGTAAGGATACCTCACTATCATTGAATAATGTAAATTTAATCGGAAATGAAAATTTAGCAGAGGTTACCGATTCATCAGCAAAAATTGAGTTGAATAACACATATTTGGAAGGCAATATTGTAGGGGATGCCCGTTATAATCTTTCAATTACCGGTAATGGAATGACAACGGTAAACGGAACGTTAACCGGTGCAAATGCAACTATTTCCAAGGGTGGATTGGCGTTTAAAGATAGTACATTTGCTGGCGAAAATACAACATTAAATCTCAATGGCGGTCATATATCATTGGATGACAATGTTCTGAGCAATTATGTATTTAATGAATTAATCGCAGGAGCATCTGCTACTTGGGGACTGGATGTTGATTTAAATAATTCAAAGGCAGATTTTATCAATGTAAAATCCGGCTCAGGTACGATTACAATAGAATCTTTAAATGTTATTGGTCTTATTACAAATCCGGGAGCGAGCTATACCATTAAAGTTCTTAATAATAACGGTAATAATATAAAACTCGCTCTTGCAGATATTGTATCTCCATCTTTAGGTATATATAAAATAGGTGAAAATACAAAAATAGAAAAGGAAGTGATTAATCCAATAACTGCCTGGAATAAAATTTATTATCAAGATGTTACCAAAAGTGATATTATGGGATATTTGAATATTATTGGAGATGATTCATTAAAAATCAATGTATCAAGTATTTCTCCGGGTGTAACAGAAAGAGTAATTCAAGGTGACACATTAAAAGTATTATCACAATATGAAACAGATTCCCCAAAACAATTCCAATTTGATGCGGCAAATAATATCTATACGGTAAGTCAAAATATAGGTTCTGTTGTAGGAAAGAGCTTAACTGTTAATGGGGTAGTATCAGGCACTAACCGTTCAACTATTAATGCAAATTACCATACTTTATTTACTTTGGATGATGAAACGGTATTGAATTTGAATAACATAGGAATAGCAAATGCCATTAATACTGTAGGCTCGGTGATAAATATAACAAACAGCTCGGCAAAAGCTAATATTAATAACGTATTTATTGGTTCTGTAGGCAAATCAACAGGAATAAGTAATGCGGGGGTATTAAATGTAACAAATTCTACAATTAACACGGGTATAGTGGGTTCCGGTATTACGAATACAACGGGAACTGTTACATTCGGAACGGGAGTTTCTGTTACTCAAGACAAAGTTGTAAATACCGGTATACTCAATATGGCATTGGACGGTATTATATATGGTGTATTAGAAAATTCTGCAACTGCGAATATCAGCGCAAGCGCAATTACCAAAGATTCAACAAATACAGGTGTTTTAAATCTGAATAATGGTACGTTGGCTTTCGCCGTAAATGGTAGCGGAGGCAGAACAAATATAGTAGGAGATGTTTCCGCAGCTGCTTCTATAAATCAGCCAATATACATAAATAGCGGAGCAAAACTTTCTACATCGGCATCTAACCTTGGCGGCTTGACAACAAATTCTTCTAATTTGACTTTGACCGGTGGTGTACTTTCTAATACAGTATCGGGTTCAGGTGCAACTTATATAACAGGTAATGTTGGTTTAAATGCGCCAATAACTCAGGCAATAAATATTCAAGCAGGCGGGGCATTAACTACATCAGCAGATTATATAGGTGCTGATGTAGTTAACAATAATGCCTTAAATTTAACCGGCGGTACTTTATTAAAAAATGTAAGCGGTAACGGTAATTTGAATATAAATAGCGGAACGACAACTCTGGCAAGCTCTGTAACTGATAATAATATAAGCTTGAACGGTGGAGTTTTAAAAGTTGGAAGCAACGTAAATATTACCGGTGCAAAATCTCTGATTTCGGATGGCGGAGCTTTAAGCTTGCAAGATAATGTGATTTCTTCTAAAAATTTAGGAGATGTAGAGCTTTTAAAAGATATGTATCTCCAAATCGATGCAGATTTAAAAAATAAAACTGCGGACACCTTTGTACTAAACTCTTTAAGGAATGATTATAATAAAAATATAATTATAAACTCAATAAAAGTTATTGCAGATATTGAGCAAGAACCTACAATTGATATAAATATTGCGGATTCAAGTATTAGAAATCTTATAAAATTGTCTTCGGATGAAATGTATGCCGATAGTGTACTTGATGGTAAAAGTTATTTAGTTACCTATTCAAACACTAACGGTAATTTAACATTTGGCTATGGTAATTTATATACCGCAATTCACACAGATGCGCCTCAAAGAGTTTATAATCTAAGCGCCGATGAGAATGTATCACATGCTCTTGAAACAATGGAGGGTGCAAATTCTGTATTAACGGTAAACGGTAATAGTCATAAAGTAATAGGGAATAACTACTCCGCAGTTACAATTACTTCCGGTCAAACATTAAATGTAAATAATGTGTCAGATTGGGGCATCTTCAGTGATTCACTCATTGCGCAAAGTGGCTCTAATTTAAATGTAAAAGATTCTACATTTACTGCAGATATAACAAATTTCGGTAACATGAATTTATCAGGAAATACTTCTTTGAATAATGTTTCAGGTGATGGCTCTACTATTATTGAAAATACTGAAAATATAAATTTGAACGGTTCATTTACTCAAAAATCACTTATAATAAATTCTGGAAATGTAAACGTAAAAGCAGAAGATTTACACATATCTGATGGTGTTACAAATAAATCTCAAATAACTTTAAAAGGCGGCATTCTAAATTCTGATATAATTGGTACAGGCAATACGGTGATAAGTGCTGCGACTGCCAATAACAGTACCATAAATCAAAATGAATTAACAGTAAATAATGCAGTTAGATTAACCAATAATCAAAGTAAAACTATAACGGTAAATCAGAATTATACGAATAACGGAGAAATTGCTAATAACGGTAATTTAGTTTTAAATGAAGCAGGTAACTTAGGTCTAATCAGTGGTACAGGTTCGCTAAAATTGTCTGCTGATGCTATAAATGATGTATCATTGACGCAAGGTGAATTAACAGTGGATAATGGCATTGTTCTGGCAAATAATTCCGGTAAAGATGTTCAAATAACATCCACATTAAATAATAACGGTACTATAAATAATTCGGGTACTATAACAAACTCTGCTAGTGGTGATATAGGACTTATCGCAGGAGAAGGTACTTTAATCCTGAATGGTAATACAAATACAAATAACAAGGGAATTACTCAATCGACTGTTGTAAACAGTTCAAATTTAACAAATACTTCTGTTATAAACGGACAAATAAACAATACCTATGATGGTACGATTTCATCCTCGTTATCAAATTTAAACGGGAATATTTCTAATGCAGGTACATTAAATATTACCGGTGGAGTAACTCAAGGTAATATAACAAATTACAATAGTCAAAATGGCAAAATAAATCTTTCAAATGGAATGACAGCAGCACATGAGATTTCAGGTAATACAATCAACTTGAGTGGGGGAGAATTAAATTTCATCGGCAATGGTGATATTTCAAATTCTGAATTAGTTGCAAGCGGTGGCGCTATAAATATGCAGGATAATTTAATAACAAATGAAAATCTTGGGGATGTTACATTATTAGAAGATTTAAATATTTTAATCGATGCTAAATTAGACAACAAAACCGCAGATTCTATCAGCGCAAAATCTTTAAAGAACGATAATAATAAATCTATTATAATTAGCGATATAAATGTAATTTCGGATCCAACTGGAACAACCCCTTTCGATATTACTGTTGCGGATGAAACGTTGAAAAATGCGGTAAAATTAACACAAGATAAAATTAAGGTTTCGGGTATTGCCGAAGATATGAGTTATCTTGTTCAATATTCTAAATCTTCAGGGAATTTGAATTTTGGATATGGGGATTTGGTTGCTGCCGTAAAATCTGAATCTGATGATAAAAATTATTCTATTGAAATTGATGAGGATGTAAATAAAGATTTAGGTATAATTCATGGTACAAATGCAACGTTGACCGTAAATGGTAATAATCATGCGGTATTCGGAAACAATCATGCAGGAATAGAAGTTCGATCCGGACAAACACTAAATCTTAAAGATATAGCAGAATGGGATGGTTTTAGCGGAAACGGAATCGTCAATAACGAAACCTTAAATATCTCATCTACATCTTATGATTCTACATATAAAGACCCAATTAAAAATGTGGGAGAAATGACATTAACCGCAGGAGTTGAAAGAAAAATTTCAATAGATGAAGAAGTAAATGATAATCTTGCTCCTGTCGGGATAACAATAGTAGACGGTGCAGGAACTGTAGATTTTAATGATAGCTTTACACAAAAAGAATTAAGGATTACAAACGGGGCGGTGAATATAAAATCATCGGATTTACATGTATCAAATGAGATTAATAATGATGCCCAATTGAATTTGACGGGTGGCGAATTAACAAGTAAGATAACGGGTACCGGTGCCACAACAATAAAATCGGATACCGTAAATAAGGTTTCAATAATACAAAATAATTTAGAAATTGCAGAAAATGCTACACTTACTAATGATAGTGAAACAATAACCGTTAATGATACTCTCACAAATGAAGGTGAAATTGTTAATGGGGGAGAAATCCTTGTAAATAATACCGCTAATTCCGGAATAATCAGCGGGGATGGCAGGCTTGTATTAAATGGTGATACTACAAATTCCGGCGTAATTACGCAAAATAACATTACAAATTTTGGAGAATTAAACAATCAAAATGCAATTACAGGAACAATTGTAAATGCCCCTGTTGGAATAATTTCTTCAGATATGTCTGATTTGAATGGAGATATTTCAAATGCAGGTACATTAAATATTTTAGGCGGTGTAACGCAAGGTAACATAACAAATTATAATGGTCAAAATGGCGAAATAAATCTCTCAAACGGTTTGACTACGACACACGAAATATCTGACAATACCATAAACTTGAATGATGGCGAGTTAAAATTCAGTGATAATGGTGATATATCAAAATCTATATTGGTTGTCAATGGCGGTACTGTAAATCTTCAAGATAACAAAATAGAGGACGAAACTATTGGTAAAATTATTTTAAATGAAGATATGAAATATGCTATAGACGCTGATTTAGTGGAAAAAACTGCTGATAAAATACATACATCATTGCCGGTAGAAGATAATAATTATCACATAGTTATAAATAATATAAAAATTATAAAAGACCCGAATACTGATATGCCGACAGTTGTGAATGTTGCTGATGAAAATGTTAAAGGATTGGTAAAATTATCATTAAATGAAGAAAACAGCGTTTCAGGTTATGATACAAGATTTAATTATCTTGTGGCATATGAAAATTCTGACGGAAATTTAATCTTAGACTACGCAAATCTTCCAACGGCAGTTGGGCTTACTGCTACACAGCGAAATTATCATATGAATAGTGATGAAGTTATAACTCAAGATATAGGGGTGATGGGCGGCAATAATTCTACGCTTACCGTAAATGGTAACAATCACTCGGTATCAGGAAACAATTACGAAGGAGTAGAAGTACAAGCCGGACAAACATTAAATTTAAAAGATATTAAAGAATGGGACGGTTCCAGTGGAAACGGTATCGAAAATAATGGAACCCTAAACATAATTGCAGTCGATGCAAATTCGACATACAATGATTCTGTAAAAAATACAGGAGAAATGAATTTAAGAGCAAGCGCAGGAAAAACAATTACAATAAATGAAGAGGTTAACGATAATCTTGCGCCGGTCGGAATAACAAACATAGCAGGTTCAGGAACTGTAGATTTTAATGATAATTTAACTCAAAACGAATTGCGTATAACAAATGGTACTGTAAACATAAAATCTTCAGATGTAAAAGTTTCAAACGGGGTTAAAAATTATGCACAATTAAATTTAACAGGTGGTGAATTAACAAGTTCTATAACAGGTACCGGTGTAACATCAATAAAATCGGATACTACTAATAATAGCTCTATAGCGCAGTATAAATTGGAAATATCAGAAAATACTACTCTTACTAATAATGCAAGTAAAACTGTTACTGTTGATAATACTCTGACAAATAATGGAGAAATTGTTAATAATGGAGATATGACTGTTAACGCAACAAATAGCTTAGGAAAAATAAGCGGTAACGGCTCGTTAGTTTTGAACGGTACAATGACAAATAATGCCGGAATAAAACAAAATTCCGTAAGTGTTACAGGTAGCCTTGTAAACGAGAAAAAACTTGAAGCTAACGTAACCAATAATGGAAATTCGATTATAACATCTAATGCATCCAATATACAAGGTAATATTGTAAACAATGGACAAATAGTATTTAATGGCGGCATGACCGGCGGAGATATAACAGGTAGCGGAGTTACAACAATTAATGAAGGGACTGTTGTACTAAATCATAAAATTGAAAATAATAATATTCAAATAAAAGAAGATACGATACTTGCTTTAAGAAATGGTTCTGATATTTCAAATTCAACTATTGAAGCTTTAGGCGGAACTGTTGATATGATAAATGATGTAACCGAAGATTATAATCTTGGCACGATTAATTTGACTCGTAATAATTTACAGGCAGGTATTGATGTAGATTTAGAAAATGCAAAAACAGACACACTCAGCGGACAAGTTTCTGCCGAATCTTTGCTGACAGATAATAATATTATTATATCTACCATAAATATTATAACAGATGGTGATGATGTTCCAACGGATGTTCTTTTGACTGAAAGCGCTACAATTAGAGAAAAAATTCTTCTGGCTGATGATGTAAAAATACTTACAGGTATTGAAGACAGTTATATGATTACCTATTTTAATAATAGCGGTATTTTGAATTTCCGATATACTGATCTTGCAATGGCTGTCAAGTCTTCTGCACCAAACAAAGTATATAATATGGGCAAGGACGAAGACGTAAATACTGATTTAGGAATTTTAGGCGGTGATAAATTGACAATAAACGGCAATATTCACAGCATAAACGGAAACAGTCATGACGGTATTACTGTTGGTGCGGATAAAACTTTAAATATAAACGATGTAAATACATATAAAGGTTTTACAACCGCAGTTATAAACCAGAAAGACGGTACTGTAAACATAAAGAATACTGTATTTGAAGGTAACAATGTAGCAATTGATAACAACGGAAGACTGAATTTTAGCGGTAATAACAATATAAATGACAAGATTACCGGTAATGACGGTGTAACAAACTTTAAAGACGGAAAAACGTATATAAATGATACTATTACTCAAAAAAATATAAATGTATCAGAGAACTCTGAAATTGAAACTTTTGCAAATCTTGTCAAGACTCTTGAGGAATTAAAAAATGAAGGGGTTATAACGTATAACGGCGGTGAAAATACAAACAAAATTTCAGGTGACGGTACTATAAATATCAATAATCATGTATCAAACAGCGGCGAGATTAGTCAAAAGAATTTAATTATTACACAAGATAATTCAACTTTCACAAATGATAACCAAGCCAATATAGAAATACTGACAAATAATGGAAATTTGGTAAATAATAAAGAATTAACCGTAAATCAACTATCAAACAATAACTACATAGAAAATAACGACAATATGTTAGTTACGGACAACTTTGAAAATTCTGATAAGTTTGATAATAAGTCGGTATTAATCGCTCATAATTTGGATAATTCAGGTGTTATTAATAACTCTGATAAGATGACGTTAACCGGAGATATAAATCATAATACCAATACAATTAAAGGTAATGGAAAACTTTTAAATGAAGGAATATTAGATAACAATGGAGTTATAAATCAATCCAATATTGATAACTCCGGAGTTATTAATACAAATTCAGAAACTCTTGTTGCCAAAAACAGAATATATAACACAGGAACAATAAACTACAATAGCGGAAGCAGAACTGTAAGTAATATAGATGGTGCGCCCCCGGGTAATGTTAATCTTAATACAAATGCTCCGTTTATAATTAATAATAAAATAAGCGGAACACAACTAAGTTTAAATAACAGTACGGTGTATTTTACTGATAAAGCGGATATATCAAAAGTCTCTTCATTTAATATTAATGGCGGTAAGATTGATGTAATGGATACAAAATTAAAATCTTACGATATTGGGAATGTAAACCTAAATTCAAAATCTAATTTGAGTCTTGATTTTGATATTAACAATGAAACCTCTGATAAATTTACAGCAAAAATCAACAATAATGGCGGTGTATTTAATGTAGATAAAATTAATGTGATGGGTGATAGAACTTTGAAAGACCATATTACTGTAGATTTAGGAAAAACTACGGGCTTAGGAAGCGACAATGTTACTTCAGATACAATAAAACTTCCTACAATTATGACTCCGATAAGACGAATTGAAGGTAAGTTAGAAAATGGTGTGATAACCTATACTCCTGCTGGTAATTCTGTGAATGAATTTAATCCGTCAGTTATGGCGAGTCCTGTTGCTACTCAGATAGGAGGCTTGTTAAGCCAGATGCGAACTCTTGATGCCGGTTTTTATCAGATGGACAGATACTCAATGTATCCGAAAGCGCAAAGAATGGCTGCCGAAAATGCTAATAAATATGCGTCATTAGAACCTGCTTCTCAAGTTGATAACAGTCATATTCCTGAGATAAGTCATGCAATTTGGACAAAACCGTATGCTACATATGAACATGTAGGATTAAAAGGCGGCGTGAAAGTTGAAAACTTCGGATATGGTAATTATTTTGGCGGTGACAGTGATTTGGTTGATATTGGTAAAGGCTGGAAAGGTGTTGCAAGCGGCTTTATCGGTTACAATGGTAATCATTCAAATTATGACGGGATAAGTATGGATCAGCAAGGTGGTGCATTAGGTGCCACAGGCACATTGTATAAAGGTAATTTCTTTACCGGAGCTACGGTTTCCGTAGGCGCATCTGCCGGTGAAGCTTATACGAGTTACGGTACTGATAGATTTGCAATGATAACAACCGGTGTTGCAAGTAAGAGTGGCTATAATTGGGAAATTAAAAACGGGAAATTGATAGTACAACCATCATTATTTTTGGGATACAGTATGGTTAAAACTCTTGACTACAAAAATTCCGCCGGTGCTAAAATTGACAGTGACCCGTTACACGCAATTCAGATATCTCCGGAGATAAAAGCTGTAGGTAATTTAAAATATGGATGGCAGCCATACGCATCAGTTGGTATGGTATGGAATATTCCGACGGGAGGGAAAGTTGAGGCTGCAGATATCAAATTACCTAAACTCAGCGTGAAGCCATATGTTCAATACGGCGTCGGGGTGCAAAAATCTTGGGGTGAAAAATTCACGGCATATGGTCAGGTTATGATGCGCAACGGCGGTCGTAACGGTATTGCTGCTACGGCGGGTTTCCGTTGGGCTATAGGGGGTAAGAAAACTCAATCTGTAAATAAACAAAGGTCAAATATAAAAAATATTAGTAATATACAAAATATCGAAAATAATATGAATAAAAGCAAATCTCCAATGGTATTTACAAAGGAAACCCTAAACAGTTCAGTTAAACCTCAAAATATATAACAACTACATTTTTTTGTATAATTCGATTTGTTCTTTTGACAATTTGTCAGGCAAAACTATTTTTATTCTGGCATTAAGGTTGCCATATCCGCCTGATTTTTTAGGTAATCCAAGATTTTTTAATCTCAGCATTTTGCCTGTTGATGTCATTGGTGGAATTTTTATATTTATAGTTCCGTGTAGAGTTTTTAAGTCTTTTTTGCAGCCTAAAACAGCTTCCGGTGGTGTAATTTCAACATCTTTTGTTAAATCTGTTCCATCAACTTCATATTCTTTATCGTTATACTGTATAACAAGATACAAATCTCCGGTGTTGCCGTATTCATCGGATTTTCCTTCGCCTTTAAGTCTGATTTTTTGTCCGACTTTTACTTCTGTAGGAATTTTAACCTTTAAAGATTTTGATGTGTGTTTAATCCCTGTGCCGCCGCAGTTAGTGCAATATCCGCCGCCCGGAGGACATTGTGTACATTTTTCCATATCGGAAAAGGAAACACTTACAGGTTTTTGATTAAATACGTCTTGTGCTGTTATGTTTAAAGTTTTTGTAACATCTAAATTTGCTTGAGATGTTTGAGGCTGAGATTTTCTTCGTTGACGGGAAGATGTTCTTTGCTGTGCACCTCCCATTTGCCCAAAATCAAAGCCGCCAAAGTTCATGCCACCCATACCCTGATGTGCTGCACCTTGTCCCATCATATCTCCAAATAAAGAGCTGAAGAAATCCGAAAATCCGCCCATGTTTTGACCGCCAAAGTTAAATTCGTATGCGCCGCCTTGACTGCCGCCAAAACCGAAATTCTCAAATCCCGGTGGAGGGGTATAACTTTGACCGCCTTGCCAATTTGCGCCTAAACTGTCATATCGTTGTCGTTTGGCTTTGTCACCTAAGACTTCATAGGCTTCATTTATATCTTTAAATTTTGATTCTGCTTCTTTTGTTTTATTTACGTCAGGGTGATATTTTCTCGCTAATTTTCTGTATGCAGACTTTATTTCAGCATCAGTTGCTTCTCTTTTTACACCTAAAATTTCATAATAATCTTTATATTCCATAGTATTCCGTTACATTGCTCCTTTTACATATACCATGATAATATAAAACTTCTAAAAATCGTAAATCCTTAATCTTTTTATAATTATTTATAAAATTTTATTGCTTTGTTTTGTATTTTTGCTCAAAATATGTGAAAAGTAGTAGTGAGAGCCTTTTACGCAATAATTCCAAATATAATGTAAAGAATTGTAAATATGGATTTAAAAATGGCTGAAATCCGCTTATACTCTTTCATAGGATAGGATAGGATAGGATGGGGCGGGGCGGTGGCAATCTTTTCGGGCAAAAAATTTTTATAAAACTAAGAGATAGAAATAATTTTAGAGTATAAAAACACGAAAGGAGATTTAATCATGTATTATGGCAATGTTGGTATTGCTTCAGGAACTCAAAATGTAGATAGAGCAAAGTTATTGTTAGATATGCAAAAATTGCAAGATAGGAAGCAAGAAATTAACAATGCACAAACTCAGGCTGATTCAACATTAAATGCAAAATATAATCAGATGAAACAGGCAATATGGGATTCCTATGGAAATTCGCCGGATAAACAACAAGAGTATACAACCATGATGGCAGAGCTTAATGAAAATTTTAAAAACCAAAAGGCTTCATTAGATAGTACTTATGAAAAGTTGAATGCAGAGGTGAATAAACAAGCTCAAGAACTTGAATGTAAAGAAGCAAAGCAAAGATATGCAAAGGAATTGCAGGACTCATCACCAAATTTATTCGAGAAAAATGTTAGAAAATCCATTTTTGGGCCAGCCGAATAGGGTATGTTGGCGATACTATGCCGACAGCTATGAAGGGTGCATATCCCCCCCCCCCAAAAAAAAATCTCTTCTTTGAGAAGAAGATTATAATTAACTTTGCTTTTCAATCCAATAAAAAACCGCCTTATGTTATTACATAAGAATTGTAGGGTGCGATTTTTCGCACCAAAAAACGGTGCGTTGACACGCACCCTACTTTTTATGGTACTAATTCCTCCCCGGATGGGGAGGATAAAGGTGGGGTGATAATGAATTTCACATTGTAAAATTTTGACACCCCATCCCAACCTTCCACATTAGGGGAAGGCAATTCAAGAGAGGGTATAATAATTTTGTATTGCATATAAATAAAAAACCGTCTTATGTATATAACATAAGACGGTTTTTATAACTTTGCTCAAATGAACAATTACTTAGCAAGAAGTTCTTTGAATTTTTTACCAGCTGAGAAAGCAGGTACAGTTTTAGCAGCGATTTTCAAAGTAGCACCTGTTTGAGGGTTTCTACCGGTTCTAGCTGCTCTTTTTCTTGATTCAAATGTACCGAAACCAACTAAAGTTACTTTTTTACCTTTAGAAACAGTTTTTTGGATAGTTTCTAAAGTAGCTGCGATAACGTCAGCAGTTGATTTTTGAGAAACTTTTGCTTTTTTAGATACTTCTTTTACTAATTCTTCTTTGTTCATTACGAACCTCCTTCTTCCTTTTGTGCAAACGGAATTAAGAAACCATTCTTCTTTTATCCCCGCATGCTTTTCTATCGACGAAATCATTATAGCATTTTATTTTCTTTTTGCAAGAGGTTTTTAGAGTTTTTTTTGTAAAATATCAAGATATAAGAGGAAATAAAAGGGATATACCCTCTAAAACTATTGTATAATAAGGGTCTATAGGGAATTGAAATTTATCCCTTGTGCTCAGTAGCCTTAGCAAATTTAACATTTTTGTAAAAATATTGTAATATTTGATAAGCGTTATAACCGTCTTTTGCAAGGTTATTTGCGCCATGTTGGGACATGCCGACTCCATGCCCGTTCTTTTTTACGTTACCATCATATGAAGGTACGGAAGAACGAATATACGGTACATCGGCGCCCCAGACATCTTTTGCGCTGATTGTTTGTCCGCCTGCGGAGGCTGAGTAGTATGCAGAAACGACCTTATAATTATATGTTAGAACTATTTTTGCAGTTTGTTCAACCGCCATATTTGTTTTTGCGGTTTCTGCGGATGCTCCACCGTATGCCTGATCTTCCGGTGTATCCTTTAAATCAAATCCCATAGATGCACGTTTACCCAGATTTGCCAAAGCGTAACTTCTTGCTGCAATTGCTTGTGCTTTTAAAGCTTCTATCTCCCAACCTGAGGGCATTTCTGATGGAACAACACCTCTGATGTAATCTTCAAGCTCTACATTATTAATTACTGTTAATTTATTATTTCTGTTTTGTATCATTAAAAATCCGCGATACCATTTGCGTTTTGCGTTTACAAAACCGTCTTTTGCGGGCTTTAGTACAATATTATCCGATTTTATTTCGTAAAACTTGCCGTTAAGTCTGATTGCCATTTTGTTTTTGTAAGGAATAATTTCATATCCTTTCATGGCATCAATTTTGCAGATTGTTTTATTAGTGTTTGCATCAATCAAAGAAGTTTCTTTTGATGAGCCGACACCTATTTGAGAAGAATTTGTTATAATTCCTATTTTTATTGCGTAACAAGGATTTGCATTGATTAATGCAAGAAAAAATATTGCTAAAAATAGTACAATCTTTCTCATAATATGACATTATAACATATTAATAAATTATAAAGCTATACCATTCGGTCGATTTTTTGTGAATCAGGCGTAATAGGATTATCAACAGTTTGTTGTTGAGGGTTTTGTTCTTTAGGTTTTGATAATCCTAAGTTTGTACAAACCTCATCTGCCATTGGTTTTGCTATTTTTTCGCCGATATCATAAGAAGTTAAAGATGCACAGACGAAAGCAATGCCTTTTGCGATTGCGGATATTTTACCGCCGGCAGCATTTTTGGTTAAGTATTCACCAACGGTTTTTAACCCGTTTTCTGATAACCATTTGCCGAGTTTTGCAACGTTTTCCGGATTGATAAATTTATCCATATTTTGTTTCATCAACCCTTCTCCCAAAAACATACCTGAGATTGCACCGAGTTGAGTAATACCTGTATGGACTTTGTCGTCTGATTTTAAGACTTTATAACCGCTTGCTACACAAATAAGCGGGTTAACGTTATGAGTTGCCCAATTAATTCCTTTACCTGCATAATCAAGCATTCTGCTTTTTTCTGCATATTTGCCAAATACATTATATGCTTCGGAAGCTGTTTTTGCAGTACTGTCATTGTATTTCGTTATGGCTTCGGCAATTTTTGCACCTTGAGCAAACACAACAGCCCCACGTGCTGTTTCTCCGTTTTCAACCTTTTTTATATTAGTTCCGAGAAAGACAGTACTTGGGACGCAAATTTCTAATAATCTTGCTGCCGGAATTGCCATGACTAACCTTTTCTATAACACTACCTTACACATTTATATAAAGTATTTTTATTTTGGTAAATTGCTAAACGAATTTAAAATCTTAAAATATGTTAACAAACCGGTTAAAAATTTAATGTTGCACAAAAATATGTTTGTGCTAGTATAATATAGGAAGGTTTGAGTGTAGCATACTAAGCCCTGGTAGCTCAGCTGGATAGAGCAACCGCCTTCTAAGCGGTAGGTCAAGCGTTCGAATCGCTTCCAGGGTAAATAAAACGGAATGACATTTGTTATTCCGTTTTATTTTTATCAAATAGCGATGAGAATGCAGATTAATCGCTTTCAAAGTGCTTCTTTATAAAATCATAATCGTTTTACATTTCTTTAAAGAATTTTTTAATATAGTTATATTTGTGATAACATATATCATTGTTAGGAAATTGTCTTACATAATAATTAAAATTTAAGATAAATAAAATCTTCCCCCTGAACTTATTGTTTCTTTAACTTCATATCCTGCAAGAATTAATACTGTTAATCAAACAATTGAAAGCTTGCTAAATTAGTCATTAAAAGCTGATAAAGTTATTTTATGGCTTGCAGAAGAACAATTCCCAAATAAAGAAAAAGATTTGCCGAAACAATTATTGGATTTAGTGCCCAAAGGTTTGACTATCGATTGGTGTGAAGATATTAAATCATATAAAAAACTGATACCTACACTAAAAAAATATCCTGATGCAATTATTGTTACTGCAGATGACGATTTAATCTATGATAATAAATGGTTAGAGCAATTATATAATGCAGCACAAATCTTTGAAAACATAGATTGTGATGCTATAGATACGTGTTTAATTGATGGAAGATTTAGAGTTGCGTGTGCTATACAAACAATTTTAAAATGCCAAAATATAAAATTTTTAATGATACATGATTATACTTTTAGAGAATATTATCACATTATAGAAGAATTTTTAGATATAGTTGAAATAATAGACACTCTTGCCATTTTTGAGGTAAAATTAGATGTTGATACCGAAAAATTAAAACAACTTTATGAAGAATACAAGTATATTAAGGAGTGAATATTAACATGAACATAACAGTAATAGGAACAGGGTATGTAGGATTGGTTGCAGGGGCGTGTCTTGCTGATATGGGCAATGAGGTTATTTGTGTTGATAATGACTCCAAAAAACTTGAAAAATTATATAACGGGATTATTCCAATTTATGAACCCGGACTTGAGGAACTTGTTAAATCAAATGTTTTAGAAAATCGGTTGTCGTTCTCTGCGGATTTGGATAGTGCAGTTAAAAATTCTGAGGTTTGCTTTATTGCAGTTGGAACTCCACAAGGGGAAGACGGTTCTGCGGATTTACAGTACGTTTTTTCTGTAGCAAAATCTATTGCAAAAGCTATGAACGGATATAAGGTTATTGTTGACAAATCAACCGTTCCTGTCGGAACTGCACAAAAGGTTACAGAATTAATTAAAGAAAATACTACTTATCCATTTGATGTAGTTTCTAATCCGGAATTTTTAAAACAAGGTAATGCCGTTGACGATTTCTTACATCCTGATCGCGTTATAATAGGCTCTAATTCCGAAAAAGCTACAAAAATTATGCAAGATATATATGCGCCGTTTTTCAGAACAGGAAACAGAATTATCGTTATGGATGTTAAATCTGCAGAAATGACAAAATACGCTTCCAATTCATTTTTGGCTACAAAAATTTCTTTTATGAATGAAATCGCAAATCTTTGCGAGAAAGTTGGTGCTGATGCGGAAATGGTTCGTGTTGGAATGTCAACGGACAGCAGAATTGGTAACAAATTTTTGTTTCCGGGACTGGGTTATGGAGGAAGTTGTTTCCCAAAAGATGTTAAAGCTTTAATTAAAACAGGTCAAGATTACGGCTGTGATATGAGTATAATAAGCGCTACAGATAATGTTAATAAAAATCAAAGACTAGTATTTTTAAATAAAATTTATTCTGTATTCGGTAAAAATTTGAACGGAAAAACTTTTGCGGTTTGGGGATTGGCATTTAAACCAAAAACCAATGATATGAGGGAAGCTCCTGCGATTACAATTATAAATGCTTTGCTTGCTGCCGGTGCAAAAATTAAAGCTTATGACCCTAAAGCATTTGATAGTGCTAAAGTTTATTTTAATGATAAAATTGAGTATTCAAATTCAGCTTATTCTGCTTTAGAAGATGCTGATGCTCTGTTATTACTGACTGAGTGGAACGAATTCAGGCGACCGGATTTTGATAGGATGAAAAATCTCTTAAAACAACCTGTTATTTTTGACGGTAGAAATCAATATGATATTACAAGATTGCAAGAAAAGGGGTTTGAATATTATCAAATAGGCAAATAGGATTAAATATTATGCAAATGTATTATGGAGCAGAAGAATTAATTGTGCTGAGTAAATAAAATATTTGTATTTGTTTTCTTTTTGTTGTATTTATAAGGTAATAATATTATAAAAGGATTAAGTATGATTAAAAGATTGTTTTCTTGTTTGTTAGTGTTTAGTATGATGAATTTTACATATTTACCTGCATTGGCTGAGGGTGAGGATTACAATACAAGTCAAGTTATTAATGCAGAGTTCAAGACCGAGTTTAATGCAAATGAGGCTTCAAAAGGTCAGGTTGTACAATTTGTTTCAACTGAAGATTATAAAATAGATGATGTTGTAATTCCTGCAGGAACAATATTTAGCGGTGAAGTTAAGCATTTTAAAAAAGGTCGTTGGGCTTATAGGAGAGCGAAAGCTGTTATCAAAATAAACAAAATGATATTACCTGACGGAAAAGAATATAAAATTAAGGCTTCCACAAAAAGACACGTTTTAAAAGGTTCTGCAATGGGAAATATCGGTAAAGGTATTGTGTCATTTCCTGTAGCTATAATTGTTGGCGTTACGGGTGCAGTTGTAATAGTTGTGGAATCCGTATCTATTGTCGGGCTTATTGTAGTTGGACCTACAAGCTATGCTTTTGGCAGGACTATGGGGCAATTAACTCATGGTATAAATTATAAAAAGCATGTTGGTGATGATATTAAGCTAAAAATAAAATCTGTTAAAAACGATTCTATTTAAAATGCTATTTTTATGCGTAAAAAAATAGGATAAGGCTCAATCTTATCCTATTTATAATGTTTTTTATTTTATTAATATCCGATATTAACTTCAAAATCCTCTAAATCTTTTGTTCCTAAACGGATATTCTGTTTGTAGTAGTTGTGACCTTCAATGGACGGAAATACCTTTAAGCCTGATGACGGTCTGACTTCAATCATATAATCACCCGGATCCAAGTCACATTTTTGCAAATAATTAGATTTTGTAGGATGTTGAGGCAATGTTGTTGCGGAAGAACATTGATATTTATAACGACCTCTTCCGTTCCCCGGAGTTTCATAATCATAATTATCCAAATTCTGGCTTGGTTTTGAATATTCTCCGTTACCAAGACCTACATCATTATATTTGCAATTATATCTGAATATTTTTGAAGATAAACAACCTGTGCCGCCACTAGGGCAGTCTACTTTAAGGCTAATGCAATATTTTTTTATTTGTTTAAATTCAACGTTTACTTCAGTTTTAATCTTTACAGGTCTGACTTTTTTGTAACCGTATGTTTCATTAGCGTTTTTTGTACTCCAGTTAGACAAATAATTCGTTGTAGGTTGAGCTCTCAGCATATAGCTTCTGTCATTTCTAAGGTTGTTAAAACTTCCTTCGCTGGTGCTGAATGTGCCGTATGCTCCGGTTGTAGGGTTTATTTCTGCAATGGCAATTTCGTTACTTCCACTTTTAATCCCTTCAACCTGACTGATGATAACCCCATCGGCATTTCTTGTAGTAATTGTCGGAACTATTCTATACGTTCTGTCCTCATCGGCAACAGGGTTATTCAATGTAACCGAGCCGTTAGATTTAATATAATAGTAGAATGTATCGGGTTTTCTGCAAGTGCCGCTTTTTACCATGCAGTTACCTCCGTTAGTATATCCGTTAACGTCTACTTTTATTTTCAAAAATCCTTTAGTTTGTCCGTTAGTTGTTTCTTTGAAAGTAGTTTGCGGAATCCACCAATCAACTCCGTCCGTAGATCTAAAGGATGGGGCAGTTCCGGCATCGTGGATGTTCATATTAGAACATACAACATTGCCCATTGTATTCATTTGTCTTGCAAACAGTCTGCAGAACTTTTGATTTCCGCTGTATTTTATACCGTCTACAGTTACTTCATCAGTATTTTGAAATCCTATTTTTGTTATATCGTTTGACTTCGGGTAGTAAGCTTCGTTATCTACCAATTGTGTTGCAATTTGTTCAATTAAATATGACATTTTTTTGTGCATTTCTTCTTCTTTTGTTGGCAAAGAATGGATTACCATAGGCATTGTAATCGCAGCTAATATCCCGATAATCCCTATTGTTATAAGAACTTCTGCCATCGTGAATGCATTTTTCATACCAGATTTTTTATCCAAAAACATCCGACTATCTCCTCGTTTTAGGTTTACGTTTATTATTATATCATATATGCTAAATTCTTTCAATTGTAATCAATAATAAGTATTAAATTTTTAGAATTAATTTTGAAGTTTTGTAACGGAAATTATACATATAGTATTTGTTTTGTATATATTAATATGTCTTAATATTCTGATGTCAAAGCTAAAAATATTGCTTAAAGTACATTCGAAAAGTTGAAATTAATGTCAAAACCCCTTGAAATAATGCTAAAAATATGGTATTATTAAAATACGGTACAGTGTAATCTGTACAATAATAAACACGAGGAATGGCAGGAGGACAAGGCCGTTTTTCAAGTGAGTTTGGGTATAAATGAGGTCTGATAATGTTTGGATTTATGAATAAAGATGAAAACAAAACATTTTCTGCATACACGTTGGCAGAAATGTTGATTGTTTTGTTGATTATATCTGTAGTGTTGCTTTCTTTGCCTCAAGCGACAAAAAAACTTTTCAAAGTCAAGGAAGTAAAGGTTTATCACGGTAGATATGAGTGTTATTGGGAAGTACAAAATGCTGGCGCAGGTGGGGCTCCTGTGAAAAGATTAAAATACTACAGTGCACAAGATAGAGCTGGAGGAGCTCCTTTAATTAAAGAAGGGTATGTAAATGGAGATAAATGTGAGTTCATCCCTCCTGTTACATATCCGTATATAATGATTCACGCAGTCGGTGGAGGCGGCGCCGGCGGAGTCCTACAGAATGGTTCCGTGGGTAATCCGTATTTAAATGTTGCATATATTGACTATGATAAAGGTGTAGAAACTAACTGGTCAAAGTGGTTTGTAAAATTTATCAGTAAAGTAAGATCAAATTCCGGGTTAAAATCAACTTATCACATTGAAGATGCTAGTTCTGATGAGAAAAATACATATCCTACAAATGTTATTGTTAAACAGATAGATTTAAAATACCGTAAAGCCGGGGCTGCAGGGGAAGTGGCTTCAATGTTTTTCCCGTCACTTCCGATTGATGCGCGAAAATTCTATTTATATCCAGGTAAAGGCGGAGATTTAAAAGCTTATAACCAGAATGGTGGAAATGGACAAAACACTGTTGTTCAGGTTGTTAAATCCGGTTCTGTGTGCAATAAGGATGATTCAAATGCTGCATGTAATATAATATATGCAAGAGGTGGCAGTGGTGCTACGGTTCTTGATTCAAGTAATATCCCAATTAATCTTTCGTCTGCGGTTCAATTGAGAGGAGGTAAATTATCAGATTATGGGGTAAGCGCATATCCTGATGTTAAAGCAAAAACTTCAGGTTTTAGAGATGTTATTGACAAAATAAATAAACAAACAGAACTTGCTACTAGAGTTCCAGAAGATGCAGGAGACGGAGGAAATGGTGCAAGTAATTTTCCTAAGTTATCTGCAACTCTTAAAAATTCTCATTCGGGCTTTATGATTCATGAATTTGATAATTTTTCAGGACCTGACGCGGGTATTGTTGGTACAAATTGGGTACCTATAAGTCAACATATAGATGCAAATATGTATAATGATGGGTCTGCTTCTTGCACGAATGTTAATTCTAATCCGCAAGCTTCTTATGGTGGAGATGTTTGGGTTACTCGTTCGACAATGAATATTTCGGCAATTTGTTATCCTGATTCTGTAACGAGTGTCCCTTCTCGTTTTTATTGTGCTGTAGGAAATATGAATCGTTCAAATTTGCAGTTGCCTTGTAAAAGTATAGCAGGTGGACGATGTGCAAGATATGTATACAGAAGATCAGGAGCTTCTTACGTGTTGGAATCTACTGATAAAAATTTTCCTGAGGCTTTAACTTCAGTGTATAAAGTTCATCCTGATAGTTTTGTTCCTAATTTGGTTGCACCTTATTATAATTCACAATTTTATGTGACAGAATCAATCCCAACAAATTCAAATCATATTCGATGTTCTGTATCGGGTGGTTATGAATACACCGGTAAGAATGGTCTTACTACCCCGTGTTCTTCGGGAAGTACAGATTATGATCTGGGTAAAGGACTGTGCAGACCAAAACAAGGCGGCGATGGAGCGGTGGTAATACTATGGTAAAAAAAGATTTTTTAAAAGATAAATTAGGTTTTTCACTTTTTGAAGCATTGGTCGTAATGTCTATTGTTTCAATTTTCGTTGCGGTTATGGCAAGCGTTATTCCTCATAAGTCAAAGCCAAAAATCAGCGCAGAGGCTCATGGCGGTTTTGAATGCTATTATGTTGGCAATCAATTATATTCAAGAACTATTTCTGCAGGCAGGGAAAATGATCCAAAACCAGAAAGCGGGAGTTTTTGCGAATTTAGACCTGATCAGTATGTAAAATATTTAATATTTAATGTTGTAGGAGGGGGTGCGCGTGGAGGCGCATCTACTGGTGGTGGTGCCGGTCAATATACAAGTGCTTTTTTCCCTACTCCTAAGAATATTTATCGCTTGTACCCGGGAAAAGGAGGCTCAACATCTGCACATAGTGACGGATATCCGTCATTTGTCAGAATAGGAAATGATATTACAAATATTGTTGAAGTTCAAGGCGGAAATGATCTTGCAACGGCTGAAAATACCAAGTTTTCTGATATTAAGGATGTCTATATCTCAGGACACATGGGTCCTTCGGTTATAGCATTCGGTTGTTCATATGTGCCAAGAGCGTGGAAAGATAGTGTTGACGGTTTAATTCACGTAGAATTTTGTGAAACTTCTGCAAACATTATAGAAAAAACTTTTGTATATTCAGATGATACATTACCTTCATATCCAGGCAGTTTGCAGCGATATAAAACAATACTGCAAACCCCTAGCAATGCTTCCAAACCAATTTCCAGGTTAAAACCTGGGACAAAAAATATATGGGAATATCAAGAAGTCGGCCGTTGGGTTGATTTAGGACAAGATTTTCTCAGTGATACTTCTTGCTCTTTTGCCGCATTGCAAGGGATGAATGATCCTATGTGTCCTTCAAGGTATAAGATGGAAATTCTCCTTGATATTCCCGATAATGGAGCTATTGGTGCTAATTCTTCGTTGACAAAATATGCATCAATGATGGGATATAATAACCTAGCAGGTGTGCAACCTGGTAATGGTGGTAATGCAGGTCGTCAAGCAGGTAAACATGGAGCAATACTTGTTTCGTGGTAATAATCGAAAGGATATAAATATATGTTTTTTAACAAACCAAAATACAGAATAAAAAAAGCCTTTTCAATGGTTGAATTGATGATGTTGTTAGTAATTGCATCATTGATTGTCGCGGCATCCGTTCCAATTGTAACTAAGAAGCATTTACATTTGCCGTCAGCTGCAAACCATGGAACATATATGTGTTACTACCATGATGGGCACCTGTACGAAGCTCGTAGAAGCGGTAGAATAAATCAAAAAATGCTTGCCGGTTATCCTCGTAAAACTTCAAATTGTGTATTTGACCCGCCGGCAAAAGCATCATTATTCCAAATCACTGCAATTGGTGGCGGCGGTGGCGGTGGCGATGCCGGTTATACAGGTACATTGCCTACAACATATACAAATACCGATAAAACTTTATATCCGTTTGGTTTAACCATAGCAGGATTAGAGGCAATAGGTATAAAAAATACTCCTGCCGCTTTGGCAGAGTTAAAATCATATATGGGGCATATATGGTCATTTGCAGAAAGTGCAGATTCAGGAAATGCGGGTCCTCTTTCATATACTTCAATTACTACCGGTAAAGAAACTCATGAGTGTCCTCTAAATCAGCAGCATAAATCTTGGAAAACATATAGTACTGGGGGTTCAAGTGTTACTCTTTGCGCTGGATATACGGGTCAAACCACAGTTTCACCGACAAGTGGTTCTACTTGTTATGCCTATGATTCGGATGGTAACGTTGTAGGTATTGTTGGTGGAACCGCATCTTATGGCGGTGCTTCTGCAACATGTTCAAAAACAGAAGATGTATATGATTGTTTGTATCCGTATGGGCAATACTATGATTGTGAGGTGGTTACAGGTAATATACATCATCCTGCTGAATATAGTACTGGTTCATATATATCTGGTTCAAAACCCGGTCCTGTGATTCCTTGCTCAAATCCTTGTATTTATAAGGGTCAAAGCAGTTGTAATTCAGGACCTTGTTATGGCCCTAGTGAAGATATATATTCCCCTTGTGCTCCTGGTATACCTGCTTGTAAAATAAAAGATGCATGGGATGAGCCTATTAAAACATGGAAACATAATGGTTGTGAGAACGATTGTGTGAAAACTAAAACAGGTACAAAAACAACTACTTGGACAGAAACAGCATCAGGTGGTACATACGGGCAAACTTCAGGAAAGACTGCAGAAGGGTATGAGATAAAGTGTGATACTACACCTTACGGTGGTGAATATCAAAAATTAGAATATGATGGTACTTGTAATGTTGATACAACAACGGATACTATTTCATACGGGGTATCTACTCAGAACAGTCCATATAGTGTTGGACATGGAAAATTTTGCACGACACCATCTCTTGCCGGAGATTTAGGATTAGGTTATAGTGCAAGTAATACAGTACCTGCTTCTAACGCACCTGATGGCCCTCATATAAATGAAGGATTGTCTGCTAGTATGCCATATTCATTCTGTAATGGAATCGGTGTATGTGGAACAAGTACAGGTAGTGCTCATACTGGTACTTCTGCAACATCTACGGTAGGTCCACATACTATTACCGCTGAAAGTGCTCCTGCTGGTGCTGTAGGTAATACATTGAGACGACGGTCTGTGACTTTACAACTTTATAACGGTACTACCGCAGATGCTATTTTAAGAAAATCCGAAACTTTCTATTATGATGAAGTTGTTTCCACGGGTCATTCCGGTACTGACGGCAGATGTGTCGGCAGTGGGGGTGAAAAACTCCATTATGATTGCAGAAAAGGTGCAAGTAGCTCAAGAATAGGGTATTGTTTAATGCGTCATTACCATACAGCTGAATCTCAAGCAGAGTTGAGTGGTTTATACAAGTGGCATGATACATACGATGAAAATACTCTTAAAAAAGGTTTCTATGGTAAACCGGGTGAATTTAAGACGATTGTTGTTCGCTCCTTGAATGGTATTGATAGAACAATTAATGTTGGCAGGGGCGGTTCTGCGGCTACAATTAACTTAGGTAAAAATGGTTCGAAGGGTTCTGACACTACCTTTGGTAATATATTGACTGCCCAAGGCGGAGATGGTGGTGTTGGTAGTCAGCCGGCACCTGAAGCAACAGGTAAACTGCCACCGTTCAATAAAGCAATTATGGATTTTAATAAATTAAAAACTTGCATGACAACAAATACACTTGATTCGGATACGCAGTGTAAAACTTGGAAAAATAATCCTTCAGCAATAAATTGGTATAGAAATACAAGTGGTGAAAAGGGTGCAAAACCAAGCAAAACTTCAGTTGGCGGTATGTTCAGTTTTGTTCTTTCATCTTTTGAGGTATCTTTTGCTGGTGATGATGTAGTAAAAGATATTTTGGAGTTTTCCGGTAAAGGCGGTAATGGCGGTGGTGTTGAACACTTCTGCTGGGCAGGTCAAAATATAATTACCTTTGAAGATAGGGAATTAATCAAGTCAAGCGTGTACCATGCAGGTCATGCTCCTGCGGGTGCGGATCCGAATAATATAATACCTGTGGCATGCAAAACTTCATTCCGCAATATTCCTGCTACTCCGGGATATGACGGAGCTCTGATTATCACTTGGTAGTTTAGATAAAACGAATATATAAAAAGCCGATACATTTGTATCGGCTTTTTGCGTAACCTGTCATTGCTGATGACAAATTAAAATCTTGAACTATTCCCCCTAGAGGCAGATGAACTGTACCCTACAAAGTTTCCCATCCGGGGTGGAAACTTATTTACTCCTTCCCCTCACAGTATGTCAGCGTTGCCACGCTGACAAAAATATCTACGAAGCTTTTGCCCCTTCCCCTCACGGGGAATAAGAATTATACCATTATGAGATATACACCCAAATACACAAAAACGGGGTACAAACAGTACCCCGTTCCGTTGTTCAAAAATTAAATTATCTCAAAGAGTCGTTTGATTGAAGATATTCGATTTCTTTCATTCCATCTACGAAAATCTTGCCATCTTTTTCAACTTTAATCTCAAATCTGTCAGGGTTTTTACAAGATGTTGCGTTTCCCGCAGTTTGTCTGCAATTTGGAGGATTACTTCCGTTTACATCAACTCTGATAATTTGTGGTGTTGTTGAAAAATTACTGAATGGCATATACCATGCAACTCCGTCTGTGGTTTCAAATGACGGAGTCGCGCCAAATGCTGCGTGTGCTGCATCGCAGTGCGTTGTGTCGGAAGTTGTGTTTACTTTTCTTGCAAAAATTTCACAGAACTTACTGTTTCGTTTTGTATTATCAGTTTTGTGACCATAATCGTGACTCAGATAAGTGACTTCGGATACGTTGTCAAAACCGACAAAAGTACCGGTATTCGGATATAAATCTTCATCATTTACCATTTCGTATACCATACGTTCTGCAACAAAGTATGCTTTTTTAAATAGCGCTTTACTTTTATTAGGTCTGACTTGACCGATAATCGGTAACATCAATGATGCAAGTACTCCCAATACCGCTAAAGTTACCATTACTTCTGCAAGTGTGAATGCTTTTAGTGATTTTAACATATAATTCCTCTATTCTTAAATAAATACTATAACTTATATATCTATTTTAACATATAAGTGTACAAAATGCAATATATCCCTTATGAATATTGACTTTTCGCTTAATAAAGGTTATAATATATATAGCAAAAGTTTAAGGGGGGTTCAATGAAAAAGATAAATGCATTTACGCTTGCAGAAATGCTTTTGGTGTTTGTTATAATCGGTATAATCGGTTCCTTGGGCGTAATTACCGTTAAGCCTTGGGAAAAAGCTTACAAATATTCATATATAAAGACATATAATGCATTATCTGTTGCTATATATAATCACATGGTTACAACTACCGATGCAAAAGCGTTTCCGGATAATGCAAGAACTTTTTGTAATGCACTTTTAGAATACCTTAATACTTCAAATAACGCTCAAAATGTTGCCGCAAATAATGCTTGTAATAAAACGGGCGGTCGGGATGCGTATTTAGGTAATTCTCCAAACACTGCAAATTTCAGAGAAGGTGGAAACAATCCGAAAATTTTGCTTTCAAATGGAGCTAAATTGTGGATTGGTGCAAATGGTAATGTCCCTTTTTCATATACGCAAACAATCGACACATCTGTTACTCCGCATATAACGGATACAATTAAATATTATCTTGTATATGTTGATTTGAACGGAAATAGAGGTCCAAATGTTATTGAATACCGTGAAAATAGTGTAAAAGATAATCGACTTCCTGATATTGTTGCTTTTGCTGTAACAGATAAATTTACGGTTTTACCATTAGGTTATCCTAAGGTTGACCAAAGATATTTATCTGCGCATGTTATGTATCCGGTATCAGAGGATGATGATGAGGTGACAGCGGATGGCGATAGACCTTCTGACGCTATGACTTATTATGAAGCTGTCGTCAGTGCGTATGGTAAGGGAAATGATAAAATTGTTACCATGGGGTTGCCGCATACATATGATTTAGAAAATAGTCTTCCTGCAGGAAACAGATTCAAACTTACAAATACACCGACAAGTTCAGCAATTCTTGATGCTTATTATAAAACTTCGCCAACATTTGACAGAGTTTTGTGCGGGGATGGAAAAACTTCCGCCCAAATTAAAGCAGAGAGAAGTGATTCTCATTGTGATGTAAAGATATTTAATTACAATTAATATTTGTTTTATGTTTGTAACTAATGTTTGCTTTTTCTGTAAGTTAAGGTATAATTATGACAGGAAAAGGAAAAAGATTATATGGTAACAGCTTTAGTAACTCTTATAGTATCATTGTTAGTTATTGCAGGTTTTTATTCGTTTAAAAATATAAAAATGAAAGCAGCAGTGATGTTTTTGGTATTTTGGATGATAGTTGCAACAGGATGTGTGTTGTTTACAATGCCAACTATGCACAAACAGTTCGCAATAAACGTAGTTGAGTATCTGATAAAAATAAATGACGATGGTTCTTTATCTACTACCAAAAAAACTACTCAAACAATAATTCAAAGACAACAAAGAGCAACTCGAGGGGTTAGTCAGCAATGAGAAAATTATTAGCACTTATTATAGCTGTTTTATATGCGTCATTTAATGCGTGTTTTGCATTTAGTGAAATGTACTATTTGAAAAATACTACAGTAGATAGAGTTCAATATGCTGTGTCAGAGAGTTATAGCTCTTATGATTTTGTTTTAAGAAAAAGTAATCCTTATTACGGTGTTTCCAGATATGATTCAACGGATTATGCAGTCGTAATCCTTCAACAAACAGGTAATAATGTGTTTTATTACTATCAGGCAAATAACAACAAAAAAATAAATAAAAATATTCTAAAATTGGTAAGAAGAGAAGGTGTGGATTATGAATTGTCTGAAAGCCCTAATGTATTGAGTGTATACGATAGATTAGCTCAAGATATAATGTCAGGAAATACGACAAATCGTTATACTTTTGAAGAACCTAAACCTCAGCAAACCGTATATTATCAGAATAATTACGGCAATTATAATTATTCTAATACTAATACTAACAATCAAACCTATACACAGCAACCACAGGATACAACATTGCGTGGAGCTGTTGCTCAATTAGCAAGCGGTACTACTTTGCACGTATATTTGCAAAGCGCTATAAATACAGCTTCTGCGAATAAAGGAGATCAGGTTATAGCGGTGTTGATGAAAGATATTACATATAATGGTGCTGTAGTGTTCCCTCAGGGTAGTTTGATTTATGGTACATTGACAAAGGCTGTTCATGCTTCTTATGGTTCAAGAAACGGTAAAGTTGCCATTGATTTCACCCAATTGGTAACACCTGACAATAAATCATATAAAATATCGACAGAAAAAATAGATTTTTCTGTAACAAATGACGGTAAATTAAAGTCAGTAGCAACAAATGCTGCCGTAGGTGCTGTTGTAGGTGCTTTGACAGGGCTTTTGTATGCAGCACTTGCAGGTAAAGATATTGGTACTGCGGCTGCAATTGGTGCAGGTGTAGGTGCAGGAGGGGCTGTTATCGGCTCAACTGTTGAGCGTGGTGTAGATGCGGAAATCCCGTCATTTACCGAAATGGATTTAACCTTGACAAAACCATTAAGGGTTACTGTTATGTATTAAACGGGAATGATAAATGAATAAAAAGCTAATTACAATCGGATTTATAATATTGACTATGGCAATTATTGTCAAGTCCCTTTTTGTAGTTGCTAAAAATATTAAAATTGATGATTTTCATAAGGCAGCAATTGTATTTGTGATAGATTCTTCTTTGAGTAATCAGAAGAATTTGCCTGCCGAATTAAAGTATGTAAAATCTTTATGTGCGATTTTAGATCCTGAGGATGCAGTGAAAATTATAAAGGTTTCCAAGAGCTCATACTTAATTTATGAGGGAACGCCTGCTGACGTTCAGGGTATTACAAAGGCTGTAGAATCTTTTACATCAAATAAAAAGGATAATTATACTTCGTATGGAGAAGGTATAAAAAAAGCATTAGGGTATTGTTTGACAATGAAGAAAGAAGGTTATCGCCCATCTGTTGTTGTGATTGGTGATTTGGCAAATGAGGGAATACTTTCTAAGCAACTGAATTGGGAAACTTTACCGCAAAACATTAAGAATATCCAAAAATATGCACCGGAATTGGCAATGATGTTTGTTTATGCTCCGCCGCAAAAATTGGATATAGTAAAAACTAAATTGGCACCGGTATTAGGTGAAACACGACTTGTTACAGCCAATGCGGCTATGATTGACAAGTCAGACAGAAGATTTTTAAAAGCAATAGGACGATAAAGGAGAGAACGAAATGGCATTTACAATCAGTTCAAAAACAAGCGAAAAAACCTTTAGAGATAAGGAATTAATTAACATAAGCTCCAAACCCGGTTATGATTTTCAAGTAAATACAGGCTTCCCGTTTATGTTGACTTTGCAGTATGATGCGAAGAATAACAGATGTTTATTGATTAATCAGTTCAATTGTCAGAAATTTTTATTTAAAGGGCAGCCGATTCCTGCAAGTTTAGAAATTGAAAAAATTTGTAAGATTATGGTGGATGGTTCTGATGAATTTATTACAATTAAGGTGCTTGATGCTCCCCCTCAGGTTGGTGCAAGTGCGGTTATGACCGAAACTGATTTGAAAAATATATACGGCAATGATCCAAATGCTGCGATGAGAATTAAATTAGAGGAGCAAAGATCAGGTTTAGAAGAAATTCGTGTAGGTATTATAAAACAAGTTTCAGGTGTAATAAACGATTTGAAGCAGAGAATTTCTATGAATTCTAAGGGTGGAGTAATTTTGCATATTGCATTGTTCTTGGCTTCTTTTGTTTGTGCTTTCGGTATCGCAAATTACTTGACCGGATTGCCGCTTAAAGATGCAGGCAGTGTTATACAAATGCCTACAAATCTGAAACTGATTTTTATATATGCGGCAATTGTTTTTGGTGTAGGTCTTGTAATGAAAAGAGGCGTATATCTTGCTTTACAGAGTAAAAATGTAAAAAATATTGAGTCTGCCGGCGTAGTTGACAGATTTATGGTAATTTTGGCATTAATCTTTTATATAGCTATATATTTGATTAATGTTCTATATTACTTAGGACCTGATTCAATGCCGTTTTTCGCTGTATTTATTTCTTTATTCTTTGTAGGTACTTGTGCAACGATTGCACTTGCTTGCGGATATTTCCAAAGTGTTAATGTCCAAACAAGAGCATTATTGAATGAATATGAATACAGAGAAGATTTTGAAAGTGTAATGAAAGAATATCGTCAATGGATAGATAGATTTATCAATACAATGAGCAAAACAAAAATTTCAGGTGTAAGAGATAAATTATTCAGTCTGCAACTACATTCAATCTTTGAAACTATTTTGGGAATTTTGACAGCTCCGGTTTTGGCATATGGTGTTTCAAACACTTTGGCAATGTGTTTCCCTGAAGCTGCGGGGTGGATGAGAATTTCAGGTTTGAGAATAAGTCCGGTATTCTTAACGTTGGCAACATTCTTGATTGTATTTGCGTTTTTCTCATTCGCTAATGCATTTACGTTGAATAAAAAACTCCAAGCCTCAAATGTAATCAAGCAAGACGGATATTCAAACCACTTACAACATGGTGTAGATGTTTACGGTTTGGAAGGCTCAAGAAAGCTTGATAAAGAAATGCGCAGAGCCTTTATTATCGGTATTTGTATTATTGTTATTGAATTTACAATGAATGTTTCGTACTTTATGCAAACAATCGGCGGTGATTTACAAGGTATGTTTTTAAGTGCTGTTGCTGCACTTGTACCAACAGCCTTGTTGATTGCAGAAACTTTCTGGTTAAGCAATACCAACTTTGAAAAATTTGCGTGTGAAGAGTTACTTTCAAAAATAGACAGATAAGATAATGAAAATAATAATTCAATTATTGCTGATAGCAGCATTTATAGCTACAATTATAATATGTATATCAAAACCGACAATGCATAAGTCGGTTTTGGTTTACGATTCCGGATATAAGTTGGTTCCGGAGACTTCGGTTATTGTTGAGGAGACCGAAATCCCTGTCATGGAATATTCACCTGAAACGGAAGTTGTTCAGATGACTGCAAATGAGAAAATTGATAATCAAATTTCTGCAATCCAGCAGCAAATGAATCATTTTATAGACAGTGATGAAAGAGCTATAACAGCCCCGCAAACCGTTACAACTACTGTTCAAACTCAATCAAAACCTGCTAGTCAAACTAAAACCTCAAAATCTCCAACGCAAACAGTTGTTCAACAGCAGGTAATTCCAACTACTTCAACTTCGCAACCCTATGCCAAATATGGGGTGACTCAGTCAAAAACTGTTACAACTTCTCAGGCTCCTATTGCGGATAGGGGTTCTCAGCATACGACAATAGCGCCGTCTGCACCTATTGGAAGTTCTACCAAATATGTATCTCCGTCAACTACGACAAGTCCTGCACGTCAAAATACTACTATTGCGACAAGACCTGTAACCCAAGCACCTCAGCCAAATAAAGTCCTGACTGCACACGAGGAAGAAATTGCCTGGAATGTTTGGAGATCAAACTTACAAAATCAGATTATGAAAGATTCTAAATCCAGACTTCCAAATGTGCCAAATGGTACTATATTCAGATTTTCGTTTAATGTTGATAAGTATGGTAAAATTACAAATGTAAATACTTCTTCAACTAATCCTGCTTATACTCCTTATGCTATTCAATATATAGCACCGGTTATAAGAAGTTATCAGGGACGTTCAATATTGAATTTCCCTGCGGGTACAAATCGTGTAACAACTACTGTTACAGGTAGTTGGAGAATATCAACAAGTGCTAAATACAGTACATCTCATGATTATAATGATATAGAAAAAGTTAAGAAATAGGAAAATTTTATAAATGTTCAGATGTAAAGAATGCGGATTAGAATATAATATAAAACCTGATTATTGCGATTGTGGCAACGATATTTTTGAAGAGGTTGCAGGGAGTAATCATATTAATACAAACACACAAGTCCAAGAGCCGCAAGTTCAACATCAGGAAAAATTTTCGCGCAGAACCTTTGAAGAGCAGTATCCAGAGCTTGTAAAATTGAAGCAATCTTTTGATCCTATTTCTACTGTTGTATTTGGAATTTGTTTAATATTAGCGATAGTGGTATTGTTTTTCGTCGGAAACCCTGAGGAAAAGCCGGCTGAGCAAAATATAAAAACTCAAAAACAAGAAACTCAAGTTGTCCAAAATATTCCATCAATTGATACTTTGTGGAATTCATCAACTGTCGGTATTATAAATAATGAGAAAACTCTTGCGGCAAAATATGCAGGGAAAAATGCAAATGTGCAAACAACAAAGCCTGTACAAACTGTTCCTCAACCGGCACCTGTTCAACAACCGATAGCTCCTGTTGTCCAACCGCAAACTAAACCACAACAGTCTGTTACTGCAAAATCTCAGCCTGCACCTGCCAAAACTCAGCAGCCACCGAAACAAAATAATATAATAACTAATTTGTTTAATAAAAATACAACTACGCAACCAAATCAGGCTGCCAAACCTACAGCGCAAGCAAAGCCTAATACCGCGACTGTTAATAAAACTGCTAAAACTACAACCTCTTCTCAGGTAAAACCAAATATTCCAAAAACTACTCAATCAATTGCGAGTGGTACAACTTCCTCATCAGTAAAAACTCATAATACAGGAACGAATTATTCTAACTCGTCTGTATTTTCAAATAACAAACCACAAGCATCGACAACAACAAATAAAACGAATTCACAAAAAACCGTAAATACGGCTGCTGCAACTGCGGCAGCTAAAAACTCGGCTCAAAATTCAACTCTGAGGCCAAAAGCTCAGATAGATACTCAAGCTCTTCAAAAAGAGTTAGCATCTTATAAAATCGGTTTGCAAAATACCTTAGGCCGTAAAATTGATTTTGCAAATGTTGTAGGGGATGGAGATTGTGTTGTTTCGTTCAAAGTTTCTTCTGCCGGACAATTAACAAACCGTTCATTCTCAAAACAATCAAGTAATGTTACTTTGAATGATGCCGTGTATAGTGCTATTATGTCTACTCCGAAATATAATGCCCCTCCATCAGGTTATAAAGGTGAAACAATGAGCTTTTCAGTAAGATTTTATAACGGAAATATCGGGGTTTCTTTAAAATAATGAGGTGCGCGTATACACGCACCGATTCATACGGTGCGAAAATTTCACTTGTATACTAAACCCATTCATCAATAAAACCGAAATCTTAATTCTGATTTTGGTACAAATCGTCTTCCATCTTGATAAATTCAAATTCCTGACCCGGAGTTTGTTGCTGATATTGATATTGATTATTAGGGTCAAGCTGGCGCGGTAATGATTGTATTGATTGATTCATTACAGTTGAAAAATCAGATAAATTGTTTATATTATAAAAATGTCCGCCTGTAGTTGATGTTAAACACGTCAACTGCCTTGAATTTGAGGATACAAGTACGACGTCAATGTGTATGTCAGAACGCTTTGACATTAATTCTCTTGCAAATGCGCAAGGGTCGCCTCCGCAATTTTCACCGCCATCGGTTATTAAAATTATTTTTTTAGGTGTAGTTGTATCCATTCCCGCAAAATCTTGGTATACCGTTCTATCAAGTGCGTAAACCATTGGCGTTGCACCGCCTATGTCTACCGAATTCATACCTGATAAAAGCGCACTGGCATTTGCAGGATGAACTCCTGCTACCTGACTTGTTGCAGCACATACTCCTGTAGTTTTTCCTATTGTACCGGCATCCGTTACTACCGAGAATTTGCCATTGCCTTTTTTTACAATCTTTTTAACTTGTTGAACAGTACTACCGATAGGGTTGCTCCCATGTAAATCGTGTCCGAATACTCTAAACCCTAATTTTGTACTGGTTGGAATTTGTGCGACTATTGATGCCATGCTGCGTTTTGCTACTCCTATCCAATTTGACATACTTCCGGAGTAGTCCATTACGATTTCTATAATTTCTACTTGATTTGCATTAACCTGATTGCTATTTACGTAGCTTGAGGCATTGAAATTGTTATAATAATTTTGATTAACAACATTTGCTGGGGCTGTTATAACCTTGCCGGAGTTGTTTTTTACTACTCCTGATGTATTTATCTTATATGATGCCGCAAGTGCCGCATAAGATGTTAAAACTACTGCTAATGCTAATATAGAAATCTTTTTCATAATCACAACCTCAAATATTTACTCTAATGATAATATAACACAAAAATTTATTAAAATGTTCATTTATGTGTAAACACTAAGTTAAAATAGCCAAATAAGGGACTTGTCTTGAAATTTTTGCATTAAACGGGTTTACGCTTGCCCTGCTCGTAACTT